>CAYRYS010000005.1:0-90795 GCA_964428555.1 uncultured Spirochaetales bacterium | reverse complement strand
ATGTGAGGGTTTTAATAGTTTTGCTTTCACCCAAAAGGTTCGTGGCACTAACTAAATTTTAAAATAGCCCCCTATTTCTCAAAGGGGGCTGTCTGTTAAAAAGCTCAGCATTTTCTGGTGAAAATGAATCCTTGGCTGTCGCTGAGTGTAACCGGCTTGTGAAACCCTTCTATGTCTGTGTCAAGGGTTGATATAGCAAGTTTCCATCCGGATTCTGAAAGCCCTTTTATTGGAAGGTTGCCTGGAGTTACTTCCACCGGCGCACCTTCCATGTTTGCGCAGAAGAGGACTTCTTCTTTCCTGTCAGGTGATAACCTCGTTCCAAAGTACACAACAGCTGCAGGAGCAGGTTCAAGATAGCTGAATGAATCTTTCTGTGTAAGATTACCGATTAGCCATGGTCGTTCATGGCGGAATTCCCTAATTCTGTGCAGAAGCCGTGTATGTTCAGGATTCAGCTGCGGAGTCCACCACTGGATATTGCAAAAGTCATATACATCGTCCATCCATGCTCTTGCGATTCTTTTCAGCAACTCCGGGCTTAAATCCTTTGGTCCTTCATGCTTAGGTTCGTGGTTTCGCAGAATTTTCGCCATTTCCTGTGTGTCATATTCTGTAAGAGGTACAGAGTGGGCAAGTGCTTTCATAAAACGCTTCAACCCTTTGTATGACACAAAACCCAGTGCCTTTAACCGTTTGAAATGTTCAGGCTGATGATATGACTGTTCTTCAACCGCCCAGTCTAAAAATGTGCTTTCTTCAGCAGCAATCTTGGCGCTGTAGGTTGCATCTGTATTCCGGATAAAGCTCCAGGGTGCTCTTGACGAGGCGTTTATAAAATCCATAGGCAATCCGGGGAGAAAGCAGTACCAAAAAAGATTTGCAGCCTCATTGTCATATCCGTTTTTAAAGACTTCAGGAAGGGTTGACCCTAAATAAGTGTTCATCCTGGATTCAGGATCCACCTGAGTTCCTCTCCGGAGCGTGTCATGGTTTGCGCATCCTGTAATCCAGTTTGCCCCCTGAAAAACTGTTTCTCGGATCCTCCAATATTTCGTTATCCAAAAGGAAAATAAAAATGGAGTGTTGTGAGCAAATGTAAGCGGGCCCCACTGAAAAATATCAGGCTGGTCCTGAATAACAGAGCGGTACGTGGATGCAAGCTCCCAGTCTTCTCTCGGCCATGGTCTGCCGTCTTCAAAGATCATCCATGGCTTGTATTCTATGCCAGCCACGTTCTGCACCATGTCGCTCATGCTTTGAAGGTATTCATCATCATGAAGTAGCTCTTGCTTCTCAGGGTCCCAGTATTTGAAATCCTGGGCACCGTCCACCCTTAGTCCGTCTACACCGAAATCCGACTTACGTTTCTGCATTTCCAAAAGGATTGCTCTAACTACAGGATGGCGGAAATTCATATCCTGGCCATACATGTTCGGACCGGTAAAATAATTTTTATTCAAGACCCTGAGCCCCTGGTTATCTGCGTGGCCGTAAACAATATCAAGAATGACCTTTATTGGTCTTTTTGGAAAATTATGGAGTACTTCAATCAATTCCTTAAATTCATCCGGCCTCCCAGTTTCAAGCAGAGTCGGGTTTACTGCTGGAGAGCCGGCAATAACAATATCGTATCCCCAGTTAGTCATGTCCGGACGTCTGAGTTTGACAGAATAAGAGGATTCCTGTTTCATCTGTATTTCAAAGCATGGAGAAGGATCTTCATATCCGATGATCGGCTCAATGGGCATGAGCTGTATTGCATCGTATGCAGTAAAATTTTCCTCTTCAGGGGTTAATCGGGTATTGGTTTCGATTTTTTTAGCAATTCTTTGGTAGACCCTGGTAAGCCCTGCAATGTTTTTTTCAGCTGAAGCAGTTCCTGCGTGAATTTGCAGTATATTTATAGGCTGTCCGCCTTTTTTAAATCCTGAGGCATCTTCAGGGAGCGCGCGTAAGTGTGCAAGATCCTGTCTGTTATTGTTCATTTGCTGAAAATCGTAGACCTCGGCTGGAGCAAATGGGCCGAAGGGAAGCGAGTTTGCCAAAGGGTCAAAAAGCAGCTGTTTCTCTCCTTTTTCTGTTGTATAGACAAGCTGGTAAAAATCTCCCCACTGATCTTTTGTTCCCGCAGCAATTCCGGTTACTGCAGTTATTGTAAACTCATCTATACGTTTTGTTTCTATATTATGTATGGAGAATTGCATTGTCTGCTCTTGTTTAGCATAATCAATAGTAGACTCAGGTCTCAGTAGTTCTAAATAAACACCGGATTCTTCTATACTCTTTTCTATAAACTCCGGGGTCCAAAAACAGAATACCCACGATTTCCCGGTCTTCCGGGCACCAAGCAGGGTTACTATATCCTGGTATGCTGTAAAGGTTTTGCCCTTACCTTCAAGGGCCGTTCTAATCTTGTTTTCCAGTGCTTTTGCAGCTGGTTGATCAAATTGAAGTGTCTGCATGTTTTTCTCCCAATTATGCAATGTTACAGTATGGTTTTGCTGATCCTTAAAACGTCTCTACTTTATGATGATATAGGATACCATAGATTTAGCAATTCGATTTTTCAGTTTTTATCCGTAGGATAATACACTGCGGGTAAATTCCTTTGGTTATACATTGCAGGGAAATTGCCTGCTTTTTTTGTTTGACAGGAGCGCTGAAAACACGAAGAGCCTATGTCTTTCTTTTCTATTATGTCACTGTT
Organism: uncultured Spirochaetales bacterium; assembly: GCA_964428555.1. Lineage (GTDB taxonomy): Bacteria > Spirochaetota > Spirochaetia > CAYRYS01 > CAYRYS01 > CAYRYS01. The sequence goes on along the minus strand of CAYRYS010000005.1, from coordinate 88,085 downwards.
TCACAGAGGCTTGTACTCAGGGTTGCTCTGTGTTTTCCATACTCATTACTGTGAGTTTTTATGAAAATACTAATTTATTAGAATGTTATATAGGAGAGTTGGATACAGGTAAAGGGATATTCATGGTATTTTCAGAAAATTTGTATCTATTTTTTTGATGAGAAGATTAGGGTGTGCCGAGAAGTGTTTTAATTACTTATACTAAATAAGTTTAATAACTCTGGAGATTTTGTTGAATTTGTTGATATTCGGTTCAAGGGAAAATATCTGAAAAACAAAAAGAATTAATAAGTTTTGGAATTAAATCGTTTTAGTAGATTTAAAACGTCGAGATTTGGTGAAAAAAAAATTGACAAATGGCTGAAGCCATTTATACTGTTGTTACGGTATAGAGAAAGGGGGTAGTATCTATACTGTAAATTAAATGTTTGTTAAACAATTTCACAAAAATCAGAGGAGGTTCTTTTCATGAACAATCTGAAAAGGTTTTTACTGACCTTAGTAATTATGAGCCTAATGGCTGTACCAATGGTAATGGCTAATGGTCAGCAAGACGCTGAAGAAGAAGGCGTCGTTACAATTAATGTTGCAGCAGACCCTAATGGTGCATCTTATGAACTTATGCAGGAACAGGCTGGTGTCTTTATGTCAGATAATCCTGGCGTTAATGTTGAACTGCTTGATACTCCACAGAGCACAACTGACTTGCTTGGTATTTATCTGCAGTTTTTTGAAGCACAGAGTGAGGAACTCGATGTTTACAGAATCGACGTTATCTGGCCTGGCGACCTTGCACAGCACTTCTTGGATCTCAATGAGTATCCAGAAGCACGTGCAGCGGCTCAGGAACATTTCCCAGCAATTGTTGAAAATAATACTGTAGACGGAAAGCTCGTTGGTATGCCATGGTTTACAGATGCAGGTCTTCTCGCGTGGAGAACAGACCTTCTGGACAAATACGGCTATGACGGTCCTCCAGAAACTTGGCAGGATCTTGAAGAAATGGCTACGACTATCCAGGAAGGTGAACGTTCTGAAGGTAATGAGGACTTCTGGGGCTTTGTATGGCAGGGAGCTGCTTACGAAGGTCTTACTTGTGCCGCACTCGAATGGGTTGCTTCTAACAATGGTGGAACAATCGTTTCTCCAAACCGTGTAATTACAATCAACAACTCAAATGCTATTGAAGCTGTTGAGCGTGCAGCAAGCTGGATTGGTGAAATATCTCCAGACGGTGTAACCGGATGGATGGAAGAAGATGCACGTAACTACTTCCAGGCTGGTAATGCAGCTTTCCAGAGAAACTGGCCTTATATCTGGTCTCTCGGAAACTCAGATGACAGCGCAATTGCTGGTGAATTCGAGATCGGTCCTCTACCAGCAGGCCGCGGAACTCCTGCAGCTACTCTTGGTGGATGGCAGCTTGGTGTATCTAACTACAGCGCTAATCCTGATGAAGCTGTTGCAGTTCTTCTGCACTTCACAAACTACGAATCTCAGGTTCAGAATGCAGTAGATGGTTCTTATCACCCAACTATTCCTGCATGTTACGAAGATGAAAGAGTTCTTGGAGAGAATCCATACATGGCTAACCTTCTTGACGTTTTCACAAACGCAACTGCACGTCCTTCAACTGCAACTGCACCGAATTACAACCAGAGTTCAGTCCTTTTCTTCAATGCAGTACACGAAGTACTCACTGGAGACACAGATGCTCAGACAGCACTGGAAGAACTGGAACTTGACCTTATTGACCTCCTTGGTTATGAAACTGGGGATCCAATGTAAGGTTGCATTTTATGCACACTATTCCGGGTTGGGACACAATCTGTCCCACCCGGTTTTTAATTCAATTCGGTAAAGGAGTTATGAATGAAGCGGACTAGTAAGCTTTCTTTTCGAGAAGGGCAAACCGCTTATATACTGCTCCTGCCTTCCTTTATTATACTTATCGTAATTGGTTTCTATCCGCTTGGTTCTGTTTTTACAAACAGCCTTACAAATAGAACGTTTGCAGGCGGTGCGCCTACTGAGTTTATCGGGCTTGAAAACTATTTCAAATTGCTAAGCTTGACAATACAGCCGGTGTCCCAGCAAATGGACGAGGATGGAAGCCCTCAGATAGATCCGGAGACAGGAGAAGTAGTATATGAGCGTCCTTCAATGGTATTACGCGAATATAATACTAATTTTCGAGAACTGAACACGTTCAATTTTTTGGGTAATAGATATGTTATAGGTGCCCGGGATAGGGATTTTATAAAATCTCTTGTAGATACAGTGACTTTTACTGTGCTCTCTGTATTTTTAGAAACAATGATTGGTCTTGGTGTTGCCTTAGTGCTGAATTCACAGTTTAAAGGACGGGGTGTTCTCCGTGCAGTTATGCTCATTCCATGGGCTGTCCCAACCGCGGTTTCGTCACGTATGTGGGAATGGATGTTTGCATCTTCCCGTGCGGGTATCGTCAATGTTTTTGGCCAAATATTAGGATTCACTAATGGACAATTTTCGTTTTTAAGTGCTGAATCTACACAGCTTTGGGTTATGGTTATAATCGACGTATGGAAAACAACACCCTTTATGGCCTTGTTGATTCTTGCAGGATTGCAGCTTATATCAAATGATATGTATGAAGCAGCTGAAGTAGACGGTGCGTCAAAAGTTAGACAATTTTGGTCTTTGACTCTCCCAATACTTAAGCCGACTATTGCTGTTGCTCTAGTCTTCCGTACCTTGGACGCCTTGAGAGTATTTGACTTGTTCCAGATCGTATTTGGTATGAGTCGGTATTCAATGGCAAGTTTTACCTACTACGAACTAGTGCAAAATAAAGCAATGGGGTATTCTGCTGCCGCGAGTGTCGTCATCTTTATCCTCATTTTCTTTTTCGACGTAATGTATATCAAGATGATAGGAGGTGTTGACGATGACTAAGAAAGACACACGTAGAATACTTATGAAGGTATTATTTTGGGTTGTCATCGTCATAATCTTTCTTGAGATGATATTCCCATTCTACTGGGCATTAAACTCTTCACTGAAAACTGAAGCACAGCTTCAGATGATGCCTGCTACTATGGTACCTGTTGATCCAGATACTGGAAGTTTCTCTCCTACACTGCGTAATTACGCTTTAGTGTTTACCAACGGCCAGTTTATAAGGGGTCTTCTGAACAGTACTATTGTTGCAGTTTCCACAACTGTTCTTTCCTTGGTTGTCGGTGCTTTTGCTGCATTTGCACTCGGAAAGTTGCGGTTTTTCGGAAGAAAACCTTCGATGTATATCATCTTATCTATGACAATGTTTCCCCAGGTAGCGGTTTTGACAGGATTGTACGCGGTTATCCGTGCATTACATATTCCGGCCATACCGTCGATGATATTATCCTACATGCTTTTCACCTTGCCTTTTACAATCTGGATTATGACCTCATTTTTCCGCGGTCTTCCGTCATCGCTGCTGCAAGCAGCACAGGTTGACGGTGCTACCCAGTTTCAGAGCTTTTATATGATATTGATACCGATTTCTTTACCAGCAATGGTAACAACCGGTCTTCTTGCGTTTATCCAGGCGTGGAATGAATATCTATTCGCTTTGACCTTTACAGCGGTTGAACCGAGGTCCCGTACTGTTCCTGTAGCAATTGCATTGTTTACTGGAACAGTTTCACGGCAGGAACCTTTTGGTGAGATTATGGCTGCTGCGGTAATTGTTACCGTGCCGCTTATTGTACTGGTATTTATCTTTCAAAGAAAGATTATACAGGGACTCACTGCAGGTGCTGTCAAAGGATAGTATACCTACTAAAGTAAAAATCCAGCTGTCATCTTCTTATAGGATGACAGCTTTTTTTATGCCTAATATAAAAACTATTGTTACTATTCCTGGCAGGAGATTTTCTTTCTTTGTAGTGTAATCAAAAGAATAAGAAAACCGAAGATAATAGCCAAAAGAAAGAAGATAATGAGGAATGCATTTTGGAGGTTGAACAAATCTGCTATAAATCCAAGTAGGAAGGGTACTGAAAAAATTGCAGCTCCAACACTTGATGAAAGGCGAGCACTGATAATGTCCGGATTTGCCTGTACCGTTGTAAAGCCTAATGAGATAATTAAGGGATAAAAATTTGCAATACCAGCACCAGTGAGGAAAAGTCCAAAGATATTGATAATCCCTATTGAGGGTTTCCAGAATAGAAATAGCCCGATTGTTGTTAATAAGGTTATGGCTAAAAGCAGTGGCTGTGTATTAAAAAATCTTGTAAGACGTGACATGATAAAACGGGAGAAAACCATTCCAAAAAAAAGCATACTCATAAGAGCTGATGACTGCTCTGTTGGAATATTAAGAAAAAGTCGCATGTAATTTGCTGCCCAAAACACAATTCCCCATTCTATTGCAACCCCCATAAATAAAAGCACCCAGATGAGCCAGAATAAAAATGGAAGCCTGTCTTCTTCTGTAGTGTTTATATTCTGCATGCGGGATTCGGGAATCGGCGCTCTTGAGAAAAAGAACAAAGAGAGAGAAGTAAAAAAGAAGACTGAAAAATAAAAAGCACCCCGCCAGGTGGTTCCGATATATACAGCTAGTCCTATTATGATTGGAAGCATGGTTGTACCTATGCTTGCAAAAATATTGGCTTCAGTAATAGCAGTAGAGGTGTCTATCCCATGGTTTACGGATAATACAGCTTGGGCTATCGCAAAAATAATAGCACCAAAGGTACCCATAAAAAATGAGGCACTCAAGGTAATGAAAAAATGAAGAGAAATTGTGAAAGATATGATCGAGACACTAAAAAGCAGTAAAAATACAAAAATAATTCGCTGGCGGTTGTGCTTTCTTGTCAGTATGCTGCTTGCCCAGCTCCCGAACACAATTCCTACTGCAAATAAGGACATATGCGCGCCGGCAATGCTATGGGATAGGTTGAGCTGCTCTTGGATAAAGGGAATAACTGGTCCAATGCTTGCCTCAAAAAAAGCAAAAAAAGTGATGAGCGCATAAGAAAGCCAGGTGATATTGTCTCTTTGGAAAACCGTACTGTCCATAAACAATAAAACCATGAATAAGATAGATAAAACAAGCTGTTTTTCAAAAAAATATATTGAATATCAGACCTTAACCGGTTCAGTACGTACTGAACAATTTGTATTTCAGTCTGGGTTATGCTATAAAAATATTATAAGGGTAGAACGACTACCATCTGTGTTTTATATATTTAGGAGGTTTTTTATGAGCAGGATCCGTTTTCATGAAGACGGCTGGACTGTTTCTGAGAACCAGGTAGATACTGACCAGTATGTTACTTGGGGAAGTAATTACATGACTGGGAACGGCTATCTCGGTTACCGCGGGACCATGGCGGAGTGGACTGAAAAAGAATATGTGGCTTGTGTTGTAACAGATACATATGATATGGCGGACGGAAAATGGCGTGAGCTTTGTACTGTTCCTAATGCGCTCTATACAACTGTAACAGTAAATGGAGAAGAAGCATCTGTTTTTCATGGTACCATAGAGGATTTTGCCATCGGCTTAGATATCAGGCGCGGCACTAACTACCGGAGAATGGCGTGGAAAGGCGTACAGGGCGGCAGCCTTCGTATTGAAGAAGATAAATTCGCAAGCTATAAAAATCTGCATTTAGTTGCAATGAAGTATGTGCTTACTGCTCATGAAACTGGGCAGTATTGTATTACAACCGGAATTGACGGTCATATCTGGAGCTTGAACGGCGAACATTTTACATCCTATCAGACAATGGAAAGGGATGAATCCTTCGGCCTGCGCACTGTAACCGGAGAATTTGGAATAGAAGTTGCTGTTGCAGAAGACTGGAACCTGATAGGAATAACCCCGGATAAAATTACTCATTTTAAGGAAGAAAAGCGTATTCTAAAGCAGGTAGAGGTTACCCTTGAAAAGGGACAGTCTGTTACCCTGGAAAAGTATATGACAGTATATTCCTCCAATGATGTCGATAACCCTGTGGAGCAAGCCTTTGCAGATGTCAAAGATGCGGTAAGCAGGGGATATGAAGATCTGCGCAAAGATCATGTTGTTGAGTGGGAAAAAATATGGGAAACTCAGGACATCCAAATCGAGGGAGACCTGGAGGCACAGACAGCACTTCGCTTCAATTTATACCATAATATAATCGCAGCTCCGACTCATACTGATGATTTGCCGATAGGTGCCCGGGGCCTCTCTTGTCAGGCTTATCAAGGTGCTGCTTTCTGGGACCAGGAAATATTCAATATGCCTATGTTTCTCTATTCGCAGCCTGAGGTTGCGCGAAATATACTTACCTACAGACATAAAACACTGGATGGTGCCAGAGGTAAGGCAAAGCGGCTGGGCTACTATGGTGCATTTTATGCATGGATTAGCGGTAAGACAGGCCAGGAGCTGTGTCCTTCATATTTTTTTATTGATGTCCTTACCGGTAGAAAGATCCATAACCATTTTAATTCATGGCAGATACATATTTCTCCTGATATTACATACGCGATATGGCATTACTTTCAGGCAACCGGCGATTGGCAGTTTGTCATAGACCACGGTGCTGAAGTGATGTTTGAAATTGCTCAGTTTATAGTCTCTCGGCTCTATTTTAAGAAAGATAAAAACCGTTATGAAACAATACGCTTGCTCGGACCGGATGAATACCATGAAAATGTAGATAATAATGCGTATACAAACTACATGATCAAATACGCACTTGAAAAAACGGTAATTGTTTGGAATAAGCTTAAGACTGAAGACCCGGAAACTTTTACAAGCCTTGTTGGGAAGCTTGGAATTTCCGAGAATGACCTTGCCAACTGGAAAGAAATAATAGAATTGATGTATTTGCCGAAGCCGGAAGAGAAAACCCAGCTTATTGAGCAGTTTGACGGATATTTTGATCTGGAAGATGTCACACCGGAGGAAGTTAAAAAGCGTCTGAAAGACCCTGGTGAATACTGGGGATGGCCAAATGGGGTTGCATTGGAAACACAAGTGATCAAACAGGCAGACGTGATTCAGCTATTCTGCCTTCAAGATGTTTTCGATACAGAGGTGATGAAGAAAAACTTTGATTATTATGAGCCAAGAACACAACACGGCTCTTCACTCAGTCCTTCAGCATACGGGATAATTGCGTCTAAAGTAGGGTATACCCAGCATGCGTATCAGTACTTTATGAAATCCTGTACTATTGACCTGTATAATACAAATAAAGCGGTAAGCGGTGGAACCTTTATTGGAGGTATCCATACAGCTGCATGCGGTGCTGCGTGGCAAATGATAGTTCAAGGATTTTCAGGGTTTGAGCACACAGACCATGGGGTCTCTTTTCAGCCTGAAATACCAAAAGAATGGGACTCTGTTGCATATAATTTGGTATACCGGGGAAATATCCTGCATGTCTTTATTTCCCATAAAGAGATAAAAATACAGTCTAATCCGGGCAAAGGTGAAAAAATTAATCTTGCAGTAAACGGAAAAGAATATACAATAGCACCTGGAGAAAATAAGGATATTGCACTGCACTAAAGAATAATAAACAAAGGAGCTGTTATGGCAGATATTAAAGCATTTATTTTTGATCTAGACGGGGTTATTACTGACACTGCTGAATTCCACTTTAAGGCATGGAAAAGAATGGCAGATGAAGATGGTATCCCCTTTACGAGACAGGACAATGAGGCACTTCGCGGTGTCTCCCGCGCTGAATCCCTGCGCAGGCTGCTAAAGGGAAAAGAGGTTACTCCTGAGAAATTCCAGGAGATGATGGACCGCAAAAATTCCTATTACAGAGAGTTCTTAAAAACAATGACCCCTGACGACCTGCTTCCCGGAGCAAAAGAACTGGTGCTTGACCTGAAAAAACGCGGTATTAAAACTGCAATCGGTTCTTCCAGTAAAAATGCGCAGACTGTGCTGGAGGGTTTAGAGGTTACAGATATGTTCGAAGCAGTTGCAGACGGAGACAGTGTTGAAAACGCTAAACCTGCACCGGATTTGTTTCTCCATGCTGCAGAACTTATGAACTTAGCCCCTGAAACGTGTGTAGTTGTTGAAGATGCAGAGTCGGGAGTGGAAGCAGCTTTGGCAGGAAACTTCGTTGCTGTAGGTATTGGCCCGGAAGAGCGGGTAGGGAAAGCACATTTCCGCTACGATTCAACAAAGGATATTAATGTTGACGAAATTGTCGGTTAATAAAATCTAAGAACGAATTCCCGGCCCTAGGTGTTCTGCCTAGGGCTTTTTTCTTTTTTGAATAAGATCTGAGACAATCTTCCTGAAAAGGGTTGCTAAAGGCAATCCTCTGCCGGGATACGCGTTTCCTCCGCAGAAATACAGCCCCCATATTCCTTTGACCGGTTTGGATGGCGCAAAAAAGCTGAATGCTCCTTATACAAACTGTATGGTGTGATAAAGGGAATTACTAGAAAATATACTGGAAAAAAAACATAGATATTTTTATTATTCACAGTAGATATTACAAGTAATCGAATAGCAGTTTTGAAAAGGGGAGAGGGATGTCGAAAAAGGTCATTGTAATTGGTGCTGGATTTGCCGGATTAACAAGTGCTGCTCTCTTAGCACGAAAAGGGTATCAGGTAACTGTACTGGAAAAGAACAAAGAGGTCGGGGGCAGGGCCAGAATTTATCAGGAAAAGGGATTTACCTTTGATATGGGACCAAGCTGGTATTTAATGCCCGAGGTCTTTGATGAGTTTTTCGCTCGTTTCGGCAAAAAGCGGGAAGACTACTATACCTTGAAGGAGCTTGATACTTATTATCAGGTCTTCTTCTCCCCGGATGAATCGGTCCTCATTACCAAAGACAAGGAGCATAACCGGTCTGTTTTTGATAGCTTTGAGCAGGACGGAGGAAAAAAGCTTGATGAGTATTTGGAAAAGGCAAAATATAAATATGATATAGCAATGAATGAATTCTTGTATAAGGAGTATACAAGCGTTTTTCAGTTCCTCAATAAAAAGATGATTATAGAAGGAACCAAGCTGAATATCTTTTCTAATCTGGATAAGTTTGTACAGAATTTTTTCAAGGACAGAAAGGCGCGGCAAATTCTCGAATATGCAATGGTCTTTCTCGGAAACAGTCCGCAAAACGCGCCTGCCCTTTATTCTATAATGTCCCATGTAGATTTAAATCTTGGAGTTTTCTTTCCTGAGGGCGGAATGGGCGGCGTCGCATTAGGTTTACAGCGCCTTGCAGAGGAGGAAGGAGCAACTGTATTGACAGGAGAGCCGGTTACTGAAATACAGACAAAAAAGGGGAAAGTTTCTAAGGTAATTACCTCCTCCAATGAATATGAGGCTGATATTGTAGTAAACAGTGCTGACTATCCATGGTCTGAAACTAAACTTTTAGAAAAGAAGAACAGTACCTATTCTGAACGCTACTGGAAAAAGAAGGTGCTTGCTCCGTCTATGTTTATCCTGTACCTGGGGATCGGCCATGAACTGGAGACCATGGAGCACCATAACCTGTATTTTTCAGAGGACTGGACCGAGCACTTTGATATGATATTTAATGAGCCCGGCTGGCCGGAAGATCCGTGCTTTTACTTAAGCTGTATTACTAAGACAGACCCGTCTTTTGCGCCAAAAGCATGCGAGAATGTGTTTGTTTTAGTGCCCCTTGCTCCGGGACTGGAGGATACGGATGAAATTCGGCAGATCTATGCGGACAAGATGATTGATCATATTGAACGGGTTACTGGTGAACAGATTAAAGATGATATACTAGTTAAGCGGATTTATTCTCACCGCGATTTTGCATCCGATTACAATGCTTGGGAAGGGACAGCATTGGGAATTTCCCATACCTTAGACCAAACAGCTGTTTTCAGGCCAGCGCATAAAAGTAAGAAGGTTGAAAATCTTTATTATACAGGGCAGTATACCCATCCGGGTGTCGGCGTACCGATGACATTTATTGCATCACAGATTGTGGCTGACCAGATAAACGGAAAATAGGACTTACTAAATGAAATCATACTTTGCGGAAAAAAAAGAGCGTATAATCAGAACTCTCGATAGTTTTTCTAAAGAAAAGCAGGAACAGTTTAATCAAATCAATAAATTTGCAGGCGAATCAGCAGAGATGCTTTACCGATATGCCAAGTCCGGGAAAATGATCCGGGGCGGGCTGGTGTATCTTGGGAACGAGCTTTTTGGCGGTAAAGAAGCTGAAGCATCGGATGCAGCTGCCCTGGCAATGGAATTTTTTCAAGCCGCTTTTCTTATTCATGACGATATAATGGACAGAGATGAGGTTCGCCGGGGAATGCCCTCAATGCATATGCAGTTTGCAGTACGAGGTGATGACTGGCGTATTTTTGACACCAGTCAGTTCGGCCAGTCAATGGCAATCTGCCAGGGAGATATTGCCTTCTTTTTGGGGTTTGAACTTCTGGAAGCTGTGAAAAGCCCGAATGCAGGACAAATATGCTCATTTGCTGCAAAAGAGATCGGCTATGTTGGCTTTGCCCAAATGCAGGATGTGCTCTACAGCTCAGGGAGTTTGCTTCCGGAGAAAAGGGAGGTGTTAAGGCTGTATACCTATAAGACAGGACGCTATACCTTTTCTGTGCCCTTAACAGTGGGTGCTATTCTTGCTGGTGCTGAAAAGAGCCAAATAGACAGCATATCTCGCCTTGGAGAGCTGTTAGGCGTACTTTTTCAGATTACAGATGACGAGCTTGGGCTTTTTGGGGATGAACAGGAGCTTGGCAAGCCAATCGGTTCGGACATTATTGAAAGAAAAAAGACTATCTTTTATATCTCACTTATAGAAGAGCTTTCCGGTGAAGATAGAGAGGCAGTTAAAAATGTATACGCAAAGGACAGGGTAACCGAGGATGATGTCAGACTAGTAATGGATTATATGCGTTCTGCAGGCTTAAAAGAAAAGGTTGACGAATATAAACAGGAACTTTACCGTAAGTCTATGAAAATAATCGATGCGCTGGATGGTACAAGCGAGCATCATAAAGAGATTTTAATCCAGCTGCTCGATTATAATATGAAAAGAAAAATGTAATGGAAAAGGGCTTACCGGTTCCGAACAAAAAGGAGGGAATACTTCTCCTTCTCCTGTCTATCTTTTTCTTTGTAGGTTTTCTTGGGCATCTTTTGCCGTGGACTCAGGAGCTTATGGCTATGCTGACTCCATGGGTAATTGGTACTGCAGGAATTCTTTGCGCAGTTTTTGCTGTGAAAGCAAGCGGATATCCCTTGGTTATATGGATGATTATAGCAAGCGTTGTGACGTACTTTTTAGAGGTGTTGGGAGTAAAAACAGGACTGGTTTTTGGTGCGTATTGTTACGGTCCGGTTCTTGGAGTTGGCGCACTTGGGGTTCCTTATGTTATCGGTTTTAACTGGGTATTGGTTATACTTGGTGCAAGCCAGCTTGTAGAAGGGGTTGTAAAGAATCCCATTGCAGGAGCTGTAGGAGCTGCGGTAATTGCTGTTGTTTTTGATTTTATTCTTGAACCGGTTGCAATACATCTAAACTATTGGACTTGGTCCTCAGGGCATATTCCTCTGCAGAACTATGCTGCCTGGTTTGTTATCGGTTTTGCTGTGGCTCTGGGATATTACCTTACTCCTAAAAACGGCAGGAGTGCGGTTCCAGGGTATTATTTTGTCATTCAAACAGGCTTTTTTTTATTATTGCGGTTTTACCTAGGTGTTGTTAGCTAAAGTGCGGTAAGGTAATCGGTAATCCCTTTTTCGATAAAATCGGGTGTAGAGGATGATGATACGACAAGCGCTGTTTTGCATCCCTGGGTGCTAATATTCTGGTCTTCGAGATCTTTGCGGTTCGCGATAAAATACACCGGCTTTTGTCTTTCTTTAAGTCTGTGAAAGAGCTTTTTTGCATTGGAAGACTTTTTGTCACCAACTACAAAAGCAATATCGCATTCCTGCATTGCTTCCTCTGCTGCTTTCTCCCGCAGTTCTGTTATGCCGCAGATTGAGTTGTTTATTTCAATATTATATGTATTGCCGAATTCCGATGAAATTGTATTACATGTTTTTTGAAAGAGTGATAGATCACCTGTTGTTTGCGATGCAATGTATACTGATTCACATCCGTAAAATTGGGTGTCCTTGTTGTTTTCGCTGTGAATAAAGGCACCAAGTTCATCCTCGCTGGAAATTACAGTGTAGTGTTCTGCGTAGCTTACCAGTCCCAGTATCTCAGGGTGTTCTTTTTTTCCTGTAAGAATTATATACTTTTTCTGTTGTGCTGCATCCCTGATAGCATTTTGAAGGGCTTTTACTTTAAAGCATGTCAGGTCTAAGATAGAATGCTTTTTCCGAATTGCAGTTTCTTTTTCACGGTTTATTCCATGAGTTCGAATAACTAGGGTGGTGTCTTCTTTTACAGTACTGCTCTGGTCAACTGTTTGTATTCCAAGAGAATCGAGATACGAGATGTAGTCAGTGTTATGTATTAATTCTCCCAGTATTACAAGATCCTGTTTTCCTTCAGAAGATAGGAGGCGTTGTTCTGCTTGTTTCACTCCTGGGCAAAAGCCTGAGAATTTTGGAATTATTACCTTCATACTTCCCTGTTCGTTTTGCTGAGAATTACGCCGTCGCGCTCCTTTAATGGGTACAGGATAAATATAAAAAATGCAATAGCTGCTGAAATACCTGCAGTCACAGTGATTGCTTTCAATCCAAATTCTGTCGGGATATCGTTTCCCTTGAGGTACATAAGAAAAGATGCAGCTATAATGCTGACTCCGATCATTGATTTTTGAAAGATGGACTGGACACCGAAGAATATGCCTTCTCTGCGTTTTCTTGAGTGCTGTGAGTCAAAGTCAATAACATCTGACAAAAGTGCGTATGGAAGCATCATAAAACCTGCAACAAATATACCAATGAAGCCCATAATTACCTGTGTCTGGAACAATGGTGTTCCAGGAAGAATGCCCATACCAACTATGACCAGAAGGGGCATGGAGACCGCAGATCCGGCAAGGGTTATAAGGAATACGATGCGCTTGCCGAAGCGTTTTGACATCCAATTAAATATGAAAAAGAAGATGATGTTAGCACCAAGAAACGGCGCCATGACTAGGGCAACATCACTGTCTGGTCTGCCAAGAATGGTCTCGATCCAGAAAGGGATGAGTAGTGTTATCATATTCAGGGAAAACCAAAATAGGCTTGTTGCTGTGAGCAGTATGCGGAAAGGCTTGTTTTGAAAGGTTGTTAATGCGCCTTCAAATTTCTGTTTTAATGTTGTTTCGTCTTTCAAGGTTTTGTCTGGCTTGTACCGTTCTCTGATAAACAGGGCTGTAGGCAGAAAGGTTATAAAAACCAGCCCGCCGAGAAGCGCGCCCATTCCTTTCCATCCTATTACAGCCTTAATCGGACCGATAAAGGCAAATATAATGGTACCTATCAAAAGAAAAACTGCCTGCATAGTAGAAATATTGACCCGTTCTTTTAGGTTTGTTGTAAGCTCAGGAAGCAGAGACATGTATGGGTTTGCAAGAATTGTCCAGAAAATGAAAAAACACTGCACCATTATAAATATGTAAATACTATTTATCCAATGCTGGACTCCCGGAAGCGGGGGCGTCCACAGAAGGAAGCTGGCAATTGCTGTTGGAAGAATCATGGCTCTGATAAAAGGGAGCCTTCTGCCGTGCTTTGATTGAAAGTTATCGCTGATATGGCCGACAAGGGGATCTGTTACTCCGTCTATAATGCGGCCGAATAAAAAAATGATCGAAAATACGGCTGTACCAACAAGGGCTTCATTCCGGTTCGGCACATAGAGTCGCAGCAGCCATTGGGATATAATTAAATTAGCGAGATTCATGGAAAGACTGCCAAATGCGTAAGCTACCTTTTTCGATACTGATAATTGTGCCATTATATGTCCTCTGTTTCAGATGTATAAAAGAATATATTGCTCTAATTGAGAATACAAGTGTATATCTATGAAAAGTGGTATAATAATTCCACATCAAAGTATGTGGTGCAATTAATTGCTTAATATACTGTGAAGTTGTGCGATAATACAGGTATGGATATCTTTTTCTATTTGATAACAGCTGTGCTGACGATTGGGTGGTCGGTTTGGATTTACATTCTATGGGAGGAGTTGCTCCCGGAACGTGAGGACTCAGGAGCACGTTTTATATTGATAATTGCTCCAAGTGCGTTTTTCTTACTTGCTGCAGTTGCAGGCTGGCAGGGCGCGGATTTTCTGCGTCTGGACCTTATTGCTTTAATACTGCTGGATGCTGTAACAGTTTTTGTGTTTATCATCATGTTTATTGCCGTAAAGCTGGTTCGAAAGTATCGGGCAAAGCTGTACCTCGGAACAATTGTTTTCTATATCTTTATTGCTGGAGCCCTCTCGCTTGGTGCCCATGTTATTCGAAATAATCCGGCTCTATTAATACGGTTTTCTTATTTAGTGCATCAGCTAGAAGCAGCAGATTTTTTATCATTTTCCTGGGTAGCACTAAATCCGCAGACGAATGAAGTTGACTTTATCGGTATTTTGAATAAACTATTAATAGCAGCCTTTTCTTACGTGCCTATTGCGCTTATTCGATTTGCTGTTAGCCATTATCAGCAGCGTCAGACTAAGAAACAAGTGGAGTGCCTAGAGAAGCGTATCTGCAGTCTGGAACAAATAATCATAAAGTATAGTAAAAAATGAAAAAACTTGTATACTATAGTATACAGTTATGTTTTATTGAATTTGAAGCGGCCCCTGTTCACGATTAAATCGTTGTAATATAAGTATTTATATACCTCTGTGCTTCGCGGTGCTTTTGGCACGGTAATTGCATAATACTAAGAAACTAATAAAAGGTTTATTATGCAGAATGTAAGACAGAGCAACGGAATAACAGCAGTAATTCAAAACATACAGCTGCCCCAGGAAATACAAACGGAACTGATCCGGAAAACAATACATATATTGATTGCATTAGTACCAATGCTTGCTGCAATACACTCAGCAGTAACATTGTCGCTTCTTGCTTCAGGTATACTTATTTATACATATGCAGAGCTTATGCGGCTTCGTGGTGTTAAGGTTGTACTTATTTCCGGAATAACAAGCATGGCAGCTAGACAGCGGGACCGAGGAAAGTTTGTTATGGGTCCTGTTACACTCGGCATTGGCGCCATGATGGCTTTAATGCTTTATCCGAATCCCGCTGCCTCTATTGCAATTTATGCGCTTGCATTCGGCGACGGCCTTTCCAGCGTTATTGGTAAACTGTTTGGACAAATTGAAATGCCTTTTACCGGTGGAAAAACAGTAGAAGGAAGCCTTGCTTGTTTTGTTGCAGTATTTTTTATCAGTTTTCAGATAAGCAATTCTGTATCATACTCGCTTCTTATCGCAGCAGGTACTACCCTCTTGGAAGCAATGCCTCTGAAGGATTTAGACAATATCGTTATACCTGCAGGTACCGGAATCCTTGCAACATATTTGCTGATATAGCAAAAAACCTAGTATACTACAGCCTCCATAGATAGACCCCTTTTATTGACCGTGCAAAAACTATCATGCCTATGGTGAGACATGCAATTGAAAGAATCACAATCAAGGTATTTGGTGAGAAAAAAGTACCTTCTCTTCCGATTATTAATAATATGGAGCCGATAAAAGCGAATAGATATTCTTTTTGCTTGTTCTCTCTGAATGCTTGGATCAGGTTCAGCATGCAAAAGAATTCAACAATTGAAAAAAAGATAAGAAACCCGGTTCTATCTCCAATTAGGTACAGCCCGTTGTGAAGACGTTCCAGTGTCTCAATGGGTACAGCATATCCAAGCAGAAATGAGATTAGCAAACTTAGTAGTATAGCTGAGCCGTATTTTTGATAGTTTAGTCCCGCGGCAAAGATTGTGGCAAGAAAAAGGCAGATTATTCCAAAAGCGTGTCCTGCCAAGTGGGTCCGGGTTAACAAGCTGCCTATATACAGGTCGAATCCCTGGCTCGATAAAAAAAGAGAGGGGATTTTTATCAACTCAAAGGTAAAAGCAAATACATAGAAACAGGCAAAGAATATTTCCGGACTTACTGTTCTCTTGAACTGAAGGCGCAGAAAGTGGAGTGTAATAAAAGAATAGAGGCCGCACGCAAATGAAGCAAATACAGTTAGACGGATTAAGATAGCTGTATTTCCGGATTGATAAGTCCACCAGAGAAGCCGGACTCCTTCTTCGCTAGTAAATTGTAAACTTGAATCTCCCTGTACTGCATAGAAAAAAAAGCCTAGAGTAGAAAGGATGAGCAGGAGGCAGAGTACTTCTAATATAATCAGCAGTGTATTTCTAAATGCAAAGGTCATACTTTTCCTTTAGTTAAATAGTATATAATCATACTAGCAAGGAAAGCAAAAGCATGCAAGTATATGGACTGAATTGGTATAGATTACTAGGAATGATTCGGTGAGTTTCAAGCTCTTGTTTTAACTGACAGAACAAGATACATTAAAATTCTTGTGACTGATCAGTGAAAATGAAAAAAAAATAAGAATTTCCTTTAGTAACAGCACGAATGCTCGATATTGAAAAAGAGGGAGTTATTTATGAAAAAGACCTTATCTGTAATAATATTGGCTGCTTTTCTTTGTATGCCAGTTGTAGCAGGTGATATCGCTACATTCCTTAACCTCGGTTTTTCTGAAGATTCGAGATATTTTATGTTTGGCCAATACGGTGTGCAGACGCCGTCAGGTCATCCCTATGGTGATATATTTATTGTAAATGTCAGGGACAATAACTTTGTTGAAAATGGAGTATTCAGCCGTGAATTTTCTCATGTTCTGGAGCCCGGGCAAAATGCGATTGGTGCTTTTCTTGAACTTTATAGCGATGCAGAAGAGGTCTCTCAGTCCCGGGGGGTTAATCATCTTGAAACAGGGAAGCTGTTATACCTGTTGTTAAATGGTGATAGGCCCAGGTCTGTGCTCAACTTTCGTGATTTTGAAACAGGGTATCATTATTCGGTTTCTTTGATGCAAAATTCACGGGGAGAAGGGGATGATGTTGAGTCTGCTTTTCATATTCAGCTAACAGTAACCGATGACACAGGGTATAACCGGAATTTTACAGTTGGTCTGCCGAATTATTATAGAGACCATGTGCGCGGATATACAATACGCCAAATTCTTATATCTCCGGATGCAGCATCGTTAGTTTTTGTTCTTGAGAAACAAATCATTGAAAACGGTGAAGTTAATATCCGGTATATGGTAGAAACAGTACGTGCGTTTTCATAGTTTCTCATAAGCTCTGTTGACATACCTCTTTATTCCACAATAAAATAACCGGACTTGTTATTGAAAAAGGGGTTGTTATGGCAGAACAGATTACACCGCGAAGTGAAAATTATTCCCAATGGTATGTGGATATTGTATTAAAAGCAAAGCTTGCTGATTACTCGCCAGTAAAAGGATGTATGGTTATACGTCCGCGGGGGTATGCTTTGTGGGAGCGTATTCAGCAGACATTGGATTCCATGTTTAAAGAAACAGGCCATACAAATGCGTATTTTCCATTATTAATTCCAGAAGGTTTTATCAAAAAAGAAGCTGAGCATGTTGAGGGCTTTGCGCCTGAGCTCGCTGTTGTTACTCACGGCGGGGGCGATGAGTTGGATGAGCCCCTTGTTATCCGTCCAACTTCAGAAACAATAATCTGGAGTATGTATAAAAAATGGATTCAGTCATATAGAGATCTTCCCCTTCTTATTAACCAGTGGGCAAATGTTATGCGCTGGGAAAAGCGTACCAGGCTGTTTCTGCGGACTACAGAGTTTCTTTGGCAGGAAGGCCATACAGCCCATGAGACCCCGGAAGAAGCCCAGGAGGAAACTCTGAAAATGCTCGAGGTTTACCGCAGGTTCGCGGAAGAGTATCTTGCAGTACCTGTGCTGACAGGGGTAAAATCCGAATCTGAGAAATTTGCCGGTGCTGTGGAGACCTATGCAATTGAAGCAATGATGCAGGACAAAAAAGCACTTCAGGCAGGGACATCACACAATCTTGGCCAGAACTTTGCCAAAGCCTTTGACGTGACTTATCAAACAAAGGACGGTACTTTAGACCATGTTTGGGCAACCTCTTGGGGTGTTTCTACCAGATTGGTCGGTGCTCTTATTATGGCGCATTCAGATGATAAGGGTCTTGTCGTTCCTCCAAAGCTGGCTCCAACAGAGGTTGTTCTTGTTCCTATATATAAAAATAAGAACAAAGAGGAAGTGCTTGAATATTCTGATGCTTTGTATAAGGAGTTAAAAGGTGTATTTCGGGTTGAGTATGATTATGATGATCAGAACTCTCCTGGCTGGAAGTTTGCTGAGTATGAAATGCTTGGTGTTCCTGTTCGGATTGAAATTGGTCCGCGGGACATGAAAGAAAAAAAGGTAGTGCTGGTACGCAGAGATACCGGAGCTAAAATCTTCTGCCCTATAGGCGAAGTGAAAACAAAGATCAGAGAGCTTTTGGATGATATCCAAAATGGCTTATATGAAAAAGCACTGAAATTTAGAGAAGATAACACCTATACTGTATCTGAATATTCAGAATTTAAAGAAAAGATTAATTCTGAAGGCGGTTTTATCTGGTCTCCCTGGTGCGGATCCGGGGAATGTGAAGCAAAGATAAAAGAAGATACTAAAGCAACAATACGGGTTCTGCCGAAACAGGGAGAGGGTCCTGAAGATGAATCCTGCATAATCTGCGGTGAAAAGGCCAAGCATCTTGCTGTATTTGCAAAAAGCTATTAATTATAGAATTTTGATGAAAATAATCCCCTGCATTCTTGTGGGGGGGGGGCTTTTTTTTCTTGCCTCCTGCTTTAATAATACATCCGAAACTCAAATGGAGCAGCCCAGTCTTGAGGTGGAAGAAAGCCCTGCACCAGGGTATCAATGGTATACCCTTCGTGACGGCCGTTTTGTTCCCGGCTTTTACACAGGTGCCCAGGAACTTCGGCCCTGGCCTATCCAGGACAGGGTTGCCGGGTTTGCACGTATGGATAATAAGCTCTACTGCCTTATTAACGGGTATGGCCTTGCCTTGTTTCCTGAACAGGAAGATGAGGAGTTTGACTACCTGTATAGCAGAAACATCTTTCAGAATAAGACTTTTTCCAGGGTAATCGCGTATAACCAGACCCATTATATCCACCTGTATAGGGATACAATTTTTCAGGACGGTCTCCCTGAGGGCAGCCGCTGCTTTTACGAATATCTGCCTGAAGATAATACGCTTGTACCATTTTCAGCTCCTGATGTGTCTTCTGATCCTCGTTGGCAGGCTATCTCCCTTTCAGTTGAAGAGCCTGGGATGTGGAATATTGCATGGAAGCTGGTTTCTTCCAATTCAAGTCAATATTTCTACTCCGCATACTCATTAGACCAGGACCAGGCAGTTGAGCTTTCTCGGGAGGATTTTATTCAGAGCACAGCCCTGCTCTCTCCGGAAGCTGCTCCCGAGCTTTTGCGCCAGTTGTTGGAAGAGGATGAGGTGAGTAATGCAATTAACGAAAATGACATCTATGTGCTTGAGGTGCATTTTCAGGATAACGGAACCTCTCGTGCCTTTCTACTTGGAGACCAGGCAGGAATCGAGGACCCGGATGTAAGTCTGAATCGGGTTTATGCCTCCTGCTCTGCGGATGTGACTGCACTCATCCTGCCGGGGGGGCAGGTGTTCCTTAGTAGGTCTGACACAGGTTCTGTGTGGATGTACACGATACCTCGTCCGGATGATTCTGTACGGTTCACTGCTGTGTCAATAATTCCAGGACTTGGCATAACGGCAGCCTGGGAAACTCAGGAATTTTTTCAAGTTGGAGATTCCGGTCTTTTTGTGCTATACTCTGAACTATAATGATAAACCGAATATTTATAATGGTTGTTATTCTTGCTGCGCTCTGCAGTTTTTCCGTGTATGCTGATCTGGTTGACGGACTGTATTTTCAAATAGGTCAAACCTGGGTCGGCAATTCTCAGGATGTCAGCTCTCCGAATCCAATTATTATCCAATTCAATACCGGCGTTATAATGGATCTGCCTTGGCTTTTATATCTCTCTCCGGATGTTTTTGTAGGAGGGTATCATTATACTTGGCAGGAAGAGCAGGCAATGGCAATTCCTGTTGCGCGGGAATTTGCAACAGGGTCCTATGTCCTGTATGTTAATATTGATCCCGGGTTCGGTCTCCGGCTTCCGGTTACCGACAGCGTGGCTTTCGGCGTTTCTCTCGGCCCAGCCTTTTTATTACGTTTTCCTGTGCTTTCATACGGGGGTGGAAAAGAAAACGCACCGAACATACTCGGATATCTGCTAGGAGGGGGAAGGTTCTTCTATCCTCAGACATCTGCACAGCTGGATTGGGCTTTTTCCGATTCAATACGCTTTCTTCTGAAGCTACGGGTTTTTTATCCTATTCATCACTATTGGACAGGAGATTCCCTGCCTTTTTACGACCAGCTTATAATACAGAACAATATTGGTTTTGTTTTTGAGTTATAGCCTGCCTGCGGGTCCTTAACCTTCGTGCGCGTCTCTATATGAAATCTCCTATTTCCTTTTCCTCTGCTACACCTTCATGAAGTGAAATAAGATATGCAATTGCTCCGGATGTTATAACATCCATCATTGTTGCTGCACTTATAAGGATGGGAGTAACCGGATTCAGGATGAGAAATCCCTCTTCCAGCCCATTGCCGTAAAGGCTGGATAAAAAAGCAAGAGAGACAACAACACCCATGCCTGGGTAAGAAAATAACAGAAATGAAACTAAGAGGCTGAAAGCGAATACCCAGAGGATCTGAAAAAAGGTGATATCAAGGTTTGAGTATGAATTTAGGATGATGATAAAAGCCATGGCACTAATTACTGCAGTACCTGCCCTGGAAAACATGGCATACAGAGGATGGATAATTGCGCCGACCCGTCTCGGTATTCCGAGGTTTTCCTTTCCATGGTTTGTTAAGAATGCAGTGCTGAACAGGGTGTCTCCAGAGAGCAGCCCTGCAAAGGCAGGCGCCATAAGGCCGTAGAGCAGCTTGTAAGGGTTTTCTCTTTTTCCGAGAAGATACAGCATGAGCGGAATAAAACCGAAAACGATCAGAACAGTTACTACAGCAATAACAAGAAACACTTCTCTGTATAAGCTGATCTCAGTAATTGAGCGGATGTTTAGAACAGAATACGCAGTAATGATAATAAAGCCAAGGCCGAGGACTTCTGTAACAATCGTATTGAATCGATAAAAAATCCTTGATGCTGAATCAAATACCTGAGTTACCGGTCTTGTTGTTAGTCTGTCAAAGGTGAATTGGAGCCCAAAAAGCACTGAGAAAAGCAGCAGCGGAAATACAAAACTGCTGTCTGTTACAAAGACTTGAAATACATTTGCAGGGAAGATTCTGCGTAGAGTGTTTTGTATATCAGGAAGCTGAAAAGACTGCTGGCTTTCAATAATAATTGGAATACGTTCAGGAGAAAAAAACAAAACTACGAGAATGCCTGTAATGATAAAGAGAACAGCAGCAACAATCGGATAAAGCAGTGCCCGCAGCAGTACTCCGATGGTTTTCTTTGTTTGTCTAAGTTCGTATGCCGCTGTTGCAGCAGAAAAGAGGATAAGGGGGAAAAGCAGATATCTGCCGACCCTGATAACAATTTCTGTCATAAAAGAGAATAGTTCAATCGTGTTCCCTGTGGCATCGAGAACAAAGGAAAGGACGGTACCGATAATAATTCCTGCAACTAGTTTTATCCATATCTTCATGGTCTGTGCTCCTTTATTGTAAGCGGTGCAAATCCTGTTTGCTATTTTTTTCGGTTTATTACTTCAAATGGTGAAAAGAAATGTGTTTTTCCTGTATATTTTATCCATTTATTCCGTATTTTTTCTGTTTGGTTCTGGATTGCATCTGCGATAAATTTTGCTGCTTCTTCAGAAGAAGATGATTCAAAGTATATTCCAGAGAGAAATATTGGTTCTTTCTGGTAAAACGTAAACAGAGAATCTATCAGTGATTCCATACACCCGAGTGTGGCAGAATGAATTGGCGAAAAAACATTGCCGTGTACATCTGGAAAAAGAAAGAAAAGGCTTCCCTTTTTCTTTCTCTGGAAATAGCGGAGTATTTCTCTGGCAATATGCAGCTGAGCGTTTACTTCCTTATCAATTGTCTCTTCAATGTCTCTGGGGCCTAGCTCGTGAAAAGCCGAGCTTTTCCTTGAAGGCTGGAAAATAAGAGCAGCATAATCGAAGCTGTGGAATTTGTTCAGCCCTTCAAGCAAGAGGTTTTTCGCACCCACAGGGGTATTCTGTCTCCATGGCAGTGTTAGGACCTGGTCTTCAGAACCGCTTAAGGGTACGCTGCTGCTTTCAGGCGGGGTGGCGGATGCGACCTGGCACCCCTTATCCAGCAATGTGTTTGTCAGGATAGGCGCAAAGTCTGAACCGTTATCACTGATAAATATGGTCTTCTTCATATTTGGCATAGTACATGCAAAACATTCTGTGGTCAACTCAGGAGCGGGATTGAATGGAAAAGTGCGGAATGCTTTTTCTATCTGGATGCAAGTTCTCTGAAGTATTCTTTGTTTATAATAATGGCTTGGTTTATGTGGAGAAGAATATTTGAAAATTCTTCCTGTGTTTTTTGTGGAAGGGAATTTAGTTTCCTTGCATTCTGATCAGATCCCATCCATTCTCTGAGCCCATTCCCTTTGTCATAGATATCTGTCAGTTCATAGGTGCAGGTGTCTATAAAGGAATTAAGCTCGCTCACCTGTGTGCCAGTAAGGTTTTTTCCATAATGGTCATTACGCATACGATTCTTAAATGTCTCGATTTGATCAAGAAGGGTAATGCTGTTGTGCCTGAGCTCCTGAACACTTGCGTATTTTCTGGTAATAGGCCCTTGCCTGGATAGATAAGTAAACTCAAGGAGCTGGTTTGCCTTTTTTAGACCTTTGCCGGTTACCATGCGCATAATAAAATTGATGATCTTCTCTGTGAATGTCATCGAGGAAAAAACTGTTGTGATAGACCGCAAAATTGCGGCAAGCCTGTCTAAGTTGTTTGCTTGGTAAATATACCGCGAAGCTATTTCTTTAAGTCTATAGGTATGGCCTGGATTGTTTTCAGGGATCTCTTCATCATCTATTTCATATTTATTGGAAATTTGGGTTCCCAGATCTTCGTCAGCATGTTTTAAATCTGATATGCATTCATCAAATACTTTTTTCGGAATGTTGATTTCGTTTTCTCTGAGTTTCTGCTGAAGCATATTCTCGTAGCTGTCAGGTGACTCAAGATAGTCTTCAAAGCTGGGAATAATATCTCTTGCATAGGGCCGCAGCTGAACTCTGTATTGATCTAGAAGAATTTCAAAAAAGAGCTCCCAAAAGGGCCGGATTGTACCTCCAAACGCTTCTTCAAGGCCTTGTTTCACTGCTGCAGCATATTCTCCTCGCTGCCCTCTTCTGGCAGCAGTTGTCTCCAGTTTAAAAATCCGCTCAATAAAATCCATGGCATATTGGTCTGCTTTATTAATTTCCTCGAGCTGTGCAAATCCTACTGACGAAAGATCTCTTATGTATCTGTTTTTTGTTATATAAAGATTATCAATTACAGAGATTAGCACTGCTGAATTCTTTTGAATCTCTCCTTTTAGGCTTTGCAGGGAGTATTCCTCAAAATGGTAATTGAGTGCCTCCGGATTGAGCTTGTCTTTCCACGTGCTGTTTTCTTCAAAAGAGAATGTGAAGATCTGATCTCTGAGCAGGCACAGGGATTCAATGACTTGTTCGTAGGTAGATTCTATATCATCCGAATTGGACATGAGAGCATCTTTTTGTTCTTCGAGAAATTCAGAAACTTCTTGTAATTTCATAAAGCTACCTATTTCTTGTAAGATTATATACAACAGCCCCAAAAAGGCAAGTGAACCGGAAAAAAAGTTTGTCTTTGATTTTTTAGAAAAGGAAAATCTCTATTTTCTGTATTGAATTCATTGACTTTAGTATTCAATTAATTTTATAATTGAATGAACATTCATTCAATTTGAGAGGTGATTATGTCACGCCAGCAGGATCTTGAAAAGCGGAAAAAAATTATAAAATCGGCATTTGATGCGTTTGGGGTTTATGGTTTTCGGAATACAACCATAAAAGATATTGCTGAAAAAGCGGATATTGCACCGGGTACAGTATATACCTATTTTTCAGATAAAGAGGAGCTTTTTACCCAGGCGGTACTGGAGGGGTGGAGGCGTTTTCTGGATGAAATGCAGAGAACTGTAGATGCTGCTGACTCCTATTCTACAAAGCTGAATAAGGTTGTTGACTGCGGTTTCGATATGCTCAAGAAAGCACATCCCTTGTTACGGGGAATGTTTTCTGAAGCAAATAGAAAGGACCTGCTCCGGGGCAATATCGATGAATTGTGTGAAAATATTGAAGAGTTGTTTGCCAGGAGTAAGGGAAACAGCATATTCCGTAACATTCCGGACAAGGAAACAAGGACCTTCTTCATCCGTATGATAGTTCTTGGTGTACTGTATAATGCATCACTTACCCCGCCGGAGAAACTTGACCCAGAGCTGGTGAAAATGAAGCAGCATATTAAAGATGGGTTTTTAACATCTCTTCTTAATGGTGAGTAATCGTGAAGAGTAAGAAATATCTTTGGCTGCTGCTCTTAATACCGTTTCTCTTTGTTGGTATACCGGTTTTACAAATTCTCCTTACACCGGAGGAAGAGGTGGAGATTGAAGAAGGAGCACCAGTGCGTGTTGGGAGCATGTCCGCAGGCACGGTTGCACAGGAAATCCGCTACAGCGGTAATCTGCTGCCTGAGCGCACAGTATCCGTTGTTCCAAAGGTTGCCGGCAGGGTGGAAGAGCTCCTTGTTGATGAAGGGGACATTTTAGACCAGGATGAGCTGATTTGTGTTATAGACGATGAAGTCGTCCGTCTCCAACAGCAGCAGGCATATTCCGCATGGCAGGCAGCAGAGGCTCAGTATCAAAGTGCTCTTCGTGGAGTACGGGAAGAAGAGCTGGAAAATGCGCGGAACTCCCTAGAGCAGGCTGAAAGCGAGTTTCAGCTTGCTCAAACGAATTTTGAAAGGAGTCAGCGCTTATTTGAGGCTGGTACAATTTCCCGGTCCAGGTTTGAAGAGGCAGAGAGTCAGCTTAACGCTGCTGAAACAGAGCTTGAAAACGCGAGGCGGAATATAGAGTTGATGGAAGAAGGGGCGAGTCAGGAAGAGCTGGAAATGGCAAGGGCTAATGCTGATGCTGCACAGCGTCAATATGAAATAGCGAGCCTTCAGGTTGAGAATACCAGAATCACTGCTCCGGTTGGCGGAGTTGTTGCCCAGGTCATGGTGGATGAAGGGAACACTGTCGGCCTTTCTACAGGCATTATTGCCATTGTACAGGATGATCCGATAATTGCACGGATCCCGATTCCTGAGCGGTATTACGGTGACTTCCTTTTGTACGAAGGCAGTATTGATGTCTTGATTAGCGCAATTGCTTACCCCCATGCTGATTCTTTTTCCGGTACTATTCATCAGCTTCCTGCTGTTATAAACGCAGAAAACCGGACCTTTGGTGTAGAGATTGCAGTAGAAAATGAAAGCCGCCTTCTACGGCCTGGAATGTATGTTACTGCTGAATTCCGTATGAATATAATTGATAACGCAAGGATGCTGCCAGCCGATGCTGTGCTAAACAGGGCTGGGGGAGAGGTAGTTTTTACTTTAACAGAAGGTAATTCGTTTCATGCAAATATGATTGAAGTTGAGACGGGAATAGTGCAGGGAGACATGGTTCAAGTACTTTCCGGGGTAGATATGGATGACATTGTTATTGTTGAAGGAAACTCCTTTTTAGAAGACGGACAACTGGTGCGGGTAGTAGAGTAACATGAAAATAACAGAAACTGCGGTTAAGCATCCTGTAACAACATCGATGGTTTTTCTTGCCCTTTTTGTACTTGGTATTATCTCGTTAGGCAGTTTAGGTCTTGACCTCTTTCCTGATATTACCATGCCTACTGTTGCTGTTATTACTACCTACCCAGGGGTAAGCCCCTATGAAATAGAATCTTCAGTTACCGAACCTATTGAAGAGGTCTTGTCAACTGTTACCAATGTGGATCAGATTTCCTCCACATCCAGTGAAGGTTTTTCCATGGTTATCGTTAACTTCACCTCAGGCACAGATATTGACGCAATGTTGCCGGATATGAGGGAAAAACTGAATGAAGTTGAGGATGACTTTCCTGAAGGTGTTCAGTCACCGCAGCTCTTTAAGTATAATCCTGAGTTTTTACCGATACTAGGTTTCAATGTTTTTACAGAGACAGAGGGAATAGATACCAGGCGACTTGCTGAAGAGTTGATCCTGCCGGAAATAGAGAAGATTGAAGGGGTAGGGCAGGTCTCAATTTTTGGAGGCCGGGTAGCAGCTATTATGTGTGAGCTCGATGTTGAATCAATTTCTAAGCTGAATATCCCGATTACCCAGGTGCTCCGGGCGTTTGAGGCAGAGAACATAACGCTCCCAGGCGGTTCTATTTTTTTGGAAAACAGGAATGTTGTGCTTCGCACTGTAGGGGAGTTCGAAACACTTCAGGATATTGAATATGTGCTTGTGGGATACTCGGATCAGGTGCCTGTGTATCTTGGAGATGTGGCAACTGTGTCCTTGGATTACCTTCCGCAAGAGGAGTTTGTTCAGACAAGCGGTACTGAAGGTGTATATATCAATGTTCGGAAGCAGCCTGGACACAATACTGTAGATATAAACGACCGGGTACTGGAAACATTAGATGAGCTGCAGAGTGTATTGCCGCCATCAGTTGAAATACAGATTCAGACAGACCAGTCTATTTCCATTGTCCAGTC
This sequence comes from uncultured Spirochaetales bacterium, assembly GCA_964428555.1. Classification (GTDB taxonomy): domain Bacteria; phylum Spirochaetota; class Spirochaetia; order CAYRYS01; family CAYRYS01; genus CAYRYS01. The sequence goes on along the minus strand of CAYRYS010000005.1, from coordinate 61,107 downwards.
AATCGGAGGTGTTGCAAACGCAGCTTGGCAGGGCGGGCTGCTTGCAATTGTTGTACTCCTTCTGTTCCTCAGAAATGTCCGTTCAACTATGATCATTTCCGTGGTTATTCCGATCTCAGTAATAGCTACATTTGCGCTTATGAGCTTTGCAAATCTGACTATCAATATTGTCAGTCTGATGGGAATAACTCTTGGGATAGGAATGTTTGTAGATAATGCCATAGTGGTGCTTGAGTCTGCATATAGAAAGCAGCTTGGCGGGTTCGATGCAGAACGCGCTGCAGTGGAAGGTACTCAAGAGGTAGGAAAAGCGATCACAGCCTCAACCTTAACTACAGTAGCGGTGTTTTTGCCAATGCTCTTTGTCGAAGGAATGGCTGGGCTCTTGTTTCGTGATCTGACCTATACTGTCTCTTTTGCTTTAACCGTTTCTCTGGCAGTTGCGCTTTCCTTTACTCCTGTTATGTGTGCAAAGCTCCTTCATGTGCGGGGCAGCAGGATAAGCAAGGATAAGGACGGGAATGAGAAAGACCTGGAAGACCTTTCTCTTGCAGATGTAGAGGTGCACACAGGCAACAGAGTAATTGATTGGATAACTGCTAAAATACAGCACGGACTTATTATTTTAGATGATGTATATGAGAAAGCTCTGCGTCTTTCATTAAAGCATGGAGTAATTATTATCGGATCTGCGGTCTTACTCCTTGGTTTAAGTGTTGGGTCGATCCTGCTCCTTGGTATGGAGTTTATTCCTGAAACTGATGAAGGGAATTTCGCGATCCAAGTGGAGACACGGATAGGATCTCCTTTTGAATATACCAGTGCAAAAGTGGCTGCTGCTGAACAGATAATTATGGAGTATTTAGGGGACAGCTTGAAAGCTATGACAAGCCAGCTGGGCTCAGGAGCGAACTCTTTAGGTGTAAGCCAGACAGGGAGTCATTTAGCAACTATTAATGTGGCTATGGTGCAGAAAGACCAGAGGGACATTAGTATCTGGGAAGCAATTAATCATGTAACTGATGTGTTTGAAGACAGGATTCTAGATGCTGAGTTTACTTTTCAGGTACAGGGAATGTCTTCTCTAGCCAGCAATGCATCCGGAGGAACTAGTCCGATTACTCTGGAGTTCTCAGGTGATGACCTGGACGAGCTCTTTGAATATACCCAGGAAGTAGCTGAGATTGTCCGGTCTGTTGAAGGTACCCGGGATGTTCAGTTGTCTCATCAACCAGGAAAACCGGAGATCCAGCTCCGTATTCTTAGGGAGCAGGCATTAAGTCTCGGGCTTTCACCGTTGGAAATTGCAGCGACTATCCGTACCGCGTTCAAGGGGTCTCAGGTGTCGCGCTTCCGTATGGATGAAACTGATTACGATGTTATGATAATGCTTGAAGAAGAAGACAGGGACGACCTCTTGAGCCTTGATTCCCTCTTTTTTGTAAACAGGATGGGAAGCAGGATTCCCTTGCTCAATGTAGTGGATATTGTTGAGTCACTGGGGCCTGTGTCTATATCAAGAAGGGACAGGACCCGCCTCATCAGTGTTTCCTGCTCCCTTACTGGAAACCGTGTGCTTTCTGACGTAATAACTGATATTACAACAATGATTGATGAACAAGCCCCGCTGCCGGTTGATATTGAGCGGACAATTTCAGGTGCAAGTGCGGAAATGGACCAGTCTTTTTCCAGCCTGTTCAATGCGCTGCTTTTAGCAGTAGGGCTTGTGTACATGGTTATGGCTTCTCAGTTTGAGTCTCTTCTCCATCCTTTTATCGTAATGTTTTCAATTCCCTTTGCGATTATCGGCATGGTTGCTGCCCTTTTGATAACAAATACCACCTTCAATATTATTGCTTTTGTGGGGTGTATCCTCCTTGTAGGAATTGTGGTAAACAATGCGATTGTACTGATTGACTACATAAACATTCTCAGAAAAAGAGGGCTTGAGCTGAAAAAAGCAATTGTTAAGGCAGGAAAAACACGGCTGAAGCCGATTCTTATGACCAGTGCAACAACGATTCTCGGACTTTTGCCAATGGCATTGGGAATAGGCACAGGCGCTGAGCTCCGTTCGCCCATGGGCCGTGCCATTGTCGGCGGTCTTACCACCAGTACATTAGTAACTCTAATATTAATACCAACCATCTATTGGCTTGTTGAAACAAAGCTAAGGAGAAAGAAGATATGAAAAAAACAATACACTATTTGTTTTTGTTCACAGCGTGCATTGTTCTGGCATCCTGCGGCGGATATTACTCCGGGGAGGTTGCCGGTTACATTGTAGATTCAGAAAATGATGCTGGAATTAATGACGCGGTTGTCCGTTTTTACCGTGAAGAGCCTGAATCAGCGGATGCGGATACCTATTTTATTGAAACTGCCTCAATGACTTCAGGCGGAAATGACGGTTATTTCAGCCACCGTATTATTTGGGAAAACTGGAACCCCCAGTTTGGCCCGGATGACGACTCAGGAACAGTATGGCTTGGTATTACCCACGATGACTATGTAGCAACAGTTGAACGGGTAGACGGGGTGCTTTCAAATACTTTGAATATTGTTCCTACAATATCCATGCAAAGGGATTATTTTTCTGTAGAAGAGATAACCGGCAGGATTGTGGATAAGAATGGTAATGGCGTTAATGGTGTTACTGTTGTTATTGACGTACCTTCCACAGAAGAAAATGAAGCAGATTATACTGCAAATACCGGAACTGATGAAGAAGGTATTCAAGGGGTCTTTGTGTTTACCAATGTAGAGTGGAACGATGAAGAGCCTGAAGGAAATGCTGATGGAGAAGGGGACCAGGAAACCCTGTATCTGTATTTGGATGACAACAATTATCAGATACTGGACTCTGAGGGGGAGACGCAGATGATAGAGGTTCCGGTTGTGTCAGATGTGGATGCTGATCTAGGAGAAAAAGAGGTTTCCAGGTACGGCTTCACTGTTCCAAGTGTGACAGGAAGGGTGATGAACAACGGCCAGCCGGTGAACGGGGTCAGGGTGGTTCTTGACCTGTCTTCTACAGATGAGAATACAGAGGATTATGTTGTAACCACCCAGACAGTGGACGGAGATGTGGGAACCTATCAATTCAACAATATACGCTGGGAAGATCAGGCGCCGGACAATGACCCAACAGATACTGAGAACATTGTTATTCGTGTGGATGATGGTGAGTATCAGGATGCTGATACAGGAACATTGACTGTTACTTCGGATGATGATTACACAGTCTCTTCATCCATAGAGATTACCAGGATCCCGACTACAGAGTTTTCCTCTGTGCTCCGGGGACGCTGCGTTGACAGAAGGGTAGTAAACGGAGAAACCCAAGATACTCCTTTAGAAGGTGTAGAGGTGAAGGCAGAGTTTACCAGGGACGACGAAGATACTAGGACTCTTATTGGGTACACAAATGCTGACGGATACTTTGAAATGGATATTATGTGGGTGGATACCAACCCTGGAGACTATGACGAAGGAGGCTCAAATACAGGCACCCCGGACCCTGAAATCCCTGAGGCTGAGGATGGTTTGGTAGTCACAATGACCTATCCCACTGCTGCTGAGCTTGGATACGATGAAGGATCCGAAATCGTGCCTGGGAGCATTGACCTGAAATCCTGGCTTGAAAATACAATAGGAACTGCTGTGTATGAACCTGCTCCATAAAAGAAATGCATTGCTGTTTACTTTAAATCTTTTCCTCCCCATCCTGCTGTACAGCCAGAGCTACTCAGTCCAGGATGTGGTAACAGCCGGGCTGGAGCACTCTGGACAGGTAGAGATTGCCAGAATGGAGGCGCACCAGGCAGGTATTGAAGCTGACCAGGCCAGAGCACGGCGGTGGCCGGAAATCGGTTTTCAGCTTTCCTCATCTTATCTGACAAATCCGCCTGAAGGGATAACAATCCATAAGGGTGAGCTTGGGTATGCCCCGTCTCCGGGAAGTGAGGCGCCAACAGCAGTACCGGACCAGGACTATACGATAATGGAAGATCCGGAAAACACCTACTTTCAGCTGAATCTGCGAATGGACCAGCCCCTGTTTACCTGGGGAAAGATACAGGCAGGAATAGATGCTGCAGAGGCCGGGTATAGGGCTGCCAGCCATGAGCTTCGAGGGGCAAGGGAATCCTTAGGCTATGACCTGCGGCTTGCCTATTTCGGGATTGTCTCAGGAAGACAGACAGTGGACCGTCTTGGTGAAGCATTGGAAATTATGGAAGAAATTGTTGCAGACAATCAGCGCTCCTACGATGAGGGGCTGATCAATCTCCAGAGTCTGCTTGAGGCGCGTTCCCGCCTTGCTGAGCTGGAGGCAAGCTATTATCAAGCTTCAGAAGGGCTGGAAACAGCATATACTGCTGTACAGTATTACTCAGGGCTTGATCTGCGGGAAGCTGAGCTTACATCCGCAATACGCCAGGAGCTTCCGGATATGCAGCTGGAGGCGCTCACAGAGCTTGCACGTGAACATTCTCCTGACCTTGCTGCATTGCGGCAGCGGCATCAGCAAGCCAGAATTAACACCCAGGTCACAGATACCTCCGGGCTTTTCCGTCCGGACTTCGCGCTGAACCTCAATTTGGAGCTTTCCGGGGGAAGAATCCCCTTTGTTAGTCCGAATTGGATTGGTAATTGGGATGCAAACCTGATTATTTCAATCGGCACACAGATGAATGTCTTTGATTCCGGAAGGTCTTCAGCATCACAGCGGTCAGCAGAAACATCTCAGGCAATTGCTGCGCAGGGTGTTCTTGAAATGGAGCAGGGGCTCCAGCTCCAAGTGCGGCGGTCTATAGAACAGGTGCGGAGCGCCTATTATGCAATGCTGCAAAGGCAGGCACAGATGCTCTATACGAGGGAACAGGCACGAAACGCAGAGGTATCCTATGAAAATGAGTTGATAACTAGAATAGAGAGACGCAGTGCACGGCTTGCTTTTATTTCAAGCGATATTTCTTACATAATGTCCAGGTATCAATATGAACAGGCATTGCAGAATTTGGAATATCTTATCGGATTTGGGCTGAGAGAAAATCCTGAAGGTCCTGAAACAAGGGAAGAATAATTCTGCAGCATAATACTCCATTTGTATAGGAAATATTCAGGTCTGCCTTGTGTTGTTTGAGGATTGATCTGACAAGAGCCATTCCAAGCCCAAATCCTGGGCCCTTTTCAGCTTTAAACGGGAGGAAAAGTGTCTGAATCTCCTGGGAAGAGAAGACCGCTTTCTCTGTTTTTAGTGTAATCTCATACTTTTCATTTCTTTTTCCTGCTTCCTTAGATATCTCTCCGGTAGTGCTGTGTTCTGCGAGAAAGGCTAGAAGTTCCTCCAGGGCTGCATGAAGCCTGATAGGGCTGTGAAAAATAATATGTTCTCCCTTGCTCCATTTTTGTATTTCCAATACTTTAGAAACTGTTTTAGAAATATCTGCCCGGTAAAAACACGCAGGCTGGGTAAGCCTGGAGAACCTGGTTATTTCATTTGCCAGTTCTTTAGACCTGTTAAGGGTAATATCCATATCATCCAAAAAGGACTTGAGCACAATATCTTTCTCAGCCAGGTTCCGGTTTTGCGGGAGTTCAAGGAGTAAGAGCTCCTTAATTCCTGAAAAACTGGAAAGCAGGTTATTCAGCTTATGGGCAGTTCCTGCTGAAAAATGAGAGAGTGAAAGGTCTTCTGTTATCTGTGAATGTTCCGGATAGGAGTCCGGTAACGGAGAAAGCTCAATGTGATAAACCTGGGAACTCTCTTGTTCCCAGATGCTGCATATACTGTGATAGTACTGATATTCTATGTAGATTGTAGGAAAGAAGGAGATCTTCTCTTCTGTGTTTTTTGCTAAATCGACAGCCTTGAAAAAGGCGAAACTGCTCCGTTTATCAGGAAAATAGGACCGTATGTCCGCTGGTATTGACGGCTTATTGGAACAAACCGAAAAGTCGGCATTAAAGGTCAATTGGATTTGGGCAAAGTCCGCTCTTTCTTTTGAAAAGTAGAGCTGAAAAGGCGGTGATTGAACGGCCTGCTGCTTTTTCTGTACTTTTTTTCTCAGTTCTCTCCGGACTGCGGTAACTTCAGTTGTTCGGATAGGAAGGTGCACCCTGAGTTTGTTTGGGGAAATATCATCTTGTATATTTGTTTTTTCACTGAGAACTATGGGGATAAAGCCTGGTGTTTCTCCGTGAAATTTGCAGAGCACCTTTTCATGAATAAAGCAAAATGAACCATTTGGTATTTCTTCAATAGAGCAGGCTGTTTTGCAATGGAGATCCGGAAAATGGTATCCCAGGACCTTGAGAAAGAGAGACAAAACGTTTTTGCTTGGGTCAAAAATGAATATTTCCTGTTTCTTGTTTTTCACAGATAAAAGGCTCCGCATTGTATAGAATTAATCGCTACTGTACATATTTTACCATGTATAACAGATTATAAAAACATATTCTGTTAAAAACTCCAAAAAACACAAAATATCATTTTGCTTAATACAAGAAATCTTGGCCAGGAAAAAACAATTTTAGAGTAATACTTGACTTTTCACCTCCACTTTCATATCGTTTTCTTTATATGAATGTACTGGTTATTGATGATGACGAACTCAACAGAAGGCTTCTGCAAAGACGGCTGGAAAAGGAAGACTATGTAATACAGTTTGCCGAGGACGGTAAGAGTGCCCTTGCGGTGCTCAAGGTATCTGTTCCGGATGTAATCCTTCTGGACCTGACATTGCCGGATGTCTCAGGGGAAGAGCTACTGCATACAATGAAAAGCTATGAGGCTGTGAAAGACACACCTGTTATTTTATTGAGCGGGAAGGATGCTAAAACAGTATCCAGGATTGCTGAAACAGCCGGAGCAGAAGGTTGGATAACAAAACCGTTTCAGTTCGATGAGCTTATTTGTCTTATAAAAAATCTTTTAACAGAAAAAGACTTGCAGAAGAATGAATGAAAAAACCTGTTCGCACCTAAGACATGAATTACGCACCTCTTTGAACCATATAAACGGGTTTGCAGAGCTTCTGAAAGAAGATATCGATGGGCAAACCTATGAAAAGCAGTGTGACCAATTAAAAGCCATAATGGACCAAAGTGAAAAAATCAAAGATCTGGTGAGTGCACGTCTGGGAAAGGGTATGTGCCGGTTTATTTCAGACCCTATACAGATAAAAGAAGAATTCTACTCAGAGATATATGAGATAATTGAGAAAGCCCAGGAAATCCGTAATGTATTTCGCAAAAATAAAATGGAAGAAGAGCTCCTGGATATAGGCAGAATGTTGACTGCTGGTAATTCTATGCTCGATATGCTGGATGAGGGCCTAACGCCGGAAACTGATCAGGCCTCCCCAATGTCTGAGGAAAAGGATTTTCAAGAGGATTATGAGGATAAGCCTGTATTAAGTTCTGCAGAGGAAGGGCATATTCTTGTTGTTGACGATAATGAGATGAACAGACACATGCTTTCCAGGCAGCTGACACGGCAAGGGCATAAGGTCGTTACTGCAGAAACAGGGGATAGAGCAATTGAGCTGATGCAGGAAGCTCCGCCGGATATTGCTATTCTGGATATTATGATGCCTGGAATGAATGGGTATCAGCTCTTAAAGATTATGAAAAATGATCCCCTTCTTATGCATATCCCGGTAATTATGATCTCTGCTCTGGACGAGATGGATAGTGTTATCCGCTGTATTAAGATGGGAGCAGAAGACTATTTACCTAAATCGGTTGATCCGGTGTTATTAAAGGCACGAATTGATGCAAGCCTTGAGAAAAAACGCTTACGTGATCAGGAGTATCTGTATTATCAGGTAGTTCTTGAGAGCCATGAACGCCTGGCTAGAGAGCTGGCAGAGGGTGCTGAATACGTCCGTACCCTCCTGCCCAATCCAATAGAAGGCATAATAACAACGAACTGGTGTTTTATTCCATCTGCAGAGCTTGGGGGGGACTGTTTTAGTTATCAATGGCTGACCGAAGACCATTTTGCTGCGTATCTTGTGGATGTAAGCGGTCATGGTATAGGCGCTGCCTTGCTTTCAGTTACAGTTCTAAATGTACTTGAAAACAGAGGTCTCCCTGGAGTAAATTTTTGTGAGCCCAAAGAAGTACTCAACGCGCTCAATAAAGCCTTCCCTATGGAACGCCAGAATAATATGTATTTTTCAATGTGGTACGGAGTATTTGACCGGCAAAGCCGAAAACTAACCTATGCCTGTGCAGGGGCCCCTCCTGCTGTAGCAGTGAAAGATGAAGAAGAGACAGAATTGGGGTCAGAGGATGTTGTGATTGGTGTTGATGAAGCCTTCTTGTTTCATCAGTTTGAGCACACCCTTGTTCGCGATTCGCGGGTATATCTTTTTAGCGACGGTGTTTTTGAGGTTCGAAAACCTGACGGTGATATAATCGGATTAGAAGTAGTTAGAGACCTGATAAAAACAGCGAATACAAAAAAAGAAGACAGGATCTCCTATGTGCTCAATACCATCCAGAGTGTAAGTAAAAAAGAAGATTTTGAGGACGACTTTTCATTCCTTGAAATAACATTCCTTTAAGGGTTATATTACATAGCCCGGATTCTAATTAAACCCCAGGAGAATAAATTTGAACGCGAAGAGTGTTCTGCAAATAATACGTGAGTATTTTTTTATCACCTTTGGCTGTTTTTTATTGGCCTTTGGGTGGAATGCCTTTCTTATTCCTTCCAATGTAATAGGAGGCGGCCTTAGCGGTGTCGGTTCTCTTGTTTTCTTCTCAACCGGTATTCCTGTGGGCATAACCTTACTTGTTCTGAATATTGCACTTCTCGGGCTCGCTGTGTGGATACTCGGTGCGCAGTTCGGTATCCGTTCTGTTTGGGGTATTGTGGCGGTCTCTACCTTCATGTACATCCTTCAGCAGGTATTTCATGACCCTCTCGTGGATGATGTTTTCATGGCTACCCTTATTGGAGCAATCCTCTCAGGTGCGGGTGTCGGGATGACATTTGCAAATGAAGGCAGCTCTGGGGGGACGGACATAATTGTTATGATCATTACCAAGTATTGGAATTTTTCTCCAGGCAGAGTCATGCTCTATTTGGATATAGTCATCATCACCTCTTCATACTTTCTCTTTCAGTCAGTTGAGATAATTATATACGGCTATGTTATGATGGCTGTAAGCACATACACAGTGGATATGCTTCTTGACGGTGCTAGAATGTCCATACAGGTCCTGTGTTTTTCCTGGAAGAACCAAACAATCAGTAGACGTATATCCGATGAGGTACAACGCGGAATTACGGTGTTGAAAGGATATGGGTGGTATTCCAGGTCTGAGATTGATCCGATAATCGTACTGGCACGTAGGTATGAAATGCCGCATATTCTGCGTATTATTAAAGATGAAGATGAAAATGCCTTTGTCTCTGTAGGCAAGGTAATGGGAGTTTACGGACAGGGTTTTGACAGGATCAAGTTATAAAAAAAGCCCCGGTCCACCCGGGGCTTGTACTAATCTATTTCTTTTTCTTCTTTTTCGGTTTTTCCTTTGTCTCTGCCGGCTTTTTCTTCTTTGTCTTATCTTCATCTTTTCTTCCGCCAAGCTGATCAAAGAGTTTTTCAACCTTGTATTCTGACTTATCAGCTGCACTGCTCCAGCTTTTGTAGATACTGTGTAGGCTGGTAATCTCTTTTGCCTTCTTTTCCTTGTCGGTTTCTGCGGATTCAAGGATTCTTGAAACACCTGCTGCATAAAGCCACCATGCAAGGCTTTCAAACTTTTCTTTGTTATACCAGAGAATTTCATTATATCTGTTTTCTCCGATAAAATTCCGTACCTCTTCGTCCCGGAAAATCTTGGTAAGTGTTACAGATGCACGGTCTTTTTTCTTTGCCTCTGCTTTAAACCAGTTCTGCTGGGTTATTAAAATCTTCATAACCTCCAGTGCCTGTTGTATCGTATCTTCCGGCATTTTCAGACCGGTAAAAATAATGCGGTACTCTCTGGCAAGGAGCCACTCATCCCATAGGCTTCTGGATTTATCTCCATTGCCTCCCGGAGTAATGAGTTCTCCAAGGCCGTACGCAATTGCCCAGGCAATGAGCGTGTACTGTGCTGATTTTGAGTCTTTCAGATCTGTTGTAAGCTGCTTAACTGCAGAGTTTATGCCTTTTACATCAATGCCTTCCATTGTGTCTGAAAGGTCTATAGTAAGAAGAGCAGCTTCTACCGCATTACGAAGCGAAACCGCTGTTTCTTTTTCATCTCCTGTACCATAGGCAAAGTCCTTTGCCCGCTCAAGGAATACAACAGCGTCTTCTTCAAACTTGGTTAAGGTTTTTTCCCTGGTCTTCTTTGAAATGAGGTCCTGGAAAAGCTCTGCTGTGAGAAATCTCTCCATGCTGTCATGAAGCGGTTTTAGAAAGACCTCTTTCAGTGCTTCATTTATGTTAGGAGTACCCTTGCCGCCGAGCATCCCTGCCAGCTGGCTGTAGTGGTTGTAGTTGTTCTCCTGTACTTCATAGACATCGAGAAATACATGGGTTTCATATCCGCTGAGTTCAGCATACATACCTTTGTCGCACAGTTCTTTGGAATTCCGAATGTACCACAGGTCTGACCGTACATCCCGGAAAATTGTATAATACCTGCCGTCATTGTGAAGGTTAAGTCCTTCTCCAAGGGATTTTTGCTTTCTCTGCTTTTCGCCGTTTCCGCCTTTTTCAGTGTATGCCGCTGATGTGCGGATCCATCCCATAGTCTGGTCAAATGCATTGTTATACAGAACAAGTGCACGGTCGTTTCCATCTGAATTGGAATATGCAAAGACGTTCTCATTCACTGTTCCGTCTGTAGCATAGAAGTCATAGAGAAGGAAGTTGCGTACATCTGCAAAAAGGGACCGTTTCTTAATAAGGGGGAAGATCTGCTGTTCATGGCGCTCTATTAGATGCTGATCCGCCTCTTCGTTCCAGTATGCCTTTCTGTACTCCATTCCGTATTTTTCAGAATAGCCTTCTATTTGTCCGTGTCCAAACATAGGAAGTCCGGGCATGGTGATCATCATTGTACAGACACCGAAGTATTTATCACCCTTACCAAACTGGGCAACCGCAGTATCTTCATCCGGGTTGTTCATAAAATTCACAAACCGTTTAAGGATATCCGGGTCAAATTCAATAGTGTTTTTAATGGTGTGCCGATATTTTGCGTTTTCTTCATTTTTAAGCATATTCATAAATGCCGAGTTGTAGACCCTGTGCATACCCAGTGTACGGACAAAATAGCCTTCCATAAACCAGAATGCTTCTGCAAGCAGGAGCGTATCAGGCACTTCTTCTGCAACCCTGTCTACAACTTCTCTCCAAAATTCTACCGGCATTGCTGCATCAAATTCGTCCTTTGTCATTCCATGTTCTGCACGTGTGGGAATGTCCCCGCCGCTTCCGGGTTGTGGAAACCACAGCCGCTGATAATGCTTTTTTGCCAATGTCATTGCTGCGTCAAAGCGGATTACCGGAAAGTTTCTTGCAACATGTAGAATGGTTTGAATAACTGCTTCTCTGACTCTAGGATCAAGGTAATTTAACTGTGCTGTGTCATTCCAGGGCATGCTGGTACCGTCATTTCCATGGTAGATAAAGCGTTCTCTTCCTGAATCGAAATCCACGCGCTTGAAAACAACAGCAGCATCTTCCCGTGAATAATAGTGGTCTTCAATATATACGCCGACACCCGGTGTGCTGCTTAGATTTTCACCGTTAAAGCTGTAGGTCGGATATGGCGGATAGTCGAGTTGGAGGAACCAGTCTGGGTGTTCATTGATCCATTTTGAATCAATACCTGTATGGTTTGGTACCATATCGCTTGCTAATCGGATGCCTCGTTTCCAGCAGCGTCTGCGCAGATGGCCAAGGGCTTCCCAGCCGCCGAGTTCCTGGGCAATTTCGTATTCATGCAGCGCATATGCAGATGCTTCTGCTTCAGGGTTACCGCACATCTGCTTTATTCGTTTTGATGCTTTGCTCCGCTCCCATAGACCAATCAGCCACAGTGCAGTAAAGCCTGCTCTTGCAAGTCTGTCTATTTCACCGTCCGGTACCTGGTCTAACCGTGTTATAGGAATTTTATATTCTTTCGAAAGCTGATCGAGCCAAACAAGTGTGCTCTTAGCAATCATTACCACATTGGGCATCCAGTCTTTATCAGGGCTGAAGCGTTCGATCTCTTCGTCCATTTCTCCGTACTCTAGTACTTCTGTTGGCCCAGGTCCGCCGCCTGTTCCGCGGAGCTTTTCTTCCTCTGTGAGAAAGTCCAAACTGCTTAATAGACGGAATAGAAACTTTCCAAGGAGCATTCCCCAATTTTCTCTAATCCAGGTTAACTGTCCGGAAAGGGAGTCCGGTACTGCTATAGCCGGGGCACGAAGCATGTCCATGAGGTTTTCTTTATTAGGTCCGAATTTCGGCTTAGCTTCAAAAAAATTATAAAGTTCGTTTATCACCTTGTTATATGCAGATTGAGTTTCCAGGGTTTGGTCATCAAAAAGTTCATAGAACGGTGCGAAAGCGGGATTCTTATTTGCTACCCAGAGGAGCAGCAGCTCTTCCAGGCTAAGTTCTTTATGGGTAATTCCTGATGTTTCCTCAGCAAGGTGCTGTTCAGCTGTTTTGTCACCACTCATTACTGCTGTGGAAGGAAATTTCTGGGTAAAAAGAAGGAGCGTTTTTTCAACCTCTTCCTCTCCAACCGATTTTTTTAAATGATCAATTGCCTCTTGAAAAACATTTGCTGACTCCTGTTCCCTATACACATCTGCAACATAGTGGAGGATCTCGTCTATCAAGCCCATTGCATTGATCTGTCCCGGGCGGACAGCTTTCTCCGGATTTTTAACCAGATCTTTCTGTGCATTCAGTTTTTGGGCAAAAAGCCTAGTGGCATGAAAATTGGGCAGTACCGCATTTCCGGTAATGGAAAACAGTGTCTGGTCAATATCATACTTTTTCCGTGCTTCCCTTGAAATATGAAATTCCATGGTAACATTTCTCCCGAATCCAGGGGGCTTGTTTCTACCTTCTAAAGCGGTTAAGCGTAGTTGTAAATAATTATTTCTTTTGTCTCTCACAGGGAACTCCTCTTCTCTTTTTTTATGGCTATGGAAAAGAAATCTTTCTTTCTCTCCGTTTTTCAATTAGCTTTGAAACTCTATTGTTCAGCTTTTTGTATTTTATCATATCTTCTAAAGATAGTACAATTCTGTATCCCCAGTTAGTATCTGAAACTGTGCCGGGAACATTGATTCGTTCATCTTCAGGGCTTTCCATCCATAAATCAATATCCATTGAAAAGAAATCCTGGATTTGAAAGATTGCTAAGAGGGAGGCAGCATTCATTGCTCCGCCTATGAGCCTTTGTGCAGTTTCCGGAGAGAATTCATAGCTGCAGGGACCTTCTATTCCCAATGCTGACCATAACGCGTCTTTTGACTGTTCTTCATTCGTCCACCATCCTCTGATAGTGGTTGTATCATGGACAGCAAGAGTACAAACCGAGGCAGTGGGATATTCATTTACATTGATAATAGGCTCTCCTTCTTCCTGATACTTTCTGGCCCATCTGACAATTTTCAGTCCCAGAATATTCAGTTCATTCAGTACTTTTGGTACACAGTCAGGAATAGCTCCAAGGTCTTCAGCGCAGACAAGCATATCTGTTTCCTTTGTCATGAAGGAAAGGAGTTTTCTTCCTTGGTCTTCCCAGAGTTTCTCTGATTCGCCCATCACCTCGTTAATTATTCCCTGTAATGCCTTTTTCTCTTGGCCTGACAGGGTTTGAAAGCCCCTAGTGTATTCCCAGGACCAATTCGGCGCGTATGTGTCATCACCCATTGGGATAAGGGTCCTGTCACGGAGCCACATGAGCAGATGGTTTCTCGCGTTTTTGCTTAATGGAAGGCGTTGTATATTGTTTTCTCCGGCAACCTCGGGTTTGAAAAGGAAAAGGTCTTCATTTCCAATTCTGTTAAGTACCAGGCGGATTGCGTCATTGGCTTCATGGCCGAGCTGTGCTCTCAGCTCGTGGCCGTATATATGGGGTTTTGCCAGCCAGGCAATCCTTCCATCATTAAATCCTGATTCCCAGAGTTGGTCCTTGTGTATTACCCGGGAAGGACAGAAAAACCCCAGACTTCCGGTGAAATGCTTGTCCGGAATACTCCAGATACGGAAAAAGCCGAGAACATGGTCAATCCGATACGCATGGTAATATTTTGCAGCTTCCTGGAGTCTTTGCTTCCACCAGGAATACCCGTCTTGCTCTAGTTCATCCCAGTTATAAATCGGAAAACCCCAGTTTTGACCTGCAGGGGAAAATGCATCAGCAGGTGCGCCTGCTTTTTGGTCAAGGTGGAAGAATTCTCTGTGTGCCCAAATGTCCACACTGTCTTCATTCATCATAATTGGGATATCGCCTTTCAGTGCTACCCCTTGCTTTGTCAGGTCTTTAGATGCTTTTACAAGCTGCTTTTCCAAGTGCATCTGTATCCACGCCCAAAACCGGGTTGCCTCTTTTTCTTTTTTCCATAGTTTGTCAATATCGCTTTTTTTCGGGTCCCTGTATTCAGGCCAGTCCTGCCAGCGCTCGTATCCGAAAAGCTCCCAAAGGTAGCGGTATACAGCATATTCTTTTACCCATTGGTTTTTCCGGATATAGCTTGTGAGCTTTTTATCTGCAAGTATTGTTTCTTTTTCCTGTTCATAGAGCTGTTTTAGAAACGAAAGTTTGTCAAGTACAAGCTCATAAAGATTGATTCGTGTATTGGATTCGTGCTTTTCCCGGATTTCTTCAATCTTTGGTAGCATTTTATCAGTTCCGGGAAGGGCTTGGAGCCTCATATATAAGGGATGAAGCGCGTAAGCGCTCAGTGCACTATAAGGGGAGCCCATAAAACCGGTATCATTTACCGGTAGAATTTGGATTAGCTCTAAACCTGTTTGCTTGCACCATTTGCCAAGCATGGTTAAATCAGAAAATTCTCCGCAGCCGCAGCTGTCTTTAGATTTTAGTGCTGCTACTGGAACAGCTACACCTGTTAAAAGATGGTCGATTTCTGGAAATTTCATTATTGCCTCCGGGTTGATCCTATTCTTTATACCTTAGAATCCTGTTACAGATGCGTCAAGAACAATTCCTCTGTTTTACGGATATTCACGTAAAGTTTCAGAGCTGAAATACCTAAACATTTCTCGACAAATCAAAGATGAATCAGTACTTTTAAAGAAAGGAGATTGTATGGGTTTTGAGATGCCGGATTCAATAATATTTCCGAAGCCAGTAGTGCAGAATTATACATCCAGAGAGTTTATGGATGTTTTAGACAGCTACTCGGTTCCAAAAGAAAACTATGTCCTTTGGTTTCTGGGGCAAAACTGCTTTATTATCAAAACCCCGGAGCAGAAGATTATAGTAATTGATCCGTATCTCACTGATTTCTGTGCATCCGGCAGAACCGGGGAACCGGTTAAAAAGAGCAGACTCCTTCCTGTCTTTATCGAACCTGAAGACCTCCAGGCAGATATGGTACTCCTTACGCACAGCCATTGCGATCATACTGATCCGTGGACAATTGAGCGCTATCAGTACAAGGACTCAACCGAGTTTCTTGCACCGTTTCAGTCTGTGCCTGTGCTTAGAAAAGCAGGGGTGCCAGGGAAGGCCATTACCCTAATGCATCCAAAGCAGGAGTATCTGTTCTTCGGTACTAAGATAACTGGTACTTTTGCTGAACCTACAGATGGTACTGACCTAAACCATATGGGCTACCTGCTTGAGTTTTCTAATGGAAAGTCATATTACAATACCGGTGACACAGCACAGAGCGATCTCCTGAGGAATATGCGCAAGAAATCCATTGATTGTATGAGTATTTGCATTAATGGGGGGTATCATAATCTCAGTCATTGGGAAGCAGCAGAGGTTGCCGGGCAGATAAAACCGAAGACCGCAGTGCCTTGTCATTTTGATATGATGCCCCACAATGTACAGCCGCCGCATATGTTTGCAAAGTCTCTGGATAAGCATGACCCGGAGATAGAATATCTGGAGATGGAATACACAAAACCGTATCTTTTCTAAATAATGGAGGACCTTAATGGATTTGAAAATAGAAAGACCGATTGATATGCATCTGCATCTTCGTGACGGCGAGGATCTGGCAAAGTATGCAAAGCGTTCTGCTTCAGTATTTGCAGGCGCTCTAGTTATGCCGAATACCATTCCGCCGATAATAAGCTCTGAGTCTCTCATGGATTATATGGGCAGAATTATGGAGGCTGCCCCAGGGTTTGTCCCGCATATGACATTTAAAATCCTTCCTGACCTTAGTCCAGAAAAAATCAGGTCACTGAAAGAAGCAGGTGCAGTAGCAGGAAAGCTGTATCCCAAGGGAGTGACTACCAATGCGGAAGACGGAGCAGATGAATACACGGAGATTTATCCAGTGCTTTCAGAGATGGAAAAGAACGGAATAATACTTTCGGTTCACGGAGAGGATCCGAAAGCTTTTTGCCTGGACCGAGAGACGGCATTTCTCTCTGTTGTTGATGATATTGTAACAGCCTTCCCGGACCTCCGAATTGTTGTTGAACATCTCTCCAGTGCAGCAGCAGTGGAGCACGTACTTGCCATGCCGGATAATGTGGCAGCAACTATTACTCCCCATCACCTTGTGCTGACTTTGGACGATTTAATCGGAAACAGCTTGAATCCACATAATTTTTGTAAGCCTGTAGTAAAACGTCCTGAAGACAGGGCAGCCCTTCGGGGTGCCGCAGTCTCCGGCAACCCGAAGTTCTTTCTTGGAACAGATTCAGCACCGCATCCGAGGAAGAAAAAGGAATCAGCTTCAGGGGCTGCTGGTATTTACTCTTCTCCTGTGGCAATACCGCTGGTTGCTCATGTGTTTCACCAGGAGAATGCCCTTGATACGTTTGAAGGTTTTGTTTCTAAAGCAGGGCGCGACTTTTACGGTCTGTCTCATACAGACGAAACTATTGTGCTTGAGAATGTTCCATGGAAAGTTCCTGAAGAAATTGATGGGGCTGTACCGCTCTATGCGGGCAGAGAAATAGCATGGTCAATAAGAACAGGGGAATAGCCCTGGATGAGATTGGGTGGTTTTACAAGCTTTTTATAGATCCCCTCTTAGAGAATGTACGAAAAGATATTAGTCAGCTTATACCAAAGGGCAGAAAGGTCCTGGATATTGGATGCGGAACAGGTGCACTTGCTCTGATGTTATCCCGAAAGGCAGAGCAGGTTATTGGTATAGACAGCTCGCTGTCTATGATAGGAACTGCGAAAGCATCGGCAGAAAAGGCAGGAGCAGAAAATCTACAGTTTTTCCAGGAAAACGTGTTTTCCTTTTTAGAAAATACTTCGGGACAGTACGATTACGCTGTGCTGTCTTTTTTTCTCCATCAGATTGATGATGCAGACCGTATCCCCCTGATTACACAATTAAAACACTACTCTGATAGCGTACTAATCGCAGATTATAACCTGCCCTTCCCTGGTGTATTGCTCAATTGCGCGGTTACATTCATCGAATGGGCAGCTGGTACTGAGCATTACCGGAATTTCAGAGGGTTTGCGAATCACGGGGGAGTTGATTATATAAAAAAGTATTTTGGAGGATCATCTGGTGAACACCAGGAGCGTTCTACTGATCTGTATGTAGTAACACGAGTATAAATCATTCCTAGTTGTGGATAAATGATAAAATTGCTATACTTTGCTCTAAATTATCAAAAAGAGGGGCAGTCCATGGTTATTATTCCTGCAATAGATATTCTCAAAGGCGAGTGCGTACGGCTGTATAAAGGAAATTATAATGAGTCTACAGTGTATGAAAAAGAGCCTGCTGCAATGGCCAGAAAGTTTGCTGAGCTTGGGGCAAAGCGGATCCATATTGTGGATCTAGATGCTGCAAGAGGATCCGGGGATAACAGAAAGCAGATTCGGAAGGTGCGGAAAGCTGTGCCCGGCTGTATTATAGAGCTTGGTGGAGGAATACGTTCTGAAGAAGATGTTGAGGAGCTCT
Source organism: uncultured Spirochaetales bacterium (assembly GCA_964428555.1). Classification (GTDB taxonomy): domain Bacteria; phylum Spirochaetota; class Spirochaetia; order CAYRYS01; family CAYRYS01; genus CAYRYS01. The sequence goes on along the minus strand of CAYRYS010000005.1, from coordinate 43,001 downwards.
TTGACTTAGGCATAGATAGGCTTGTAATCGGTACAATGTTAGTAAAAAACCCGAATAAAGTAGAAGGTTGGGTTCGTCATTATGGAGAAGGCTTTATCGCAGGAATAGATGCTGAAAAGGGAAAAGTAAAAGTTTCCGGATGGGAATCTGAAACGAATGTAAAAGATACCGAAATAGCAAAGAAAGCTGCAGACATGGGTTTTTCATCGATTATTTATACCAATATTGAGAAGGACGGTACTCTGGAGGGTCCGGATATTGAACAGACCCTTGCTGTTAGTAAGGCTGCAGGTATTCCGGTAATCCTCTCCGGCGGCATAAGCTCTGAAGAGGATATTGCTGCTGTGGCCAAGGCAGATAGTACCCTTGTACCCGGGTGTATAACTGGGAAAGCAGTATATGAAAAAAAACTAGACCTTGCCGCTCTTTTTCAAAAATATCAAGCAGATGAGGAAATGACATGGTAGGATTTGACGAAGCAAAGGTTAAACCCCTGGTTGTCTGCTCAAGCAGGGGAATACCTCAAGATTTTGTACATATTACAGGCAAGGGGTTTCGGAAAACTATTGAACAGAATACTCTCTGGTGTCTCCACGCTGAATCAGGTACGCTTTTACCTTACAGGGAAGGGGCAAAACTGATAAAGATTGAGGACAAGGACTCCTGGTGCATTGCTGTTATGGATTTTCAAGAAGAGGAAGATGAAACCAGAGCAGTGGAAATAACTGGAAAAGACAGCAAGAGTACTGATTCTGTATTGGATAGGCTGGCTTCTGTTATTGCTCAGCGGAAGGCTGATATGCCGGAAGGCTCGTACACCTCCTATCTCTTTAAATCCGGAGAAGAAAAAATAAAGAAAAAGACCGGCGAGGAGGCTGTTGAGCTTCTTCTCGCACTAGATGATGATGATATTGTGCATGAGTCTGCAGATCTTATCTACCATCTGCTTGTGCTATTAGAAAGTAAAAATATTCCTGTTTCTGCTGTGTATAAAGAGCTCGCTTCCAGAGCAAAATAAAAGGAAAATCTATGAAAAAACCGTATTTAGACCGATTGTCTGACGGGGTCCTCCTCTTTGACGGGGCTATGGGAACTATGCTGTACTCAAAGGGTGTTTTTGTAAACAAGTGTTTTGAGGAAGTATGTCTATCCCGTCCTGACCTAATCGAAGAAATCCATAACGAGTATATTGATGCAGGCGCACAGGCTATAGAGGCAAACACCTATGGAGCAAATCCGGTGAAACTTGCCGCCTTTGGCTTAGATGAGAGAACTGAAGAGATTAATAAGGCAGCAATGGGGATTGCAAAGTCCTGTGCAGGGGAGAGCATCTATGTTGCAGCTTCTGTGGGCTCCCTGGGAAAGCGTGTGGCTCCTTATGGACCGGTTTCTCAAGAAGAAGCAATTACTGCGTATCAACGGCAGATTGGTGCTCTTCTGGAAGAGGGTCCGGATCTTTTGCTTTTTGAAACTTTCAGAGACATTGACGAGCTTGTGCTATCAATTGAAACAGCAAGAGAGTTGAGTTCTGAGATTCCTATACAAGCACAGTTCACTCTCGGACGACTGAGCTCTGCTGAATACGAGACAGAGGCACCGAAAATAGCAAAGCGCCTGGATGAGCATCCTGCTGTGAATGTTGTTGGTGTTAACTGTTCAGTCGGCCCTGCGGACACTCTTGAAATGCTGATTGCAATGTACGGATATGTAGAAAAACCGATTGCAATTATGCCAAATGCAGGATTTCCAAAAGAAGTTGAAGATAGGATCCTGTATCTGGCTTCTCCTGAGTATTTTGCAGAATATGCAAAGCGCTTTCTGGAGAGCGGAGCGAATATTATCGGCGGGTGCTGCGGTACAACGCCGGAGCACATTCGGAAAATGGGGCATGCAGTTCTTTCTCTGGATATCGGTACGCGCAGCAAGGTGCTTAAGTCTGCGTTCAAGGATGTAGAAGAAAAAGAGGAACTGCCTCTTGAAGATCGCTCCCGTTTGGGCAGCAAGCTGGTAAAGGGGGACTGGATTACATCTGTTGAACTCGTTCCCCCTCTCGGCGCTGATCTTTCCAAGGTATTGGATAAGACCCGCCAGGTGAGTCAGGCAGGAATTGACTGCATTAACATTCCTGACGGACCCCGGGCTTCTTCCCGGGTCTCTCCCATGGTTACGGCTATTGAGATGGAGCGTACCTGCGGCATAGAAACAGTGCTTCATGTTTGCTGCAGGGATAAAAATCTTATAAGCCTTCAGGCTGATCTGCTGGGCGCCCAGGCCATGGGGCTACGGAATATGCTGCTTATAACAGGGGATCCCCCAAAGGTGGGCAGGTATCCAGATGTTTCAGGAGTCTTTGATGTGGATTCTATCGGTCTTATTTCACTTGCAAAGAGAATGAACCGGGGAATAGATATCGGCGGAAATCAGCTGCCTGCTCCAACAAGTTTTGTTCTCGGTGCAGGTGTGAATCCTGCAGCACCCCTGCTTGAGCGGGAAATAGATCGTGCTTTTAAAAAGGCGGAAGCAGGTGCTGAGTTCTTTATAACCCAGCCTGTATTTGATGCACAAGCGCTTATAGATTTTCTGGAAAAAATCTCGGATACCGGGTTGCCGATTATTGCAGGAGTCTGGCCGTTGGCATCCTATAAAAATGCATTGTTTCTTAATAACGAAGTCCCGGGTGTGGTTATCTCTGAGGAGATTATGGAAAGGATGCACATACAGGAGACAAAGGAAGATGCACGTCAGGAAGGTATTGCTATTGCAAGAGAAATTGTAGAAAGCATACGCACGAAAATACAGGGCGTTCAAGTTAGTCCGCCGTTCGGAAGGGTGAAAACTGCCTTAGAAGTGCTTCGGTAAAAATATTTTCTGGTATTATAAAAATGAGAATAGAAGCGGTGCCTGCATTTTTACAGGATATCCAAAAGCTTCGTGTCAGTAGAAAAGCACCCCCAAACTTTGCCCCGGTATACGGGAACTAACAAAAGCTTAGGGCAAAGTTTGAAGTGCTCTCAAAGGGTGAAAACCCTTTTCCTGTTATGCTTTGTGTAAGTCGGTTTTTACATTTTCACAGATTAAATTACCCATTTCATCAGTATTTACCTGTTTGTTTCCAAGATTGTAAATATCACTTGTTCTGTATCCTTCGGAAATGGTTTTTCCTATAGCATTTACAATTGCCTGGTAGATATCATTTCTATGAAAAGTATACCTGTACATCATTGCAAGGGACATAATCTGTGCTAATGGGTTTGCTTTTTTCTGGCCAGCAATGTCCGGGGCTGATCCGCCTGCAGGTTCGTATAATCCAAAGGTTCCTTCTGAAAGAGAAGCGCTTGGCAGCATTCCCAGGGAGCCTGCAATTGCCGCTGCTTCGTCTGAAAGGATATCTCCAAACATGTTTCCGCAGAGCATTACATCAAATTGTCCCGGATTTTTTACCAGCTGCATTGCAGCATTATCCACATACATGTGGCGTAATTCCACATCCGGATATGCTGCTGCTACTTTAATAACAATTTCTCTCCAAAAAACCATGGATGACAGTACATTAGCTTTATCTATGGATGTAACTATTTTCCTGCGTTTTTGTGCTGCCTTGAATGCTACATGGGCAATCCGTTCAATTTCTTCGCTGGAGTAGATAAGTGTGTCAAAGGCTTTATCCGGTTCTTTTCCTTTTGGATCACCGAAATAGATTCCTCCTGTGAGTTCCCTAACAACAAGAATATCCATACCATTTTTTAATATACTTGTCTTGATAGGGCTTATTTCTGCAAGCTCAGGAAAAATCGTTGCAGGACGGAGGTTTGCGAACAGGTTAAAGATCTTCCGTAAAGGAAGCAAGGCAGCCCGTTCAGGTTGTTCTGCAGGAGGAAGGCTCTCCCACTTTGGACCGCCTACAGCGCCAAAAAGAATTGCCTCACTGTTTTTACAAATTTCAACAGTCTCTTCAGGAAGTGCTTTCCCGTGTCTATCTATTGCGGCACCGCCGACATCTGCGTGTACTGGTTTTAGTTTCAAGTCCGAGTATTCATTTACTGTACCGATAATTTTCTCAGCTTGTTCCATTATTTCCGGACCGATTCCGTCTCCGGGAAGGACAGCGATTTCTTTCATGTTTGCATTTTCCATAATTATTCCTTTTCTCAGCTCCCTTTTATTTTATAAGATACTACCAGTAACCAACAATGTTTTCTGCAAAACATGTTGGAATTGTATAAAGCCCCGGAAGTCCGGGGACGTGTCTTTGCTATTGTGATGCGAGCATCCGGTTTATCGATTGTGCTGCTTTTCTGCCTTCTCCCATTGCAAGGATTACTGTTGCTGCGCCTAGAACGATATCTCCGCCTGCATATACCTTATCCAGAGATGTTCTCTGGTTCTCATCAACCACAATATTTCCCCATTTGTTGGTCTCAAGTTCCGGTGTGGTCTGTTTTATCAATGGATTTGATGAATTTCCGATTGCAGGAATAACAGTGTCCATATCCATCTCAAATTCACTTCCCTCAATTGCAAGCGGTCTTCTCCGTCCGGAAGTATCCGGCTCGCCCAGTTCATAGCGCAGGCATTCGATTGCGCGGACATGGCCTTTATCATTGCCTAGGATACGCTTTGCATTAGTAAGTATGTGGAGTTTGACTCCCTCTTCTTTTGCGTGGGCTACCTCTTCTACCCGAGCAGGCATTTCTTTTTCTGTTCTGCGGTATATGATGTTTACATCCTCTGCTCCAAGCCGCAGAGCTGTTCTAGCAGCATCCATTGCTACATTTCCGCCGCCAAGCACTGCTACCCGTTTGGATTTGAAGATTGGAGTGTCCGCCTTTTCTCTGTCATAGGCACGCATAAGGTTTGCGCGGGTAAGGTATTCATTTGCCGAAAAGACGCCAACAAGGTTTTCCCCTTCAATGCCCATGAAATTCGGAAGGCCGGCTCCTGAGCCGATAAAAACTGCGTCAAACCCGTCTTTTTCAATAAGGTCTTTCAATTTTCTTGTTCTTCCAACGAGGAAATTAGTCTTCAGCTCAACTCCCATTTCTGTGAGTGTGTCAATTTCCTTTTGAACAATTGCCTTTGGAAGCCTGAACTCAGGAATTCCGTAAACCATTACTCCCCCTGGTTTGTGAAATGCTTCGAAGATCGTTACAGCATGGCCTTCTTTTCGCAGATCAGCTGCTGCTGTCAGCCCCGCTGGGCCGGACCCGATAACAGCTACTTTTTTGCCTGTTTCAGGTTTTACCTCCGGTGCCTTCATTTGCCCGTTTTCCCGTTCCCAATCTGCTATATAGCGTTCTATTCTGCCGATTGCAACAGACTGGAACTTGTCCTTCAGTGACTTTCCAAGGGTGCAGTATTCCATGCACTGTGTTTCCTGTGGGCAGACGCGGCCGCAGATTGCAGGCAATAGGCTGGTCTTTTTTATAATGCCAACGGATTTTTCATAGTCTCCATCTATAGCAGCTTGGATAAAACCGGGAATATCGATGTTTACAGGGCACCCTTTCATACATGGGGCGTTTTTGCATTGGAGGCAGCGCATTGCCTCAACCTTCATCTGTTCTTCTGTGTATCCTATGGCAACTTCGTTAATATTGGTTGTCCGTACCTTTGGCTCCTGTGCAGGCATTTCCTGCTGCGGAATCGAAAGGCGGTCTTTTGCTTTTAGTTCCTTATCTTTGTATTCCGAGTACAGCCGTTTTGCTTCTTTTTCCAGCTCTTCTAGTGGGTGATATTCAGTCATTATTTGCCCTCCATTTCTTCAACTTTAAGGTCTAGGTGGCACTGATGGTGAGCACTGTCTTCCAGCGGTTTGTAGGCATTGAGTCTGAGCATCATATTATCAAAGTCAACAAGATGTCCGTCAAACTCCGGTCCGTCAACGCATACAAACTTTGTTTCACCGCCTACTGTGACCCTGCAGCCTCCGCACATTCCTGTTCCATCCACCATAATGGTGTTTAATGAAACAATTGTAGGCACTTTATACGGTCTTGTAGTTTCAGCGCAAAATTTCATCATAATTGGTGGACCGATAGCAACAACAAGATCAGGTTTCGGGTCTTTTTCGCACGCTTCTTTCAGCGGCTCTGTTACCAGTGCTTTTTTCCCGTAGGACCCGTCATCAGTACATACGATAAAATTATCCGCAATAGCCTTCATCTTGTCTTCTAGGATTATCAGCTCTTTTGTACGTGCGCCGATAATCGTTGTAACATTATTACCTGCTGCTTTCAGGGCTTTTGCAATAGGGTGGAGCGGCGCTACACCAATACCTCCGCCTACACAGATAACATTTCCGTATTTTTTTATATGGGTCGGCTGGCCAAGCGGGCCGAGTACGTTTTCAATTGATTCACCTTCTTCTTTAACTGCTAAGTGGTGTGTTGTCTTACCAACAGCCTGAAATATGATGGTAACCGTACCTTTTTCCTTGTCCGCATCAGCTATAGTTAATGGTATGCGCTCACCGTAGTCAGTATCAATCTGAAGGATGACAAATTGACCGGGACTCCGTTCTTCAGCAATAAGCGGTGCTTCTATCTCCATTAAATACACCTCGTGGGCAAGCTTTTGCTTTTTTACGATCTTATTCACGTGGTACCCCTTCTTTATGGTTATATTATTCACAGCATGCGCCGGAAAAGAGCCGGACAACCATGTGAGAATTCGTTGCGGAAGCTATTGTACCATAGGTGCCATCAGTGGAAAAGTGCACTCAGCATGGAAATGCAATTTCCATGCTACCGCTGTTTCTGATAGTAATGGGGATTACACATCCATGCCCTATCTTCTCATTCATAAATGCGGTAAAGTCGTTCCAGTGTTCTACAGGCACGTATGCCTGGATTGTACCGCCAAAACCTCCGCCGTGGACTCTGCTGACAATGTCTTTTGCTCCGGGGGCTGCTTCTGTGACAAGGAGTGCCAATGCATAGTCCTGGTTTTCTACATCATCAATTACATTTTGGAGGTACTTAAAAGAACTATTTCCTGATTCTTTTACTGCTTGAAGGTATGTAGGAATATTGGGTTTTGCCTGCAAGGCGGAAAGCATTTGTTCAACCCTTTTGTTTTCCCTGAAAAAATGGGCAGCTCTTGCAACTGCTCTGCCGGAGAGCTCATTTTTCAGAAGAGGAAAGCGCTGCCAAAAAGTTTCCGCAGTTGTTTCTCCTAAGTGCGTAACCCCAAGAGCTTTTGCTACCATAGCCATTTCTCTGGGGATTGCAGCATAGTCGTCAGTGCTTGCGGCATGGTGGCTCTTTGTATCAATAATACACAGCTGGTATCCTGCAGAATAGAAATCTGCGGAAACGGTAGTTATTTCAGGTTCCTCGGGTTTCTGGAAATTGATTCCCGCAATTCCGCCGATACTGCATGCAAGCTGGTCCATCAAGCCGCTGGGTTTTCCGAAAAAGATATTTTCTGCGTATTTTCCGCAAAGCCCGCGATCTATTGCAGAGAGGGAGCCTTTGTTGTGAAGATAGTCAGCAATTGTGCAGATTAAGACTTCGAAGCAGGCTGAGCTTGAAAGCCCGGAGCCGGGGAACACATTGCTCTGAATACTTGCTTGGAATCCCTTAATGGGCAGCCCTTTTTCTGTGAACCATGCAGCAACACCGCGGATCAAAGCCGCTGTAGTACCTTTTTCATCCTCTTTCGGAGAGGTTTTTTCAATGGAAACAGAAAATTCTTTTTTAAAATCCAGGGAGTAAATATCAATGCTCTGGTCTTCTGCAGGGGAGAGTGTAACTACAGCTATTGCATCAAGGTCTACAGAGCCTGCAATGACTTTCCCGAGGTTATGGTCTGTATGGTTGCCGCCAAGTTCGGTTCTGCCTGGAGTGCTGAAAACGCGTATTTCCGAGTCTCCGTATCGTTCACGGTGTTCTGTAATAGTGTTTACATATCTGGATCTTTGGGCTTCAATGTTCTCTTTGCCGTAAAGCTCTATAAAAACAGAATCCAGCCCTCCTTGATTGATTTTTTCTATCCACGCGTCTGCTCTATAATCCAAGGTGTCTCTCCAATTAGTCTAATCTGGGTATTCTTCTTCTATCATAGTCTTTCCCTGGTAAGTGTCAATAGAAAAAATTCTGGATGAAGCACGCAGGCGCTTTTGATTAATCCTGTGCAGCAGCGCGATCATGGAGGCTCTCCTGATTCACCTGCCTATTGCTGCTTGATAAACAGTATTTGCAGCTAAGCTGTGAAAGGCTCTCTCTTAAAGCAGGATTGTAGTTTTTCCTCTTGTCAATTGTGCTGGGCGAAAAAAAACCGCCCCGTTTTGTCGGGACGGCTGTTTATTACAGGATATGCTTCAGAAATCTCTTTGTACGCTCTTTCTGGGGGTTGTCAAATATTTGAGACGGCGGGCCTGTTTCAATTACCTTGCCTTCGTCCATAAATATGACTTTATCCGCGGCTGCTCTGGCAAAACCCATTTCATGTGAAACAACAAGCATTGTCATCCCTTCTTGAGCAAGACCAAGCATTACATCCAGAACCTCTTTTATCATCTCCGGATCGAGTGCTGATGTTGGCTCGTCAAAGAGCATTACCTTTGGATTCATTGCAAGCGCCCTGGCAATCGCGACCCGCTGCTGCTGTCCACCTGAGAGCTGCTCAGGGTAAACATCTTCTTTGTCTGCAAGTCCTACCCGAGCAAGAAGGCGCTTTGCGTTTTCTATTGCGGCTGTTTTATCCTCTTTTTTTACGATCTTCGGCGCCAGGCTTATGTTTTCAACTGCAGTAAGATGGGGAAAAAGGTTAAAGTTCTGGAAAACCATTCCTACCTCTTCCCGGATGTGGCGGATATCAGCTTTAGGATTAGTTACTTTCTCATTATCAATCCAAATATCGCCGGATGTGAGCCGTTCAAGTCGATTTATGCTCCGTAGAAGGGTGCTTTTACCGCTTCCTGAAGGACCGATAATCAATACTACTTCACCTGCTTTAACGGTAAGATCAGCATCCTTTACTGCAACCACTTTTCCGAATTTCTTTGTTGCTTTTTCTATTCTTACTCTATCTGCCACCTGAATCCAGCCTTTCTTCCATTATTGAGACCATTTTCGAGAGAAACAAAGTAATTACCAGGTACACCAAGGCAACTATTGTGTAGCTCTCAAAATACTGGAAACTTGTTGAGGCGAACTCCCGTCCTCGTCTGAGCAGGTCTGATACAGCGAGGATGGAAACCAATGATGAGTCTTTTAGCAGGGCAATGAACTCATTTCCGATAGGCGGAAGAATTGTCCGCACAGTTTGGGGGACGATAACCCGCGCTAATGCTTGGCTTCTAGTCATTCCAAGTGCGAGTGCTGCTTCCATCTGGCCCTGGGGGATGGATGAAATACCGGCACGGAATATTTCTGCCATGTATGCACCATAACAAACTGACATTGCAATAACTGCTGAAACAAGACGAGGCAGTTGTACAAAAGACCCAAGTGCATAGTAGATGTAGAAAAGCTGTACAAGCAAAGGTATCCCGCGGATTACTTCTACATATACGGTTGCTATTCTGTTAATAATTGTTATTCTGGAAATTCTTCCCAGTCCTGCAATAAGTCCGATGAGCAATGCGAGGGCAATTGACATCAGAGTCACCTGAAAGGTGCTTATAACTCCGTCAGGAATAAATCTGATAATTCGGACATATGGCGACGGAGAGAGTGCAGGAAGCAAAATGAGCAGGGCAATGGCCCCGAAGAATGAGATGCGCCATGCAGAAAACAGGCCCTTCTCATGCTTGTCAGGTATCAATGCCCCGTCAGTAATCTCTATTTTATTCTTTTTATTTATCTCAGCCACTTATCTATCAGCTCGTCTAGAGTTCCGTCTTCAATAACAATCCGAAGACCGCGGTTTATCTCATCAAGGACTTCGCTGTTGCCCTCTTTAACAGCAATACCATAGTATTCTTCAGTAAACGGTTCACCTACAATCTGCAGTGTGTCTGAATAGGTATCATTCTGCAGTACATAGTCAGCAGCAATTGGGGTATCTGCTACAACACCGTCAATTCTGTCTGATGCAAGGTCCTGAATTGCAAGGCCGAGCTCATCGTATGTGCGCAGTTCGATTCCGTCAGTTTCTCCGACAACGATTGCACCTGTTGTTCCGATCTGGGCACCTACGGTTCTACCTTCCATGTCTTCTAAGCTGTCAACTCCGCTTGTATCCTGGCGCACAATGAGTACCTGTCCTGCGTTCAGATAAGGAATGGAAAAGTCCATTGTCTCATCACGTTCCTCTGTTATAGTGACAGATGAGATAATAGCATCGTATTGATTATTTCCAAGTCCAGCGAAAATACCGTCCCATGCAGTGTTCTGGATTTCAAGTTCGAATTCCGCTGCATCTGCAATAGCATTCATCAGTTCAATATCAAATCCAACCAGTTCCTGGTCTTCGTTGATAAACTCCATTGGAGGCCATGTAGCATCTGATGCAACAATAATTGTGTCTGAATCTTCACCGCATCCGGTGAACATGCTGATGCTTAATACTACAGCCAGTAATAGAATAGTAATTTTTTTCATCTTTTCCTCCGATTGTTAAGAAACTATGAAGTCATGTTACATGAATATGCAGGTTTAGTCAATATTTTTGCATAAATATTCTTTACCCTGTTGTGTAAAATCATGAAAACATATACCTTCCTGGTATGGCTCAGGTAATTTCTTTTTTCATACTTCTTGGTTTTCTTGTACTCGGAGTTTTGACGCACCGTTTCGGTTTTACTCCAGGCACAAAACTTGTAGACAAACTGCTTATGTTCTCTCTTGGTGCTCTTTTGTTTGGAATGGGGTTAAGGATCGGAATGGAAGAGGGGATTCTGGAAAATCTTGTTTCTATCGGATTTACTGCACTTGCGTTTGCGCTAGCAAATGTTGCCGGAACGGTTTTAGTGCTATGGCTATTGTATTTCCTGCTTCGAAAAGCTGATACGGAAACTGCTGAAGAGCAGGCTGTGGAATATGTGGGTATGACTGACCACCTGAAGGAACCCTTTCTTTTTCTATGCATTATAATTGCCGGGATTCTTATCGGGCTTTTTCTAAATACCAGGGTAGACCTGAATATTAGTGCAATTACCTCAGTGCTTTTATATTTTCTGCTTTATGTTATTGGAATTCAATTCTCCCAGAATGGGATTAATCCGAAAACTGTGCTCGCACATCCGGATACTCTGCTGATTCCAATTGGAACTATTGTAGGAACATTAGTAGGAGGGGCGCTCCTTTCTCTTGTGCATCCTCTTGGACTTGGGAAATCCCTTGCGCTTTCATCAGGGTTTGGATGGTATTCACTTTCCGGTGTGCTTATTGCTGACCTCGGGGACCCGGTGACCGGTTCAGCTGCTTTTTTATCTAATATGATGCGTGAAACAATTGCTTTATTGACTATTCCCCTTATCTCCCGTACTGCATATCCCTATGTGTCGATTGGGATTGGAGGAGCAACAAGTATGGATGTCACCCTTCCTATTATCGAGCGCTCCTGCGGTCCTTCCTCAGTGCCTCTCTCTATTGCAAGCGGTGCGATTTTATCTGTATTTGTGCCTGTGCTTGTTCCGCTCTTTTACGCTATTCCATGGTGACCTTTTTTGTGCTGTGCCGAATCCTGAATGTGACTAACAGGCTGTATTGATGTTGTATACAGGCTTTTTCCAATCGTCCTGTTTCCTGGATTGACTTTTTTTCATGGAGTATCTACCATTTGTAAACAAAGTAAGGAGTTAGTATGACAGAGAAGAATGTACCCTTTACACGGGAATTTATAGAAAAAATGACAGAAGCATATCCCACGCCTTTTTATATATACGATGAAAAGGGGATGTTGGAAAACGCGGACTATTATTACAAGGCATTCGACTGGGTGCCCCGGGGTTTTAAGAATTACTTTGCAGTAAAGGCATTGCCGAACCCTTATATATTGAAAGTTCTCCATAAATACGGTATGGGGGCTGACTGCAGTTCCTTTGCAGAGCTGGTACTTGCTCAGCGTGCGGGCCTTCAGGGTGAGGAGATAATGTTCACTTCCAATGACACACCTGCTGCTGAATATCTGAAAGCTCGGGAGCTGGGAGCTGTCATCAACCTGGACGATATTAGCCATATAGACTTTCTGAAAAAAACCGCAGGACTGCCTGAGCTTATTTCTTTCCGGTATAATCCGGGCCCATTGAAAAAGGGAAATGAATTTATCGGACATCCTGAGGAAGCAAAATACGGTTTGACTACTGATCAAATTATGGATGCATACCGTATTTGCAAAGAAGAAGGGGTGAAGCGTTTTGGGCTTCATACCATGGTTGCGAGTAATGAACTGGATTCAGAGTATTTTCTCGAGACTGTGGTTATCCTGTTCCAGATCGCGGTAGATCTAAAAGAGAAGCTGGGTATTGAACTTGAGTTTATTAATATGGGCGGGGGTATAGGTATCCCTTATAATCCGGAAGATGATGCTGTTGATCTGGAAAAACTCTCAAGAAAAATGAAGGAAGCCTATGACAAGACCCTTGTTCCCGCAGGTTTGGGAAATATCAGGTTAGTAGGTGAATGCGGAAGAATGGTTGCAGGTCCTTATGGATACCTTGTTACCAGGGTTCGTCATATGAAACACACATATAAAGATTATGTGGGAACAGATGCATGTATGGCAAACCTGATGAGGCCTGGAGTGTATGGAGCGTATCATCATATAACTGTTTTGGGGAAAGAGGACCAGCCGAATGACCATCTCTACGATGTAACCGGATCACTGTGTGAAAATAATGATAAGTTTGCAATAGACAGAAAACTGCCGGAAATTGAGAGGGGAGACTTTCTTGTGCTCCATGATGCAGGGGCTCACGGTCATGCAATGGGTTTTAACTATAATGGAAAGCTCAGATCAGCGGAGTTTCTGCTTCGTACCGACGGTTCTATTGTAAAGATCAGACGAGCGGAAACCCTGGATGATTACTTTGCTACTCTCGATTTTTCCGGTCTGCTGGAATTTTCATAGGTGGTACTGCTTCGCTTTTCTTGCGCCGCTTTTTATAAGTGTTTGCTTGTGAAGCTGCGGTGCTGTATACTTAACCTATGACTTATTCAATAGAAAGGAGAACCGCATGGCAGATATTGACAAACTGAATAAGAGAGAACGGACTTTTCTTGCTGGAGCGTTAAAGACCCTGATTATGGCTGATGGAAAAATCAGTGAGGACGAACTGAAAGATATGGACCATATAAATAAGGAATTAGGGTTTTCGGATTTTGATAAAAGCCTGGAAGACTTTGAAGCACAGATACACGATAGAGAGTCCTTTTGGGAATATGCGGAAGCTATTACAGATAGTGAAATTCAGGATATTATACTGAAAGCCCTGAATGAGCTTGCCTTGCAAGGAGGCTATTCTACTGAAACAGAGGATTCAATAATTAATTCTCTGGATGAAATGTGGAACAAAGTATAAATATAGTTCTGAAACAAAAAAACCGCCTGTCTGGGCGGTTTTTTTGTTACTAAGCTCTTGGGTTATTCTTCTGAATAGCTCACAGTCATAGTGTTCCCGTTTACAGATGCTTCAGCAGTTGGGCTTTCCATTATTGCTTCAGCAGCAATTTCGTATTTCAGGCTAGTAACCGGTCCGCCTGTAAGCTCTAAATCTGCTTCCAGGGTTTCTTCTGTAACAGTGAAAGTTCCGCTTACTGTTTCATATGGTGTCTGTATGTCCTCTTCACCGATAAGCTCGGTTAGATTAACATTATCAATACTTAAGACCTGGTTTTGCTGGTCGTATGAAATTCCTTCGATCTCTTCTCCAAAAGCCGCTGCCATTGAACCGACAAAGTACAGTCCTACTGACATGCTGAATGCCATATCGGCATCTTCCTGTTCAACCGCGCCGCCGCTGCAGGATATACTCATAAAGAGCATACAGATTAATGTCAGCCCTGCAATTAGGTATGTATGTTTTTTCATTGGATCCTCCTATCGTTTGTGTAATTATTACTGATAAATGATGTTCTGTCAAAAAGAAGTTTAAAATATTCAGCTCTATGTATATCTTATTGTGTTTAATAAGAGTCTGCGAGTTTATGCAACAGAAGTCTTCTGCATGGAAGCGAATGCAGTGGAAATGAGGGCAAATGCTTCGTCTGTACAGGAACACTGCTGGAGTGTGTTTCTGAATGTGTCGTTTTTCAGGTGCCGTGCTATTCTGGAAAGAATATAAAGATATTCGTTTTGTTTGTCCGGGGAGCTTGCAATAACGAAGAGAAAGTGAACAGGTTTTCCGTCACAGGAGCCGTAGTTAATTCCCTCTTCTGAAATACCGAGTGCAATATGAATGCCCGGGACTCCGCAGAATTTACCATGGGCCACAGCTACGCCGTGTCCAAAACCGGTGTTCTGTACGCGTTCTCTGGTAAATACTGCATTAATGAGGCAGTTTATGTCCTGGATTCCTTTGAAGACGGTGGCCTTCTGGATAATTTCCTTTATGGCCTCATTTTTGTCGCTGTTCTCCAGGCGGAGAATGATAGATTCTTTTGAAATTAAATCTTTGTCCGACATTTTTCTTACCTTTGCCGGTATAACCGGTCCTGTTTTTATTATCGGTATTCAGCCACAGGTGCTAAGGAAAATTTTAGAAAAATATCCTATTACAGTAGAATAATTTGGGCCATTCTATTATGGGAATATATATCAGTCAAGCATAAAAAACATGTATCTAAAAAAAATAATTATACCGGTTTGCTGCCTCTTTGTTTCTTGAGTTGCAAAAGATACTTAGATAGGCTACATTCAGACAACTGGATGCTTTTGGGCCTCCAGCCATATAGCTTTCAACAAGGATTGGATACGATGCGCATTGAGGTAATGTACAAAGATTCCGAATATGACGGACGGGGAGAAAATATACGAAATTCTCTTGTTCATGGAGGTTTCTCTGTTGTTTCAGTGAGTTCTGTTGATGTGTACATCCTGAACAGTATTCCCAGACTTACGCAGGAGCAGGCAGCAGGTCTGTTTACTGATCCGGTAGCACAGGAAGCTTTTGTCGATACTTCAGTTCTTACTGCCTCTTCAGTGCTGGATTGGGACTTTGCTGTTGAGATTACATACAAACCCGGTGTTCATGATCCGGTTGCTGTGACTGCCCAGACTGCTGTTGAAGGTGAGCTGGGATGCTCTCTGGACCACGAGGCAGTCCTTCAGACAGGAACCATGTATCTACTATCCGGGGTCTGTACGGATTCAATGAAAGAAATCAGCACAGCTCTGTATAATCCCCTGATCCAAAACTGCTTTTTCTACAGAAGAACAGAGGAGAATTTAGCTGCGAGAATACCGGAAGAGTATCCCCATGTACATGACGGCGTGTCTCCAGGTGTGGAATATATTCCAATTCAGGCCATGAATGATGAAGAGCTCTCTGTTCTTTCTGAAAAGCGGCTGCTTGCTTTGACTCTGGAGGAAATGCAGGCCCTGCGTGAATATTATTCTAGGGAAGAAACAAAAGAAGATAGAAGGTCTTCCGGGCTTCCTGAAGCTGCTACTGATGTAGAGCTGGAAATGATTGCACAAACCTGGTCAGAACACTGTAAACATAAAATATTCCAGGCAGAAATTGAGTATACTGAAAACGGGAAAACCGAGACAATAGCCTCTCTTTTTAAGACCTATATACAAGAGACAACAAAGAAGCTGGAAAAAGAAAAGGATTTTCTCAGATCTGTTTTTCATGACAACTCAGGTGTGCTGCAGTTTGATAAGGACACACTTCTTTGTTTTAAAGCGGAAACACATAACTCCCCTTCAGCATTGGACCCCTACGGCGGTGCTATAACCGGTATTGTCGGAGTGAACAGGGATATTCTTGGTACGGGAAAAGGTGCAAGACCAATCTTTAATACAAATGTTCTGTGTTTCGGTCCTCCGGAGACACAGGAAGAAGATATTCCCAAGGGACTGCTGCACCCCAAAACAGTGCTCAAGGGAGTACACCAGGGGATTATTGATGGTGGAAACCAGTCCGGAATCCCCACTGTTGCAGGAGCCTTTTTATTTGATGAAAGTTACACAGGTAAGCCCTTAGTGTTCTGCGGAACTGGGGGAATTCTGCCTGCTTCGATTAATGGAGAAGGTGCCTGGGTAAAGCACATTGAGCCGGGCGACTTGACAGTGATGCTTGGGGGAAGGGTTGGAAAAGATGGTATCCACGGTGCAACTTTTTCCAGTCTTGCATTGGATGAGGCATCACCAACCTCTGCTGTACAAATTGGAGACCCAATTACCCAGAAAAAAATGACAGACTTTCTTTTGGAAGCACGGGACCTCGGACTGTACAAAGGAATAACTGATAATGGTGCTGGCGGGTTGTCATCTTCCCTTGGTGAAATGGCAGAAGACTCGGGCGGTATTGTTATTGAACTGGATAAGTGCCCTTTGAAGTACCAAGGTCTTGCAGCATGGGAGATATTGGTTTCAGAGTCTCAGGAACGTATGAGCCTTGCAGTTGACCCTGCGAAGATTGATGAGTTTTTAGATTTGGCAAAAAAGCGGGATGTTGAGGCCTCGGTTGTCGGTAGATTCACTGACTCAGGCAAGGTCTCCATACTTCGGGAAGGCAGTACTGTTGGAGAACTTTCTCTGGATTTTCTCCATAACGGTCTGCCTGTTATGCGGCTGAAAGCCCAGTGGGTGCCTCCTTCTGTGGCAGACTCCGGTACCCCAAAGGTCGATCTCAAAAAGGCACTCCTGGATCTTTTGTCTGATCCGAATATCAGGTCCAAGGAGAAATTGGTGAGGCAGTATGACCATGAGGTACAGGCACAGAGTGTTACAAAACCGTTTACCGGAATCCATGCTGATGCGCCGAGCGATGGCGCTGTGCTTACCCCGCGGTATGATTCTTTCGAAGGTATTACAGTTACCCACGGTATTTGTCCCCGGTATTCGGATACTGATACGTATGCAATGGCAGTCAATGCTGTGGACGAAGCATATAGGGCACATATTGCCTGCGGCGGAGATCCGGATTTTGCAGCTGCATTGGACAATTTCTGCTGGCCTGATCCTGTTGAGTCTGAAAAAACCCCTGACGGCAGGTATAAGCTTGCGCAGCTGGTTCGTGCATGCAGAGGTTTACATGATGCATGTGTTACATACGGGCTGCCCCTTATTTCAGGCAAGGATTCCATGAAAAACGATGCAAACCTTGCTGGCAAAAAGGTCTCTGTGCGTCCTACTTTACTAATATCACTTATGGGAAAAGTGAGAGACATACGGAAAACAGTGTGTACTGATTTTATTGAAGCCGGGGACAGTATATGGCTAATCGGCCACACAAAGGAAGATTTAGGCTGTTCTGCCTTTTCTTTTATCACGAAATCGGTCTTCTCCGGTGTGCCATTGGCAGAGCCCCGGGATGCGGTACGTCTGTATCGGAAAGTACATACTGCGATTGAGGAAGGATTTCTTCGGTCCTGCCACGACCTTTCTGAAGGCGGACTTGCTGTTGCAGCTGTTGAGTCTGCTTTTGGGCAGCGCCTTGGAGCAAAGATTGATGTTGCACATCTGCCTGCAAAAGAAGGCGTTTCCGAACTATCCCTGCTTTTTGGCGAAACACCTTCCCGATTTATTGTGACAGTCAGACAAAAGTACCAAAAAAATATGGAGGAGCTTTTTTCAGGATTCTCTGCTGCGGAAATCGGTAAAGTAGATGATTCAGGAGAGGTGGTATTCACAAGCAAAGAAAAGGAATTGCTTCGACTGAATATGCAGGAGATGACAAAAGCCTGGAAAGAAGGAGAGTTCTAGTTATGGTAAGGGTAGCAGTAATAACCGGATACGGAATAAACGCTGACCGTGAGCTATTTGAAGCATTTACCCGGACAGGCGGACATCCGGAGCGCATACACATTCAGGACCTCTTTGAATCACCGAAGAGGGTTCTGGATTTTCAGATACTCAGTTTTCCCGGTGGATTTTCTTTTGGGGATCATCTGGGTTCAGGGCTGGTTCTTTCTCATCTGGTAAAACAGCGGCTTCGGAGCATCCTCGAGGAATTTGTTGCAAAGGGCGGCCTGGTAATCGGGATCTGTAACGGTTTTCAGGTATTAGTTAAAATGGGCTTGTTGCCGAATCTGTCAGGAACCTGGGACCGGGACGTGTCTCTTATTCATAATAATAGCGGGGTCTTTGAAGATTCCTGGGTAAAATGCGCGTTTCCTGAGTCTGAATGTGTTTGGACCAAAGGGCTTACAGAAACAGATCTGCCGGTCCGCCATGGGGAAGGCAGGTTTATCTGTAATAGTACTTCTGTTTTGAATACTCTACAGACGAAACGCATGGTTGCAGTAACCTATTCCGACAGGAACCCGAACGGATCTGTTGAGAATATTGCAGGCATTACGGATACAACTGGAAGGGTCCTTGGTCTCATGCCCCATCCAGAGGCGTTCTTGTCGTATGTGAATCATCCTTCTTGGAGGGTGAAAAGGCCTGAACCTGAGAATGGGCTTGCAATGTTTCGCAATGCAGTTACTTTTTTTAATAAATAGAAAATAAATTCTCTTTCTTTTCTTTATTTCATCCACTATTATTAGGTATAATGAAGGTATCTCAGGAGCAAGGAGTGTGCAGGGTTTGATGAACCAGCAGAATGATAATCTATCCGAACAGGAGCTTCTGCTGGTTGAATATGAAAAACAGATATTCGACCTCAAACAGCTTATAGAAATAAGCAAAAGCTTCAGTTCTACTCTAGATTATAACATTGTTATTGACTCAATTTTATATGCCTGTATCGGACAGATGAAGGTTCTTCAAGCTGGATTGTTTACCCGCAAAGGCCTTGATGGCGCCGAGTTCGCGCTTCATAGAAATTATAAAGGATTTGATGTTTCACACGACTCTGAATATATTATTGCAGAGACCCATCCAATTATTCCACTGTTTACAGAAAAATTCCGGTGCTATACCTTGGAGGCTATAGAGAAAGAGCTTGGTTCCTTGGAAGGTCTTGAGGCATTGGTTGCCCTGAAACCGAATCTTGCTATTCCCCTGCGCGCAAAGGGGCAGGTGAACGGAATAATTGTGCTTGGCGAACGTATTGCGGATGAAGTCTTTTCAGACTATGAGCAGGAGTATTTGTTAAATATTGCTCTATTATCCGGAATCGCGATTCATAATGCCTACCTCTTTGAGATGACAACTACGGATATGATGACAAAGCTTAGAATGAAGCACTATTTTCTTTCTGTTTTAATGGAAAAACAAGAAGAGGCTGTGGAGCTCGATGTACCTCTGTCTTTAATTATGATAGATATTGACCACTTTAAAGTGCTGAATGACACCTATGGCCATACCTGTGGAGACTATGTCTTGAAAGAGGTGGCAAATGCAATACAGGAGAATGTTAGGCAAAACGATATTGCTGCCAGGTACGGTGGTGAGGAGTTTTCTATTCTTCTACCTGAATCCGATCTGGATACAGCCTATACTGTAGCAGAGAGGATCCGCAGTGCAATAGAATCTTTAGAGCTTTACTATGATGATATTGAAATAAATACTAGCATCTCTCTCGGAGTAGCGGAATATAATCCGTTAATTGACACTACTAGCAGGCTTTTTATCGATCGTGCAGATAAAGCGCTTTATCTGTCTAAACAAAATGGCAGAAACAAAGTTTCTACTGCAAAGCACCGGGAAACATAATGGCAAAAATACAGGTCCCGCAACTGGACACAATAATTAATGCTTCATCAGCAGTATCAATTCTGAATAATCTATTACGCAACGGTATTTCCATTATGCACCGGTGCGGCGGAAAGGCACAGTGCGGTACATGCAGGGTTCGGATTATTCAGGGTATGGAAAAAACAAATAAACGAAATATAAAAGAGCAAGCACTTTTTGAAAAACTTAGCTTGGAAAAGGATGTCCGCCTCTCCTGCCAAACCTATGCTTTTGGTGATATTGAAATCGAAATACTAAACAGATAGAGACCGAGAAATCTGCCCAGTAATATGTGATACCTATAGACGATAGGTATGAAAATCCGTATTTTAGTGATACAAACTAGAACTTTTATGAGGTTTTTTTATCGGAGAGGTATATGCTAATTGAGGCAGAAGTTTGGACAGTAGCAAGGACAGACCAGGGAAATGCAGTCCTAATCCGGCCCAGAGGCGGAGAAGTTGCTGTACCAATTTTTATCGGTCAAATGGAAGCGCAGTCTATTCTTATCGGTCTTGGGAATGTCCCAATGCCCAGGCCCTTGACCCATGATCTGCTTCTGTCTGTGTTAGATAAATTTCATTCTATAATAAACCGTGTGGAGATAACCGGTTTAAAAGGCGGGACGTATTATGCTAACTTAGTTGTAGATTCAGAGGGTACAGAAATACCTATAGATGCTCGTCCCTCGGATTCTCTTGCTCTAGCAGTTCGGACACAATGCCCCATTTATATTGCTGATTCAGTAGTAGATGCTGCAGGGATATCAATTGATAAGATAACTGAGCAGCAAAGCGGATTTCCTAATGAGGATGATATAACAGTCCAGCGGGATCTTTTAGAGCAGGAGCTGAATAAAGCAGTGGAAGAGGAAAACTACGAAGAAGCTGCAAGAATCCGTGACAGAATACAAGAGCTTGAGGAAGAAGAATAAATATTATTTGTCAATCTTTTCTGCTTCTTCATCGTTTGTCGGTTTTGCTTCTTGGTCCGGTTCTTCTGCGCGCTGCTTTGGTGAACGGATTCTGGTAATAGAGCGCACTGCTGCATCATAAGACTTCATTACCGTATCTCCAAGCACATGGTTAGAGAATATTGCCTCCTGAAACACCTGGTAGATTGTGCTGCCTTGTTCTTCAATTTCAGGGAATGTGTAAACAAGCTCTGAAATATATTCCCGCGGGGTCCTTCCTTTTCTATATTCCTTTTTGTGGTTTTTTCCCCAGCGCATCACTTTCAAAAATCCCCGGATTATTCTATTGTTCTCCTTAATTTTTTCCTGCATCTGTTGGGACTGTTCATCAAGGGCTTCTCCTGTGAGCGGGTTGTTTCCAGAAAGGGACAGGTGAATTGCTTCCCCTTTACTGCCGGAGAATATGCTTTGTATAATCGAGCGGAAGAAAAAAAGGATGTCCCGCAGTTTTTCCTTGATCAATTCCCATAAATTCACCGATAGTATCTGTTGCCGAACTTCCCGGGAAAAAAGCGGCTTAACAATGAAGATAGCAACATACACAAGGGCTGCTGCTCCGAACATCCACTTGAGAATATCAAAAATAAATGCAAGATCAATTATCGGCTCACCACCGGGTTCCGGTACTATCTCTTGCGGCGTAAAGCGTTCAGCAAGGGGTCTATTTATCTGCTGCCTCTGTAAATCTTCAAGCAGCGGCTCTATGTCTGCATCAAATAGTCCCGCAATCCATCCCAAAAATGCATAAACCCACTCTAGGGGAAGAAGCGACCGATTGGATGAGGAGAGCAGGGAAATTACTATTGCCAATACAATTACAATTGATGAATAGATATACCTTCTGTTTTGTGTGAGGGGGGGGACTGGGATTCCCTCTCCATAGTGTTCGAACTCTTCAATGTAGCCGTTGATGCTTCCTGTTATCATGATACTGAACCAGAGAAAAAAGAAAAAAAGTGCAAGTACCCAAATTGGATATGATATTTGCAGATATCCGGTAATAATCATAAATACAGAAGAGGTAAAAACACAGAAGATAATAATTGAATGCATACTCTTTAGCTGCAGGTTTGCGGACTTAACAAATTCGATTGAATCGCGCATTGCTTTTTTCAAAGGTTCATGTTCTTTGTCTCCCACTATTTCCAGGAGGATTTCCCGCATTCGAAAACGCTGGTGAAACATATAGGAGAGCATCCATTGGACTGCTCCAACGCAGGTAATATAGATGGGATTAAATGCAGGAAAGAACCGTATTTGTATAGGCCCTTGATTGAGAAGAACAGAGAACAGAGCGTAGGAAAGGAGAATAATAAGGATCAACTCCCGTATCCGCGCAGTAAGGGGCATTCTCTTCTTAAATAACAGAGTTCCTGAAGCTGCTTCAATTATGCCGATAAGGAAAAGGAAGGGATACACCCACCACTGTATCCTGAAGCTAGGTGCAAAAACGTGTGCTAATGCTGCGGTAATAAAGGCAGTAAAGAAAAAGGGGACCAGCATGCTGATGAGGGGGTGTACAATTGTACGGTAATATACTGAAATTCTGGTGTTACTCATTTCGAATCAGCTCGCTCCCGTATTCTTTGATGGAATAAATTGGAAAGTTCTGTTCCTGAATGGTTTCAGAGCCTTTCTGCTCTGATCCAACAATGTAGAGCTCTACATTAGCGCCCCCTTGTTTTGCTATCAATAGGCGTTCTATTTGGTCTTCCCTGAGGCTCGGCCCTACGTACATTACCCTGCATCCGTATGGTATATTAACATGCGAAGCAAATAGGTCATGGGTGCAGTCTGCCTCGTTCTTGTTTGGTGAGATAAGTGCAAGTGCTTCCAGGACTGCAACTGCATGGCTATGGCCGTTGCTTAAAGGGATGCCCACTTTGTCTGAATTAACGAGTCCTGAAGAAATGATTCCAACCTCTTGGCCGAGGTTGACTGCGTAAAAAATGAGTGAAGCAGATGTTTCTATTGCCCGTTCAATGTATTCATACCTATGGCGTCTGGTGAAGTCCTCTACTGTTAGGTTAAGCAGAATAAGGGCTGGAAAGTACAATGCAGGCAGAAATTCCATGGAGTGAAGTTTGCCCATTCGTGCTGAGACTTTCCAGTTGATTCTGCGGGTATCATCTCCTGGAATATATTCGCGGATGGAGCGGTATCTTGTTACATCTTCATAGATCGGGTTTTGTATCCGCAGGTTGCCTGCAGGAAGTCCTTTGGTAAAAAGAAGGTCAAGGAGGTGTACTCCCGGATATACGATAATCTGCATGGTTGTATCAACTCTCTTTTTCCAAGGAAATAGTCCGAGAGGGTCTGAGCCTTTTATAGTAACAGGTCCGACAAAAAAGCTTCCCCTAGTGCCGGACTGCACATAGTAGATACTCTGTTTTTTTTCTCTGCCTTTCAGGGAGATAAGAAAGCGCTCTTCATTGTCTGAATACATTTCATTTACTTCATTTACTACAGAAAAGTAATGTACAGGAAGAATGCTCCAGTTATACACCAGTATTTCCACTTTCGTGCGCTGGTTTTTATAAGTCCGGACCAGTGTACGTGTGTGCTCAACAGTAATATGCTTATATAGGACTTTTGAATAACCATAGGAAAGCAGAAGAACGGATATCCCTAAGAGGGCAATAGACTGTACAAGGAAAGATGGGAAAAATAGATAGAGAAAGAGAAGTAAAAATATTAGGAGGATCCTCCGGATTTTCACGCCTTATCCTTTAATACTGGAACAGGGACAGATTCAATAATTGCATCCAGTACTTCTTCCGAAGTTACGCCTTTAATCTGATATTCCGACTTCATAATAACCCTTTTAGAACAGACCGGAACAGCAAGCTCTTTTACGTCGTCAGGAACAATGTAGTCTCTTCCCCGTATAGCAGCAAGGGCCTGGCAGCTTTGAAAAAGGGCAAGGCTTCCTCTTGGTGAGACACCCAGCTTAAAGTGAGTGTCCTCCCTTGTCCGGTCTACAATATCGAGAATATAGCTTTTTACTGATTCATTTACGTGAACAGAGAATATTTGTTTCTGCATTGCCTGGACATCTTCCGGTGTGGAAACAGATTGTAAGTCACTAATTGGGTGGGTAATCCTCTGTTGACTGGAGATAATCTGGCTTTCCCCTTCCCGTTCGGGGTATCCGATATTAAGGGACATGTAAAACCTATCCTTCTGTGCTTCAGGCAGGGGAAATGTTCCTTCAAATTCTACGGGGTTTTCTGTTGCAATGAGGATGAAAGGGGAGGGAAGGCTTAAGCGCTTTCCTTCAACACTAATTTGACCTTCAGCCATTGCTTCAAGGAGTGCAGATTGGGTACGCGGTGTTGCTCTGTTTATTTCATCTACCAGTACAACATTGCTGATAATAGGTCCCCTGCGGAATACGAATGTCGATGTTTTCGGATTGTAGATTGATACACCAAGTACATCAGCAGGAAGCAGGTCAGGGGTACACTGAATCCTGGAAAACTTTCCCCCAAGACTTACAGAAAAAGCGCGTGCAAGAATTGTTTTTCCGACTCCTGGAACGTCTTCAAGGAGCACATGCCCTCTGCACAAAAGGGCAACTAATAGTTTTTCTATAACATGTTTTTTGCCAAAAAATACCTTCTCAATATTTTTTTCAATCTCTCCTGCCCAGTCTTGTATTGATTTCAATGTTTTCTCCATACTAATAAGTATTAGGGACACAAGTAAAAATGTCCATTACTTACAATAGTAACAGAAATATCATTAGGAAGACAGTAATTTTTCAGGCGTTCTATGCTTGGGCTGTATCCCTCGATTTAGCTCTGTATTGAACCGGATTTCATAGAGGAATATACATCAATCGGATTAGAATAAGTCATCTCCTGTTTTGCTGAACGGTGGAGTCCTGTGTCTAATGAGCGGTCCAGCTCCGGTATGAACTTGGTTTCCGTATGACCTGTCCAGTAGGAGCCCAGCTGTGCAGCTGCTGTAAGAAATCTGGACACAGCTTGGTCTGTGAGTTCTCCCAGTGTGTGTTCATACTCATCTCCAGTAACCGGATGTTTATAGGTAAATTGCTGCCGGAAAAACTGTTCTGCCTTGCCTGGCAGCAAGGGGTAAAAACTTTCTTTATTTACTTTCATACCAGATACACCAAGAACTGCTGCTATGCTTACAAACACTCTGACAGGGAAATAAAAGAAGAGTTTCTGATAATTTCCGTGTTTCTTTAGGCAGTATCTAATCTGGTCTCGGGATATCCGGTTTTCATAGCACTGTTGTAGAATATCCAGCAGCGCTTCCTCTGAAACAGACAGTGATGATAAGAGGCTGTGTACTGTTTTTCCAAATTCAGGGGTAAAGCCTGACTTGAGTATGTAAAGATCCAGAAAACTCTCAAAAGCCCGGTGTCTTGCCTCCCATGTCTTCTCTTTATCCGGAAATCCGGTAAAATAGAAAATGAATGGATGGTAGACAGTATCGCTTGAAATGTGGGAGCAGAATCCGCTGACAAAGGAAAGAAAGGCATCTGTTTTGCTGGTACGGGAGTCTATGGTCTTTTTTGCAAAATTGAGAGGATGGACCTGAGTTTTTCCATGGAACCCAAGCGCAGCTTTTTGAAAATCCTGTTTTGCAGGGCCTTGAGTATAGTAAAAAGCATTATCCGGAAAGACTGACCCAAGGTAGAATAATCCGGGGTAAGCAAGGACTGCGTTCTTAACCGGGCATGCTGTCTTTTGTGAAACCAGGGCGTCCTTCATTTTTCTAGCCAAATACCAATGATAAATTTCCTTTGGCATATTTTTTCTCCTTTCTGTAGAGGAAAATCTCAGAAAAATTTGCTCATACCATGAAGCTTGTGTATCATTGTATATGAATAATGAGAAAAATAGGAGTGTATAATGCAACAGCATGATATTGAGTCAGTTTCACTAGCAGTTCGGAGCCTTTCAATGGACGCGGTTGAACAGGCAAATTCAGGACACCCGGGTCTGCCTTTAGGGTGCGCGGAAATCGGGGCAATGCTCTTTGGCGAACTGATGCGGTATCATCCGGATGATCCTGTATGGGTGAATAGAGACCGCTTCGTTCTTTCAGCTGGGCACGGTTCAATGTTGCTGTATTCTCTACTCTACCTTTCCGGTTTTGATCTTTCCTTAGATGAGATAAAGAACTTCCGGCAGCTTGGGTCAAAGACACCGGGCCATCCTGAGTATGGCCATACCCCAGGAGTGGAGACTACTACCGGTCCGCTTGGACAAGGGTTTGGTAATGCCGTTGGAATGGCAATTGCTGAAGCCTTTCTTGCTGAGCATTTTAATACTGAAAAGCATAAAGTTGTGGACCATCTTACCTATGTTATTGCAGGCGACGGAGATATGATGGAAGGAATTTCTAATGAAGCGGCTTCAATAGCCGGGCATCTGGGTCTTGGGAAGCTTATTGTATACTATGACTCAAACAGGATAACCATAGACGGTGCAACAGACATTAGTATAAGTGAAGATGTTGGAGCTAGGTTTGAAGCTCTGGGCTGGCATGTACAAAAGTCCGGAGGGTATGACAGTGAGGAGATTCGAACCTGTACAGAAGCTGCACAAGCGGAAACGGAGAAACCGAGTCTGATAATCCTTGATACTCTCATTGGAAAAGGAGCGCCCAATAAGCAAGGGACCCACGGAGTGCATGGTGCTCCTCTGGGCTTGGATGAAATAGAAGA
Source organism: uncultured Spirochaetales bacterium (assembly GCA_964428555.1). Classification (GTDB taxonomy): domain Bacteria; phylum Spirochaetota; class Spirochaetia; order CAYRYS01; family CAYRYS01; genus CAYRYS01. The sequence goes on along the minus strand of CAYRYS010000005.1, from coordinate 16,587 downwards.
GACTAAGAATGTACTGGGAATTCCAAAAGACGAGAATTTCTTTGTACCTGAAGAGGTGTATGAATTCTTTGCTGTAAGGAAAGAAGAGCTTGAAGCAGAATATGAAAAGTGGCTAGTGTTATTTGAGGACTGGTCTGAAGAACACCCTTCCTTGCGTCATGAATGGGACCGCTTCTTTTCAGCCCCGGATTTGACCCATTTTGCTGAACCTGAGTTCGCTATAGGCGAATCAATTGCAACACGGAAAGCAGGGGGAAAGGTGTTAAACAGCCTTGCAGAGGCACTGCCGAACTTGATCGGCGGTTCTGCTGACCTTGCTTCGTCCAATAAGACACTTCTGGAAAAGGGCGGCTCCTTTTCTGCTAAGAATAGAAGAGGCAGAAATATTCATTATGGGGTAAGGGAACACGCAATGGCAGCTATTACAAACGGTATTGCCCTCCATGGCGGTCTTCTTCCTTTTGCATCCACCTTCCTTATTTTTAGTGATTACCTGCGGCCTTCTCTACGGCTTTCTGCTTTAATGAAGCTGCCGGTTATCTATGTCTTTACCCACGATTCACCCTGGATCGGTGAAGACGGTCCTACACACCAGCCAGTGGAGCAGCTTCCCGGCTTGCGCAGTGTTCCCGGTCTCCAGGTGCTCAGGCCAGCTGATGCTCAGGAAACTGCTGCTGCATGGCGGTTTGCGGTAAACTACAGACTTGGTCCTGTTGCACTTGTGCTCTCACGTCAGGGATTACCTGTGATAGAGAAAGGCTCGGTAGATATGGACAAAGCCTTAGAAGAAGGGGCTTATGTGGTTTTGGAACCGGATACTAAGCCGGAAGCTGTTGTGTTCGCTTCCGGGTCAGAGGTCTCCGCTGCTCTGGAAGCTGCAGAAAACACAGAGAAAGCTGTACGGGTTGTTTCTGTTATTAACCGGGAACGGGCAAAACAAGGAGGAGTGCTATTAGGACTTATCCCTGAAGGAGCAGAGAGTTTTGTAATCGAAGCTGCGATGCCGTTAGGATGGGACGGGATTGCTCCAAGAGACCATATAATCGGCATTGAGCGGTTCGGCGCATCTGCTCCTGGTGCACATGTTATTCAGGAATTGGGTGTTACTTCGGATGCATTAATAAAACTATTGGAGAGTTAGACCTCCGGTGTGGTCTGTATTCCAGGAGCCTGGAAGTCCATGAGCATCCATTTACTTATAGGAGTGGTTTGCCTTTCCGCTTTAGACGGCTCAACTTTTAATACATAAATTCCGCAGTTGGAGGTAGGTACAAGGGGAAACCATGCGCGTACTCCAAAGGAAACATAGATTATCCATTTCAGTGTGCCTGCATGGGTAAAGCATACCTGCGTATCTGCTCCTGCGGCTGCGTTTTCTGCAAGCTTTTTCCATGACTGTAAACAGCGTTCATAGAGAGACTCTCTGTTCTCAGCCTCTTTTACCGTATCCCAGCTGTTTTCCTTAAATGACTTCCACTGCTCCGGGTATTTGCTTTGTATTTCTTGTACCGATAGTCCGGAAAATATGCCGGTATCCAGCTCTGTGAGCTCTTCCCAGGGTTCAGGATCAAGGCCCCACGCAGTATGAGAAGCAATTTGCGCGGTTTCCAATGCACGGCTTAAGGGGCTGGAAAAAACGCTTTGTGCAGGAATTTGTTTCAGCCATTCCCCTGTTGCTTTTGCTTGGGATCTCCCTTTGTCAGTCAACCGAAAGTTCTTTCTGCCCTGGATAATGTTATCAACATTTCCCCGGCTTTCTCCGTGGCGGATAAAGAGAAAGCGCTTTTCAGTCTGGAATCCGGTAAATAACCGGGATAAGTTTGTATCCATAGTTAGAACAGCAGCCTTAGTGTTTCTCTGCCTTCATATTGCCTGTGCCATAGCTTGATGTACAACAGTTCAGAGCTTGGATCATAGTAATAACCGGATACTGTGTATCTGTGAAAGTTTGTGTCAGGAGACCAGTTTGCTCCGTTTATCTGGAGTCCCTGTAAGCCTTCGATATTATGGAATATCATATAGTGGATACCTTCTCTGGCATAAGTCAGATTAAAGACGAAGCTGTTATCATCCTCCTGAATATTGTTAATTTCAGCAGCAGTACGCACCCAAGCCTCTCCTCCAGGCAGCTGAAAAAGTTCAGTGTTTTCAGGATAGAAGCGCTGCGGAGCAATCCAACTATAAATGTGTTCAGGCGGAACAAATCCCTGGCTTGCTTCAATTCTGTTGCTGTCCATAATTAAGCGTGCGGGTAGGAAACCGGAATCGTCTGAGAGGGTGAGTATAGAGGTAATAAGCCGCATACCAATGCTCTCAAGCACAGGCCTGTCCAGGTAGTCCGCTGCATCCATGAGCAGAGCTCCAGTCCATAGGGAAGTCTTTGTATCCACATACTCCTCTTCTGGAAGGAGCAGGAAAATACCTTCTCTCCCCCTGATAATTGCAGGAAGAATGTGAGAGTCAATTGTATCTACAAAACGGGAAAAGCGGTTCTCCTCAGTATTTGTAATATTGCGCTCTGTAAAAAAGGCTTGAAGCAGCCCGATATGAGTAACAAGGTTCTCGTTGTCTATGTCTACAGAATCCGCAAGGCTGTAGAGTTCCTGCCGTAATTCTTCAGGCGCTTTAAGCCAGGCAAAATGCAGAAGATCGTGTATTTGAAAGACCGCGGAATTATTTATCCGCAGATATTCATTAATTTCTCTGATCCTGCTTGCTGTTACCTGTTCTGTCCGCTCTTGTGCTTCGTAAACACTGCCGAGGTACGGACTGCTCGCTTCAGTGAGCTGACCCGGATGAAGCCGTGTTGCTCTGCGGATAGGCGAGAGTGCAGAAGGAAACTGTTCTCTATATAGTGCTTCTGCAAGTACGGAGATGATAATGTCCTCTGAAAAGACAGGGTCTCTGCCTTGAACACTCCATTCTCCTGTTTCAGGATTGTATCGGTTGAACCGCCACCCTGTGTATGCACGTCCTAAGTATTGATCAATAGTCCTGGTAAATCTTTCGGCATTGATAGTGTCTCCGTCTTTTGAAAACCAGTATACAAGAAAATCTTCCTCTGTGGATGGATCTATCACTACCTCCGGGAATGTGCCTCCCCGGTTTACCAGGATAAGCCTGCCTTCATCTGAATCAATAATTGAGCCGGATGAAAGAGAGAGATAATACTGTCCTGTGGACTCAGAAAACCTGAGAAGAGGAAGCCGCTGCGCTTCTTCTGTCTGTAAGCTGCTGTCCATGGCAAACCGCATTACTACGGATTGCGCTTCTGAAAGGTGTGCAGGAATAATTGGGTGAAGAATTAGCTGTCCGGTTTCCAGCGAATCTGTTGGCACATGAATTTGTGTGCCCCCTTCGAAGAGTATAGTGAATCTGCTCTCTTCCTGGCTGATGCCCTGTACAGAGGCATGGTAGATTGACCCGTCAGGCATTTCGAAATCCAAGGTACTTCTTGGAGAGAATATGAAATAGACCCCATGGAATCCAACGGTTAAGTCAATGACCCCTGAATCTGTGGTATTGCTGGAGGTTGGTATAGTTCCTTCGATAACGATACCGTTATCAGTATAGGAAAAACTCCTTACCTGGGAAAACTGAAAGTACAGTAAAGCGAATAGTACTAATAGATAGAGTAGTGGTAATAAGAAATATGCTTTGTTTATCTTTTTGCTCATTTGTTAATCATTTATTGTGTAGGATTTAAGGTCTTCAACCTTGAGTAAATTCTATGCAAGCATTATATTATTTTCAACTACAATTGCAAAAGAAATTTTAAAAGTACTGTCGATATGTGGAAAAATTAGTAATTTTAGCGAATCAGGAGCTTGTACACATGATGCAAAAGCGATTATTTCTCATACCTTTGCTTATTCTTGTGTTTTTTGGATGTGCCACCATGCCGGAGGGGAGTACTCCGGAAACAGTACCTGAAGAGGGTGCTGATGAGGAGACCCTGTTAGAGGAAGAGGAAACAGATAGGTATCAGGCTGTAAGCAGCTATTTTCTTGCAGGGGATGTTGAGCAGGCAATAGAAGAAATTGAACAGGCCATGGAAGAGGATCCGGAATCCGCGGAGACGAATGTCCTGTATTCATCTCTTTTAATGACAGCAGGCGAACTGGATGAAGCGCGGGATACCCTTGAAGAGGTGATTGCTGAAAACCCTGAAAACCGGGACGCACTGTTTAATATGGCACTACTTTCAGCAATGCGGGGTGATGATGAAGCCCAAGAGGACTATCTGGAGGAAATACTATCTTTAAATCCTGATGACTCTTTGGCCCATGCGAGCCTCGGAGAATTGCATCTTCAAAACAGAGACCTTGAATCAGCAGAGGAAAGTTTTCAAGCAAGCATTGAAGCTGATCCTGAAAATATGGTAGCCAGGGTAGGGCTCGGGAATGTATATATCCGCCAGGAGAACTATGAAGCTGCTGAAGAGCAGTTTACTGAGGCGATAGAACAAGAGCCTGACTATCCGTTTTCCTATGTAGACAGGAGCAGGGTCCGGGCTTCCCAGGGCGAGGTCGGACAAGCAATAGACGATATTACCAGAGCAATAGAGCTTGAGCCGGATTTTTACTGGAACTATATTGACCGCGGTAAGCTCTATCTTTATAGAAGAAATAATAGGCTTGCACTTCAGGATTTTAACCGTGCAATTGAAATTGATCCTGAGTATTTTTATGCATATGTCTACCGTGCAGGGATTTTGAATGATATGGGAAGATACGAAGATGCTGAAGGAGATTTTCTCCATGTCCTTTCCCAGCGACCTGACTATCATTTTGCCTATGGCCCAGTGGGAATAATCAGATTCATTCATGAAGACTGGGAAAATGCCAGGGAGATGCTGGGGCTCGCATTTGAGCATGAAGATTATGAGTTGAGCTATCCACTGCTTATTGCTCTGACCTTTATGAAGCAGGATCAGCAGAACCAGGCCCGTCAGTACCTTACTAATAATCTTCATCTGTTTCCGCGGGATAGTCTGCAGTATCAGGTAGCACGGTTTCTTATGAGTCCCGGGTTTGACGGCAATATTGTCCGGCTGATAAATGATGAACAGGACCATGAGACAAAGTATAAAATGCTTTACTACCTAGGAGAGGCGTATCTCGTCCGGGGCAACACAACCCTTGCAAATACCTATTTTAATGAGGTGGCAGAAAATCTCGGACCAGGAATGATGGAACGACGGCTTGCCCGTGTAGAACTTGAGAGAATGAGCGGGGATGAATGAGTGAAAGAAAGGTAGATCAATTGCTTTCCTGTATTGATAAGGAAAAGCCCCTTTTTATACAGACACATAATTATCCGGACCACGATGCTGTGGCATGCGCTTTCGGACTTCACCGCTTTTTGCTTCACCATAATATTCAGGCAACAATGTGTTATGTCGGAGAAATGCAAAGCGCTTCCCTCCTTGCTATGATTGAGAAACTGGAAATTTTCATTGTTCCTGCTTCTCAGGCAAATATTACAGAGGACTCCCAGATTATTCTTGTGGATGGTTTTATTGGGAATACTAATGTAGAGTCCCTTTCTGCAACAGAAATCGGCGTTATTGACCATCATGACCCGCCCCAGGAACCGAAAGTCCAGTTTCACGATATTCGTACAGAATACGGCTCCTGTTCTTCAATAATTTATGAGTATTATACAGCTGCAGGTGTAGAAGTTCCCGAAAATGTAGCTACAGCGCTTTTAATAGGGCTGATGATGGATACTGATTTTATGACCAGGGCGGTCTCCATCCACGACTTAAATGCGTTTTATCATTTGTTTGAAGTCGGCGATTGGGTTACCGGTAGTTATCTGTTAAAGAACTCCCTATCGAAAAAGGATGTACCTACTTTCCAGGATGCCCTAAAGGCGTGTGAATACGAGGGTGATACTGTATTTGTTTTTCTTCCCAATGACTGTTCAGCAGAGCTTACCGGTATTCTTGCAGACTTTTTTCTGCGTATGCGTGAAATACACTTTGTTGTGCTTGGCGTTCCGGGAGAAAAACAGTATAAAATATCAATACGCAGTGAAGACCCCAGCAGGCCGGCAAGCGTTGTAGTCCGCAAAGCGCTGCAGGGAATAGGCTTTGGCGGAGGGCACATACACATGGGAGGTGGTGTTATTCCCTATGAACGGCTCCCTGAATTTCAGAAACTGAAACAGTCATTTCTTTCTTCTATGAAAAATAAATCTTACTAAAGGATGAGAACCAGCTATGAGCGATACATTGACCCGCCTAAAACTCGGGGACAGAGAATTTATACTAATTGGGACAGCACATATTTCAAAGGAAAGCGTAGAAGAGGTTACCTCTGTAATAGAAGAGGAGATGCCTGACCGTGTTTGCGTTGAGATAGATGCTTCACGTTATCAGAATATGAAAAAGAAGCAGGACTGGTCCAGGCTTAACATTTCCCAGGTCCTGAAAAAGAAACAGGGCTTTCTCCTTCTTGCAAACCTTGTATTATCATCATTCCAGAAAAAAATCGGTGCGGATTTGGATATTAAGCCGGGTGAAGAGATGAAGCTGGCTGTTGAAAAGGCTCAGGATTTGCAGATCCCTTTTTCGCTTTGTGATAGAGAAATCTCAGTAACCTTGCGGCGTGCATGGGCAAAGTCGAGCTTTTGGGGAAAAAACAAACTTCTGGCTGCACTTCTGAGCTCGGTTTTTTCAAATGAAAAGATCTCTAAAGAAGATATAGAGGATATGAAGAAAAAGAATGCACTTGAAAGTATGATGGAAGAGCTTGCTGGGTACATGCCGAGTGTGAAAGAGGTGCTGATTGATGAAAGAGACCAATACCTTGCAACAAATATCTATGAAGCAGAGGGAAACAAGATTGTTGCTGTAGTTGGAGCAGGCCATGTTCCGGGTATGGTTTCCTGGCTGAAGGAAATTCATGAAGGGAAAAGGGATACTGACTTACAGGAAATATCTCAGATACCGCCAAAGTCTTGGGTTTCTAAGGTGCTTCCATGGATAATACCTGCGGCTGTGCTTGGCCTCATTGTTACCGGCTTTTTTAGATCAGGAATGGAAGTCAGTCTGAACATGATGTGGTATTGGGTTTTAGTAAATGGTACGCTTTCTGCTGTAGGTGCTCTTGCTGCCTTTGCTCATCCTGTAACTATATTGATGAGCTTTCTTGCTGCTCCTATAACATCCTTGAACCCAACAATCGGGGTCGGTATTATAACAGGACTTATTGAGGCTTTTGTCCGTAAGCCTAGGGTGCGGGATTTTGAAAACCTTCAGGATGATATTCTTAGTGTGAAAGGGTTTTTTAAAAACAGGCTTACCCATGTGCTTGTGGTGTTTTTCCTCTCTTCCCTTGGAAGTGCTATAGGAACATTTATTGCGCTTCCCTATTTAACAAGTCTTTTGCTGTAAAGTTCTGCTTATCTAGTATTGCAGCTGAACAGGGAGTGCTGTTTTCCGCTATTCCGGTTTTATAAGTTCCATTCTGAAATACAGCCCTCTATAGACCGTTTCTTTAATTGAAAACCCAGCTCGGCTTTTGTCAGATCAATTTCCGCTTTTTCCGAATAGTAAAATCTTGTTTCATCCATTTACTTAAGACTCCTTTGCTGCAAAGGCGTGTTTTACTGCCTCTTGTATTTTTCCTACACTTTTATAAGGGATTTCCGGTTTTTCTTCCCGCGGTGCAGGGCCGATAAAAGCCTGGAACCCCATCTCCTGCGCAGCAGATGTGCGCTTTACTAAGCCGGTAATAGGGCGTACCTCTCCTGCCAGGGTAATTTCTCCTGCTAAGGCAGTTCCTTCCTTCAGGGGAAGTCCGGTACGCGCTGAATACAATGCCATTGCAAGTGCAAGCTCTACTCCTACTTCTTTAATCCGTATCCCCCCTGCAACGTTTACATATACATCCTGGTCAGAGAACCGGAGGGACAGGTGTTTTTCCAGTACAGCTGCTGTTCTGGAGACTCTTGCTGAATCGATCTTGTCTGAGAATATTCTGGATACTGCTCCTTTTGCCGGAACTGTGAGTGCCTGGATTTCCACAAGTATACACCGTGAGCCTTCGTACACAGAGCAGACTGCTGTACCAGGGGGCAGACCTTCTTTACGGAGTACGAGAAAGTATTCAGAGGGGTTTTGGATTTGCTGTAATCCGTTTTGCTTCATAGCAAAAAGTCCGATTTCATCTGTAGAGCCGAAACGGTTCTTCATTGCCCTGAGTACGCGGATTTCTGTTTCTGTTGACTCGAACATCAGCACTGTGTCTACCATGTGTTCTAATACCTTAGGACCGGCAATGCTTCCTTCTTTTGTTACATGGGCAACAAGAAAGACCGGACAGGAAATATCTCTAGCGAGGCTGGTCAATTCGTGCCCACAGTACTTAATCTGGTTCACCGTGCCCGGGACATTACCTGCCTCAGCTGAGAATACGGTTTGAATCGAATCTACAACTACAGCCGATGGTTTCAGGTTTGCTGCTGTTTTCAGGACTTCCTCGAGGCTGCTGGTGCACAGAAGCTGGATTTTTTCCGGGTTCGTACCAAGCCGCTCTGCCCTGAGTTTTATCTGGCCCGGAGATTCTTCACCTGATACATACAGAATAGGCTGCTTTTTCTGGACCGATGCAGCAAGCTGCAGCATAAGTGTTGACTTACCGATTCCTGGTTCTCCCCCAATAAGGATAGCGCTGGACTGCATTATTCCGCCTCCCAGGACCCTGTCCATCTCTGGAATTCCGCTGTTGATCCTAAGTCCGTCCTTTGCGTCTACAGATGCAAGGGACAGGCTTTTTGCTGCCCTTTTCTGTTTGCCCCCTGTTTTTCCGCCGGGGTGTGCTGCTGTTTCTGTAAAGGTGTTCCATTCTCCGCATTCAGGGCACCGGCCTGCCCACTTGGGTTCTGTGTGTCCGCATACTGCGCATTTAAATCTGGTCTTCTGTTTTGCCATACTGCTATTGTGCTGAAGTTGTGCTTTTTGCGCAAGCGATTCATTTATAAAAAATACACGGTTGTCCTAGGGGAATAGAGGCAGAGCGTCTTTCTATTGACCCTCTGTATTCAAACAGCTAATGCATGATTGTCAGCATTCCTCTATGTGAAAAATAATGTTTGTATAGAAGCAGTGAATTGATTATTTTTAAAATGTCTAACAAGGGTTTTACAATGAAATTGGGGGTTCTCTGTTTCTTAGCTTTCCTTAAGAGTTGTATAAAATTGGAAAGCACCCTATTATAGATACATACCCGCGCGGTGCTCGATCAGTAACAAATAATTGCTTTTTCGGTGTTATATGTTACGGGAAGAACTTTTTAAGTATTAGGATGGTTTCATGGTACATAAGGAATACCGGCTTTCGGCTGTAATGTTTACTGACATTCAAGGATTCTCCAAAATGATGGAAGCTGATGAAGTAGGCACTATCAAACTGATGGAATACCATAATGAGCTTGTCTCCAGGCATGCAGCCCATTACAACGGCAGTATTATCAAAACTATTGGAGATGCCTTTCTCCTGGATTTTAGAAACACTACTAATGCGGTCAAATGCGGAATTGCGGTCCAGGATGAATTAGCAGAATATAATAAGGAAAATCCCGGCACTCCATTGGTTCTACGGATCGGCATCCATCTTGGGGATATCTATTTTTATGAGAACGACGCGCTTGGAGAAAGTATCAATATTGCTTCCAGACTCCAGTCCTGCGCAACTCCTGGAAGTATCTGCATATCCAGGGATGTGTACAGCCAGGTTTCTAATAAAATTGATGCGAAAATACAGAGTAAGGGGGTTGTTCCCTTAAAAAATATTACAAAAGAGATACATGCATATGAAATTATTACAAAGTCAACAAAGCAGCAGGAGAAGGTAAAAACCGGACCTTCTTCATCCTCAGAAAAGCAAAGAGATGACAGTTCCCAAAGGAATGCAGGGATGAAAGACCCTGAGGCAGATTTTGAGGAAGTGAAAAATCTGGTTGTGGAAAACCTGAAGCGTGCGGGCCAGCAAATTCCGGTTGATAAACTTAGACAGAAGCTTCCCAGGAACAAAGAGGTAGATGAAGTATTAACCAAACTCGCGGAAAAGGGGTTTCTCCGAAAGGTGGAAGACCCGAGCGGCACGGTAGCTTATGATATCAAAGACAGACAGAATTACTCACAGGAACCGGCTTATGGGGAGCGCGGTAATCAGGATTCATCAACTACCCATATACATCATACCCCTAGGCGGATGCGCAGGAACTCCGAAAGTAAGGAGACCCGAAAAAGCTACCGCTCCTGGCAGCGGTATAAACAGGATACCGGACTGCAGCCCAGGTTTCCTGAATACAAGGCAAAACTGGAAGACAACCTGGAAAAAGCTCAAGCTGGTTTCCGGGGGCATCTGGCAGCATATTTAGGGGTTAACTCGTTTCTCTTTTTTATATGGGCAACCACAAGCGCAGGGTTTCCATGGTTTCTTATACCATTGGCAGGATGGGGAATTGGTATTGCCAACCATAGAGAGCTTGCCGGCAGGCTGAAAAAGGAGAAAAGGGAAATCGACAGCATGCCGGAGAATATTTCTGCTGAAGAGTTTAAGGACCTTAAGGAGTTCCATAAGCTCAGAGCAGCATTCCGGTCCCATGTTACATCTTCTTTATCTGTTACAGGGCTCCTTTTTATTATTAATATGATAACAAGTGCGGGTTTTCCCTGGTTCCTCTTTCCTGCGGTTCCACTAGTCTTGAGTTCTTTTGTGCATTGGACAAGCTATAAAGTGAAAAAAAGCAAGCTCTTAAAGCGCTTGAAGTCCCTTTTTAAAGGGGGCAGGTCAGCTGGCAGTGCCTCTGTTCCAACAAGCGGTTCTTCTACAGATCAGGCAGAGCAGCTCCGCCAGTCCATTCTGAAGCAGGCCCGGTCCATGGGTAAAAAACATTCTGTTATCGGTTCGGATATTGAGCCGTTGTTAAACAACTATGTTGAGCAGATAAAGATGCTGGACCAGAAAGGTTCTGAGATTGATGATATAATCCGGGGCATTCCTGTAGGAGAATTAGAACGTGACCTTGTGCGGCTGAAACAGAAACAGACCACAGCAGATTCAGATTATATGAAAAAAGAATATCAGAAATCCATACATGAGATACAGGACCAGAAAAAGTCCTTTCAGGACCTTAAGAACCAGCGTGAGGTATTGAAGCTCAGATCCAATTCAGCATTAAATACATTAAAACAGATGCACATGGACCTTGCGCGTATGAAAACCATGAGCGAGTCTGAAGAAAGAGCGAATGTTTCCATGCTCAGAGAGAAATCCAGAGAGCTCTCATCCTACCTTGAGGACTTGCGCAGTTCCTACGATGAATTGGAATCTGGAAATTATTAAAATTAGGCATATGATTAATTAAAAAAGTGCTTTTCTCTATAAATTCATACATTCTCTCATCCTCAATAAGTCTGGTAATAGTTGTTCACTACTTAACGGGTAGAGGTAACAATAAAAATTGAGATAATCCTTTTAGTTGTTTGCTTTTCATCCAATATTATCCCCTTCGTTGACTTTAGATAACAGTAGTATCTTACTGTCTTATACTTTTCATATAAAGCATTAGAAATAATTTGCAATTATAGATAAATTACCACATAATAATGTAATGGCTGTCAAACGAAGACTACGGTTTAAGCAGTATAAGGATATCTCTCATTTAATCTGGCTTGGCCCTTTTAAAGGTACGCCAATGAAAAACGAAAAAGCATCAGGTTAATGAGATCTTTCCACAAATCGTTTCAGTTTCTGCAACAGGGAAAAGGTATAATGGTTTGCAGAATATATAAAGCAAACTGAAGCTGAAGAAGCCTTTGGTATTCCAATATAAGGCACTTAATAGGCTAAGGCCATAAGAACGAGATGGAGTTACTATCAATTAGCAGGGAGTTTCCATGTTAAAACGAAGAACAGAGTCAGGAGAAAGCGAAAAACCAGCAAAGCGGATAGTCCCCTTGGCAGAATGTCTGGCCAAAACGACAGAGGCCGCTGAAGGTCTTCATGTAGAAGGACTCTCCGTGGAGCAGCATTCACAAATTTCGGGTCTGGTTGCCAGAGAACTCATCCGGAACTTTCCTGATTCACTGAGGGATAAACTCTTCCCTGCAGGGTCTGATCTGCTGGTTTCGGTTCATGATGTGGGCAAAATTAACCCCCTTTTTCAGGAAAAAATTTATCGCCATCTTACTGGTTACAAAGCCAATACCAAGCCCGGTCTGGAAGACAGTCAACCAGAATTGGAAAAAGGTCTCAGTTGGCATTGGGGGGTTAGTTACGCCGCTTTGGAGGATGCAGCCCCTTTTGTTAAGGATATCGTTGGTTGTCATCATGGTGAAAAGCCTTCTTTCAAAACCCCGTTTAAGGGTGACGCGATTATCGGCGGCAGGGAATGGCAGCAACTGCGCGAGGAATTGATTGTTCGCATGAAAGATTATTTTGGCCGATCCTGGCCAGAAATTGAAGATGATCTTCGCGCGGGGGTTTTGGCCGGGCTGACAACCGTTTCCGACTGGATTGGGTCTTCTGTTGAATTCTTTCCTGAAAATGAGGCTGCTTTATTTGATCTGGTGCGGTCAGCCGTCCAGAAATCCGGTTTTGTGAGGCCCCAAATCAAAAAGGGGCTAACCTTCACTGACATTTTCTCCGGATATCAGCCCAGGGATATTCAGAAGCAGTTTGTTGAAATGGTGGAAGGGCAGGGTGTCTATGTGCTTGAAGAGCTTATGGGTCAGGGGAAGACAGAGGCTGCTTTGATGGCTGCCTACAAGCTGCTGGAGCAAGGGGTGGCAAGCGGAATTTATTTTGCGCTTCCCACCAAGCTTACATCGGAAAAGATTTATTCCCGATTCAACGCATTTCTGAATTCCGTTCTGGCTCCTGAGGATCCTCATAGATCTTTGCTGCTTCACGGAGATAGTTGGATAGTTGAGACTCAGCTCGGAGAAGAAGGCCGGCCAGGATTTTTGTGGTTTAATAGTCGAAAACGTGGACTTCTTGCGCCCTTTGCAGTTGGTACTATTGACCAGGCTATGATGTCCGTAATGAACGTAAAGCATGGCTTTGTCAGAACCTTTGGGCTGGCGGGAAAGGTTGTGATTCTGGATGAAGTTCACACCTACGATTTCTATACCGGCGCTATCATGGATAAGATGATTCACGCGCTACGCTCTTTGGGGTGCACCGTTATTCTTTTGAGTGCTACCCTTTCTTCTCAAAGGAAGTGTGGGTTATTAGCCTCTGAAACTAAACCTTCCGATGAGAACACACCACAATATTATCCGCTTATTTCCAAGAAAACAGAATCAGGGCTGCAGTTCTCACCAGCTTTCTCCCGAGAGGCGGTCACTTTTGCAGTCCGAATGGAAACTGAGGTCAGTCTGGTTTTTGAAGAGGTTCGGGAACGAGCTGCTCAAGGCGAGTATATTTTATGGATAGAAAACAGTGTGAAAGAAGCCCAGGACGCATACAGAATTTTATCAGCCTGGGGGCGAGAGAATGGAATCGAAACCGGGCTTATCCATTCCCGGTTTCCTGTGAAAGAAAGGAATGAAAAAGAAGATTATTGGGTGTCCCTTTACGGAAAAGAAGGGGCTGCCAGGCGTAAAGAATCAGGGAAAATACTGGTGGGAACCCAGGTGCTGGAGCAGTCTCTAGATATAGATTCCGATTTTCTTGTTTCCCGGTTGGCTCCCACGGATATGCTGTTACAGCGCATAGGTCGAGCCTGGCGGCATAAGATTCTTGATGAATACAGACCTGAGAAGGCGAAAAGACAGATACTGATTCTTATGCCACAGGAGAAGCAGGTTCGGGATGACCCAAAGCAGGCTTTTGGTGTCAGTGGACTGGTTTATTCTCCCTACGTTTTGGCAAGGAGTTTTGAGGTTTGGTGTAAAAGAAAGAGTGTCACCGTGCCGGATGCCATGAGAGGGCTAATTGAAGAGACCTATTCTGAGCGAAGTGAATCTGAGAAATTACACTATCTTAAGGCGGAAATGAAAAAGGAGATGACCAAGCTGAAGAGGTTTGCTGATATCAGCATGTCGTCTGGGTTCAAAACCGAATCTGATCACCATCCCACACGCTATTCAGAGCTGCCGTCTGTGGATGTCCTTCTTTTAAATCAGGAACCTGATAGAGCCACTGGAAAAATTGTTCTCTCCGATAATCGTGTGATTGCCCTGGTCAAAGACAATTATCAACAACGAAAGGAGACAGCCCGGGCCATTCAATCTGCCCTCATTTCTGTATCCGTGCGGCATGCTCCTGAGGCGCTGCCCTTGGGAGAACTGAACTGGCTGAAGCCTTTTGTCCACGTCTCCTTGAGTGACCAAGAGAGGATTCGAGTCGCCGTGGTGGAGCCGGGAGGCCAAATAAGGGGGTTGGCTGGAAGAGATGCCAGTAAGGACAATGAACTTTTTTACAACCCGGTATTGGGTTATTCATACAAGAAAAAGAAAGGGAGAACTAATGGAAAACCATTTTAATTTGGTGGAAGAAAACTGGATACCTGTAGCGGATGTGGGGAAGGTCTCGTTGCGTAGAATTTTTGAGGATTCAACGTTGACTACCCTGGGTGGGACGCCGGTTCAAAAGATTTCAGTCATGAAGCTTTTACTGGCTATCGCTCAGGCTGCGTACACGCCAAAGGATGATGCGGAGTGGGAAGCTCTTGGAGTAGAAGGTTTGGCCGCAAAATGCCTGGCATATCTAGAGGACAAAAAAACCTGCTTCTGGCTTTACGGAGAGCGGCCGTTTTTGCAGATGCCGAAAACAAAAGCAGCGGCTACTCTGAGTGTGGGAGCCCTTATTCCCGACGTTGCTGTGGGAAATACAACCGTACATTTTCAAACACAGAAGGAACGAGTTTTCGATGATTCAGAATTGGCTTTAACGCTTATCCAGGATACCGGGTTTGCTTTCTCCGGAAAGAAAGCTGACAATAATGTTGTTCTTACCCCCGGGTATACCGGAAAAACAAAACCTAACGGGAAAAAGACCTCCGGTGTTTCAGGACCCTCTTTGGGGTTTAAGGGGTTATTGCATCATTTCTGGGCGGGTTCAAATATTGTCTCCTCAATTTATCTTAACCTTTTTACAAACAAAGATATTAATACAATGGCAATCTTCTCTTCCGGATTAGGGGTTCCTCCCTGGGAAGAAATGCCCCATGGGGAAGATGATGAGATTGCCAGGCAGCTTAAAAATAGTTATATGGGGCGTCTCATTCCCTTGAGCCGTTTTGTTTATTTGAATCAAGGTGTGTTTCATTATACTGAGGGCATAAAACATGAAAATTATAATGATGGAATATGGGACCCCTCGACGGCAGTAAACAGAACAAAATCCAAGGTAACTACGTTTTGGGTAGATCCTTCTAAGAAGCCATGGCGGAACCTGACAGCGATCCTGTCATTCATGGGAAACGATACCTCCTTTGAATGCTTTCAAATTCAATTGCCCTATCGGAGAGTTCTTAAGGCGATGAATGAGTTTGGACTGTGGTCCGGCGGAATCTCAGTTAGTAGTAATGCTGGGGAACAATATTGTTCGGGTACAGATGATGTTGTTGAGTCTGTGGTTATGCTCTTTTCGGATGTTGTTAGAAAAGAGGATTGGTATCCAGTTCTAGAAAAAGAAATGGCAGGATTGGATCAGCTTTCAAAAAATCTTTGGGGATCTTTAACCGGTTATTTTCAGGAGATGAAAGTAGAGCCAAATAGATACAAAAAGATTATACAGAAAGCCCAAACTGAATTCTGGCAGCTCTGTGAAAACAATTTTCAGGATCTAGTGGACCTCTGCAGTGATGAGACAGAGATTGAGCGGTTTAGGAAGATCTTTGCTGGATATGTTAATCAGCTTTATGATAAATACTGCCCCAAAGAAAATGCCCGGCAGATGGCAGCTTGGGCAAAATGTCGTCCAAGGCTTGGAAAATATCTAAAGAATAAGAAGGAGGATGCCAATGACAACAATCAATAAGACTGAATCGTTTATTCAGTATGTGCTGGATAAGGCAAATAAGCAGAAGAATAAGGGGTTCGCGGCAAAGATCAAAAAAGCTGACAGTGAAGCCACGGAGTATCAGAGCTGGGAAATCCTCTCCCGGTGGGTGGACCTGGTCTCTGAAAGAGACCGCAGGGCCTATGGGATGATGGGTGCCAGTGCTGTTCGGAGCCGGGTGCTGGTTGACGGCAGTCTTGGTCTGGGTACTGCTCTTAGAAAAACGGTAGAATCGGGGGTAGGTGAAGAGGGGATAGAAAAGAGTCCTGCTGCCATGCGGTTACGGCGGTTGCTCACTTGCAAGGAATCACTTGAGTTGCTGGGGGTTCTTCGTCCGGTTGTCCGCTTATTGGAATCCAAGGAGATCCCTTTTTCCCGGAGTCAGCTTTTGAATCAAATCCTCTGGTTTGACAGAGATGAAAGCCGAGAGCGGACGAGAACCCGCTGGGCACAGGACTTTTATCGAAACAGAGAAGAGGGGGAAGAATGATTGCGTCTGTATTGCACCTGGATGCCCGCGGCATTCGGAACCTGAGAATCAGGGATGCCTACGGAATCCATAA
>CAYRYS010000004.1:0-91473 GCA_964428555.1 uncultured Spirochaetales bacterium | reverse complement strand
ACGGCCGCGCGGGCGCGCTACGCCGCGCTCGAACCGCTGGCGGAGCGGTATGGCGTGCGCTTCTGCGTGGAGACCCACGGCGGGCAGCCCGGGCCGAGCGTCCCGAAGGCGCCCCGGCTGCTGGACGGGCTCGGTCCGGCGCGCTTCGGCATCCTGTGGGGTCCGGGCAACCCGGCGGGCGGATCCCGGCCAACCAGGAGCTGTTCAGGCAGCGTGCAATATTAAGCGCGATGAACATTTCCTACGATTCCCCTGAAGAGGTGTACGAGAAGTTTGACAATGTTCAGACCCGGGAAATTGAAGATATGGAATTCTATACTTCTGTAGTAGACGGCAGCCGAGTGTACGCGCGTTCATTTGCGGGTTCCGGACTCTGGGGTACTATTACTGGCGTGATAGCTGTAAACAGCTCTGTTTCCAGAATTGCCGGTCTTGAGATCATCAGTCACAATGAGACACCAGGACTTGGCGGAAGAATTGAGGAACAGTGGTTCAAAGACCAATTTGCAGGGGAGCGCATACCCTCTGAAGGCATAACAGTAGATGTGCAAGGTTCAGGTACCGGCGATGAAGATCCGGACAATGGAGAGGTTGACGCGATTACCGGTGCAACCCGTACCAGCACTGCAATGGAGGTAATTATTAACAATGTGCTTGAAAACATCAGGCCTGTCTTAGGGGGTGAATCATGAATCAGAAAACACCAGGTACAATTTTAAAAGAAAACCTTTGGACTAATAATCCCATCTTTATTCAGATTCTCGGAATTTGCTCTACCTTGGCTGTTACAAACAAGCTGACAAATACAGCGATAATGACCGTTGGTGTTATTTTTGTTATCGGTTTTTCCAATTTAACAGTAGCCATACTAAAGTCCCTTTTTCCGAGAAAGGTCAGGATGATAGTACAGACACTCATAATTGCCAGTTATGTAATTCTTGTTGATATAACACTCAGGGCATACCTTCCGGAAATATCCAGGGCTCTCGGGCCATATGTTGGACTTATAATTACCAACTGCATTATTATGGGAAGGGCAGAGGCGTTTGCACAGTCAAACCCGCCTTTACTCTCCTTCTGGGACGGAGTAACGACTGGTATTGGGTACATGTATGTACTTTTGATTATCGCTTTCTTCCGGGAACTCCTGGGCTTTGGAACGCTCTTTGATATCCAGGTGCTTCCTGCTGCTTTTCCTTCCTGGACAATTATGGTAATGGCACCAAGCGCATTCTTTCTGCTTGGTATTTTCCTTTGGATAGCAAAGTCAATTATGAATAGAGAAGGAGGTGCAGCATGAGTCCTGTCTTGAACCCTATTACCCTATTTTTTGCGGCAATTTTTACCAGTAATATACTTCTTGCTAACTTCCTCGGGATGTGTTCATTTATTTCAATATCAAAGGACATAAAATCATCAAATGGTCTTGGAATGGCAGTAACTGTTGTGCTTACTATTACCTCAGCAATAAATTGGGCAATCCTTAAATTTGTCTTAATACCCTGGGACTTGATCTATCTGCGGTTTATTATCTTTATCATAGTAATTGCTGCTACAGTACAGGTGCTTGAAATGATTATTGACAGGGTCTCTCCTGCGTTATACATGGCCCTTGGTATCTTTCTTCCCCTGATAACAGTAAACTGTGCGATTCTCGGTGTTTCCCTTTTTATCGAGATACGGAGCTACACTTTTCTCCAGTCTGTAATTTACGGGCTTGGATCAGGCCTTGGCTGGTGGCTGGCTATTATGCTGCTCTCCACAATCCGCAAAAAGACTGATAAAGCTCCGGTTCCTGCAGGACTGAAAGGACCTGGAATAACCCTGATAACAATCGGAGTAATGGCTATGGCCTTTATGGGTTTTTCCGGAATGCTGAGCGTACAATAGAAGGAGGCTTGTAGTGAATTTCTTAATTGCACCAATCGCGATTGGAAGTATCAGTGCCATACTTGCGGCGATTATTTCGATAACAGATAAGATTGTAAACAACTATGGCGATGTGGTATTAAACATAAACAACGGAAAAAAAGAACTCACCGTTAAAGGGGGGAATCCCCTTTTATCATCACTCGCAGAACAGGGAATATTTGTACCATCAGCCTGCGGCGGACGCGGGTCCTGTGGTGCATGTAAGGTAAAGGTTAATTCGGATATCGGCCCTATTTTACCTACTGAGGGCCCCTACCTCACAAAAGAGGAGAAGAGCGAAAATGTACGCCTTTCCTGTCAAATAAAGGTCAAAACTGACTTGGACCTTGAAATACCTGAGGAGCTGTTTAATATTCAGCGCTATACTGGAAAGGTAGAGAAAATTGGAGATGTTACTCATGATATTAAAGAGGTACTTGTAAAGCTGGAAGACCCGGAGACAATCTCTTTTACAGCAGGGCAGTATGTACAGCTTGTAATACCCCCTTATGATAAGATAAAAGGTTCCACCCAGCGAGCCTACTCTATGTCATCTCAGCCTTCTGATAATACCCATGTGGAGATGCTTATCCGCCTCGTACCCGGGGGAATTGCAACCACCTATGTACATACAAAAATGGAAGAAGGCCAGAAAATAGACCTTGTCGGTCCATTCGGGGAGTTTCATGTTCAGGACACTGAGGCTGACATGATTTGTGTAGCTGGCGGCTCCGGTATGGCGCCATTTAAGTCAATTCTGTACGAAATGAAAGAGAAGGGGATAACAGACCGGACTATCTGGTATTTCTTTGGTGCACGGTCCAAACGGGATTTGTTTTATCTGGACAAGATGCAGGAGCTGGAAAAAGAGTGGCCCAATTTCCATTTTGTGCCTGCTTTATCAGAGCCGCAGGAAGAAGACCAATGGGATGGAGCTACCGGGCTTATAACCGATGTTCTTGATGACTATTTCCAAACAAAGATGGACAAGTCCTCTGAGAAAGAGGGATACCTCTGCGGAAGCCCTGGAATGATAGATGCCTGTATTAAGGTAATGACAAAAAACAGTATACCTGAGGATAAGATCTATTATGATAAGTTCGCATAAAAGGGAGTATTTGGTATGAAGATGACAGAACAAATGAAACATGCCCAGGCAAATATGGACCCGGGAATTATTACCCAAACTGGATTCCTCGGAGATGATACAAGAAATATTGTAGATATAATTGAAGCAGATGAGGAAAAAATGCGCTTACTTGGACTGGATTTTGACATTGTAGCAGAGAAACTTACTTATCTGCTTACCGAAGGAAGAAATGGTCTTGGAGAACCGACTACAGTTGATGAAGTGTTTATTGTAAAGGTAGATGAAGCGAGGGGGTACCTTGCCTGCCCTTTTGAGGACGGAATCTACCGAAAATTAACAGCTACCATCACTAATAAAAAATCCGGAAACAACCTTATCTGCACCGACCTGTCAATTCATCTTCTTGAAGAACACCATTTTCTCGAAGGAAAAGGCTCTACATTTCGCCTGGAACCTGATAGAATAAAGCTTGTGCTTGAACTTTAGTTTACTCTTTTGGAAACAGAATAAGGGATTTTTATGAGATCTGACACCATTTTAATTGTAGAAGATGAACGCATTATTGCACTGGATCTGCAGCGCCGACTAGAGAAATTCGGCTATACAGTCTGCGGGCTGGTAGCTGATGGCAGTGAATCAATCGAAAAAGCTAGGGAACTCGTGCCTGATATCATACTAATGGATATTATGATTGCAGGTGAGCTCGACGGTATTGAAGCAGCAAAGCGGATTAAAGATGAGTTGGCTATTCCGGTTATATTTCTTACTGCCTATGCTGATGAAGAGACACTGCAGCGTGCAAAAGAAGCAGAGCCATTCGGATACATTCTCAAGCCCTTTAAGGAACGTGAACTATATACAACAATTGATATTGCCCTCTATAAAAATACTATAGATGAAAAGCTCAAGCAGCAGGAACGCCTTTTCTCAGCAATGCTCAGGAGTATTGGTGACGGTATAATAGCAACAGATACGCATAAGAAGATACGCTTTCTAAACCCTGTTGCAGAGACTTTGACTGGATTCAAAGAGACGGAAATAAAGGGTAAGGATATTCAAGAGGTATTCTCCTTAACAGATGAAACAACCGGCGGACAGATAGAGCTCCCGGAGCTGTACAATGAGAATTCAGAGAGTCTGCCGTGGTATTTTGAGGATGTAATCCTCCACAACAAATTCGGAGCAGGGGTCCATGTCGAAGGATCAGCATCAATAATCCGAGACAGGGAAGGAAAAATTGAAGGGCAAATCTATGCTTTTCAGGACGTGACAGAGATTAAACAGATGACTGATACAATTAGTTATCAGGCAAGTCATGATATCCTTACCGGATTATTAAATAGGGAAGAGTTTGCACAAAAGCTTTCCACTGCTCTACAGACAGCCCGGGCTTCTGGGGAAGAACACTCCCTTTTATACATTGATATTGACAGGTTTAAGATTATAAATGATACATGCGGTCATTCTGCAGGTGATGAGTTAATTCACCAGGTAACTGATATTATTACAAAAACAGTTGGAGAAGAAGCAGTACTTGCTCGTCTTGGTGGAGATGAATTCGGTGTGCTTAAGAAAAACACCAATGTAGATGATGCTTATGCAATAGCAAACAGAATGCTGAAAACAATGAACAGTCAACGTTTCATATGGCAGAAAAGTATTTTTTCCGTTGGTGCGAGTATTGGTATTGTACAGCTAGACTCTGAAAGCGAAGGAATTCAGTCTATTCTTGCAGCAGCAGATGACGCATGCTACCTCGCAAAAGAAGAAGGGGGTAACCGCGCACGGCTGTATCAGGGGACAGATACACGGTTTGTAAAACGCAGGGGCGAAATGCAGTGGATATCCAGGCTTACCCAGGCTTTGGAAGAAGACCGTTTTGTTCTCTACGGTCAAAAAATAGCACCGGTCAGCAGAGATGAGGAGAGGACAAAATATGAGCTCCTGATTAGGCTGAAAGACCTAGAAGGAAATGTGGTACCTCCTATTGATTTTATTCCAGCTGCTGAACGGTATCATCTCATGCATTCCATTGACAGATGGGTCATAGATACTGCAATGAAAAACTATGAGGATATAAACAACCGCTTTGGGCCTGAGCTTATGGTTACTATTAACCTATCTGCCGGTTCAATAACAGATGAATCGCTCATTGAATTCATTATGGATAGAAGTGCAAGGTATGCAGGGGCGCCAAAATATTTCTGCTTTGAGTTAACCGAAACTGCGGCTATTCAAAATTTTACTAAGGCACAAAAGTTTATTACTATCCTAAAAGCAGAAGGGTTTACTTTTGCTCTCGATGACTTTGGTACCGGGTTCTCATCATTCTCCAATTTAAAACGGCTTCCTGTTGACTATCTAAAGATTGACGGATCCTTTGTAAAGGACATAGATGCTGATCCAATTAACAGGGCTCTTGTTGAGTCAGTGAATAATATTGGTCATGTTTTTAATCTTAAGACTATTGCTGAGTTTGTAAAAAACGAGAGAATAATGGATAAGGTCACAGAAATTGGGGTAGACTATGCCCAGGGATACGGGATTGCAAAACCAATACCCTTTATAAACTAGTCTCCTGCCAGTTTCTCCGGGTCAAGTGCTTGGTCAAGCTCCTTTTCCGGTAGAATACCGGACTCAGCTGCTACATCCCGTATTGTCTTTCCTGTTTTAAATGCTGTATACGCTATTTCCGCTGCTTTGTCATAGCCGATTGTCAGCGCCAGCGGTGTTGCAAGTGCCAAGCTTTTTTCGATCCACTGAAGGCAGATTGTTCGGTTTGCTTCTATTCCCTGAACACATTTTACATCCAGTTTCCGGATAACCCGTTCAAGCAATGCTGCAGCAGAGAGGGTCTCGTGTGCAAGTAAGGGCTGCATAATATTCAGCTCTAGCGGGGAGTTCTGGCAGGCAATGGTAACACTTGTATGTTTACCCATAATATGGGCAGCTGCCTGGATAACCATTTCCGGAATAACCGGATTCACCTTACCCGGCATGATAGAACTGCCAGGCTGCAGAGAGGGGAGAGTAATTTCTCCAAGACCTGCCCTTGGACCTGAGGAAAGAAGACGCAGGTCCTGACAGATTTTCATCAGCTTAACCGCTATACTGTTTAAGGCATCCATGAAATGCAGTTGAGCATCCCGTGCAGCAATACCTTCGAACTTGTTCTGCAATTGCGTAAATGGGATTCCTGTTTTTTCAGCAATATATTGCACAGCTCTTGCAGAAAAGTCAGGATGTGCATTTAAACCAGTTCCGATTGCAGTACCGCCTAGAGGAAGTTCCTCAAGATATTTTCCTGAGTTTTTTAGTATTTCAGCAGCGTATGCAATTTGGGTTTTGTAAGATCCGAATTCATGTCCTAAGCGCATTGGTACTGCATCCTGGAGGTGTGTACGCCCCAATTTTAACACAGTGTGGAACTGACCTTCCTTTTTTTCAAAGGCTTGTTCAAGCGAAAGGAGTGCTGCATGCAGAGAAGAGAGGGCGCTCCTGCAGGCAATATTTACTGCAGAGGGGATTACATCATTCGAAGACTGGCAGCGGTTAACCGTGTCGTTGGGATGCACCGTCGGATTCTCACCTTCCGCATGTCCCATTCTCTTGTTAACAATATTTGCGATAACCTCGTTTGCATTCATATTCCAGCTTGTGCCTGACCCTGTCTGAAATACATCGGTTGGAAAGTGTTCTGAATAATTCCCTGTATGGATCTCTAAACCGGCTTTTTCGATTTGTTTTCCAGTCTCCCTTGGTATAAGGCCGAGGTCTGCATTCACCGATGCAGCAGCAGCTTTGATGAGCCCTATTGACTTGAGCATCTTCTCAGGAATACGGTACTCTGATGTCCCGAAATTCTCAACTGCACGCTGAGTTTGAGCACCCCAGAGTTTGTCATCAGGAACCTGTACTATTCCCATTGAATCTTTTTCTGCTCTGTATTTCACGATTTTCTCCTCGTTCTTGTATAGCAAAGAAGGGATACTGCAGTCAATCTACTTTTTTTGAAGATGAATTAAGCTGATGAATTAATGGCAGCATGGAGTCTGCTGGGACAGGTTTTGAGTAAAAAAACCCTTGGACATAATCACAATCAAGTTCTTTTAAAAGCTTGATCTGTGTTTTATGCTCCGCCCCTTCTGCAACAACCTTTAGGTCTAGGTTATGAGCCATTCCAATAACAGCACTTACAATTGAATAATCGTTTGTTCCCTCAGTAAGATCAGTAATAAAGGATTGGTCAATCTTTAAGTATTCGATGGGGAACTTTTTCAGATAATTTAAAGATGAATAGCCGGTACCGAAATCATCTATACTAATACTGAGTCCCATGCTTTTCAGTTTTGTGAGAATAACAATTGAATGCTGGATATTCTGCATAATGCTGTTTTCTGTTATCTCGAGTGTAAGCAGCTCAGGGGATAAGCCTGTGCGGGAGAGTATGGTATGGATAACATCTATCAGGTTGTCCATAAGAAATTGCTTCGCGGACAGGTTTACAGAGACTCTGACCTTGTCCTGCTGTGACTGGTTCCATGCTGTGCACTGTACACAGGACTTGTACAGTATCTGCTCGCCTAATGTGTATATCATGCCGGATTCTTCCGCCAGGGAGATGAATTGTTCCGGAGGAATAATTCCGTGCTCTGCATCCGTCCACCTGGCAAGGGCTTCACAGCTGACCATCTTGTCTGTTTTTAAATCGACAATGGGTTGATATGCAACATTCAGGCCTTCTTGAGAAATAGTATGCCGGAGATTGGTTTCAAGGGCCAGCCGTTTTGTTGCAATTTCGTTCATATCTGCTGTGTAAAAACAGTAGGTGTTTTTCTGACGCTGTTTTGCTCTGACTAGTGCAAGGTCCGCGCTTCTTAGAACTTCCCGGCTGTCTGTCCCGTCCTCAGGGAATACGGATATTCCCATGCTAGGGGTGATGAAAACTTCATTTTCTTTTATGGTAAAAGGCTGCTGAAAGACTTCCAATATACGGCAGGCAATCTCTGCAGCATCTTCCGGGTGTTTAATCTCCGGTAGGAGCATAACAAACTCATCTCCCCCCATGCGGGCCAGGGTGTCTCCTGAGCGGATACAAGTCTCTAAACGGATAGCTACCTTTTGAAGCAATTGATCGCCTAAACTATGGCTTAAGCCTTTGTTTATTTTCTTAAAATTATCAAGATCTATCAACACAATGGATATGTGCTTATGCTTTCTGTCTGCCTGGTTCAGTGCAAGGTTAAGTCTGTCTACAAAAAGCAGTCTGTTTGGTAAACCGGTGAGAAGATCATGGTAAGCATGGTGTTCAGCAAGCACTTCGTCCTGCTTCAGTTTCCCGATATCATGAAATACCCCAATATAGCCTTCTGTTCCCAGCTTTGAAGATAAGCGGTATATTGACAGGTGTTCAGGGTAGATATCGCTGCTCTTTTTTTTATTCCATATTTCACCAGTCCATTTGCCGTTTTCTCTAATCTGCTTCCACATTGACTCGTAAAAGCCGGGGGAATGTTTATTAGACTTGAGTATAGAAGGGTCTTTACCTTCTGCCTCACCTGGAGTGTAACCAGTAATATCAGTAAAAGCAGGGTTTACCATTTTTATAATATTATTATTATCAGTAATTACTATTCCATCAGAAACTGATTCAAAGACCTTTGCAAGTACCCGGTTGTCTTTCCGTAATTGTCGGAGTTCCCAGTCCTTTTTGTTTTGCCCCGCGTTCCGGTTCCGGAGAAGTGAACCAGCAGCTGAAACAGCAATGAGTAAGAAAGAGTAAAATACGAGGAGAACATTTGAAAAGGGAATCTCCCAAAGAAGAAGCAGAGAGAGAACGATAATATAGGACAGTACCGCAGAGGATGCAGCAATAATAAAGGAATAGTAATACCCTAAAAGGAGGATAAGAAAGGCAAAACCCAATACTGATTGAGACTTTATTATTGGGATGAAAAACAGGGTTATACCTGCACCTATGGCAGCAAGTAAAAAATAAAGTATAGACGGCTGTGGTGTTTTTTCCTTATTCATAGAGATTTACAGTATAGTCAATCCGTGTGTAAAATTCTATCCTTTGTTTTATGTTTATTGCATATTATTTTACTGTAATTGAAGGCACTCTCCTGCCTATAAATACAAAGCAGTAAAAACAATTGGAAAAGGTTTCTGCCTATTGCAAGCCCTGGGAAGGGCATGTTGAAAATATTGATTGTACCTATACATTCGCCTAATTTGTGTGTAAGATAACAAAGTAAAAATATCTAAAACTATAGTGTAAGAGATGGTCAAAGCTTATGAAGGGTGTCAAAAAATTAATTCTGTCAACTATTTTGTTTTTTATATTGCCTTTGTTCATATTCCCTGTACACAGGGAGAGCAGTTTCCAGGGATTCC
Organism: uncultured Spirochaetales bacterium; assembly: GCA_964428555.1. GTDB lineage: Bacteria > Spirochaetota > Spirochaetia > CAYRYS01 > CAYRYS01 > CAYRYS01. The sequence continues at coordinate 82,076 of CAYRYS010000004.1, read as the reverse complement.
GTGAATTTCAAACAGAGCATTTCGTTTTTATTTATGAACCAAGGGATGAAGAATATGCAGAGGCTATTATCCGCAGGTCAGAGGATGTTTATGACAGGGTAACCAGCTTTTTTGGAGTGTATCCTGAAAATATCCATGTACGCATTCATGGGAGAACTGATACTGCAAACGGGTCTTTCGGTTTTCCCCCTGACCAAATCAATCTGTATTTAACATCTCCTTCCTTTCCGTGGCTTGGTGCGCGCACCGAGGACTGGCTGAGCATGCTCTTGACTCATGAGCTTACCCATTATGTGCATCTTAATGGGGAGGAGGGTATTTTTCATCAGCTCTCCTATCTGTTCGGACCCTTTCTCGATTCTATGTACATTCAGTTCCTTCCAGGCTGGGTAATTGAAGGAATCACTACATACCTTGAAACAGAGTTAACAAGCGGCGGACGCGGACGAAATCCCTTTTTTGAGATGCAGTACAAGGCACTGATCCTGGAGGATAGACTCTTTTCCCCTGGCCAGGCAGGGTATTTCTCTCCATTCCCTCCCTCAGGGCGAATCTACACTGCCGGATATCTTCTCATCGACCACATTCAAAGAACATACGGTGAAGATACATTTATCCGGATACACAGCAGGTTTCAGAATTTCCCCTTTTTCGGGATAGCAGGTGCTATTGAAAATGTAACAGGGGATTCTTTCCAGGAAATATTTCGGGATATGCAGACTGAGCTGGAACAGGAATTCCGTGAGGATAGTGCTGTTCAGGGAGGAGAGGATCTTTTTCCAGGCATTTATGAAAACCAGCACCGCCCGGTTGTAACAGAAAAGGGATGGGTAATTTATCAAAGCGGACCCTATAGACAGCCGAGGCTTGCTATCTTAGATCCGGAAACACAGGAAGTCACAGAGTCTCTGAATGTAAGGTTGTACGACTTTACATCATTCACTGCAAGTCCTGATGGAAGATACGTGTACTACTCAGCATTGGAGCATGACTTTACCTTTCCCGCTTTAGAGCGGGATGTATCAGACATATACCGCTGGGACACTGAAAGCGGAGCTGTTGTTCAAATTACTGAAAATATGCATGTGTGGCATCCTGCAGTCTCGGCAGATGGAAATATCCTTGTAGGTGTCAGGAAGCAGGGCCCGTATTCCAGTCTTGTTGAGATTGATCAGGAGACCGGTGAAGTACATGAAATTGCCGGTTCTGGAGAAATCAATATATTCAACCCCGCTTTTGCTCCGGAGGGCAGTCAGATAGTATTTGCCTTAAACGATCATGGCCGCCAGGATTTATATACTATAGAGAGAACAGAAGAAACGTGGACAGAGCCGCAGTTAGTTTTTTCAACACCGGAAGGCAGTGAATACTTTCCGCTTTTTGCCTCAGAGGATAGGATTCTATACACAGGAGATTATACAGGGGACCTTGCAATATATGAATATACTTTAGGTTCTGACCAGGGCTTTCTTGTCCAAGAAGACCCGGTCGGTGCTTTTGCTGCTGTATTAGATGAAAACCGGATTTTATATACCTCCTATACTTCCTTTGGATATACAGTAAAAACTGCAGAATACTCTGTTGAAGAGAGAGGTGCAATTTCTTCTAATACTGCGCCAAACCTACGGATAGATGATAATACAGAAACCGAAGAAGAGCTAAGTTCAGATGTGCACCGCGGCTTCCCTGAGTTCTATGGGTGGCTGCCGACTCCATTGTTTGTTCCTTCTATAGAAGATCCAATGCAGGTATATTGGGGTGTTGGCGGTATTTTTATGGGAGGGAGTTATACAAACACCAGCAGTTACCAGCTTATTGCAGGATATCTGCCGGAGGTTAATCAGCCTATTATACAGTTCCAATTATCTACCCGGAATCCCTGGGGCTTTCTGGATCTACAGCTTCAGCATGATTATACAGTAAGCTCGCAGAATACCTATTTAGAAACCTATAATGGATTACTCCAGTACTCATACCCTTTTATTCAGAATGCAGGGCCCAGGAGCTCATCCTATTTATCTGCAGGTTTTCAGGCAGGCCACGAATACAACCGCCAGGGAAACAACCTTTTTTCATTATTATCATTCGATCCTTCTATTAGTGTTAACCAATTTTCCAGTGTCGGAATTTTTGTACAAACAGGATGGAATGGCTTGACATCGAATTTTGACTTATACGGCGGTAATGGGTTGAATGCGACAATTCAGGAAATGCTCTATTATGATTATGCCAATAATGGAGTGTATGATATAACAGATGCTCAAATCTCAGCAAGACTCAAGAGTATACTCGAACACCAGGTGTTTTCTTTTTTCATACATGGAGTAAAGGCATTTAATGAAAGGGCTGTATACTATCTAAGCTCTCCGGTAAATACTGCGTATACTAGTTTGCCCCAGGGTAATTATGCTGCTTCGCTAGCCCTTGGGTATCATATACCTATTGCCTTAACTGACTGGCACTTGTTTTATCATTTTTCGTTTCAAGGAATAGGTGCTGCTTTCTATGCAGAGACAGCACTATCCTTTCTTGACTCTTTATCTGTTAATCAGGATATTTATATTAGTGCTGAGTTGAAGTTGATTTTTGGAATTAATTTGGCACAGCTTCCAATACGGCTTGGTTTCCGTGGCCGGGTTAACAGGAATTCCCCTGGGGATTTTTCCGTAATTGAGGATTTGAGACCGTATATTACTTTTTAACTAAGACAAAGAGAGGAGAAATCTGAATGAAGAAGGCTATCCTATCTATATGTATAACTTTTCTTGCTTCACAAGCTGTTGCTGAGGATGCGCTCTGGGAATCCGCAGTAGATTATTATGAAGCTACACGGCATTGGCTGCCTGAAGAAATGGTAATAAACACAGCAGAACTTAACGGTGAAGGTGAGGAAGTAAAAACCCAACAGACTGTTTTATCATTGTTTTTAAATAGTGAGAATGAACTGGATACAGAGCTTGTATTGTTTACTCTCGACGGTGAGGACCAAACAGAAGAGCAGCGTAGAAGGGCTGAAGAGCGGGAAGAAAATAATGATGAAGAAGGCCAGCGGTCATTTGAATTCGAGGACAGTCCCCTTGCAAGATCTGCCCAGGAAAACCTCGAGTATGAGAGAATCAATGATACTGAGTATATTCGCGGAAGCTTATGCCAAGGGTTTGAATTTTACATGGTTAGAGAAGGGGAGGACCAGAATTACGAAGGTACGGTTTGGATTGACCGGGCTACCGGACAGCCGGTACAAATGGTGTACACTCTGGACCCCATGCCGCCATTTGTCTCGGAATTTCAGCTTGAAGTGAATTTTAGACAGATGCGTAGTGAAGACAGAATACTGATTGACACATTGAATATTAATGGACAAGCAGGGGTCCTGTTTGTTCAAAAGCGCTTTACCAGTACAGTGAGTTTTGGCGAGTATTCCTATTCTGATTTTCCGGTGTATTAAACGAATACTTCTCAGTATTTTAAAACCAAATATCTAAAACTAAGACAGATGGTATAATCTAGGTTTTCTTTTGCTCTGAGTAAATGTAAGTGTGAAGTCAAATCCGTTTTCAGAGGATATATGTATTTTCCCTCTAAGCTGTTCTTCTCCTATAGCCTTTACTCTAAATCATGAAGAAGCACCATATCTTTCCCGCGATACTATAGGTGTTGAGTTCTGGCAGTATAAAAAGGGGACAGCTTAAAAATGCTTGTCTACTAGCTCTTCAGAATAGGCTGCGCTTATTTCAATGGTGGAAAAGCCGGTAATCTCTCCCGCGTAATAGGTATTCTTTCTGCCTTGTAAGCCCTCCAGCTCAGCATAAAAGCCGTTCTGAAAGTCTTCCGGCGTAACATGGGGAAAGTATTTCCATTTGGCATGGTGAAGTATTTCTTTTAATTTTCCCCCGGCTTGTACCATGTCCTTTTCCAGGTTTTTCTCGAGCTCTTCATCTGAAAGGCCGTCCGGATTAAGAACATAGATGGTGAAGATATCATTGGTTTTCCACCTTCGGTCCCATATCATCATATGGCCGGCCCCGCCTCTTGTAAAGGTTGATGGAACAAAACCGGTATCAAGGGGAAAATCCTCAGCTCTGCATAAAAATACCCGGTAGTCATAGTATTGTATCTTTGAGAACAGCTCTTCTTCTGTTTGGGATGTATCCATTACACCGGGCAGCTCATCCAATGGACTGGTAATAATCAGTTTATCAAATTCCTCAGTACTTCCATCTGCAGTTATGCGGACTTTTTCATCATCCCTTGTAATCGAGGTAATGCTAGCCCCAAGGCGTGTGTCAAACTTATCTGCTAATCTGTTCCATATTTCCTGGACACCTTCATCCCACTTAAAAAACTTGGCTGTTCTAATAAGACAGGTTGCTGTGGGATAGTCGATATATTTCAGTACATACGCTGCGGGTATCTCATCATAATACCCATACCCAAAGGTCGTGAATGGGATCTGGATCATTTTTCCAAAGAGTTCCATTTTGTTTTTCTTCATCCATGTACCGAACGGCTCGTAAAGCTCTTCTGGGATGTTATGGAACCCAGGCTTGTACAGATTTTCGTATTTTTTGGATAGTGCTTTGTATTTTGCGACCTGAATAAGCAGGCCTGGTATATCGATGGGCCGTATATAATCAGGACATGTACGGTCCAGTGCAAAATATCCGTATTTTTTCATTTCCTTCCATTGAGAACAGTCGCTTTCTTCATCAAAATTACATGGTTTAAGTCCTGCCCGTTGCATAAGGTCCAAGGTTTTATCATAATAACAGGTGCCGAGTACTGCACCGAGCTCATATGTCTTGCCGTCAAAAGTGAGGGTTCGGCACTTGCCCCCTGCATGGTTTTCCCGTTCAAAAAGGGTTATGTTTTCATATCCCTTGTCCTGTAAATAGCATGCTGCTGAAAGACCGGCAGTGCCTGCACCAATAATTGCTACCTTTGTTTCTTTGCTCATAGTAATGCTCCTTGAAAAAACCTGGTACTATTGAACTGTATTTTCCCGATTTTGTGAAGGGTTAGAGGCAGAATATTTCTTCTCCATGTACTGATGATCTTGCTATTCCCTCCCTTACTCATGTATTATTATAGTCAGAATGGTTACAATAATAACAATTGCTTCAATCCTGCTTGGAATCGTATTTATACTAATTTCTCAAGATATTATTACCCCTTCGTGGAAAGATGATGCTGCACCTGAACAGATATCCTCAATAAAGAAAAAGGGTTTATATATAGGGATACTCATGATTGTCATTGCTTCTGTTCGGCTGATAATTGCATATCTATAAGTGACAGTTGATACAACGCCTTCAGCCGCGGAAGTAGCCGTTTCGTGAAAAAAAAGGTATATTACAAGCATTAGGAGCAGGTATGCATGAACTCCCTTTTACAAAAGAGGTGCTCCGCTATGCATTGGAAGCAGGGGAAGCAAACAGTGTATCGGTTATTCATCACATCTATATTGAAACTGGGCCGCTAAGCGATATTAGCCAAAAATGGATTAACCGGTATTTCCATATAATTAGTAAAGGGACCTGTGCAAAGGGTGCAAAGGTACATGTATCTAAGCAGGATTTCAAAGCCCGGTGTATTTCCTGTGGTAAGGAGTTTACCTTTCCCGCCCCAGTGCATTCCAAGCCTGCTTGCCCTGAGTGCGGAAGCACGGACAACCGGCTTTTAGATAACTCGGAAATGCGGATTACTCATATGGAGGCAGAATGAATTCCGGGATCAAAACAATACAGATAGAAAAGACACTCTTTGAAGATAATAACGCTATTGCGCAAAAGGTTAGAGAGAGTGCAGACAAAACAAAGACATTTCTTATCAATGTTATGGCATCTCCCGGAGCAGGCAAGACGAGTCTGATAAAGGCTGCTGCAGTGCTTTTACAACAGGATTTCCGGTGCGGAGTAATTGAAGGAGATGTTGATTCTGATATTGATGCTGCAGATATCGCATCTGCGGGGTTTCCTGCTGTGCAAATTAATACAGGCGGGTTTTGCCACCTCGATGCAGCAATGACAGAAGAAGCAATTAAAGAGATAGGTGCCAAGGACCTTGACATCATTTTTATCGAAAATATCGGTAACCTGATCTGTCCTTCTGATTTTGACATTGGCGCGCATATGAGTCTGGTCATCTCCAGTGTTCCGGAAGGTGATGACAAGGCGGATAAATATCCTGCAATGTTTACAAAGGCTGACTGTGTGTGTGTGAACAAGATCGACTATCTGCAGGTCCAGGAGTATGATGTGCAGAGGGTAAAGAGCAAGGTAAAAGTCCTGAACAAGCGAGCTCAAGTATTCCAGGTTTCAGCAAAAACCGGAGAAGGGGTTACAGAGCTTGTTCAGTACATCCGGGGAAAGGTTCATTCCTTTTTTAAACAGGCAGAAAAATGATAAAAAAACGCCATTTAACGGATAAAAAATATATTGAAATTACAAAAGACATTTTTGAAAACGAGTGCTTCCAAAAGATGGAAGAATATGAACACCATGACTCTACTATTCTGGAACACGTAATCTCTGTGTCCGTGCTCTCTTACGATATAGCTAGGCTTCTACACTTGGATTACAGGGCAGCAGCACGGGGCGGGCTTCTCCACGATTTCTTTCTATACAATTGGCGGACAAAACGGATAGTAAGGAATGGAAAAAAAATTCTTCACGGGTTTATTCATCCGGAAATAGCTTTGGATAATGCTGAAGGAGAGTTTTCATTAACAAAGATTGAACGGGACATTATTCTCAAACATATGTGGCCACTGACAATACCCCCACCGCGTTACCTTGAAAGCTTTATTGTAAACTTTGCGGATACCTTTGTCTCTTTACGGGAAAGTACCCGTATGCTTTCAAAAGCCTTGTTCGACAGGCATTAAAGCCGGTTTTTAAAACCCAGAATGCCTTTCAGCCCTATCAGCAGCTTTTCAGGGAGAGAGCGCTGTTTTTTCTTCAGTTCCTGCCAGAGCTGGTCAGTGGTCTGTACAGGCGCTTCCCTGTCATTCCGGCTTTCCAGAGAAAGCGCGGACTTTGGGCAGAATGTAACACAAGCACCGCAGCCTATGCACCTGCCTTCTTTTACCTGGATCCTGCCTTTCTTGTCAAAGACTATCGCGTCCATAGGGCATTTTTTCACACAAATACCGCAGGATATGCATTTGTCAGAATCTGCTGTGCACAGGTGTCCTGATACAATGAAATCAGCTGGTCTTGGAAAAAACTTTGCCATTCCTAAAAGGCCGCAGCAGTCGCCACAGCATCCGCAGATAAATTCAGGTTCCTGTACATTTGCTGCCTGAAGCACCAGGCCTTCCTTCTGGTTTTCTCTGCTAATCTCTAATGCTTCTTCCGCACTTACTTTTCTGCCCCAATTGTTGCGTATGACTGTGTCAGCATAGTCTCCAAGGGAGAGGCAGAGCTCCCGTCTGTCAGTTGCTTTGCACGGGTCCTCTCTCAAGTCCTTTGCTTTTCTGCATACACACTCAAGCACAGCAATCCTGCCTTCTGATTTACGGATAAGGGCTTCAAGTTCGTCATAGCTAGGTACTTTTGTTTTTGCGTCAACACTCTTTTCTATGGGGATTATTCTGCTCTGCCTTTTGGATGTAGTCATATATTCAAGTCCGAAGGATTGAATACCATAGGAGAAAATCTTGTCCGCGAAATCCTTGTTCATTCTATTGACTTGAAACTCGTATATACCTACTACGAGGGGCATGAGGGCATAGGTGTTGTTTTGTTCTCTGTAAAAAACTGAACCCTTTTTTGCCATTTCCTGCAGGCGGTTTTCAATTACCAGAGGGGGTGTTTCCTGCGCCTCTGCTGCAATTTCCTCAGGGGTCCTGAATTTTTCACTTAATAAGCACGCGGTTTCTGCTTCTTCTTCTGTAAAAAGGTCCATAAGGAGCTGCAGCTCAACACCGGTAAAGCTTTTGGGAAAGCGTACTGGGAGTGTGTTTAAATGCTTTCTGAGAGTTTTATATATTCTTGGAACCGGTTTTTTATCCATTGCAGTCCTTTCCTGTGGCAAAGTATATCAGCTGAAAAGGTGCTTTGCCTATCACTTGCAGAGAATGAGCTGCACATCATTGAACTTTTTCATAGAAAAACCGATACTTAAAGAGTAGGTATTGGATATGAAAAAGTACATAGTACTTAATGGACATTAGTATGCCGGAAATGGACGGCCTTACTGCTATAAAGCAAATTCGCTCTGAACCGGAAAGGTACGGCTCTCCGCCTGTTATTGCACTCACCGCGCATGCTCACCCCGAGGAAATTGCGAGCTTTGAGGATGCAGGTTTTGACGCAGTCATATCAAAGCCGATTGCCGAGTACAAGCTGTTTGCTGAGATAGAAAAGCATCTTTCCGGTGCCCAAGACCGGTAGAAGCTTTACGGCAATAGCTCCTGATTAATTACAGCCCTGGTAATGCTTAATACCTCTCCTGTTTCTACTCTGAGAAGACGCAGAAAGAGTTCATAGTTCTCAGATGTTTCAAACAAGGTGCCGGAGACTAGAAGCTCAGCACCGAGAAGGCTGCCCACAGTAATGACTGTTTCCGGGTCTACTGCTCCGGAGAGCTGGAGTTCCTGCTCCTGGAGAATGTCTTCCATGTTTGCGCGTTCTATTAAACGGAACTGATTGGAAAACCCATCACTTTGGTAAATAGTAAGGGTGAGCCGCTCTGTCAGATACTCTGCTTCATCCGCAAGGGCTGCATTATTTGAGTGTATATTAAGGACTGCCAATGGGGTATTCTCTTCTATTCTAAATGCTGAGTAGTCAATCAGCTGCGATACAGCTTGAGTAAAAAGCTGCCCCAGCGTCTCTTCTCTGTTTTCATACTCTACCGGGTCAGCACTGAAGTACGGCCCTTCTGAGTCAAGGGGCGTATCTGTAAGATGCTGTATTTCCTCTTTCGCAAAGCGGATAATAATACTCTCGAGCCTGCCGGTTTCGAAATCTGTACCTGTATGGTGGCTCACGCTGCCCGGAGCGCCGCCTTCGCTTTCACCCTGTTCTCCATAGGTAAGGAAGATGTATTTCGCGCCTGTGTACTGGGATATTTGCCTGAGCAGATACTCTCCAGGTGTCGGCAGTCCGCCGGTGCCAACAGTAAAGAGTTTTATTCCCTCTAATCTGGCATTATGGGCAGCAGCTGCATAGGTGTATTCCTGTCCGTAATCAAGGTGTGCCTGGGCATCTGTTATAACAAAGCCGAGCTTTACTGCATTGTCCCTCCACTGCACTTGTTCTATACCTGCTTCCAAGGCTGACTGCAGATCCTCAGGACCGTCTCCCCCTCCTGAAGCAGTAACAGTGTCGAGCTCTGCCTGGAACTCATCAAGATCTCCTGTTAATCCGACTGTGCGGGTAACGTATTCATCACCTCTGTCCTTGTATAGGACCATACCAAAGCGGATGTCCGGTCTGTTTGCCATGCTTGCAAGATTCATGTAGATTATCCGGATTGTCTGGCGGAGGCGGGCGATCTCCTCTCCCATACTGCCGGTTGTGTCCAGAATAAAAAGAATATCTACTGGTACACTCTGAAAGTCTTCACGTTCCAGATCGAACACAATTGGTACAGCACGTGACCCCTGTCTGTCGATTGTTCTCGTAATGGTCCGGTTGTTGTATGTTACTTCCGCAAGATAGCGGTATATATCATCATCATGCTCTGAAGGGAAGAAGTAAAAGTACCCATTTGCATAGGTCTTTCCCTTTGCCAGGGTTCTTTCTTCTGCTGTTATATGGACTTCTGCGTTCGGGAGCGACTCTCCGTTTATGTCCTGGGCCTCCAGAATGATCCGCTCTGACACATTGATTGGAATATGGGGCACATGGCTGTATTCTTCAAGGAAATTTAGAAAGTTGTTATAGTTTTGGTTATCATCAGCATAGCCTGCTCTGAGGCCTGATGCGGACTGCTGTCTCATGGCACCGCCGGATTCGCTGCTTCCGGTTGGAGCGTCCTCCCGTAGCATCGGCTCTGCAGATTCTTCAGAGGGCATTGAACGGCTCTCAGAGTCTTCCATGGTAGAGGGCGCCTCCTCAGCAGAACCCTTGTTATGGACAGTGTATCCTATTTCTCCTACAGCATAGGTGTGTACCTCTTCCACAGTAATATTGTACACCCGTATTGTGTCATTATAGCTTGAAAGCGAGGTGACTGTTTCAAAACTCCCGTTTCTTGTCGGGACCCTGTCGCCGACTTGGAGCTCCCGCGCTGCAACCCATCTTCCTCTATCAAGTAAGCCCTGTTCTGCTAAAGGCACCTCCTGGGATGCAGGACGGTCTTCTAAATCCTCCCCTTCAGAGACCCAAAAGGGATGGTTCCCTGTGGCTGTTACAGTCCCGTATTCTGTCTCTATAGCAACAATGTCCCCTGAGTATAGATGCGACTGTCTCTGAGCGACAGGCTGTACTTCCCAAAGTCCTGAAAACCTGTCCCATCCATAGACAAGGTCTCCCCTCTCAAGGTTCTGGATTTCTTCTAAGCCGGAACCTGTATACACATACGTGCCTGCAGGAAAGCACCCTCCTCTTGTTGTCGGTTCTGCAGGAGCTGGTGCTGAAAATGCAGCATCTCCTGTGAGGATGTTGTCTTCTCCAAGGGAAAGTGTGTGGCTGGCCTCAACAGTTACATTGAATACCGGTGTTTCCACTGTCGCGGTCTCTACTCTGTGTACCCGAAGTCCCCCTCCGCGGGTAAGAAGTGTATCTCCGCGTTCTATCTCCCGTGCTGCAACCCATCTGCCTTCCAGGGAAGCACCTTCTGCCTCAGACGGTGCAGTTACTACTGTTCGTGAAGAAAGTGCAACACCGCTGGTGACCCGGAATACATGGGACCCGGTAGAGCGTATAGTAAAACCGTTTTCAAAGCGGATGGTTATAATCGAAAATGTGCTGTATCTGTTATATACTTCAGATACCCTCTCGTATTGCCACTGCCCCGCAGAATCATTATATGTCATGATTTCCGCACCTGTACGCAGTTCAGCAATTGGTACCAGTCCTGAAGGGGTCTGTACCGGTGTGTCTCCAAGGAGAGAGTTGTTCAAAGTTATCCCTGCAATATATGATGAAATTTCATAATGATCCGCATTATGAAAAGAAATTGTAATAATGAAAAACAGTATTCCTAAAGTAAGAAAGCCGAAAAGAATACGGCGTATCATAATATCCACCTCCTGGGGTTCAATTAATAATTGTACACCTTTCTGTAGGAAAAAACTATTTTATGAAAAGCAGGATAGGTTTTCGAAAAGGGCAAAAAAAAACGCCTTTCCATCAGATGAGAAAGGCGCAGAGATTAGGGAAGCCTGTTATTCTGCAGTGTTTGCAGATAATAAAGCATTCCGAATTGCCATAAGGATGGCTTTACTGGAAGCTGTCGCACCGCTAACTGTATCCACCTCCAGTGACTGCTCCCGGATAACCGATTCAGTAATTGCTTCAGCAGGCCGGCCCTGTCCGCAGTCATGGGATAGAATATCAATATTCCGGATTCTGCTGTCCGCAAGCCCTACCTTAAGACTCACCTTTACCATGGATGCGTCATAAGATCCCGAATAGGTCCCGTCTTCTACAGATGAGTAGTCAGGTGTTGTAACCTCCATCTCTGTAATTTCGCTCATTTCAAAAAACACACAGCTAGGGAAAAGCAGAACTGAAAGGGCAAGTGCATATAATACGATTTTCTTCATCATTTTCCTCCTTTATTATTTACGTTTGTGTTTCATTCCATGGAAGAAGAATGAAATAAACTGGTCAGCTCTTTTTTGGATCTCTTTTTCTGATAATGTGTCCATTTTATTGACAAGGGAGATAGTGAATCCCCGTAATGAGGCAAACAATATTTCCGAAAGTATCTCTACTTCCTGTTCGGACACACCATCTCCTGTAAGCTTGTGTAAGTCTTTTTTGGTCTGGTTTATTATTTGCTGCTGTGCTTTACCCGGTTTCATGGCTTTCTGGAATATCAGGGTGATGACAGCACGGTAGAAGTGAGGGTTTTCTATTCCATTGCGGATATGAGTATGTATCCGTTGATAGAAAAGCTCTTTTGGGGAAAGCCCTTCAACTGGTGGGGCAAGGCTTCTTGCGTCAAGGGTCATCTGGAAGGCTGTTTCCACTACCTGGAATATAAGGTCGTCTTTGTCCTGAAAATACAGGTATATTGTCCTTGGCGAATATTCTACTTTTTTTGCGACCTTACGGATTGTTAACGCTTCTTCGCCCTGCCCTGCGATAATCTCTGCTGCTGCATTGATTATCTTCATGCGAAGCTCTTTCCGCTCCCGCTCTTTTCGTTCAGAAATACTCATATGTAAACCCCGTATTAAAAGTAAACAATGTTTACCAAATAGTCAAGTACTTATTTCTGTCTCAAATAAAGATTATGAGTAAATATTCCCAAAAACACCCTAAAGGTCCTAGACAGTAAGGGCTGTCTTCAGTAACATACGCGTATTACCAGGTATTATTCTGTCCGCTGGAGCGTACGCCCTGACGGACTTCTGCTCCTGTTAAGTCCGCGTTGTTTCCTGATATTTGCACGCTGCCCCGAATTGTGAGGTTTTGAATCCGGCAGTTATTCCCTGAAATCATAACATCTCCGTTAATAACAGTTTCTCCAATGCCTGCGCCGCGGATTACTACACTATTATCTGTAATGCTTAATGGTCCTTCATATGTGCCTGGTTCCAATAGAAACCTCCATATACGAAATATGGAGGTCCATAAACGAAAAGTCATTGTGCTGATTATACGATTTACTGATTTCTTGGGTATCTCTCGTTCTTCATGTATAAAGGGTATGTAAAAAGACCATCAATCAGCAGTATCTGTGAGTTCTGTATCCCGCCAGATTAAAAGCCTTGGTGTGTTTCTATGTACTTCAAAATAATCGGGATTCTTGGCTTTCAATCTGTTTTCCATCATAGGGATTGAAATAAACTCAAACAAAAGGAGTATGACCATAGGGCAGAGGATTAAATACCAAAGCTCAGGATAGAAGGATACAGTGTAAAAATAGATTCCCCACCAAAAGAGGATCTCCCCAAGATAATTCGGGTGCCTGGAGTATTTCCACAACCCGGATTGTATAACCGCGTTTCTGCTGTGTCTCTGCTTGAACTCGCGGAGCTGTTTGTCAGCAGTATAGCTTATCCCTACTGCCAGAATAATGATGAGCAAAGAAAGAATACTGAAAAAGTTCATGGTCAAAGGAGTAGAAGTACCGGAAGCACTGAAAAGAAAATACGCCGGGACGCTGGAGATAAAAACAATAATGGTTGGGAACAGGTGAATCCCGAAAAAGCTGATACCCCAGTAGAGTTTGGGGAACTGCTTTCTGAAATCCTGGTATCTCCAGTCTTCATGGCCCATACCCTGCCACCCTGCCGCCCAATTGGCAGTAAGCCGGATTGCCCAGATGAGTACCCCAACAAGAAGAAGCACCTTTGGGAGCGTTACAGACGAGGCTGACATCCAATACAGGTACATAAAAGGGGGCCATACGCTCCAGTACGGGTCATACAAACTGGAGTTATTAAAAATGAAGCTGCATATGAAAATAACTACAGTTGCCGCAATATCCGCTGCAAGGGTACGGATGAGCAGATTAGCAGGAAAGACCTGCAGAATAATGAGTGCAGCTGCAAAGCTTGCAATATAACTGAAGATAACAATTAGAAATGGATGTCTATTACTAAAATTATGAGTCATAATAGAAAAGTATCAATAATAAGAGAGAGTGTCTATAAGCTTATTTTATAATTGTATTTACGTTGGTATAATATCTTTATTATGAAGAAAACCGCTGCATTGTTAATTTCCTAAGTATCTTGTCAGTACGCGGGTATTCGGATGGGTTTTCTAATCTATGTTTTTTGAATAAGCCATACTCTTTCCATACCTTATATTGACCGGATAGCCGGTTGTCTTTATAGTTGTTGTATCTTACATATTGGAGGCACGGCTATGACACAGGTCATACTTTATCACCGCACTGGAGGAAGAAACCTAAGGAGCTTTCAGACATAGCCGCTCCAAAGGGTAATTGAAAATCTAATCATACTTCTCTTTCCTTTTGCGATTATCATATGCGGCTTCTGAAAGCCAATCCTGCTTTTCTTTATTTTCAGGAGGATGCAAGCATATGAAACTAATAGAAACAATCTCATTAACAAAATACTTCGGCTCAGACCTTATTTTTCAGGATATCACATTTGCCCTTAACACAGGCGATCGTGTCGGTATTGTGGGAGCAAACGGCACGGGAAAGTCCACATTGCTTAAGTGTATTACCGGCTTGGAGGAAGCTTCCGAAGGAAGGGTGAAAATAGACCAGGATGCAGTGCTAGGCTATGTGCCTCAGGAGCCGGTTTTTTCCAAGGATGATGAAACAGTAATCAACGAGGTTACTTCAGAATACCGCTGCCTTGAACGCGGGCTCAGGGAATTAGAAACAGCTATGGCAGAAGTAACAGGGCGGGAGCTGGATTCCGTGCTTAATAAATATCAGGGCCTCCGGGATGCCTGGGACAATCTGGCTGGTGATTCAGCAAGGGACAGGGCAGTTGAAATCCTTACAGCACTAGGGCTTGGGCAGATGCTCTGGCAGCCGGTAGGAACATTGTCCGGAGGGGAGAAATCAGTTCTTGCACTCGCCGGTGCTTTGCTGAAGAAACCGAATGTACTTATTTTAGATGAACCTGGGAACCACCTGGATATTCAGGGATTCACCTGGCTCGAAGCGTATCTGCAGAACTTTCCAGGTGCTGTATTAACAGTATCCCATAACCGGTATTTTCTGGACAAGCTCTGCACAGGCATTCTGGAGCTTGAAAACGGTCTTTCCCAATATTACACAGGTAATTATTCGGATTACCGCTTTGAGAAGATGCAGGACGCGGTTTCCCTTCAAAACAAATATAACCAGCAGCAGAAAAAGCAGCGCCAGATAGCCGAGATGGTGCGCAGGTTTTCTGTTATTGCATCAGCACGGCCGGACCCTGCCTGGGGCAAGAGGCTGAAAGCAGCAAAAACGCGCCTGAGCCAGCTTCAGGAACAGGCTGTCCATAAGCCGGAGCTGAAAGACCCGGGGATAGAGGTGGAGCTCCAGAACGGTAACACAAAGAGCGATATTGCCCTTCAGATACATGATGTCCAGGTCCAGGTAGAAGAGCATAGCTTAATTTCAGGCATTGAACTTACTATTGCCTGCGGTGAGAAGCTGGGGCTCATAGGACCAAACGGGTGCGGAAAATCCACGCTTATACGAAAAATACTCACAGACCATGACTGGCATTCAGGAGCAATCCGGGTAGGACCTTCGCTGTCCATTGGGTATGTTGCCCAGTATCCCAAATTTAAAAACCCGAATGCCCTTGTCCTGGATGAGGTCCGCTCCTGGGGCGCTCTGTCCCGGGATGAAGCATTCAGCCTGCTCCAGCCCCTGCGCTTTTCTTGGGAAGAGCTTGGAAAGAAGATTGGCGTACTTTCAGGAGGGGAAGCCCAGCGTATCCAGATTGCAAAGTGCATGTATCAGAAAGCGGACTTTCTCATCCTCGATGAACCGACAAACCATTTGGACCTGCCCTCCAGAGAGGCTGTGGAAGAAGCTATTCTGGACTTTCAGGGAACCGTGCTGGTTGTTTCCCATGACAGATACTTCCTGGACAGGATTGTGGATAAAATTGCAGCAGTGGAGGAGAAAAAACTCAATGTATATAACGGCGGGTTTACTGCATACCGGCAGAAAGCTGGGGAGCGGTTTACTGTTTCTTCAGGAAAAGTAACGAGAAGAGCAAAAGAGAGGGAAGCCGGGGCTGTAAAAACACAGAATAAAAAGACAGACGCGATTGAGCAAAGAATTATAACAGCTGAGGCTGAGCAGGCTGAGATAGAGAAAGAGATTGAGGCTGCCTTCAGGAGGGGAGACAACCCTGCCGCAAGGGCACTGAGTTTTAAACTCCAAAAACTGAATAAGCGCATCAGCCAGTACTACACAGAATGGGAAAAAGCCGGTACATAGGTACCGGCAGCTCTGCCGCTGAATCACGGTCCCTGAGCGGAGCGGAGCGTTGTGCTGAGCGTAGCGCCGTGCTGAGCGTAGTCGAAGTATCGAAGTGCCGAAGTATCGAAGAGCGGTCCCTGAGTGATTCTGCGGTTAGCAGAATTGTATCGAAGGGCGGTCCTCCAGTGAACTGCTAAACAGCTGGGCAGGTCTGGTTCGGTATTATGTTAACCACATACATTAGCTTACGTCTTTTAGGTTTCCTGTCACGTATTTGTGTAAAATGCTCGTTACAAGGGTTTGATACGGGATCCCTTCTTCCAGAGCCTTTGTCTTTAATGCCTCTACATCTCGTTTAGAAATACGGATATTTATTCTGTAGTCCTTAATGGAGGTTTGCCTGGCAGCTTCTTTTAACTCTTTCTTAAATTGCCCGAAGTTCTGTACTGATTGCCATTCTCCGCTCTCTACTGACTCAATTAATTCTTTCTCTTCTCTTGTATTATTCATTGTTTCCCTCCAAGATTATATGCTTTGGTATATTTTCTACTAGGAAAGAGGGTTTTTAGAAAAAAATCGCCATTTTCCTTCTGTACACAAGGCACACATACAGCATATCCGTCTATATCAACAACTAATATGAATTGATCTTTGTATTTCTCTTTATTAGGATTTTCGATTATGTCAATTAAATGGTCTTCTTCAATCGCTACAACAATGCGTTCAAAGGAAATAGACCGCTCTTTTTTAAGTTGATTATTTTTATCGTCATTCCAGTAGAATGCCATATATACATACTAAATCTATGTGTGCCTTATGTCAACAAACTCTCTATCTTTTGCTGAACTATAGCTATGATTGTGGCATACGCAGCAGGAGGACTTACAGCTGTTAGTTCAACCCTTGAGTCGGTCACCCTGAATGCCTATATGAAAAGAACACCTAACCTTAATGACGGAAGTAATAGATGATAGAATTTAAGAGCCTAGAAGATGTAAAGCTGGAAACCCTGCATAACACCTTTGTTAAAGCCTTTTCAGATTATCAAGTGGAGATTGATTTACCGATCGAGAAGTTCGGCAGTATGCTGCAAAGACGGGGATACGCCCCGGAATTATCCATTGGTGCGTTTGATGGAGCGAAACTAGTTGGGTTTGTGCTGAACGGCCTGCGCAGTTGGGGCGGTGCGCGGACACTTTATGACTGCGGCACAGGAGTGGTACCTGAGTACCGCAAGCAGGGGATAACGAGCACTGCCTTTGACAAGGTTTTGTCCTTGTTTTCTACGCACCAAATCGAACAGTACCTCTTGGAAGTCCTACGGTCGAATCAACCGGCTCTAGACCTCTACCGGAAACAAGGCTTTTGTACGACCCGTTCCTTCGGGTGCTTCCAGATAGATAGGTCGAGTATCACAGCCGTTCCACTGTCCGGAGTAAGCTTTACTAGCCAGCGGATCGAAGACTTGGACTGGTCCCTGCTCAAGACCTTTGGAGATTCTAATCCCTCTTGGCAGAATTCAATTGAGTCTGTTACAGCAGTACCTGATTCTTTTGAAGCATTGGTTGCGCATGCCGGAGGAGCCCTAGCCGGATACGGCATTATAGAGAAGAGCTCCGGAGATGTCCCTCAGTTGGCAGTGAGACAGGAGTACAGGCGCAGGGGCATTGGTACGAACCTTGTCCATGAACTGGCAAAACACACCGATTCCAGTGAAGTGGTACTTTTGAACATTGATACTCAATGTGAAAGTATGCAGCAGTTTCTTCACAGCCTGGGATGGGAAAACTTCACTGAACAGTATGAAATGGTCTACCCCGGCGGTTAAACGCTCCCCGAGTGCTGCCGTGAGGCAGTGTATCGAGGGGACGGAGTAACCGCCAGCTTTGCTGCGTAAAAAAAAACACGCGTTGACGCTTCCTCTGTCATCTCGATACTATTTTCCTTGCGGAAAAACACTCGATGAGCGTGAAATACAAGAGTAACTCCGGCAAGAACGTATATATTTGATATGAAAGAATATTGTTTTAGAGTCCGACGAGAGAACGCGGTTAATCTGTTATCTAAAAGTACTTCCGTGAAATATCAACGTATTTATGGAAACAGAAGAAAAATGTCTCGCAACGTCGCCAAGGCGCAAAGGGCAGATATTTCATAAACATGACCAGCTCTCCTGGAACCAGTATATAGTTCAAATGACCCGCGCTATTTGCCGTGCAGCTGAAAGCTGGCCGGAGTTTGAAGGCAGGAAAACGTTAGCTTTGCTGCGGATTATCAAATCCTAATTATTCCCCTGAACTGCTATATTATTGCCTGTATACATAAATTCAGATATACTATATGTATGAAAAAAGACCGGTTTATCCATAAACACGGCTACGGCTACCTATTTTCAAACAAGATACTCATAAAAGAGCTTATCGAAAGCTTTGTGAGCAAGGACTTTGCTGACCAGCTGGACTTCTCCGTGTTTGAGCCGATGGTGGAAAAGTCTTATATTTCTGAAGAGTTCGCGGATTTCGCTGATGACCTTTTGGTAAAGGTTGGATTAAACGGGGAAGAAGCCTACATCTACCTGTTTATTGAGTTCCAAAGTACAAATGACCGTTTTATGGCACTGCGGATGCTCAATTACATCATCCTTTTTTACATGGACTACTTAAAAGAAAAAAAGGAAGTAAAAAAGCTCCCGCCTGTCCTTCCAATACTGCTGTACAATGGGAACAGCAAATGGACTGCTCCTGATTCAATTCGGGAATTGATAGAACCTAATGAATTTTTAAAGAGCTACTACCCTGACTTTCAGTATTTCAAAATACTAGAGAACGAGTACGGTAGAGAAGAGCTGCTTGCAATAAATAACGCGGTTTCAGGAATATTCCTCTTGGAAAACACAGATAGGGAAGACTTTCAGGCCATTACAAAAAATCTTGTAGACATTCTTTCAAGCGAATCAGTGGAAACTATAGCCCTTTTAGCAGTATGGATAAAACACCTGTTCAAAAATGAACGGATAGACAGATCGATATATGAAGAGATAACATCACTTAATAACGACAAGGAGGCAAAGAGCATGCTTGTGGATACAATAAAAGAACTACAGGAAGAATGGAAAAATGATGGTAAAATAGAAGACGCGCAGCGGATGCTTGAAATGGATTATCCAGTAGAGGATATTGTTAAAATAACCGGCCTTTCCAGAGAAGAAATAGAGAAGCTGAAGAAATAACCACACTTGGAGGGCGCAGCGGAAAAGAAGAAGAGTGTCTCGCAACGTCGCCAAGGCGCAAAGGAAGATATTTAATAAACACGACCCTCTTTCCTGGAACCAGTACATAGTTCAAATGATCCGCGCTATTTGCCGTGCAGCTGAAAGCTGGCCGGAGTTTGAAGGCAGGAAAACGTTAGCATTGCTGCGGAACACCACGCTCCTCGAGTGCTGCCGTGAGGCAGTGTATCGAGAGGACGCTGAAACCGCCAGCTTTGCTGCGTTAGATTCCCCAGGCGTTAACATTTCCTCCGTCATCTCGGTACCCTTCGATACAATGCATCTTCGATGAATCACTCAGGGCAAGCATTTTTCCTAGCGGAAAATCACTCGATGACCGTACAGGCATTGTCTTTTTCTCGGTCATCTCGGTACACGCCAACAAGTTGGCGCACTCGATGAGCGGATACCCGGTTTACTCCTGATACGGTTTGCCGATAAGCACTCGTATTCCGGCAATTATCTGCAGCACAATAATTGGCGCAAGGGCGCCGCAGAGAACAATAAGCCACATTCTCGGTGACAGGGCTGTGGTATGGAGAATTGTCTGCATAAACGGGGTGTATACAGCAAAGAACTGCAGACCTAGGGTAAGCACAAAAGCACCCCAGAGGTATGCGTTTTTGAAGATAGTAATATCAAAGCCAAGCCCGTTTTTCCTTCTGACATTGAACACATGAAAAAGCTGCACAAGGGCAAGTGTCATAAACCCGATTGTCCTGCTCTCAGGCATGGTGAAGCCGTTGTTCAAAGTGAAAAGATAGGCAAACAACGGACCAAGGGTGATAACAGCTCCCTGGAAACCGATCCTGAGTTTATGGCGGTTTGTAATAATCGGCTTGCTCGGCTCCCGCGGGGGTCTAGTCATAATCCCTGCTTCAGGGGTCTCCCAGGCCATTGCAAGTGCTGGAAAAACATCAGTTACCAGGTTCAGCCACAGGATCTGCAAAGCAATCACCGGAGTAGGGACCCTAAGGAGAATTGAGATAAAGATAAGTATAATCTCGCTTAGGTTGCAGGAAAACAGGTAGTGGATGAATTTCTGGATATTGTCAAAAATTACCCTGCCTTGCCTTACCGCCTCCACGATTGTGGGAAACCGGTCGTCAAGGAGCACCATGTCAGAGGCTTCCTTTGCAACAGTGGTTCCCCTCTGTCCCATGGAGATGCCGATGTCCGCTTTTTTTAGTGCAGGCGCGTCATTTACTCCGTCCCCTGTCATTGCTGTTATTTCATTGTTTTCATTTAAGGCATCCACAATATCCAGCTTGTTCTTTGGGGAGACCCTGGCAAAAATAGGATTATGGCGGAGACGCTCTGCAAGCTCATCTATGGAAAACTCATCCATTTCAGTACCGGTAATCGCCTGCCCCTGTGCGCCCTGCATATCGATCCGCTGTGCAATTGCCATTGCAGTGTCCCGCTGGTCCCCTGTTATCATAATTGTACGGATACCCGCTGACTGCGCTTCTTTAATTGCCTGGGCAACATCCGGCCGCGGCGGGTCGAGTATTCCAGCGAACCCGAGGAAGACCATTCCCTCATCTATCTCGTTTTCAATTTCAGCGCTCTTTGAAACTCCCTTTTTATACCCAACAGCCAGGACCCGCAGTCCCTTCTGAGCAAGATGGTTGTTTTTCTGTAAATATGTTTCCCGTTTCTCCTGGGTAAGTTCTTGTTCAGAGCCGTTTACGCGTACCTTTCCACACATATCCAGCACAACATCCGGCGCTCCTTTTAGAAATACCGCTGCATCCGCGTCGGGAATATTATTCAGAACAGCCATGAATTTCGCGTCAGAGTCAAATGGCAGCTCATCAAAGCGCTCGTACCCTGTGTCTTCCATCTCCTCTCTGTCCATGTCTGCTTTTTTTGCTGCAGTGACCAAGGCCCCTTCTGTGGGGTCGCCGATCATACCCCATCCCTTGTCCGCCTCGTGTGTAAGTACCGCGTTTGAGCACAAAGAACCGGCCTTAAGAAATAAGGAGAGTTCATCATCATCAGCTGGAGAAATATCCGATCCCTCCTCCTGGAACTTCCCATCCGGCGCGTATCCGGTGCCGGATACAACAATGTCTCTGCCTGGAAGGAAGATTTCCTGCACAGTCATCTGGTTCTCTGTTAATGTGCCTGTTTTATCAGTACAGATTACTGTTGTTGAACCAAGGGTCTCCACAGCAGGCAGGCTTTTTACCAATGCGTTCTTCTGTGCCATGCGCTTCATTCCAATTGCCAGAGTGATGGTAGCAACAGCGGGAAGGCCTTCAGGCACAGCAGCAATTGCAAGGGCGATTGCTGTTTCCAGCATCTCGATAATTGGTTTGCCTGAAAGAATACCCGCAACAGCTACAACAGCTGTAACAATGAATGTGAGGATAATAAGAAAATGGCCCATCTTTTCCAGGCGCTCTTCCAATGGAGTGGACTCATCTTCAGTTTCCTGGAGCATTGTAGAGATGTGTCCCATCTGTGTATTGTGGCTTGTTCCGGTAACAACCGCTTTTCCGTTGCCCCGTGTTATTGCTGTACCCATGAAGACCATGTTCTTTCTGTCTGCAATTCCGACCTTTTTTTGTGATGATATTGTCCTGGTGTGTTTGTTCACAGGCTCAGACTCACCTGTAAGCATTGCCTCGTCAGCTGCTAGGTTATCAGCCTCAAAAAGCCTGCCGTCAGCTGTTATCCTGTCTCCTTCTTCTAGGATGATGATGTCCCCAGGTACCAGGTTGACAGCATCAATTTCCGAGAGCGTACCCTCCCGCAGCACCTTTGCTGTGGGTGTTATCATCTGCCGCAAGGCTTCTACTGACTTTTCAGCCCGGTACTCTGTCACAAAACCGAACAAGGCGTTTAAAAGAATGACAATAACAACAGCAATTCCTTCAACAAAGTCTCCGATAGAAAAAGAAATTACTGTTGCAGCAAGAAGAAGCAGCATGATTATGTTCTTAAACTGGCTGAAGAAGATCTTCCACGGTGAAACACTGCTCTTCTGCTCAAGCTTGTTCGGCCCGTATTTTTCCAGACGCTGGGCAGCGGTTTTTTGTGAAAGCCCTTCTTTCAGGTCTGTGGAAAACTCTTTTTCCACATCTTCCACTGAACTTGAGTAGTTTTCTATTTCATTTGCCATGGCATAACTCCTGTCATTTTGTATAAGTATCCTATGTTGAAAAACACTTCAGGTCAAGAATATGGAAGATTAAGTCAAAACTGAGAGAATTTTTGTCAATTTATGGAAACAGAATAAAATTTACAAATAAAGACCAGTCAAATAAAATTAAATTTCTTTGGACTTTACTTTTGTTCATCCCTAGTTTTTCTGGACGCGGGTAAACGCTGTGAGTATATTTGCAGCAATGAACACAATAATAGAAGTAAAAGACCTGAGGAAGCAATTCCCAGGTGTGCTGGCTGTAGATGATGTAAGTTTCTCCATTCCTCAAGGTATTTGTTTCGGCCTTCTTGGTCCTAACGGGGCAGGAAAGACTACTACCATAGAGATGATGGAAGGGATCCTTGAGCCTACTGCAGGGAGTGTGCTGTTTAAGGGAAGGCCGATAGACCAGCAGTTTAAGGAGCGGGTAGGGATCCAGTTTCAGCATACAGCGCTTCAGGAGTTTATTACAGTAAGAGAGACCTTAGAGCTTTTTTCCGCTTTGTATCCAAAGCACAGGACAATAGAAGAAATTATCCAGATTTGCTCCTTACAGGACATCCAGAACAGGGACAATAGAAAGCTCTCCGGCGGGCAGAGGCAGCGAATGCTCCTCGGGCTTGCCCTGATAAACGACCCTGAGCTTGTGTTCCTGGATGAACCCACCACAGGTCTTGACCCCCAGGCGCGGCGGAACTTCTGGGACCTAATTGAAAAAATAAAAGCAGAGGACAAGACCATCCTCCTTACTACACACTACATGGACGAGGCAGAAAAGCTCTGTGACGATATTGCTATAATGGACCACGGCAAAATAATTGCCCGCAACTCCCCAAAAGAGCTGCTGAAAGAGCATTTTGACGGAGATATTATCAGGGTGCCCTGTTCCTATGTCGGGGACAAAGAGATACCCAAAGAAGCCAGGGTGCGCAACGGAAACTTGGAGATACAGACACGGAACATCACCCCTGCCATACGCTCTCTCCAGGACCATGGAATCTCCCTTGACGGGCTTTCCATCCATTCGCCGCACCTGGACGATTTATTTCTCAAGCTGACTGGAACAAGCCTGAGGGCTTAAAAAGAGGAATACCTATGAAAAAGATGCTTGCAATGATACACGCCAGAAACATGGAGTTTGTACGGGACCGGGGTACTTTGTTTTGGAACATCCTCTTTCCCTTTTTTCTTGTATTCGGGTTTGCCTTTGCGTTTTCAGGCCAGGAGGATGCCCAATATATGGTCGGCTACTATGGAGAGCCGCCAGCGGATTTCCGCTTTCTCGATTCAGAACACCTGGATTTTATTTCCTACGACTCAGTGGAAACACCAATCTCCAGGCTGCGCCACCATCAGATAGATTTTTTCATCAATTTTTCGGATAACGAGTATTATGTCAGCCAGGAAGCTCCCGCAAGCAGGGTTGTGGAAGAGCTTTTCCGCAGCTCTCGGCTCAATGGAGAGGCTCAGGGAGTGCCCGGTTTTGAGCAGCAGACTGTTTCAGGCAGGCCCATACGCTATGTGGATTGGCTTGTTCCCGGTGTAATAGGCATGAACATGATGTTCTCAAGCCTCTTTGGTGTAGGCTTTGTGCTTGTGCGGTACAGAAAAAACGGTGTTTTAAAGCGGCTGAAGGCAACCCCTGTTAAGCCGGTGGAATTTGTCAGTGCCCAGGTAATATCCAGGCTTATTATTGTGATGATAACCTCTGTGTTTGTCTTTACTGCGAGCAACTTCTTTCTGAACTTTCTCATGCTCGGCTCATACATTACCCTGATACTCATTACCTTTCTTTCCATTCTCTGTCTTATCTCTTTCGGCCTGATATTTGCAGCGCGCATAAAAAGCGAGGAACTTGCATCTGGAGTAATGAACCTTGCACTATGGCCAATGATTGTGTTTTCAGGTGTTTTCTTTTCCCTTGAGGGTACACCGGAGATAATGCAAAGGGTTTCCTATATTTTTCCTTTGACCCATTTTATTCAAGCAGCCAGAGCTGTTATGCTCGACGGAGCAGGGCTTTTGGAAATAGCTCCAAACCTTGCTGTCCTCGGCGGAGAGACAGTGCTTTTTGTTCTTATCGCATCTGCCCTTTTTAAGTGGGAATGAAAAACCGCCCCATTACAGGGCGGAAATATAGGTAGGGAACCATAGACAGGATTAGTACCAGGAAGCGAGGCTTGCGGTACAGCGCTGATAGATACACCGTTGGATGTATTGCCTGTGGTGTCTTTTGTCTATAGTTTAAATTGGTATTGTATACCGTTGGTCAAGTTTCCTACTATATAAAAGCTGGAATTAGGAAGAACTGTAGCTCCAGCAGTCCCTCCTGGAGTCCAGGTTATTTCGATTTGTGTGTATAATGAATCTGTGGGATCGGTCCATGTTAATGTTACCTCCCCATCGCCTGCCTGACTAGTCAGATTGGTTAGATCTCCTTCATCTGAAGTGGCGGAAATGGTGATCTTAGTTGTAGAGACCTCAAAATTATTATTTTCATTGCTTTCTGCAATTCTGTTTAGATCATGCTCTGTACGCTTTGTAAGACATTAGAATATGATAATGATAGAAAAATCTGTGTATTATGATGAGAATACTGAATGGATGCTTATGGAGCTAAGAAAGCTGATAAAGCCTTTCTTTCAATTTTACCGTTTCCAGAAAAAGCCGGTAAATATTACCAGTACTGTGTAAACTTCCAGCCTGCCCACCATCATTGCAAGGCTTAGAAACCACTTTATGTATCCTGGGAAAAATGCATAGTTTTGCGCAGGACCGATTAAATCGAAACCAGGGCCGATATTGCCGACAGTTGCCAGGGCTGTGGTAAAGGAAGTGAGGATCTCGTATCCGCCTGAGGCTACAACTCCGGTTGTTATCATGAGCATAAGAAAATACAAAAAAACAAAACCAAACACTGTGTAAATAAAGTCTTTACGTACCGGTCCCTTGTTAATATGTACCTTGAATACCTTTCTGGGGAATATCAGGTATTTTAACTCAATAATACTCTGTTTGAAGATTGTCACAATACGGATTACCTTTATTCCGCCTCCAGTGGAACCTGCTGACCCGCCGATAAACATGAGAGCGAATAATACAAATTTAGAGAAGCCGGGCCATGTATCAAAGTCAGCTGTTGCATAACCGGTTGTTGTAAGTATTGACGCAACTTGAAAGCCTGAGAAGCGCAGACTCTGCCAAAGATCCGGATACACAGAACCAACCAGAGGTATGCAAGTCAGCACTGTGGCAATAACGAATATTGCAAGATATGCCTTCATCTCAGTGTTTTTCTTAATTTCAGAGAATTTCCCAAGAAATACCCTGTAGTAAATAGCAAAGTTGAGCCCAGCTGCAAGCATGAATATAGTAATTACTACATCTATATATGCTGAATCAAAATGTCCTACACTGGTGTTCTGGGGAGAAAAGCCCCCTGTTGCAAGTGTACCAAAGGTATGGGTCAATGCATTAAACAAGTCCATACCACCGAACATGAGGAGTACTGTCTCAAGCACTGTAAGGCCAAGATAGATTGTCCACAGGAGTTTTGCCATTCCGGTAATCTTAGGGTATATTTTCTCCATGCTCGGCCCTGGAGATTCTGCCTGAACCAACTGGACACCAGCAATACCCAAAAGCGGAAGCACCGCAACTGTAAGTACAACAATTCCCATGCCCCCAAGCCAGTGAGTTAGGGACCGCCAGAATAAAAGGCTTTTAGGAAGAGAGTCTATTTCAGTCAGAATAGATGCCCCGGTTGTAGTAAACCCTGACATGGTCTCAAAAAAGGCATCCGTGTATGATGGAATTCCGCCGGATAGCACAAACGGCAAAGCCCCAACCAGGGATGCGGTAATCCATGAAAGGACTACTAAGAGAAAGCTGTCTTTGAAGGACATCTTAGTATTCCGCTTTTTCACAGTTACAAAAAAGACCAGTCCTGCAATAGCAGCGCTGCCGATAATGGTATATGCGAATGACCTCGTGCATTCAAGCTCATTATAGATAAGGCTTACTGCTAAAGGTACCAGGAGGAACCCTGAGAGTATGAGTATGAAGATAGCAACGACATGGAGCACTATTTTGGGGTGGATCATTGCCCTGTAAACAGCCTTTCGATTTTTTGAATTGTATTCTTCTGTGTAATAATTACAATATGGTCTCCGGCTGTGAGCTCTGTGTCTCCGCCTGGAATCATATTCTTACTTTCTCTTGTAATATAGAGAATAATTGTATTTTTCGGCAGCTTAATATCTTCAATTTTCTGATTGCACATTTGGGAGGAGGCTTCCAGTACGAGTTCCAGAATTTCAAAGGAACTGCCGGATACATTGTGCACACTTCGGATATTCCCTTTTCGGATAATCTTTTGAATGGAATTAACCAGAGTGTTGTTCATGCTTACTGATACATCGATTCCAAGCTCGTTGGCAATGCTTTGGTAGCTGTTTTTCTTTACCAT
Source organism: uncultured Spirochaetales bacterium (assembly GCA_964428555.1). Taxonomy (GTDB): domain Bacteria; phylum Spirochaetota; class Spirochaetia; order CAYRYS01; family CAYRYS01; genus CAYRYS01. The sequence goes on along the minus strand of CAYRYS010000004.1, from coordinate 55,151 downwards.
TGCGATAGTTCTATCAATATTCATTTTCTTGGCATAAATGGATGTGATAATGTTCAGTTCTTGGCTTCCTGTAGTAGATATAAGCAGATCGTAATCTGAAAGTATCTCATCTTCCCAAATTGATTCTTCAGAAACATCAGCATTTGTTATATCTATATGAGGAAACCGCTCGGTCAGATATTTGCATAGTTCATAGTCATACTCAATAATATGGATTTTTTTACGTTTTTGTCTTGTAAGATTCATAATACGTGCGAGGATATTTTTTCCTGTGGGCTGCCCCTGACCGAGTGCCTCAATTATATATCTGCCGATCCTTCCTCCGCCTACAATTGCGATGTTGCGTATTTCCCGCTTTTTCATTCCAAAAAAACGGAGAATATCTTCAAAGTCGTTCTTTGCAGATAAAAGATATATGAGGTCATAATATTCAATTGTGGTATCTCCTGAGGGTACAATATAATTATTATTTCGTTGGATAACAGGAATAAGGAATTCCTTATCTATTGCCTTTCTCAGTTCCTCAAGCTTCTTATGGACAAGAGGAGAACCATCGCGAATTACAATACTCCGCATCTCAAGGTTCTCATTTTCAAAGAGCATTACATTACTCATTGCACCTTGTTCAATGGATCTGGTTATTACTTTTGCTGCCTCAATCTCCGGATTAAACACATAGTCAATTCCGAAAAGCTTGTTTTCAATTACTGCACTGTTGGAATAGTCGATATTCCGGACACGCGCAATTGTTATGGGCTTATTTTCCACGCTTGCTGCCAAGCCGCAGGAGATCATGTTTATTTCATCTGACTCTGTTACTGCAATAAAATACTGGGCTTCTTTTATGCCTGCTTTTATAAGTAATGCAAGGTTGTTTCCGCTCTGATTAATAACCATACAGTCCAGCTGCGAAGATGCGAGTTTTGCCCGCTGGGGGTGTTTTTCAATTAATGTTACTTTTCTGTTTTCATAAATGAGCTGTTTTGCGAGCTGAAAACCGACTTCGCTTGCACCTAGTATAATTACATCCATTCTTTTGACCTTATGAGGCTCTTCTCATATTGTCAAGCTGTAATTCAAAAAATAATTATTCCTGGATCCGTAAATGGTAATCCGACTTCTCAGGAGGTCCTCCCCAGTAGGCAAGCATATCGGACAGGTCATCCGGATCGTAAATAAAATAAAAGGCATCTCCCATAACTAAAGATGCTAGTCCGCGGAAACTCATTCTGTAACAGATGAGCTCCCTTCCTGCAAGCTCTTCAAAAAATTCCGGGTAGTCATACTCTTCCGGCGCCTGATCAAAGGTCCATTGCGGAATATACTCAATTCTTGCTCCCCCGGAGGGGCCTCCTTCTCCCACTTTTAGCAGCACTGCTTCTGTTATACCCTCCCTGCCCATTGCAAGCAGAAGGTGTTCCAATTCTACAGCATGAAAAAAGTTATTTGGCTGTCTTTGAGTATTCTCCTGTTCTCTTCCATTTGTCCTGTATTCAGTGGTAGCATACTCGCTTCTAGAATTATTTATCCTGGTCCTTTCCACTTCCAGCCTTCTATACTCAGATGCTTCCTGGAATTCCTGCGCATAATGATACCGTGTATAGCTAACCAAGCGAAAATTGGAATTCACTACAGTGGTGCTGTTAAAGGAGGATGAAGAAACTACAATTCTTGACTGCCTAGAATCTGTGGTTACTCTCCGCTGTGTATTTACTGTACGCCGTGCCTCAGGTGAAAGGTACACAGAAGAAATAAATTCTGATTCACTGTTTTCCGGGAGGTTACTGAGTGAGAGCTGATCAAGTAGAGATTCTACTTGTATTTGTGCAAAAACCATTGCAGGTAAAAACAAAAAAAGTAAAATATAGGGTTTCATGGATGCTCCTATCAAATTTGGGAGTGTGTATATTGGAGTTTATAAACTATTTTGAGCAAAAATGCAAAACAGTTTTCTACAGATTTGAGAAAGCATGTATTTTACTGAGTTAGTTCATAGATATCAATTCTATTTCTAGAGATGATATATATAAGGTTTCCATTTTGAAATGTGTCTATAAATGAATAGGAGGTTGCAAATTGCAATACAGGACCTGCGAATTCTTCACCTGTTTCTTGATCCAACCACCTGAAATGTTTACCATCTGAAAATAAAAACAGGTTTTGAAAAGAACCGCAATAATATAGCATCCTTAGTTCATCTGAAAGGCTTCTCTGCCACACAGTTCTTCCATCAAGGTTTGTACAGCGAATTGTGTAGTCTTCTATTCTAACAATGGTATCCTCTACTATTGCTGCGATAGTAGCGACTGAATCATCTATTTCATTCAGGTGTACAGTATTATTATCAATAATTATATGGTAAATTGAGCCGTAAGAGGTTTGAAGAACAATCTCATCGTTCATTTCTTGGAAGTAGGGGAGAGGACGGTATGTCTCTATGACATTAGGAACTTGTATACTTGCAATTTTACGGGTTACATCATCGATTTGGTATACATCCACCTCCCAGTTATAATTCTCTGTTGTTAGCACATAAAGATAGGTATCATCCGTATATACTTCTTGTACATTCTGGTGAAGGAATTCAGGAAGCATTTCAAAAGTACTTGTTTGTATTGAGTATGAACCAATTCCATTTATATCAGACCCCTTGTTTGCCCAGATTATTGATCCGTCAAATAACGCTGTATTATTAATCCATGAATCAAAAATATTTTCTGAGTACTCCCTGAGAGTCGTTATTTCATTGTTGATATGGTATGTGATGAGGCTTCGATCACTTGTAATATATGCGGTATTATCCTCTACTATGACTGAATAGAAATTCGAAATTCCTTCGTGGAGCTGGGTAGTTGAATAGTTTTCGATATCTACGAATAATAGATTATCTAAACTAGTCCTGAATGTAAGATATCCTTGAGAATACTCCATTGGAAAGGAGATATCTGTCTGATAGTCATATAAATCTATTGTTTCAATAAACTCTATATTTTCACCATTTGGTGGTGAAAAGAATGCAATGTAGCATGAGTTAAAAAACAGTAAGAAGCCACTTACGAGAAACAAATATATACAGCTTTTTACCTGCCAAGAATGCCTTGTTGTACTTTTGTGTTTGTTTCTGTCCATTCTCCAAATTCTCCTTCTGTTCCTCTGCCAAAATAAAAGACACCATGCTCTTGTGAGAGTAAAAGAGTGTGATATTCACCAACAGAGCTTGCATAGATTACACACTCCTGCGGTAAGAGAGTTATCTGCCATCCCGTATTCTCAAAACCATAAAGATTATGGCCGGATTGGTAGTGTATATTTTCTCCACTCACAAAACACGTGTTATTTGCGTCAAGAATAAAAATCCTGTTGTTATGCGAAAAAAGGCTCTGAACTGGGGGCGTGAGTCCTTGAATAGTAAGCTGATCTCCATTTTCGTAACATACTTCTCCTGAACTGAGGAGAAAAAGAGCAATACCATTACCTTCTGCGGCTTGGGAAACAGTTTGAGAAATTGGGATGTTCACCCATCCTTCAACCCCTGAGCTGTATGCATCTCCAGTTGATGTAACTGCAATAGTACGATCTTCGTTTATAATTACTTGTTCAATAACCCCTTGTGAAAGTGTGAGTACCTCAGTCCAGGTAAGAATATGTTCATCCTCTGAATTATTTATTTGATAGGTGTCATTGTTTCCGCAAGCCCAGAGTCTGCCTTCACTGTCTGCAGCAAAGCTTCTGTAGAAATCCGTGAAAACAGCAGTCACTGTTTCTGGGAGGGCTGTTTCTGTCCAGCCTTGGATGTTCTGATATGAACCATTACCTAACTGACCGAAGTAATTTCCTCCAGTAATATAAACATTTCCAGAGGAATCTAAGGCAATTGCGTGCTGGTTTCCAGCATCTACGTCACAGATCCCTGTTAACCCTGTGTTAGTCCACTGATCATATCCAATACTGTCGGTTAAACCTGTCTGGGAGAAGTTATTATTTCCAGTCGCAAATATACTACCTGTACTGTCCACTAATAATGAAAAACCATCACCAGCTGCTGCGTCAATATAAGGAGCGCTTGTTGTTCCAAGCATATTGTACCCTTGTTGGGGACTGCTAAATTGTCCAAGGCCTTCGGAAAATGCAGGGGCTATACAGTATTCATATACCCTTCCTGTTACAGTTTGGGTATCAAAATACTTACAAATTGTTTGTTCGCTTATGAACCTCCAGTCCTGTTGAGGATCTTCTCTTCGAGAGATATAATATCTTCGGGCCCCTGCGATAGGGTCCCAAGTAATTTCCACTGCACCTTCAATGGACCCAATTGATGTTGAGATATTTTGAATACCAGTGTCAACAGAACCAGCATAACCATGGTCTTTTTCAGGTATTCCTTGATATGCCTTGGTTACTGGAAGAAGGTAGTATTGATACACCCTTCCAATTTCTATTGCATTGTCTCTGAAAAGATTTTCGGAGGTTGTACCAATCAATTCGGCTTCTGTAAAATCAATCCCTACTGAAGCCCTATATATATGGTACTCAAATGGATCAACGGTTGAAGTCTTGTCTTCTTCCCATACTAGCTCGATATGGTCTGTGTATGTACCATCGCTAGCTTCAAAATTATTAACACCCAATACCGGCGGTGGGGGTCAATATAACAGGATATTACTGATACTATGATACAAAGAACAAATCCAATGCTTTTTTTCATTTTTCTGCCTGTTCATTCTAATTTATTTAAATTGTACATCATCCATTTAATAAATCTAATAAAATCTGAAAATAATGAGATTTCATAATACAATAGTCAAAAAGATGCGCGAGAGTCAAGAATGAAAACACCACTGGAATTATTATTGAAGCTTATGAATAAACTTGACCTAAGCCTGTTGTTTCTCTAATATGTGCTAAAAGATGAATAGAGAAGAGTTGAAATTTAAAAAAGCGAAAGCCTCTGTGTTTGAATCTAGACTCATTTTACCAAAAGATATAGTTAATAAAGGAGCGTTTTTATGAATGCCGGAGAATTATACAAAAGCTATTTGCATATGTTTACAGCAAAGGTGATTGACCAGCTTGAACTTGAGTATACAAAACGTGGGGAAGCTTTTTTCCATGTTTCCGGAGCAGGGCATGAAGGTTCTGCTGTATTGAATCAGTTTCTTGCTCCTGCTGATTACCTCCATTGTCATTATAGAGATAAAGCCCTTATGCTTGCTAGGGGGATAACTCCGAAGATGTTCTTTCACAGCCTTTTTTGCAAAGATGCTTCCCATTCTAGGGGGCGTCAGATGTCAGCTCATATGAGCGCCCCTGAGCTTAACATTCTCAGCTTAGTTGGTCCTGTTGGAAACAGCGCTCTCCAGGCTGCTGGAGCTGCTGCTGAGATAAAAGACAACCCCGGTGCACCAATTGTACTTTGCTCCCTTGGAGACGGTATGACCCAGGAGGGAGAAGTCCTGGAAGCAATAGCCCATGCTGTCCGTGCTGAGTTGCCTGTACTTTTTCTTATAGAAGATAATGGATTTGCTATTTCAACACGTACGGGGTGCAATACCTTTTTTCACTGCCCCTCAGGCGCAAGCGATCAGTTCTACAGCCTCCCGATTACCCGGGTGAATGGCAGAAAACCTGAGAGCCTATCAGCGCCTTTCCAGAATGTTGTTGAGAAGATGCGCACTAACAGGATGCCGGCAATAGTTGTAATGGAAACAGACAGGCTTACAAGCCATACGAATGCTGATGACCATACGGTTTACCGTGGTTCAGATGAAATAACCGCAGTGCAGCAAACCGGTGATCCTGTAGCAAATCTGCGAAACTGGCTGGTTGATAATGGTATAGATGAAAAACAGATACAAGACGATGAAGACTCACTCCGGAAAACCCTCAGAGAGGATGCAAAGATTTCCCAGCTGTCAAAAGAACCAAGCCCGGTGTTTACTGCAAAAGCAGAGCTCCCTGCGGATTTAGAGGATAAGGCTATTGAATATCGGGGTACTGATAAGGACCGGTCTGTTACCATGATCGAGGCCTTACGTACTGTACTTGATACAGAGCTTGAGAAGAATAAAACCCTTAGTTTATTTGGAGAGGATATTGCTGATCCAAAAGGCGATGTTTTTGGTGTTACACGGGGGCTTTCCTCTAAATATCCGGGCAGGGTAGAGAATTCCCCGCTTTCTGAAGCAACTATTGCAGGGGTAACTGTTGGAAGGGCACTTGCAGGGGGACAGCCAATAGGGTTTATCCAATTTGCGGATTTCCTGCCGATTGCCTTTAATCAGATTATCTCGGAAATGGGCAGTATGTACTGGAGAACTGACGGAGGATGGACATGTCCTGCAATTCTGATGATAACCTCAGGGGGATATAAACCAGGCCTTGGTCCCTTTCATGCCAGCAGCTTGGAATCGATTGCAGTCCACACGCCGGGGGTAGATGTATTCATGCCTTCAACAGCAGCAGATGCAGCAGGGCTATTACATGCAGCTCTTAAGTCAAAACGGCCGACCTTGTTTTTTTATCCTAAGAACCTATTGAATGAAAAACGTACTGCCACAAGCAAAGACATAGAAAAACAGATTGTCCCTATCGGGAGTGCCCGTATTGTTACACAAGGTGATGACATTACCCTTGCGGGGTGGGGAAATACAGTCGGCTTATGTGAAAAAGCAGCCTCTGCTTTACAGGAAGCCGGTATATTAGCAGAAGTTATAGATATGCGCAGCCTATCTCCATTGGATGCGGATACAGTAATCCAGTCATGCAGAAAAACCGGACACTTGATAATTAGCCATGAAGACAATATATCCTGCGGTGTCGGTTCTGAGCTGGCTGCACTGGTTGCTGAATCCGGGGTTAATGCAAAAATATCCAGGGTTGCCAGGGGCGATACCTATGTTCCCTGTAACTTTGCTAACCAGCTTGAGGTGCTCCCTTCGTATAAACGCTTACTTGAGGAAAGTCTCCGTATGCTTGGAGGTTCGGTAACTTGGGAGAAGCAAGATGAAGAATCCTCTGGCATACAGAAAATTGAAGCAATCGGATCGAGCCCGTCAGATGAGACAATCATTATTATTGAGTGGAAGGTAAAACCTGGGGATGAGATTTCCGAAGGTGATGTACTTGCTGACCTGGAAGCTGACAAAGCTGCAATTGAGCTGCAGGCATCTGTTTCCGGCACTGTTGAAGAAATATTCCATCCAGATGGAGATGTAGTGGATGTGGGAACACCGATTGCATCAGTGCGCACAATAGGAGAGGTTTCCCTAAAGCCGGTAACATCTGAAAATCCTGGTACACCGGTTATATCAATAACAAAACCGGAGAAACCTTCATCCAATGCTGTGACCGCAGTTGATGATGCAGATAGAAGCAGGGTTGCAGTAATCGCCGGGGTATGCGGAAAAACAGGTTCCCGTCTGGTTACGAACCAGGAAATATCTGCTCTCTGCAGCGCATGGGAACCAAAGGACATTGTCAAGCGCACAGGAATCCAGACTCGGTATTGGGTAGAAAACGGTGAGTCCGCTCTTTCCCTTGCAGTGGATGTTTCAAAAGAGCTTCTTGCGCAGCAGCAAATAAGACCACAGGAGATTGACTGTATAATCTGTGCAACAGGAACTCCTGAGTCAATTACCCCTTCCATGGCGTGCAGAATACAGTATGCAGTATCAAATGACAGTGATCTTGAATGTCAGGCCTATGACATTAATGCAGCATGTTCAGGGTACATATACGGGCTGCAGGCAGCATACGATGTCTGTAGAAGCAATCCTGATGCTAAGGTCCTCCTGGTAACAACAGAGACCCTTTCCTGTAAGCTCGATGCATCTGATCCGGGAACAGCCCCGATTTTCGGGGACGCAGCAACTGCAACCCTTGTGCTTGGTAAAAACCATCAAGCCCGGGGGAAGTGGTGGATACATAGACCTGTTACATCCGCAAAAGGAGAGGATGGATCCTCTCTGTTTGTTCCTTTGCTGAATGAGAATACGGTGAAAATGGAAGGAACAAAGGTGTTTCTGGAAGCAGTTGCTGCAATGCGGAAAATGCTTATAACCGCATGCGAGAACTCAGAGATTACTCCTGACCAGCTGGATCTTGTGGTGCCGCACCAGGCAAACCAGAGAATAATTAACGCAGTCCGTCAGAAGCTGAAGGCACCGAAGGAAAAGGTGTATAGCAATATTGCAAACCTTGGAAATACATCCTCCAGTTCCATACCCATGTGCCTGAAGGACATACTTCCCCCACAAGGCAGATATTGTGGACTGACTGCCTTTGGAGGCGGATTTACCTATGGTGCTGCTGTATTGGAAAAAGTGGAAACAGGAGAGACAGATTAGCTGCCTTTTTAGGCTATACAACAAATCCATACATTTTTCTGATTTTTACGTATTTCTGTTTGTGTTTAGACAGAGAATTTAGCATACTATACACTAAAGTATTATGCGAGGTTTATTATGTCTGAAAAAAGTGAATTGGAAAAACGCCTGGATCATGTCATTGCTGAGCAGGACCATGTGTTTCGGAACGGTTCGACCCATTCCTTTGGTTTCCGTAAGGCCATGTTGGAAACCCTGTATAAAGCAATTAAAGAATATGAGGGAAAGATTATAAAGGCCTTGGCCGCGGACTTTTATAAGCCTGAGTTTGAATCTTATTCAACTGAAGTCGGTATTGTATTAGAGGAGATCCGGTATCATATAAAACATCTAAAAAAATGGATGAAGCCGAAGAAGGTTTCAATCGGGATGGCTCATTTCCCGTCAAAAGGACGCATCCTCTGTGAACCCTATGGCAGGGCCCTTATTATTGCTCCATGGAACTATCCGTTCCAACTTATGATGGATCCGATTATCGGCGCGCTATCAGCGGGAAACACTATAATTGCAAAACCTGCTCATTATTCTGAAAATACTACAGATGTGATTCGGCAGATGCTGGAAGACTACTTCTCTGAATCCTTCATTGCTGTATTTACAGGGGGCAGGGAAGTAAACCAGGCATTACTATCACGGAAACATGATTATATTTTCTTTACCGGCAGCCCGTTTCTTGGGAAAATCGTTATGGAAGCTGCGAGCAAGCACCTTACACCTGTAACCCTTGAGCTGGGCGGAAAAAGTCCGTGCATTGTAGACGAAACAGCGGATATTGAGCTTGCTGCAAAACGTATTACCTGGGGTAAATTCATGAATGCAGGTCAGACCTGTGTGGCCCCTGACTATTTATATGTTCATGAATCTGTTAAAGACCCACTTCTTGCTGCAATGAAAAATACCGTACACGAATTTTATGGTCCTGACCCAAAAAACAGTCATGATTACTCAAGAATTATCAATGATAAACAGTACAAGGCATTAAAGGATTTCCTGTCTGAAGGTAAGACGGTATTCGGCGGAGAATGGGATGATTCTCAGCGATACATTGCGCCTACTGTATTGGAAGAAGTGGACCCCAGGGAAGACCAAGTCATGTGCGAGGAAATATTTGGACCAATACTTCCTGTGCTTACCTTCACAGATATTCAGGAAGTAATATCCTTTGTTAGCACCCGTCCCAGCCCGCTTGCCTTATATCTGTTCACCTCTTCAAAAAAGATAGAGAAACAGGTAACTGAAAGCATACGTTTCGGCGGAGGCTGCGTTAACGACACTATTATTCATCTTGCAGACCCAAAGCTGCCTTTTGGCGGGGTCGGAAATTCAGGTATGGGAAAATACCATGGATGGTACAGTTTCGATACCTTTAGCAATAAGAAATCTATAGTAAAGAAAGCGCGCTGGCTGGACCTGCCTTTCCGGTATCCGCCGTACTCAAAGCGCAATCTCAGTATTGTAAAGAAATTTCTGCATTAATCGGGTTTGGTTAAATTTTGTATGTGTTTATCAATTCCATAACCTTTCTATGCAGCTGTTTTGTCTGAAAGGAAAGGTCATTTAGGTCTTCCATGCTGCTTTGTAGGGATGTATTCGTATCCTGCATACTGGAAGCATCCTGGAGAGCTTCACCTGAATGGGTACTCATGTTGCGCATAGATTCAAGCAGGGAGTTGCCTTCTTTTGTCAGTTCGTGGGAAATATCTGTTAGGTTTTCAGTAAGCTCTTTTGTAGAATTAATCGTTTTCTGTATCTGTGAATTGGTCTGTGCCTGGTGCTTCATTGCTTCGCTGATACTGTTGGAAGCAGTGTCCATGGACTGGATGGTTTCCTGAATATTTGTAAACGCTGTTCCTGAATGCTGTGCAGTAGTAAGTGCATCTTCAATTTCGCTCGCAATCTCTTTTAGTTGGTCCTTGCTGGTTTTAATTTGGGTGGACGTTGTTTCAGCAAGCTTTCGAATTTCATCCGCCACCACAGCAAATCCTCTACCGTATTCCCCTGCGTGGGCTGCCTCGATTGCTGCATTCATGGCAAGCATATTTGTCTGGCTTGCAATTGCGGAAATAAGGTTATTCACTTCTACAAGGCTGTGGGACATTTCTGAAATTCTGCCGACAGCAGCAATTGTATTCTGGATGCTTGTCTCTCCCTTGTTTGACATTTCTGTAAGGGACTTACCCTGGGCTGATAAGTTTTCTGTATCCTTTGCTGTCTCCTCTACATTTGCAATTATTTCTTCGATTGCATCAGTCGATTCTGTTACACTGGAACTCTGATTATCCACTATGCTGTTCATTTCTTTCATTTTATTTATAATTGAAATAGCTGCATTCACTGCGGTATCTGCAGTATGGTTCTGAGTATCCACCTTTTTGGTGGTATTGGAAATGGTTTCTCCTATTTGGGCTACCTTTGATGAAGCTTTGTCTACGCTTGAAAAAAGCTGGGTAATAAAGGTATCCAGTTCGTTTAAAGTGTCGCGGATGTTTTTTAAGCTTGATCTGAGTATGCTCGAAAAAGTATTGATGTCACCGGCAATGGACGCTATTTCATCTACAGAACCGATATAAACATCTCCTGTCATATCCTTTTCAGAAGAAAGGATTTTGTTCATCCTATCAATTACTGAATTATAAAGCCGCTTTGTGTTCTTTGCCCAGATCATTACCAGGAGAAAAACAATAGAAAAATAGAGTACCCAAGGCACGATGACTCGCTGAGCGAGGTAGCCGATTAGGGCTTCACTGGTGGTAAATCCCTGGGTGCCTGCTGATGAAAGCTCCAGGAAGATAAAAGAAATAGTTGTTGTTATTGTCATTAAGCTCATGAAAATCGGGATAATAATAATCTTTTTATATTGTCTGTCCTCTTTTAAGTTATGCGGGTACCTTGCTACTTTTTGTTCTAAAAGATACCCCAAGAGCCATTTATCCAGGAGCATATATACAACTGCTGCGAAGAGCATAGCATAGCTGAACAAGTTCAGAGAAAACATGATTATCTGAAAGGCATTTACAGAGAAAAAAATTATAGACCCAGAGGTAACAGCCACAGACATTAGTAGTACAACAATAATAAAAAAAAGGAATGTCTTAAGCGGCATTGCTCCGAGCTTTTCAAGGCAATGGAGGAAGTCATCAGTGTCCCGGTGAATATTGCAGAACCTTTTTATTAAGCGAATTGTGCTTGTCCCGTACAAAATAATTAAACCAAGGCCTGCCAAGCCTGCAATTCCCAAAGCAATATGGATGTTAGATGTGTGTATTCCTGGAAGGTAAAACTGTAGTCCCGCTGCATAGAGCAGAATAAAAGCAAGCAGTGGAAATATTGTGATTAAACGAAATGTTATATTTTTTCTCATACTGTAATTTTACCTCTGGGGGTGCGTGTATATTAATTATCGTAATATATCTTATATCTGTTTAACAAGAAAAAAAATTCAAAACAAATCGGAGTTGCGGTTGTTTATGGGGTAAAAACACCGAGTATTGATTATCTGCTTCGGGCTTCCCAGGAATAACTACGCTATTCTCTTTTCGGTTTTAAATAGGCCTGTTCATTAACATTTATGGGGAAGGTGAATAGTACCATTGCTCCCTTCCTGTTCTTAAAGGAAATAGAACCGCGGAGCTGGGTGCATAGCGCATTAATAAGCCGCATACCAAGGCTTAATTGATTGTTTTCCTCGAAGTTTTCCGGAAAGCCTCTGCCATTGTCCTGAAAGGTTACCTGGTATTTCTGATGGTTCAGGATCTCCCCGGAGATACTTATCCTGCAGTTCTGTTTGTTCCTGGGAAAGGCGTATTTAACAGCGTTAGAAACAAGCTCGTTTATTATTAGTCCGTTTGCGATAATGGTATCTATATCAATACCCTGTGCTTCTTCTATCTGTATATCCGCTTCTATAGAATCGTTCACTGAATACATGCCTAAAAGATCAAGTACAAGGCTTTTAACATACTCGGAAAACTTAACAGAAGCCAAATCCTCTGAGAAATACAGTTTTTGATGAATGAGCGCCATTGTGTAAATCCTGTTTTTTGATTCCTCGAAAGCGCTGCTGAGGTAAGGGTCATCAATCTTAGATGTCTGCAAGTTCAGAAGGCTGATGATTTTTTGCAGGTTGTTTTTTACTCTATGGTGTATCTCCCTAAGGAGTACTTCCTTTTCCCGGACCGCTTTTTCAAGCTCGAATTCCTTTTCCTTTAATCCTGAAATATCTTCAAAACTTGCATACACCATATCCGGCTCTTCATCATTATTTCGATAGATTGGTTTAGTATTTACTTTTATCCATTTATAGCCCCCGTCCCTGGGATTAAAAACTCCCATTGTAACGTCCTTTACCGGTTTGCCTGTACGTAAGCTCTCCATTGCGGGGTGCTCTTCTCCGGGAAATGTGCTGCCGTCTTCATGTACACAGTGCCAGTTGGGGTCAATCGATTTCTTGCCTAGTATCTGGTCCCTTGATAGTCCGAGTATCTGCTCTGCAGCCGCATTCGCAGATATAATGCTTCCATCTTTATTGTGATACACAACCCCCTGTGCCATTGTGGCAAACAGAAAGGTGAACTGGTCTTCACTGGATGCCAATGCCTGTTCTACCAGCTTCTTCTCTGAAATATCAAAGGTGACTCCGATTATGCGCTTTGGCTGACCTCTGCTGTCTCTTTTAACAATTTCAGCACGTTCATAAACAGTAAGATACTCTCCGTTCTTTTTCTTTATCCTGTACTCGGTAGTGTATGCAGGCAGTTTTCCGTTTATATAATCTGATAAAGATGTCTCAACACTGTCTAAGTCCTCAGGGTGAACACGGGAACGGAAGCATTCCATGGTGTTCTCAAGCTCTTCTTTTGAATAGTTAAGCATTGTTGCTTTACGGCTGTCATATTCAAGAACTCCGGATTGATAGTTCCAGTCCCACCACGCAATTTTGCCTGCATCAAAAGCGAGCTCCAGGGTTTCATGTGCCCGGAAAAGTTGCTGCTCAGTTTTTTTCCTGACTGTTATATCATCAATTACAGCAATATGGTACAAAAGGTTTCCGTTCTCATTTTCTAGAGGAGAGATGGTAAGCTCAATCCATTGGCTATTGTCTTTTTGGTGGGAAACACAGATCTCTTTACCTGATATTGTTTCATGCTTTTCGAGGTATGTATTGAGCAGCTCGGATATATTTGGTTCCTCTTTAGAGGTTATAACATCCTGAACATATTGTTTTTGAAGCTTTTCTTTCGGTCTGCCGAGAATACTGCAGAGCCGTTCATTTGTGAGAATTATCTCGCCTTTGGTGCTAACATGGGCAATCCCTATAGCTGCGTGTTCAAAGGTGCCTCTGAACCGTTCTTCGCTCTGCTTTAAGGCATGGTTAGTATCATATAATTGTTGGCTCTTTTTTTGGAGTATTTTGTTCTGCTCTTTTATTTTCTTGCTTTGATGAATTACCTCCCGCTCTACAGACTGAAGCTGGGTAATGTCAATAAATGTAATAACACATCCATCTACGCTTTGGTCAGCCTTAAGAAAAGGGGTTATCCGCTTTAAGAAATAACTTCCGTCCTTACTTTCAACTTCCCGGAAAAGGGGATCCCTGGTTTTCATGACCGTTTTAGCGTGTTCAATAAGGTCGCTGCTTGTAACATCGACAAAGTTAGAAACAAAGTCATGGATCGGGCGCCCTATGTCCGAGTCTTCCAACCGAAAAATGCGTTTTAGGTCTGGAGTGAATTTCCGGATCTTTAAATTGAAGTCGAGAAACAGGGTTGCAATTTGAGTGCTTGCTAATAGGTTGTCCATGTCAGCGTTTACTTCAGAAAGTTCTTTGTTTCGGATCTGCAGCTCAGTATTTACTGTATATAGCTCCTCATTAACTGACTGAAGTTCTTCATTTGTACTTTGAAGTTCTTCATTTGAAGCTAAGAGCTCCTCATTGGAGGACTGAAGCTCTTCATTGCTTGTTTCCAACTCCTCGACAATATTCTGCTTCTCTTCTTTGAGAGTTGCAATTGTGTCTTCCATCTCAGTAAACCGCTTCTTCGTAAGGTCATCAAGGTCAAGCTGTTCTATTACTGTCTGGTCTTGTGGGAGTTCCTCCTCTCCAATGATTGAGATAATGAATCCTGCATCATGTGTAAGACTTGCTTCCTGAATTTTGATGGTTATAGAGACCTTCCCGTCGTCCTTTTCAACCGGAATATCGTTTATCTGTACAGAATCAGTATCTTTCCTTTGCAGCCGTTTAATACTGTCACGGATAATAGCAGTAAGGTTATCATTTATCATATCAGGGAGGGAGTCGGAAAACGCACCTTCCCGAATGTGAAGGAACTTTCCCATGTTTCCGCGCATATATTTTAGGGACAAGTCAGAGTCAACGATCAAACAGGGTGGAGCGTAACGGTCTACAAGGAGCTGATTATAATCAAGCTGTCCCTTCTTGGGCTTTTGGTACGGTTTTGAGGGAAACTCGGTTTTTTTGTAGGAATTATTCTGATATCTTGCAGGAGTAAATCCTGCATTTGCATAATTCGGAACTTTCTCGCTCGTTTCAGAATTACGGTAAATCTTCCATTTTGAATCGATCTCTTCAAAAGATCCTTTTAGTTTACCTATATTTTCTGAGTTCCCTAAAAAGAGGAATCCCCCTGGATTTAAAGCGAATTGAAACTTATGTAGAATCTGTTCCTGAGCATTGGGTTGCATGTAAATAAGCAGGTTTCTGCAGGTAATCATGTCCATTCGAATAAATGGAGGATCCTGAAGCACATTATGGTATGAGAATACAATCTTTTCCCGGATTCGCTTTGTTATTCTATATTGTTCTCCGGTTTTTAAAAAGTAATTTTGGATACGTTCAGAATTGACATCTGTTAAAATGTTAATCGGATAATGTCCCCCCGAAGCCTTATAGATTGCTTCCTTATCTATGTCTGTGGCAAAGATTTTGAAATCTGCTCTGGATTTAGTATTCTTCAAATATTCATCAATTAAAATAGCAATTGAATAGGCTTCCTCTCCGCTTGAACACCCGGAAATCCATATCCTGTATACTTTTGTCTGATCATCCTTCTTAAACAAACGGGGAAATACTTTAGAGGTAAGAGTATGAAACGCCTCGGGATTCCGAAAAAAGTTGGTAACCCCAATAAGAAATTCCTTGCTTACCAGTTCCTTTTCTTTATCATTGTCCTTCATAAAAGCCAGGTAATCTTCCAAAGTGTCGATGCCCCGTATGTCCATCCTTTTTTGAAGCCTTCTAGCTATTGTACTGTTCTTGTATTCATGGAAATTGTTGCCTGAATATACTGATATTTCTTCGATTATTTTGTGAAAGAGTTGGTTACTGCCTTCCTGAATAAGCCGCTCATGGGCATTGCTTCGTTTGGGCAGGTCAGTTAGAATTTTTGCTAGTTCAGTAGGGCTTTGTATGAATTCCGCGAGGTTTGTGCGAATTGCAGAGTTTGGCATTCCGTCGAATTGTGCTGTTGTAGGCTCCTGTACCATTATGGTTCCGCCTGCTTCTTTTATGGTCCGGATTCCTCTGGAACCGTCTGAGCCGGTACCGGAGAGTATAACAGCTATTGCCTTTTCTGCGAATTCTTCACCAAGTGAATGAAAGAACATATCAATCGGTAAATTCAATATCTTTTCCGGATCTCTGTCTTTTAGAATGAGTTTTCCCTGCTCACAAACTATATTTTTATCTCTTCTATTTAGATAGATAGTATTCGGTTCAATTTCGGTTTCATCTTCTGCTGTTTTAATTCGCATTGTAGTGTGCTTTGCGAGCAGTTCATTCATAAAACTTTTAAAATTGGGGGAAAGATGCTGGACAATAACAAAAGCCATGCCTGTCGTTGAGGGAACATTGTTAAAAAAACTCTGTAAGGCCTCCAGTCCTCCTGCGGAAGCACCGATCCCTACCACATATACAGCATTTGCCCTATTCTGGATTGACTGAGATTTTCCCATGATTCACCTCTTTACATAAACAGTAAAAGAACAGATTTGGTAAATCAAGATGTGATAATTAAATTCTTGTTAAAAATGATCAGGAAATGTGTTCCTTAAGCTAGTTGCTTTCCTGTCTGAACCATTCATCAATATTATTTGATAAAGCAGATGCATTAATCTCTTGTGAATCGAGATTCGACTCAAGCCAGGGAAAGACAACCTCCTCCCGGATACCTGCCCAGTTCACAGGAAGCCGGGAAGGAAAGAGAAGGAACTCCTCAGGCGGAACTTTTCCGACAAGTGAAGGGTAAAAATTAGGAAGTTCTCTTTCATTTATTTCTACAAGGGAGGAGAAGCCGCCTGATATACCAAAAGCACGCATGCGCTTCTGTTGAAAGGTCTGCAGAAAGAGAATTTGGTTTTGCGGCTGAAAAAACCAGGAAGCAAATGCCATAGCTGCGGTGCGGGAGTTGGTAGAATTATGAATACCAATATATTGGACCTCGTC
The DNA here is from genome assembly GCA_964428555.1 of uncultured Spirochaetales bacterium. Classification (GTDB taxonomy): domain Bacteria; phylum Spirochaetota; class Spirochaetia; order CAYRYS01; family CAYRYS01; genus CAYRYS01. The sequence goes on along the minus strand of CAYRYS010000004.1, from coordinate 38,303 downwards.
AGATACTGGGATTCGGTCATTTCTGCTTATCCACTGAAAACTTAGATTGTCCCGTTTTACCTCTGGAAGCAGATAGTAATCATAGAGATTATAAAACCCGAACCTAACTCTTCCAGTGTTTACCAGCTTGTAGATGGGGTCGTATAAGTATCTGCTTTCAAAAGCAATATCCATTTCTGTACCGCTGTTAGCTGATTCTATCCAGGATCTGCACTGGTCCAATGAGTTTATTAGGTTTTCCTGGTTCCAGTTAACACCTCTGCTCCTTGCCCGGAAATTTGTTCCAAACAAACGGGCTGTAAAATAGATAAACTCACTGTCCCAGCGGGGTGAAAAACCGAGATTATGGTACCTGCCGTCGGCTATTCTGTTGAATTCCTGTCCATTGCTTTGGAGTTCTTCTAAAGTATAGAAAAAACTAGAACTGTCACTGTATTCTGAACGCTCAATAATTAGGGGCATATTAAAGGAAACCGGAAGGAGATGTAATTGCTCATTGTATCTACATGGGGAAAGCAGATTTCTGTAAAAGTCATTTTCTTCTAACTGCGCATCCTCAGATTCAAATAAATTATTCAGTGGTAAAAATTCCGGCAGCAGCTGAGAATTTGCAAGCCATCTTGAAATAACAATATCCGGGGCTTCTTCATCTCCTTCCAAAAGTGCACTGGCAGGAGATTCCTTATACATAAGCTCAATTCTATACTCGTTTTGAATAGAATTGAATATTTCTATGTATGCTGCAATTTCAGGCTGGTCAGTCCAGAGTACCGCAATATTATCTTCAAAAAGCGTGCAGCCTGATAAAATAAGGATAAAAAGTATTGGAAGCAGTCGTCTCATGCTTGGCATATTAGTGTGCATTTGCCGGGTTGTCAATCCGGTTACACCTGGTCCATAATGAGGAATGGAGTTTCCTGGAGACAGCCGATTTCACCGTTACAGCCGGTATCTGAAAAACAAATATGGGACAAAGGTATATAGAATAGGTGTGGATGCCGGGTTTTCTTGCCCAAACCGCGGAAAGGACCGTACAACTGGTGGTTGTATCTATTGTGAAGCCCGCGGTGCCAAAGCTCCGTATCTTCTCGAATGCCAGGACCTGCATCGGCAAATCGAAAAAAGTATTGCTTTCATGAAACAGCGGTATTCTGCAACAAAATTTCTTCTGTATTTCCAGGCATTTTCCAGCACATATGCGCAGGTAGATGAGTTGAAACGGGTTTACGATGCAGCACTCTGCGCAGCAGATTTTACCGGCTTAGTGGTGTCAACGCGTCCTGACTGTGTTGACGAGGAAAAGGCAGATCTGCTTGCTTCGTACCGGAGAAAGGATTATTCTGTTTGGGTAGAGCTGGGACTGCAGAGTATGCATAATTCTACGTTACGCACAATCAACAGAGGACATTCCTTGGAGGATTTCATAAAAGCCTACCGTATGCTTACAAAACGGGGAATCAATGTTGCAGTTCACCTTATTTTCGGGCTTCCCGGAGAAGGGGAAAAGCAAATCCTGGAGACTGTGCGCTTTGTCAGCAGCCTTGCGCCGGATGGAGTAAAAATCCATAATCTGCATATTCCATATAATACACCAATTTTCAAGATGTATGAGAGAGGTGAAATACAACCGCTGCAGCCGGAGGAGCACTTGGACCTGGTAATTAAAGCATTAGAGCTATTACCTCCGGAAACTGTAATTCTGCGTGTAACCTGCGATACCCCTGACCGGCTTCTTGCTGCACCAAGGAATTTCCCGGATAAGAACCGTTTTTATCAGATGCTTGATGCAGCATTGGAAGCACAAAATACATACCAAGGAAAGTATTTTGAAAAACAAGAGTGAAAATTGATAGAAATTTCTCTTGTGTTTTTGTGTTTCTTATTTTACCATAAATATTGTACGCAATATAATAGGAGACAATATTATAGTGAAAGATAAAAAGCTTGAAAAAATCAGCTTAGATAATCAATGCTGTTTTGCCTTGTACGCAGCTTCCAGGGCAGTACTAAAAGCCATGAAACCCTATCTTGATGATCTTGGAGTTACATATCCCCAGTATTTAGTGCTCTTGGTTCTATGGGAAGAGGAAGAGACAACAGTTGGGAAGATTGCTAAAAGGCTGTATTTGGATACTGGTACAATCACACCCTTATTAAAGCGGATGCAGAAAAACGAACTCCTTCAACGAAGACGAAGCAATAATGATGAGAGGGTGGTTCATATATCAATTACTAAAAAAGGTATGGATTTAAAACAGCGTGCTGTGAACATGCCCCTGAATAGACTGAACAAATCGTCCTTAACGGAAGAACGCTTTTACCGGTTACGGAAAGAGCTTTTTTCAATATTAGAAATACTAAATGAATAAGGAGGAAAAATGGCAAAACGAATTGTTATAATAGGAGGATCCGCCGCAGGCCCGAAAGCGGCAGCCAGGGCCCGCAGAATGGATCCAAATGCTAACATTACTATTATACAAAAAGAAAAGTATCTGTCTATGGCATCCTGCGGTTATCCATATTATGTGGGTGGTTTTTTTGATGACAGAAATAAACTCATCAGCACACCCACTGGAGTGGTGCGTGACCCGAAGTTTTTCATGAATGCCAAGAATATTACAGCAAAAACAGAAACTGAGGCAATTGGGATAAATGTAGATGAAAAAACCGTAACAGTGTGTTCTATTCCGGACAAGAAAGAGGAGTCAATTCAGTATGACAAATTGATTATAGCAACGGGTGCAAACCCTAAAATACCACCTTTACCTGGAATCGACCTAGAAGGCATTACTACATTACAGTCTCTCCAAGATGCTGATTACCTGCGAAAGGTGCGGGATGAAGGAAAGGTCAAAAGGGCTGTAGTTATTGGTGGAGGATTGATTGGTGTTGAAACAGCAGAGGCGCTTCATCTTGCTGGCATAGAGGTGATTGTTGTTGAAATGCTGCCTCACATTCTTTCTTTTATGGAACCCCAGCTTGCGATGCTGGTTGAAAACCATATGAAGGCGAAGGGAGCCCATATTGTTACAAACAATGGACTCAAAGAGTTCTTGGGTGAAAGCGGAAGGCTTTCCGCGATCAAGCTTGCCAATGGAACCGAGATCCCAGCCGAGCTGGCGGTCATTGCAATTGGTGTTTCTCCGAATGTTGAGCTTGCGAAGAATGCTGGAATACAGATTGGGAACTTAAAGGGTATACTGGTAGATGAATATCTCCAGACAAGCAAGAAGGATATCTATGCTGTAGGAGATTGTATTGAAGTTAAACAGGTACAGACAGGAAAAACTGTACTAGCTCCATATGGAGACCTAGCGAATCTTCAGGGAAGGGTTGCTGGAGAGAACGCAGTATTAGATACTCCAAAGGTAAGGTATACTGGAACAGTACAAACAGGAATCTGCAAAGTCTTTGATTATACAGTCGGTTCAACAGGATTGACAGCAAAGAACGCAAAAGCAGAGGGGTTTGATCCTGTCTCAATTGTAACTGCCGGACCTGACAAACCTGGATTCATGCAGGGTAAGCCCTTGATCTCCTCTATGGTAGCGGACAGGAAGAGTGGAAAATTACTTGGATTCCAATGCATTGGCTTGGGAGACGTAAGTAAGCAGGTTGCCCAGGCTGCAACTGCTCTTCAAGGGGGTATTGGTATTGAGACATTAGTGAACCTTGATCTACCTTATGCTCCTCCATTCCAGCTTGCGATCGATAATTTTATCGGTACTGCTCATGTATTACAGAATAAAATGCGCGGCCTCTTTACTGGCATTTCCGCTAAAGAGGTAAAAAAGATGGCAGACACAGGTACTGATGCTTTTATCCTCGATGTGCGCGGACCAGATGAGTTTGAACAGATGCGTCTAGGAATAGGTGAAAGGCTTATCCCCCTTGGAAAACTTAGGGACCGGTTAGAGGAACTGCCTGCAGACAAAAATGCTGAGATTATTACCTATTGTAAGATTTCCCTCCGTGGATACGAGGCATCAAGGCTTCTTCAAGGTGAAGGATATACTAATGTGAAGGTGATGGAAGGCGGTGTTCTTGCCTGGCCCTATTGCAGAGAAAAATAGAAACGTATATTTTGATGAAACATAATCAAACAAGCACACTAAACCGGGACCTTTTGGCCCCGGCTTTTTCAAAGAGGACTTATGAATACATACATTGACTGCATCCCATGCTTATATAGACAGACTATAGATGCTTCCAGAATAGCAGGGTTGACCGATTCCCGGACAAAAACTGTTATTGACCAGGTGGGTAAGGTGATTGCATGTCAATCGCTGGATCTCAGCCCACCTGAGCTTGCGGAAAAGATTCATAAAATAATTAAACAGGAATCCGGAGAGGAAGATGTATACAGGGAGATTAAACAACATAGCATAACTATGGCGCTGACAGCGTATTCAGGGTGCAAGGATAAAATAAAACAATCCGATGAGCCTCTCCTTACAGCTGTTGAACTGGCAATTGCCGGAAATGTGATTGATTTCGGTGCAAAGAACTCTGTGGATGTTGAATCTGAAATCGGGAAAATGCTCAGAAAAGAAGAGGCGATGGTGAAAAACGCTGACTCTTCCTATTTCGCCTATGAATCATTTCAAGAACATCTTGAGAAGTCTAAACAGATAATCTATCTTGGAGATAATGCAGGAGAAACAGTATTTGACAGGATCCTTATCGAGGAAATTCTGAGGGAGTACCCAAAAAAAAGACTCTATTACACAGTAAAAGAAACACCAATAATAAATGATGCAGTAAAAGAAGACGCTGTTGCTTCGGGAATAGACATAACTGCCCCGGTAATATCCTCAGGTTCTACCCTTCCAGGCACTGTACTGGAAAAATGCTCTGAAGAGTTTCTATATATTTACAACCAATCAGACATGGTAATTAGTAAGGGCCAGGGGAATTTCGAGTCCTTCACAGACCCGGAAAAACCTGTTTTCTACCTGTTTATGGCAAAATGCCCGACTGTTGCCAAATTGACAGCCAGTCCCATCGGTGCTATAAACCTTCTTTTCAATCAGTAGGTAGTATTACTCTTCCCGCTTTACTGTATTTACACCAAGAATTTTATATAATGGGCAAAAACTGAACAAGCTGGTTCCGAGAAATATTACTGCTACTATTTTCATCTTATTTCTATGATAGATGCTTATTCCTAGTAGTTGATGCACGTATTTTGCAGCTTGCATTAGTAAGAATAGAAGCGTATAGGTTAGGAGAGTAAGTCAGATATTTTCATGAACAATTCATCTTGGGTAAAGGGTTTTTGCAGCAGAGCTGTGTTGTTTTTGTTTTCAGAGACTAACGCTGGAGGATGATAAAAAGAATTTCCTGAGATAAATAATATTTTTATCTCTGTGTTTATACGGAATACAGATTCAGCTAATTCATATCCATTTATTTTTGGCATTCTTACATCTGTAATAATAATATCAAAGGACTTAGGGTTAGCGAGAATAATATCCCGGGCTTCTATCCCGTTTTGTGCTGCCTGGGTTGTTATGCCGTGTAGATTTGTTATTTTGATGATGATATTACGAATTGCCGGATCATCTTCAACTACCAGTGCATGTACACCAGTATAATCGGGTTTTTCTTTTATTTCAGAAATAGCAAGGTTGTTCGGAGCTTTAAGTGCTTTTGGAATTAAGATTGAAAACTGTGCGCCCAAATCCGGAGCATTTTCCGCAGTTATTGTGCCTCCGCTGCGTTTTATAATCCCAAACACTGTAGATAATCCTAATCCGGTTCCGCGTTCATTTTCCTTTGTAGTAAAGAAGGGCTCGAATATTTCCGGTAGTACCGATTTATCTATCCCAGGCCCTGAATCTCGAAAAAGTATCTGAACATACTTGCCTGTTTGAAGGTCTGGAAATTCATTTGAGTTTTCAGAAGATATCTGCTTTAACCGAGTGGTCAGATAAAACTCTCCGTGTCCTGCCATTGCATCTTTTGCGTTAATCGCGATATTGAGAATTACCCGTTTAAGCTGGTTTGTCTCAATTTCTACCTCTGTGCCGGAAGAACAGAGGTCAAGATGTAGATTTACCTCATCTCCAAAGAGCATTGTGAGAATATTTTCCATTGCAGATATAATAGTGTTTACATTTATTATCTCGGGCTCTGTATCCTTCTGTCTGCTGAATGTAAGAAGCTGTTTTGTAAGGGCTGAGCCGTGTGAAACTGCGCATGAGATTTCATGCAGATACTGTTTGTCCGCTTCCTTCGCATTCATTATGAGAAGTTCAGTGCATCCTAATATTCCAGTTAGAATATTGTTGAAATCGTGGGCAATTCCGCTGGATAACCTGCCCATTGCCTCCATTTTTTTGCTTTGCTGAATTACTGTTTCTTTTCTATTTAACTCTTCCTGTGACCTTGAATTAAGTATCGCGCTTGCTGCAAGTGAACACATAACACGGGCAATATCAATATCAATTTGGGTAAATCTCTGTGAGGCTCTATGTAAAAGGACCATTCCTAGCTGGGTTTCTTCCTTTTCCTTTAACGGAAGAAGCAAAACCGGACCTGAAAAATCATGAAACGGCTCATATGATAGTCTTTCTGATTCAGATAATATACGGTAATCTTCCCTAATAGCATGATTAAGAATTGGAAACTGATCAAGATTATCCAAGTCTACCCAATTATAATCAGAACCTGAATATGTATAAATGGTGTATCCTTTTTGCTGGTTGAAAAGTATAGCGCTTCGATCTATGGTAAAGTTTGCATGGAATTCCGAAAGAATTGCATGTATAGATTCTTTAATTGAATTCTCAGAATTTATAATTGATGCAGATTCCACAATATTTCTCAACCTGCGGTTAACCTCTTCTAACCGCTCATTCTGTCTTATTAATGCTTGTTCAGATTGTCTGTTTTTCTTTTCCAGGAGAAGTTTTTCAAAACACCTGTCAAGAGATGCGAGGAGATCATCAGTGCTTATTGGTTTTCTTAAATAATCGTATGCACCGGATTTCAATGCATCAAGTGCTGACTCCACACCAGCGAAAGCGGTTACTACTAAAAAAAGGGTGTCAGGGTACTGGTGTATGTTTTTCTCTATAAATGAAATACCATTTTTATTTCCGATATGAATATCCAATAATACGACATCCGGGATACATTCATGAAACAAAGTATCTGCATTTTCAAGATTTGTGGCAATTCTAGGCGAATATTCATACATCTCAAGAATATCGCTTATGCTTTCCGCGAAGTCAGTGTCATCATCTATTATTAATATTTGTTTTACAGCCTTGCTACTATCTGCCTTTACTTTATTCATATCTCAGGTCCTTCCTTTGGAAGTGTGATGACAAACGTTGTGCCCTTTTCTGTTTCAGAATACAGTTCTATTTTTCCTGCATGCAGGTCGATTATGTGTTTTACAATCGGGAGTCCAAGTCCGACTCCGAATCCCTTTGTGCTGAAAAGCGGTTCAAAAATCTTCTCTTTATTTTCCTTGGATATCCCCGACCCTGTGTCAGATATTAGTATTCTTATAGAATCTCCGTTATTCTCTGTACTAATATTTATATAATTTGAATCCACGTTCTCTGCAGGTATATCTTGAATTGCATGTACAGCATTGTCAATTAAATTAATAAAAACTCTTCGAATCTGTTCAGGATCAAAGTTGATATCCATTTCTGAGTGGAGATCTAGGGTGATCGGAATTCCCTCAGCTTTTTCATAGGTTTCAATAAAGTCTTGAATCCATTGATCAATATTCTTTTGAACAAGTTCCACCTTCGTGTTTCTGGTATAATCCAGTAGTTCTTCAATAATGGAGTCGCAGCGAATTACATTCCTCTGTATTCTTGTAATAGCGCGGTTTATCTTTTCATCTTCTTTTGCAGAACGTTTTTCTAAAATATATGCGGAACTGCGGATCGTACCTAGGGGGTTGCGGATTTCATGGCTTACTATCGCGGTAAGCTGGCCCAGTACTGAGAACTTTTCCTTTTTTATAAGCTCAGCTTGTGCTGCTTCCAGTTCCTGTGTCCGTTCTTGGACCAGCACTTCTAACTGATTTTTATGCTTTTCAAGTTCTGCCTGCATCTGTTTTCTTTGAGTAATGTCTCTGCCTTCAGCTATAATTAATGTAACTTCACTGGGGTCGTTCTCTAAAAAAATAGGTTTTAATGAGAAGTCCAGGGAATGAATACTGTCTGAGACATGAATCTCTGTTTCAAAACGCACCAGGATTCCGTTCCTTGCTTCGTTAAAGTTTTTTGTTACAATGGACTTTGTCTTTTCGTTGATCCACCACTGGGCTTTGCAAAAGTCAATCTGTAATATTCCGCTTCTCTCCAAACCGGCAGAATTCAAAAAGGTTGAATTTGCCTCGAGTATTGCGCCGTCCGGGGAGAGGAGCCATATATACTGAAAAGTCTGGTTGAAAATTGCCTTAAAACGCGCTTGAGTATCATGAAGAGCTGATACTGTTCTGATTTTTTCCTGCTTTTCCCGCTGCAGGTCAATATCTAAACGCTTAGCAATTGTGTTGAGGTTTGATATGACCTTATTAAATTGTTCAGCAATCTCTCCAAACTCATCATTTTGCTGCATCCATTGTATTTTGCTCGAGTCTGTTTTTCCTTCGGCAAGGCTCTTTAGCAGATCAAGATTCTGTTGAAGCGGTGAAATAATGCTTTTTGCTGCATACTTACTAACTAATGCAGCGATTCCTATGCTGATAAGAAAAATAATGAGAAGGAGAAGGATAGTGTTATACAGGTCTTTATGTAGTTCCGACATCTGCTGAGTGATGATAAGGAACCAATCTGTTTCCGGGATAGGATGAAAAGATAGATATAGCTGTTCCGGTGTGTAAATATTCCCGGATCCTGTGTAGCTGCCGTCTAAATATTCTTCAATCTCTGAAAAACCATAATATTCACTCCATTGTGATAGGTTCCCTGTGGGTAATTCTGATCCGTCGGTATGCCCCAAGAATTCCCCGTTTCTATTGATCAAAAAAGCAGAACCTGTTTCACCAATAGTAATCTCCTGTATGCGCTGCTGAAAGTATTCTAGGGGTAGGGTTACCAGTACGGTTCCATGAAAATTCGGTTCGCTTTCATTTTGAAAATAAGAGAACACCGGTGCAGCAAAAATGATTGCAGGGTATCCAAAGTCTGTATTGATCTCTGATATGTATGTGTCTCCCGATACTATAGCTTGCTGCCAATATGCTTCATCACTTATGTTTCGTCCAATGATATCTTCTCGATATGGATAGGTATGGAGAATCCGGGCTTCCTGATTTGCATATACGATATGCTCAAACTCAGGATACAATCGGCTGGCTTCTGCAAATACTTCAGGAATGTATGTTCCAACTACAACTGAGGCAGAAAAATCCTGAGTGATCCGCTTGTAGTTCTGCATATTCACATTGAATATCTCTGCATAGTTACTAACTATAAGATTAACATTTTCCTTCGATTCTGCTGATATTCTCCTTGCTCCAACAATAGCATAGAGCAGTCCGGCGACTGTAGTGATGATAATTAGACTGCTGATAATAAAGAGACGAATCTTGCTTTTTATATTCACATATACCTCTTAAAACCCTATGACTTTTGACCATATCGATGCTTTGTTTAATTAGTTTGTTCCTTTCAGGCAGGGCGGATACATTTGCTATTCGAACCATCTGGAATATATCGCGTCAAAGGTCCCGTTTTCAACAACTATCTGCATTGCCTGGTTATACCGTTCAACAGTACTGTCATCAAGCCCTGCGTAAAACCCGGTTGCTGTTTCAATTTGTATAATCGGGACGCCCACAGGCTTAATGTCCCAGTTGTTTTGTTCAGCAAGGAATAATCCGTTTTCCAGCACTTCCATTTTAGCGTCCACCTCTCCATTTACTAGCGCTTCCATTGCAACTGTACCTGTAGGGTATTCCCGCACCTCTATTTCCGGATAACTACGGAAAAAACTCACCTCTGCACCTCTGCTTTGTACTCCGACAGTCCTGCCTGAAAGGCTTTCAATTACCTGCTCAAGATTATCCCCTCCGATATTCTCGGTTTCATTGCGCACAAAGAGGGGAGCTGTGATGGAATAGTATGTATCACTTAACGTATACACATCAAATATCGGATCTCTTGTACATGCTAATATGGCGTGTACAGTTCCGACCTTTACGTCAAACAAAGCTTGTTGATTATCTGTATACGGGATAAAGCGATAATTCTGGCCCATCTCTTCGAGAATTGCTTCTTCTACTTCAATAACAAATCCTGTCATTTCTTCATTTTCATCTAGGTATATAAAGGGTTCATATTCGGAACGGGCATAGATAGTAAGCTCGTCTTCCGGGGATATTCGAATTTCCGGAGTTTCAATTTCTGTTTCTGCTTCACTTCCCGAATCAGCATCCTGTTCTTGGGAAGCTACCTCCTGAACTTCAATATTGCTTGTTCTGTTACAAGCTCCAATGGATAAAACGATAAATACGATAAGAATTGAGAGAATAGATTTATTCATGTTTTCTCCTTTATTTATCTTTTATTGACAGTTTAAGTTGATGACTTTATTATGTCAACGTTCTTTCTTCAATAATCGTAGTCTGAGATGCTTGGAAAAATATAAAAAAGTAAAAAAAATCTATTTTCTAAATAAGGAAAGTAAATATGATAGGTAATTATGGTTTATTAACAGACTTGTCTCATGCACAAAAAAGGATTTGGTATTCTGCTCAGAAGTACCCTAATACTGCGCTTTGCATATTAACCTATAGAATAGCTTTTCCCTGTGAAATACAATTTCCGCTTCTCATAAAAGCAATAGAAAATACTCTGAGGCTGCATTCGGCATTAAATGTAGAGTTTGTTATAGATAAAAGCGGTCTCAGACAGAGTTTTACTGATTACAAGAAGCATGATATCAGGGAGCCTATAATCCTGAACTCTCTGTCTGAAGAGAAAGAATGGATACATAAAATTAGTACATCAGGCGATAACTGTGATCTTTCAAATTACATCTCAGTCTTTCCTGCTGAGTACGCGGACGGTTCATCAGGCTTCCTGTTGAGAATGCATCACCTTGTCTCTGACGGCTGGACTTTTCAGCTGCTCGCAGAGGAAATTTATGTGCACTATTGTTCATTGATAGAGTCGGGCAATTTTCCTGATAGAAAAAGGAATACCTATTATGCTTCTTTCATTGAGGAAGAACAAAGGTATTTAACTACAGAACGGGCAGAAAAAAATAAACAGTATTGGCTGGACCATCTTAATGATCTACCTGAGCCTTTCGATTTCCCTGAATATACTTCTCCAAAAGCAGACCGCTATGAAACTGCTCTGTCTTATGAAGAGAAACAATTACTTGAGCGCTATTGTGCAGAGAACTCCTGTTCGCTTTATTCTGTTTTCTTTTCCCTGTTGAAAGTGTTAATTCTGCATTGGCAAAACAAGGAACGCTTTATTGTTGGTACAACAACCCACGGGAGAACAAGCCGTTCTGCTAAAGCTGCAGCGGGTATGTTTGTAAATACTATGGCATATAATATTTGTATAGACCCAAATAATAGTTTTAGCGAGATTGTTAAACAGACAGCAGCTGACATAACTTCACTGCTGCGGAACCAGAAATATCCCTATGACTCACTACTAGAGGAATTAAGGAAAAAGAAGGAAATACACTCTGATTTACTGCAGATTGTGTTTTCATATGAGGAAAACCAATGTGACATAAACAATCAGTGGCAGTTCTACGGATATGAGCAATCCCCTTTGGTTATTCATGTAAACCAAAGGGACGGCTCAGGGAGGATCCTGTTTGAAATTGATTATCAGACTGAGGTTTTTTCTGAACAGGAAATAGCGGCAATTCCTAAGGTTATGATGAACTTATTCAAGAGCGGTTTGAAAGCATACAATTCCCCGGTTTCCTCTTTAGAACTGCTTAGCAGTACAGAATTGGCTGCTTATAAGAAAAAAACAGATTTCAACAGCGGATACCCTCTGAATGCAACAATTGTCTCTGCCTTTGAAGCCGTTGCAAAAATGTATCCCCAGAAAACAGCAGTGCTGTATGAGCATGAAAGCATAACATATGAAGAGCTTGATAGGAAAAGCAGTGCCATTGCCTTGTATTTGAACAAAAAAGGGGCAGCTATGGGGGATACTATTGCGATATCTTTAGACCGCGGCATTCCAATGATCCTCGCCATTATTGGAGTTCTAAAAGCAGGTGCTGTGTATCTTCCAATTGATCCGGAAACACCCTGCCGCAGAGCTGAATACATGCTTTCGGATAGTAACGCAGTAATCCTTATTAAATCCAAAAAAAGTCAGGGCTTCGGAAATACTATGTCCGTGGATATTGAAGATATGTATCATTTATCTCAGCAGCCTGCCCGTACAGAGCCTAGTCAGCTATCTCCTGAAAACGGAGCATATATCATCTATACCTCCGGAACTACCGGCAAACCTAAGGGAGTGCTTGTTTCTCATCAGAACATTGTGCGCCTTTTACTGCATTTTGATAATCCCCTCGGAATTAGCTGCAATGATGTTTGGACTATGTTTCATTCATTCATATTTGATCCTTCTGTTATGGAAATATTCGCGCCCCTGCTGTACGGCGGCCGGCTTGTGATTGTGCCCAAGGCGGTAACAACCGATCCTATTGCTTGTTTAGATCTGCTTGAAGCTTATAAGGTTACGGTATTTACACAAGTTCCTTCATCTTTTTACGGAGTTGTAAATCAGGATTTACTTTCAGGAGAAGCCAAGTGCCGGTCTCTTAGGTGTGTAATCCTAGGCGGAGAAGCACTTACTCCTGCTGCACTTATTGAATGGAAAAAAAAGTATTCTCATATACGGATACTAAACCAATATGGACCTACAGAAACAACTATTTATGTGACCTTGAAACAGCTGGGAATGGATGATCTTAAAGCAAATATTGTAAATATTGGAAAGCCTGAACCAAGCAGTATTGTGTATATCATGAACACATACAGGAAAGTATTACCTGAGGCCTGGTCAGGGGAGCTATGTATTAGCGGGCTTGGGGTAAGTTTAGGGTATGTGAATAATGAGGAGCTTACGCAAGATCGCTTTGTGCAGGATCCGTATTTCCCGGAAATGCGGATGTACTGTTCAGGGGACCTTGTCCGCAGACTTCCCGGGGGCGATATTCGTTTTATACAGCGAATTGATAACCAGATAAAAATCCGTGGCCACAGAGTGGAGGTCGGCGAAATTGAGGCTGCATTACATGGCTTCTCTGAAATTCAGCATGCTGTTGTCGTGCCTGTTAAAGAAACTACAGGCACCTTTTCGCTTCATGCCGTTTTTATACAAAATAAGGAAATATCTATAGAAGGAATACGTAAGCTCTTGAGTGAAAAACTCCCAGGATACATGGTGCCCGGGTTTTTTCATGATACCGAAAAATTTCCAAGAACCCAAAGTGGTAAAATAGATAGAAAGGCTTTGGCAAAACAGTGTATGCATGGACAGGGTCAGTATGAAATCTCTGGTTCCAGCAGCTATTCTTCCCTTACTAAAAAGGAAAAGGCAGTATTTTCAGCATGGAAGTCTGTACTAAGCGCTTCTTCTATTGAAAAAAATGATAATTTTTTTCACATAGGCGGCGATTCAATTAAAGCCATTATGGTCTGTACTGCTCTTCGTGAGTCTGGGTACAAGTGTACAGTATCCGATGTTTTTGCTGCTCCAGTGCTTACAGAACTATCGGGTAAGATCAATTCACTTGCGGAAGGAGAAGTTGCGGTTACTGTACAGGAGACAGGGACATTCCGGCTTTCTTCTATTCAAAAATGGTTTTCCTCCCTTCGCTTGAATAATCCGCACTACTGGGCACAAGAAGCGCTCTTTTCCTTTGCTGAACCAATAGATCCTACAGACTTGCAGAGGGTGTTACAGGAGATAGTGGATACCCAAGAAGCGCTCCGTACTTTGTATCCCCTTAATACGGAAACAGGAGAAGTGCTTTATCAGCAGATAATGCCTGAAGGAACTGAGATGATAGTCCCTTGGCAGGAAGAGGATGAGCTGGCATCTAAGATTAATATTGCACAAGGTCCTGTGGGGGGGTACAAACTCTATTACCAAGATGGTGTCCAATTTTTAAAACTTTGTATTCACCATCTTTGTGTTGACAGCGTGTCCTGGAATATCCTGAAAGTTATGATAGAAAAAGGATTGTCCGCTCCTAATACATCCTTGAAGCGATCAAGTGTTTCATTTAAGGGGTGGACAGAAAAACTGTATACAACATTGGAAAGCGGGGTTGTGGATTGGCAGATTGAATATTGGAACAAACAATTATCGGAAAAGGGTGAGTGCGTTTTTTTCGATAAACAGGTGTTTGGAAAGTCCTGTACCGTATTTTCTGAGGAAATAGAAATTAGTTTTGATGAGACAGCTTCATTAGCCCAGAAGGCCCAGCAGATCTATGGGATGTCCATGGAAGCTGTACTGCTTACTCTTTTATCTAGAGCTTTGTATCAATGGGGGGAGCTCGATACTATTTACATTATGAAAGAAACTCACGGTAGAGAGGATGTCCTTGACCTGGATTGCGGCGATACCATTGGATGGTTTACCAGTTTTTATCCTCTTCTTCTTCAGTACCTACATAATCCTGAAGAAAATATGATTTCTGTGAAAGAACGGCTTCTCATGGTGCCGGATAAAGGGTTTTGGTATGCGCCTTTTGTGTATCTGTCTAAGAATAATGAAGTTCCCAGTATTATGCCTGAAATAAGTTTTAACTTTCTCGGAGAAATCGATGCTTCCGGTAATGACAACAGAATGCTGGATCTGCAAGAATTGCGGCTAACCTCTGCATGCCAAAACCGTCAACCCTATCCTTTCTCTATAAATGCGTGGATCCATGAAGGTAAACTGCACACGCTTTTTGAAATACATGCTGAAGGAGTTCCTGTGAATGATCCGGCAGTATTTCCAATTGCTTTTAAGAATGAACTGAGAACTGTGCTGCGTTTTTTGCAGACAAAACAGGAAAGGGTGACAACTCCAGGGGACCTGTTCTTGCCTGGATTACACAGAGAAGATTGGAATGCCATAAAGGAGCAGGTTGAGATTTCTTCAATTGAACGGCTTGGGAAATTGACTCCGCTGGAACAGGGGCTGCTTGTACAGGCTGTAAAACACCCTGATTCAAAAGCGTATTTTGAGCTTATGGAGGTAATACTGGAAGGTGAAATTGATGTGTTTGAAGTAACAGACGCTGTGGTACAGCTTCACCGTACACATGAAGCCTTGCGGAGTATTTTTCTCTCTGATCATCTGACTGAGCCGCTGAGGGTAGTTTTGCGCAGAGTGGATCCGGATGTAAAGGAATATGATCACTCTGAATCTGCCTCTGAAGAAGAGCTATGGAAGCAGATTTTGGAAAATGAGAGAAAAGCCCCTTTTTTGCTTGCCAGGGGGCCCTTGTTCCGAGTGCGGATACAGAAACGAAGAGAAGGCTGCTATGGGTTATTAATCTGTTTTCATCACATTATTCTTGATGGATGGAGTATGTTCAAGATAGTGGATGAACTTTTAAACCGGATAGTGGGAAGTCATAAAGGGTATGAGCCTAGTCCGTCATTGCTTGTTTATGAAAAATGGTTTTCAAAGCAAAGGTATAAAAACAGTGAAAAATACTGGAGAGAATATTTAAAGGGAATAGGAGAAGCATCTGAAATACCGGGATTTTATCATGGGGATACTGAGTATGCACCAAGGCAGCAGGAGTTTCGCTGTTCTCCGGAATTGTCAGGCCGCACTCGGGAATTAGCCAAGAGTTTTGGGACTACCCTAAATATTGTGATGCAGACTATTTGGGGATTGCTGATTGCCAAGAGTACAGGAACAGAAGAAGCTGTCTTTGGAGCTGTGTCAACAGTACGACCGCCAGAGGTAGAAGGCATGGATAAAATAGCAGGACTCTGTATTAATATTCTCCCTGTACGGGTGGATGCGGATCCGGAGGCTAGTGTTTCTTCTTGTATAAGAACAGCTGCTGCAGAAATTCGAACTGAGCACCAATTTTATCCTTTGTACAAAATAAACAGCATGTTCGGCAAGAATGTAGTTAAGCACGTTTATGGATTTGAAAATTATGATAGTGAAACTCCTCTAATCGGCCATGAGTATATCGGTAATGCAGGGAGGGCAAAGGTTCTTTCTTACACTGCTTTTGAACAGACAGAGTATTCATTCAATATTGAGATATTGCCTGAGAATGAGTTAAGGATCCGATTTCTGTATAATAAGAATATATATCCTGATGAGTATGTGTTCCTCATTGCTCAGCGCTTTATATCTATGTTGGAGCTGAGCACGCAAGCGCCTGATAGGAAATTATCCGAGCTTCCTTGTATCAGTACTGAAGAGAAGAAGCTCCTCTTGGAAGAATTTCAAGGACTAAAAAAACCAGAGTATTTAGAAGGAGAAAATTTAACAATTCTTAGTTTATTTCAGGAGGCTGTGCAGCGTTTTCCGGAAAAAACCGCGATAGTGCAAGGGAATACGGAAATAAGCTACAGACTGCTGGATAGACGTGCAAATTATCTTGCTGGAGTCCTAAAGCAAAGGATTACAAATAAAACAAAGCCTGTCTTAGTGCTTGCTGATGTTTCCATTTATACTGTAATAAGCATACTTGCAGTAATGAAGAACGGAATACCTTATCTCCCCATTGACCGGGAGTACCCAGAGGCACGGGTAAAGTACATCCTTGAAAACAGTAAGGCTGAGGCTGCTCTTTGCTTTAAACAGGATGCTCATATATTTCAGAATATTGATCCAGTTATTATGGATGATGAAAATACTCTGGGCGAAGTTTCTTCTTTTACGAGTAATGTTAAAAGCAATGACCCTGCTTATATAATCTATACTTCCGGATCTACAGGGCACCCGAAAGGTGTAGAGATCTCTCATAATAGCTTTGTGAACCTCCTGCATTTTTATCGATCAGAGTACCGAGTCTCTGATACAGATAGGATGACACTTGCTGCTTCTCCTGGATTTGATGCAATGGCACTGGAGCTGTGGCCTGGACTTACATGCGGTGCTACATTGTATATTACTCCGTCCATGGTGCGTTTAAGTCCACAGGACCTTCAGCATTGGCTCGGGGCAAATGCAATCACAATAACTTTTCAACCTTCGCCAATAACAAACCGCCTTCTCTCCCTATCTTGGGAGCGCGAAAATACACAGCTTCGTGTTCTCTTAACAGGCGGGGATGAGCTTGCTGAATTTCCTGAGCATACACTGCCTTTTTCCTTATATAATCTCTATGGCCCAACTGAGACAACTGTTTTTTCAACGAGTCAATTGGTTCGTACCGATAACCGGTACACGAAAAAGCCGTCAATCGGGAAGCCTATTCATAATCATGAAATATATGTATTAGACGCCTACAAAAATCCTGTACCTATTGGTACTCCCGGGGAACTGTATATTGGGGGCGCCGGGCTTGGTGTTGGGTATTACCATAACACAGAACTAACAAAACAACGCTTTGTGGAAAATCCCTTTGTTGAAGATAAGAAACTATACAGGTCAGGGGACCTTGGCAGGTGGCTGGTAAACGGAACAATCGAATTTTTAGGCAGGATTGATAATCAGGTGAAAATCCGGGGTAACAGGGTTGAACTTGGTGAGATTGAACACACTCTAAGAACTATTCCATCCATTGAAAATGCATTGGTAATGGCAAAAAAAGATAAACATGGAAATCAATACATTGCAGCGTATGTTACAGGTGTACTTAATGGGTCAATACAAGAAATACGGAACAGCCTAATTGCTGCGCTTCCTAGTTATATGGTGCCCTCAGTGATTGTTCCCCTTGAGAAATTTCCTGTCACAAAAAACGGAAAAATCGATAGAAAAGCGCTTGTTGATATTAGTGGTACTGGAGGGCCGGGTGTTGAGTACTGTTCTCCTAGAAATGAATGCGAGGAATGCATTATAGAGGTTTGGGAAGATGTTCTCGGACTTAACCGGATCGGTATCTATGAAAACTTTTTTGAGATAGGAGGAGACTCAATAAAGGCAGTGCAGGTTCATGCTGAGCTTTCAAAAAAATACCGGCTTTCATTAAATGCAATATTCGAATATGAGACACCGGAGAGCCTTGCTCTGCATATGAAAAAGCTGAATATTGAGATGGTATCTGCAATAACACGGTTAAGAAAGAAGGCCCACGATTTTAAGGATGAGAATCAGATTTACCAGGCTATTGGTGTTAAGCAGAGAGAATACAATAGTCGTGTTTCCGCTGCTGCTCCAGTATTTCATACAGCTAATTATACAAATATTCTTATAACAGGAGCTACCGGTTTCTTAGGTGCCTACTTAACCAGAGAGGTATTGAAAGAATTTCCAAAAGCAAAAGTACACCTTATTGTTCGGGAGAAAAATGCGGAAACCCCTATACAGAGAGCTTGCAGCAGTTTTCATAATTATTTCGGAGAAAATCTAACCAAAAAATATGCCGGCCGTCTCTACGTTTATCAGGGAGATATTGCAAAGCCGGATATGGGATGCAGAGAGTATGATTATCTAGCAAACACAGTAGATTGTATTATCAACTCAGCTGCTCTAGTTAAACATTATGGAAAATATGAGGAATTTTATGCAGCAAATGTAACTGCAGTTTCTCATATCCTGAAATTCGCGGAAGCTGGGAAGCAAAAAGATATGTATCATATTTCTACCACTAGTGTAGGCACAGCTCATATGAAGCAGAAAGATGATATTGTTTTTTTTACTGAATATGACAATGCTGAGGAGAATTCTGACAATCATTATGTGCATACAAAAATTACTGGTGAAGACTTGATACGTAAAAAGGCATTAGAGGGAAAACGGTATGTAATCTTCAGAGTCGGAAACATAATGTTTGACTCTGAGACCGGAATATTTCAGCAGAATATTAGGGAGAATGCCTTTTATACTGCGCTACAGTCCTATATAAAACTAAAGGCTTTTCCGAACCTTAAGCACAAGGTATTTGATATTTCTTTTGTTGATAAAACAGCAGAAGCCGTTACCCGCCTAATCGCGAATCCACTAGAGAAAATACAGTCATGCTTTCACATTGTAAATCCGAATACGCTGAGTTTGTATGACCTTGGCTCTTTTCTCAAGAGGTGCGGAAAAGAAATAGAAACTATGGAAATTGAAGAATTCTATGATCTTCTCTATGCGCAAAGCAGGAATCCGGAGATATATCCATATATCCAAAACCTTATTCTACACTCGCATATACTGGATAATCCCCATATGACAGGATACTTAGTAAAAGCTGACTATACAAACCGATTACTTTCAAAATTGGGATTTCACTGGCCTGCTGTTGAGAGAGATCATTTTAAACGCATGTTAGCCCATTGTAGGGAGGTGAAATTTATAAACTAATACACTGAAAGAATTGACTTTTAATTGGTATATAAACGATACTGTGTATTAAAGAGATTGGACAAGGATTGATGAATATGCGCTTTTTAATTGTAGATGATAATATTGATCTTGCTGAAACATTAGCAGATATTTTAGAGATAAACGGGTATAATGCAGATGTAGCACCTTCAGGAGAGGAAGCTATTGAGATGGCGCAGAATGCCCATTATGATCTTATTTTTATGGATGTAAAGCTTCCCGGAAAAAACGGAGTTGACAGTTTTCTTGAAATACAGAAACACGTTCCTGAATGTAAAGTAGTAATGATGACAGGGTATAAAGTTGAACAGCTTTTAGAGCAGGCAATGGAACACGGTGCTTTAGAGGTGCTCCGAAAGCCTTTTGAAACAGAGGTGCTTTTTTCTGTTATCAAATCTATTTGTCCAAACGGGTATATTCTGCTTGTTGAAGATGATGTAAGCTGCGCAGATTCTCTCAAGGATTTACTGGAAGAGCAGGGATATCAGGTTGAGATCGCTCAAACAGGATATGACGCTGTACAGCATGTTGTAGAAAACGGTGCTGAGCTGCTGATTCTTGATGTAAGAATACCAGAACTCAATGGTCTTGAGGTATATTTGAAGTTAAAATCCCTTGGAAAACTTGTACCTACTATTGTCATTACAGCCTATGCGAAGGAAGAATCTGAAACATTGACCAAATTTAAAGAAATGGAAGTAGCCGGAGTTCTGGCAAAACCCTTTGCGCCTGAAGAAATTATAGATTTAATAGGTAAGACAATACAGGAAACGAAATAATTACTAAAACCCGTGTTTTTACCAGTGGACTGTTAGAAAAGGTATCCTCAAATTCTATTGAATACCTGCTTTCAGTATTACCCCATAATAAAAGAAACAAATATACTTCATTCAGATATTCAGAAGATAAAAATAGAATGCTCACAGCATATGCACTGTTATACCATGCGCTAAAGGAAGAGTTTGATATTATTCTGGATGAAAATACATTGCGCTCCACTGGAAAGGGAAAACCTTATATAGTAAATTCTTCCCTGTCTTTTTCTCTTGCTCACTCTGATGCCCGTGTTGTATGTGCTCTCGGCTCGGGCACTTTAGGCTGTGACATAGAAAAAATACGTATAATCGATTTTTCGTCCCTGGCAAAATATCTGACAGATTATGAACAAGCCGTATTGAACAATGCCCCTGCGCGGGAAAAGGCTGATATTTTTTACCGGATTTGGACTTTAAAAGAGTCGTACGGGAAAGCATTAGGATTCGGACTTCCTCAGGCATTGAAGGAGTTTGAAATACCTATATGCATTAAAGGGCGCGGAGCCTTTACGGGTAAGGATAGATTTCTGTGGAACTATCTATTACAAAATACCGAAGATTATATGATAGGCGTAGTATCTCAGCAGAAAATTGATCCTGATTTTCAATATGTGGACAGCGGCGTAATAAGCAGGGATATATGCTATCACTAGCCTCTACAATTAGAATGTGTGTATAGCAGTATAAACTATGTAATTGCTAAAAATGAACTTATCTTATCCCGTAGTGTTCCCGGTTGAAATTCATCCTTGTTCTATATTAGAGTACAAATAATCAGAAAAAGGGGTGAAGAATGGAGTCAATCGGATTTATTGGTGCAGGGAATATGGCTTATGCCTTGGCAAGCGGGATCTCGAGGCAGTTTCCGGGTCTGGAAATACTTGCTTCAGATGTATCTTCAGAGCGTTTGGATATATTTCAAAGCAGCTTTGAGACTGCTAAGGTTTTTCACAGCAACAAAGAGGTTGCTTCCAGAGGCGACTATGTCTTTCTTGCAGTTAAACCCCAAATAATGGATACAGTCCTTTCAGAGCTAGGCTATATTAATACTTGCTTCATATCCATTGCAGCCGGTGTACCTATCGCAAAGCTGGAAAAGCTGCTTCCGAATGCACGGATTGTCCGTGTTATGCCGAACACACCCTGTCTTGTCGGCCAAATGGCAGCAGGTTTTTCGGTTTCCCCAAAAGTAACAGAAGAGGACAGGAAGATTGTTCTTTCGCTCCTAGAGACCTCCGGTTCTGCGGTTGAATTTCCGGAAAAGCTTTTAGATGCAGTTACCGGTGTTTCCGGTTCAGGGCCTGCCTTTGTGGCTAGGCTTATGGAGGGCTTTATTGAAGAAGCTGTTTCGATGGGGATCCAGGAGCAGGCTGCACAGACATTGACATATCAAACCTTTCTCGGAACTGCAAAGCTTCTCATGGAAAAGAGAATGAGTACTGACGAGTTGGTAAACATGGTGAGCTCACCAGGTGGCACAACTGTTGCCGGAAGAGAAGTGCTTGAGGGATCAAATATAAAAGAAAATATTCGCAAGACAGTTCGAAGGGCTGCTCAGCGGAGTAAGGAGCTTGGAAAATGAAAGTACGGGAGCAGGCTGAACTTGCCAAAAAATCATCATTTTTGCTTGCAACAACACTAAAGGAAGTACGGAATGCGTCACTTATCCGTGCCGCGCAGCTTCTGGAAGATAACATTACACAGGTGCTTACAGAAAATGCGAAGGACCTTGAAGCAGCAGAAAAAACTGGGTTGGCTGGCCCGCTATTAAAGCGGCTCAAGCTTTCTGAACAAAAGGTAAAAAAAATGGCTGAGGGCTTACGGAGTATTTCTCTATTAGACGATCCACTCGGCCGCAGGAGTGTAAAGCGGGAGCTTGATGCAGGGCTTGTACTTGAGCGGGTTAGTGTGCCTATTGGAGTAATCGGTGTCATATTTGAATCACGTCCGGATGCACTAGTACAGATTGCAGGGCTATGCATGAAATCCGGAAATTCTGTCTTGTTAAAGGGAGGGAAAGAAGCGCTGTATTCAAATAGAATTCTCTTTTCCCTCATGCGCAAAGCTGCAGAAGACACAAGTAAAATGTACACAGGCGCTTTGCACCTAGTGGAAACCAGAGAAGAGATTAAAGAGCTCTTGGAAATGGATGACTTGATTGACCTTATGATCCCCCGTGGTTCCAATGCGCTTGTCCGGTATATTCAGGAAAACACCAAAATACCTGTGCTGGGTCATGCTGACGGGATTTGTCATCTTTATATAGATAAAAATGCAGACTTGTCAAAAGCAGTAGAACTGACACACGACTCAAAATGCCAATACCCTGCGGTATGTAATGCCCTTGAAACACTGCTTGTCCATTCGGATGTTGCAGAAAAGGTGCTTCCGAAGATTGCGGAAAAACTTACTGATGTCTTGCTCCGGGGAGATGAGAAGACCCGTAACATAATCTCCTGTGCTCCAGCTTCAGAGGAAGATTGGAGCACTGAGTATACAGATCTCATACTATCTGTGAAGGTCGTAGAATCTGCCGCAGAGGCAATGGAGCATATTAATGCTTATGGAAGTCATCATACTGATTGCATTGTTACAGAGAACGATGCGACTGCTGATGAGTTTCTCAGACTTGTAGACTCAAGTTCTGTTATGCACAATGCCTCAACCCGCTTTGCTGACGGATTTCGTTACGGCCTCGGTGCTGAGGTTGGTATTTCAACCAGTAAAATACACGCAAGAGGACCTGTAGGCTTAGAAGGGTTAACAACCACAAAGTACATACTCAGAGGCAAAGGCCATACAGTTACACCCTATGCTGATGGAGAAAAAACATTTACACACAAGGACATGCTATGAAAATCCTAATAAAGGCAGGAAGCGCGCTCATTAGCAGAAATAATAGAATTGACTACTTCTGGATGGCAGACAAGGTAAAAGAGATTTCTGCACTTCATGCTGCAGGACACGAGGTTACTATTGTATCCTCAGGTGCGGTCGCAGCCGGAATGGAGGTGTGCGGAATTTCCGAACGGCCGAAGGATACGCTTGAACTCCAGCTCTTGTCCGGGATCGGGCAGACGCGGTTGATTAAGTATTATAAAGACCTTTTTAAGATGAAGGATATCTTCATTTCGCAAGTGCTTTTGACACACCATAATTTTGCTTCAGTTAAGGAAGAGCAGACGATTATCGAGATTCTCAATACATACATGCAGCGGGGAATGGTGCCCATTATTAATGAAAATGACCTTATCAATAAGGAGGAGCTGGAAGGGACCGGGTATTTTTCTGATAATGACATTCTTGCTGCACTTGTTGCATGTAACCTAAAAGTAGACCTTGCGATCCTGCTTACTGATGTAGACGGATTATACCAGCTTGATCCAAAGCAGGTTGCAGATGTAAATCTATTAGAAGAGATTCATGAAATTGATGAGGAGATCCGGGGCATGGTTTCTAATGGAAAAAGCAGGCTCGGATTAGGGGGGATGCAGTCAAAGTTAAAAGCTGCGGAAATGGTAACAAAGGCTGGAATTGATACTATCGTAGCAAACGGAAACTACGATGTACGCAAGATTATTGATGGAACCGTACCGCGTTCTCTGTTCTATGCGAAAAAGGACGTAACTATTTCCTAGGTCTTTTTAATCCTGCTAATCTCATTATTCGGTTCCTCCTTCTTCAAGCCAGGGAACACTATCCAGGATTTCTTCATCTTCTAAAACTTCAATTCCCCGAATTTCCCAATACTCTCCGTCCTGTCCGAGGTGAAAACGCTCAACCCTGTTGTATCCCTGAAACCAGAGGATATGTGTGTCTTCAGGGTCTGCTTGAGGGGTAGAGATTGGTTCCCATTTTTCATATTCCACAAGATAGGTGGTTTCATTTTCCCGGGTAATTTCCAGGTTTGCTATTCCGTAGATCAATAGGTTTCTGTCAATTTCAGGCATTCCGTCGTTCCGCCAGCTTTCCGCGGGAACAATACCTGTAACCCCCTCGTATCCTTGGCGGATCTTTGAAAATACATTCATGTTTGTTGTCTGTTCGACCAGGTTTCTCCTGACTCCCCTGTCTAAGCAGTCTTCTAATACGTCGAATTCCATGTCGTTTATACTGGAAAAATATGTATTCACAACCTGATAGGATGTCATTCCCCGGGTTGCTCTCGGCTCAAGCATGATAATAATAATGCTTGTAATAAGGAAAATTAAAAATGCTGCAGAAGCAATACTTGCTAATAGACCTTTCCATTTCGTTTTGAGAAAGGTAAAGACCATCTCCTTCCGTTCTTTTGTCTGCTTTTGTTTCAGCCCTTCCTGTATTATCTCCTGCTTTTCCTGGTTTGAGACTTCCCGAAAGAGACCATGGCTTTCCCACTCATCAAGCAGCGGCTCCCAATCATCCAGAGGAATGGGCTCCTGAAATATTGAATTGAGCTTGTCCGATACTTCCTGCTTAATTTCAGGCCGCAGATATCTTGCAGGCAGTGGTGTGCTTGTACGTATTCTTTGGTGGAGGTGCAGTTCCGATTCACCGGTAAAGGGATAGTCTCCTGTTAAGAGCTTGTATGTTACTGCGGCAAGGAAGTAGGATATATTAATTTCACCAGCATAATCTGGATGGTTTATTTTATCAATTAATTCCATCCGCTCTTCCGGTGTAAGCGATGAAATTGTTTCCTGCATTGTTTTGTCAGGTAAAAAGAGTATGCCCTCGTCTTTAAGAAAAAACAGACTGTTTCCACGTGGTGTGGGCATGTAAAACTTCCGTTCCTTTAAAAGGAGATAGTTTTTTACTAAGCGCTTAATTACCTCAAGTGGAGCAGTGTGTTCTTTTGATAGAACACTGGAAAGACTTTCGCCTTCATAGTATGGACCGAATAGGTAGGACTCATTATTAAATTCCTGGATTTCACTTGCCTGCCATTCATCTACTCTATTTTCCTGTATTACGAGGCCTTTGCTGCGTTTTAGCTCAATGAGCTTTGTTTTTGCAAATGCACGTCCGGTCATACCTGTGCGTATACCGAGCATGAGTTTACCTTTAACTTCAGCAGTAACTATGCCCTTGGTAACTTGTTGTAAATTCTCAATCATATGGTCTCCTGTCTGCTCCTGTAGTGTCCATCATACAAAAAAAAGACAATTAGTTTAACAGCATCCAGGGAAAAATAAAAAAGAATATGTTATAATTAGAGAAAATGCAGGGGTATGGGTACGAATGACAGGGGTTTTTCGTTTGAGCGCATCTTTTGTGCAGTTTTCATGAAGGTTCTTTCTGCGTTTTGTATTCATAAAGCAAGTAAAAGCGATATTTCTTGACTATACGCTTTTTGTGATGTATTCTCGCTGCCGGGGTGTAATATGGCGATTGAAGATCAAGGGTTAATAAAACAGATAGAAGGACTGCGGGACCATTATACAAAAAACGTAAACAATAGGTATCTCCACAGGGCTATTTCCCATTTGCAGCTTGAAGCAGATGCGTGGGAGAAAATTACTGCTTTGGCAGAAGGTTCTGATTATTATTCTGCTGAGAATTTATCAGTTCCTGAGCTGTATGAAATGATCTTAGCAATTTCTAAGCTGATAAAAAAACTGCGGATCGAAATAAAACCGCAGCTTCGTACGCTTTTGTACGGGCCGGATGCGTGGAAGGTGCGGCTGGAGGACAAGTCCAAAGAACGTGTTTTCCAAGATATGGCAATCAGCAATTTTAAGGACAATATAAACACAATGGCTGACCTAGTCAGTGACTTGGCTGAAAAGACCATAGAGTATGATAAACGACTATATAAGGGAAAACCTTATCTAAAAGAGTATCCTGAAATTCTCGGGATTGATAGGGATTTATTTGGTTCCAAGTAGTCCGTATTTCAGGGCATCATTAAATATTTTCAGTATGAGCTGAAAGCTATTTACCGAGTACTGTATCCGCAGCTTCAAAAATCAGATTGTACAGCTCTTCTATTTCGTGTTTATCAACACTTGCATATGCAATTCTCAAGTACGCATCCTGAATTGAAATAGTTCCAATACCGTACTCGTTAAGCAGATGTTTTCTCAGTTTTTCCGTTCCACCTGTAGGCGAATAGAAACTCATGAAGTATCCGGAATTAAAAGGCAAAACCTTGAGTGCTTTCCCGGTGGTTCTGTGTTCTACTATCCTTTTCACTGTTTTGTATCTTTGTTTCAACTGTTGTGAAATTGTACTTTTTTCATCTCCATACTCAGGACTGTTCATCATTCTTACTAAGAGGCTTTGGGCAATTCGCGATGAATTGGAAACAGAAGAGCGGATTGCACCTGTCAGCTTTTGATTCAGAGCATCGTATGATTCTGACTTCATCCCTTTGTTTCCGAAACTGACAAACCCTATTCTAAAGCCCCATGCATAGTCTTCTTTAGTCGTTCCGTCTACCTTTACTGCCAGGATATTTTCATGCGCCTGTGCCAATCTGGAGAATAATGATTCACTATAAAGATTTTCTTCGTAAAATAAACCAAAATAGGCATCGTCTGACACTACTAATATTTTCTTTCCCTTTGCTGCTAACTCGGTAATAATGGAAATTATTTCTTCAGCTTCTTCCTTTGTTGGAGTGTATCCGGTAGGGTTGTTCGGAAAATTGAGCAGCAGAACAATCTTGCCGTTTTTCTCGGCTGTTATAAGCGCCTCTTCCATTCCCTTGGTATTAAAACCGCCCTCAGAAGTAAAAAAGGAAAAGGATTTTATCGTTGCCTGCTTCCTGCCCTGAAAAATAAGGGTGTAATTGCCCCAGAACATATCCGGGAGAACGATGTTGTCATCTTCTGAAATAAACAGATCTGCAATCTGAGATATTCCGTTTGTAAGTCCGGGAACAACTACTGGTAAAGAAAAGCTTTCAGGAGAAAGACTTTTATTTTTTTTTAAAATTTGAGATTTCCAGCTCTCCCGCAGGTTCAGCAGTCCGCTTGTCGGAGCATAGGGAACTGCCTCTTTCGGTGTAAGCTCAGAGATGTGCTTATGCAGAGAGGGAAGAATATAGGGCTCGCCTTCCTGAAAGGCCATTCCTATAGTAGCATTAAATTTATATGCTTTCTTTTTTGCTTCAGTGCTCTGAGCTGCAACGCCTTTAGGAAAGTAAAATCGCTTTCCAAAGTCTGACATTAATTCAAGGGCAACAGTCCCTTTGAGTTTCTCGTTTAGTTGTATTGCTATTTCATTCATGGTGGAAGCATACAAATCCAGGCTTGATATGTCAATCGTATAAATACGTAAAATGATAAATATTTATGCATAAATGCCTATTAATATACGAATATGTGGAATAATATACTGTAAATATGTATAATGTTGCTGGATTTGGTAAGAAATGGCATTTCTTTTCTCTTTAAGACAATGCATTCTCTGTAGTCGGTATTGACGTGAGTGAATAAAAACGATAGTTTCTGGATATGCTGCTTCACAGAGTAACCACTTTTTTGCTGGTATTAGTTGCTATATTAATCCTCGTATTTTCTCTTATGCCTGATACATTTATTCCTGTCCAGTATTTTATTTACTTGGATAAGATAGAACACGCAATTGCCTATGCATTGCTCGGGTTCCTCTTTTTCTGGGCGCTGAAAACGAGGAATAAGGGGCCTGTACTGGTTTTTTTCTTATCCATTATCTGTTGTTCTCTTTACGGCGGCCTGATAGAGATTCTTCAAGGGTTTGCCTCCCGCACAACCGATCCTGTTGATTGGCTTTTCGATTTCATCGGAGCAACAATTGGTACTGGTTTCGGGTGGGTAGTATATATTATATCGAAGAGTTTACGTAATAAATCCTGTTTTCCGGAATAATCAAGACCCTGCTGTCCGTTTTTCAATCCATTGTTGAATAATTGCAAACACTTCCCCTCTTTCCGGTTCATTAAGAAGTTCATGGTACAGTCCGTCAAAAAGTTTCTTCTTCTTGTCTTCTGAGCCAATTTCCCGGAATATCAGTTCCGCCGCAGTTGTAGGAACCAGAACGTCTTCTGTTCCCTGAAGGATGAGGACAGGGGTTTTTATATTTTTCAGCCTTGGTTTAAGGTAATCCATTGTTTTGAGCATTTCAGCCCCTGTTTTTGCTCGAACCTTACCATGGTTAAAGAAGGGGTCAGACTTGCTTTCTTTTACCATTTTCCTGTTTTTTGTTGCATTGTCGGTATCAAGCTCCTGAACAGGGAGGAGGGGAAGTACAGCTGCAAGTAAACCGGAGAGGGACTTCATTATGCCTGGGACGCTGCCTGCTACATCCATTGCAGCGCCGGAGAGTATTGCACCAGTGAAGAGGTCCTGGGTTTCTTCTAATGTATACAAAGTAAGCAATCCTCCCATACTGTGACCAAGAATAAATAGGGGTTTTTCAGGATGACTGTTTCTAATATACTCTGTTAATTGAATAATGTCTTTTCTTACCTTTTGAAAGGACTCAATATGACCCATGGTTTTTGCTGTCCTGCCATGACCTCTATGGTCAGGAGCATATGTTGAGATACCCCAGGAACTGAACTCTTCCATTACATGGATATACCGTTCGGAGTGTTCATGCAGCCCATGGAGAATAAGACAGACCGCTTTTTCCGGTCCTTCTGCTTCCAGGCTGCGATAGAATATGGTAGTACCGTCAAAACTAAGAAAGTTGTTCTCATTTGTGTGCATAAAAGCCCCCTACCAACAGTATAAGTCCCGATCTAAAGTAGCGCAATTATAAATTCTTTAAAGTAAAAGTGGTTTTGAATTGCAGTTGACACCCAAGGCTTTTTTGCATACTCTTTATGATATGAGTTCGAACGATTATAATAGCCAGGAAAATATCCAAAACGAAGTTCCTCCAATGAATATTTTCGAAAAAATAATGTCATTTTTTTTAGGCGGCGATGACCCTGACCGTGAGAAAAAGCGCCTCCTGAAAGAAATCGAAAAACAGCTGAAAAAATCTAAATTTAAATTCTACAAGCCGAAAGGGGAGCAGGCACAACCGCAGCTTGCTAAATTCATCCATGGAATTTACAAGATAGTCGGACCAGCCCAGGCACTTATAGAGCATGCGGACTCATCCGGAGTATTAAAGAACATTATTATTGAAAGTGCACTTGATAAAGATCAGCTTAAACTGCTAAACAGACTCGGTGAAAAATCCATTGCAGAGCGGGCCCAGCAGGAAGATACGAAAAAACTTGCAAAAGAAGTTAAGGATGACCTTGTGAACTTCTTTTCCGCCTTTGATATTGATAAAGTTAAAAAGATAAATATGTATTATAACCTGTTAAGAACCTTTATCGATTTTATACACTTTGATTATTACTTTACCCTTAAAAAGTTTGATTCAAATCTTCCGGAGAACGATTTTGTGTATAATCCCAGGTTTGAGGCGATAAATGGAGAGTATATTTCTGATGACTTAAAAGATTTTAATGACCTTATGATTCTCTTAGATCCGCATCAGGATTGGGAATATATTTTTGATATACTCCAGGAATACCGAAACGTAGAGGTAGTAAACCGCGGGAACTGGAAAAAGCTTGTTAAGTATTTACAGGACATTAAAAAGTCCAGAGTACTTTTACATATTATCCAGCATATTGATAAAGATCCCTACTATAAAGAAACTGTGCAGCCGCCGAAAGAAAAAATTGTTGAGCCCTATCTGTCTAAATTAAAAACACAAACTGAATTAGCAATACAAAAAATTGCGCAGGCTAAGAAGAAAAATAAAGAGGAAAAGCTTGCGAAAGAGATCTTCGGCACTACTGCTGTTTCCAGAATGAAAAACTACACTGATAAGGCTAATGTCAGCTTTTCCAAGAAGAACCTTGGCGGGTACATTCATGTAACCCCGGTAAACTACTTAAAGGCATTTCTTCTGGATTTCTTGAAGCGGGATATTAAGCAGGTAGTTGACTTGTTTTTAATAAAAGGACAGTGGTCAACAACCCTTATGTCTCAGCAGCTATCTGAATCATTTCATAGTCTAATGGAAACATCGACAAATCTGACAGAGTT
The DNA here is from genome assembly GCA_964428555.1 of uncultured Spirochaetales bacterium. GTDB lineage: Bacteria > Spirochaetota > Spirochaetia > CAYRYS01 > CAYRYS01 > CAYRYS01. The sequence goes on along the minus strand of CAYRYS010000004.1, from coordinate 7,997 downwards.
TGATGACAGTTTGGCTGAAGATGGGGAGATGGGCCTAAAAATGAAGAACCTTCTTATCCGCGCTGACAAAGATAAGAATGCTATGGCTTCTCTTCGGCAGGTGCTAAAACAGATTAATGACCAGGCGCATAAATATATTACTACTTCAGCCCAAAATTTCATTGTTGTTGGGAAATCTCTAAAAAATGTATATGATGACCATAGTAAACAGCCCCATGAACTCATCTTAAATTGGAAAGAAATTGAGATGGCTTCTGAAGAACCGATTGCAGAGCAGATTATCGGGGTGTATAAAAAGATTTATTACTTTGTTCAGCTCTTGCAGATGTTTGTTAAATAACTTATTTGTCTCTGCCCTCTAAATCCAGCAATAACATTTTGCTCTCAGCACCCAGTGCATAGTTTCCTATCTTGCCTGAAGCAGTAATAACTCTGTGGCATGGAATGAGAATCGGAATGGGGTTTGCAGCTAATGCATTCCCCACCGCCCGTGCTGCATAGGGGTTGTTAATTCCTTGTGCGAGTTGCGAATAACTGATGGTTTCGCCGTATGGAACAGTAGTTAACTGTTTCCAAACTCTTTTTTGAAAATCTGTTCCTGAAGCTGAAGTCTGTATAGTAAATACTTTTCTCAAACCTGCAAAATACTCATTAAGCTCTTGGAAAACCCGGAGGAACTGAGAAGAGGCGTCCGGTTTTTCGGAATGTTCCAGACCTTCAACCAGCTGCAGATTTACAACAGCTCCTTCTATATTCATGCCTATTATAAGCATTCCGATTGGAGATGAATATATCTGTGTTTTCATGGTACACCTCCTGTGCTGCATGATCAGTATAAGATGCTTGGGCTATCTGTTCTGTATACTTAGGCTGCAATTAATAGGAAAATTTCATGCCGAGTGTAGCCGACAGATCGCTGTATCTGTTCCAACCGAAAATATCCTGTTCTTCTCCGGATTGTACTGTAATAAAAGAGAGGAAACTAAAGTCTTGGTATACATTCCAGTATCCTCCTATGCTTGTGAGTGCGGAGATATCTATAGGGCTTATAATGCTGCGAATCTGTACTGATAGAGCATCCCCAAAACTCAAGCTTGCTTCAGGGAAAAGGTAAATACCGTATTCTGCACCAAGGCTCTCCTGCTCTTCCCAGTATCCTCCAGGGGATACTAAGGACTCAAAGCGTAGGCTTAACTGGCTAGTATAGCCGATGCTGAGAATATGGAGTATGCCGAAGGAAATAGCTGTTGAATCCCATGCATCCTCTATAGAATAATCTGATTCACCATGGGGGATCTGTGCAGAAGCGGCTGCATACCAGTCAACAAAGAGATTGCCCTGTGCAGCTATGTACGGTATGTGCACATCTTCATTCCCGTTAAAACGGTATCCCCCTTCTATTTCTGTTCCTATAACTGTTGCCATTGCACGGATAGCTGCGGAAGAGTTAACAAAGAGAGTAGAATCCAAGGGAGTATTTAGGTTTGCTTCCGGCGGAAGTACCACAGCTTCAAGGAAAGAAAACCGTGCTAATGGAACATACAATGAAAGCAGCCAGTCGCTCTGGTCTCTGAGTACTTCGCTTGTTAAGTCTGTATTCCGGATATTGGTTGATCCAAAAAGTATATCCCCTGCATTAAAGAAAGCCCCCTCTCCCCAGGAAAGCCTGGTTTTTCCAGCATTTAACCTGAACCATGGAAACCGAACTTTAATGAATGACCTGTCAATGGAAAAAACCGGAGCAGGGCTTCCGATTAGTGCTGAGAGGGAGAGTTCAGCTTTAACATTTCTGTATCCGGTTGATGAGAGCTCCCAGTTTCCTGATCCAATTCCGGTAAAAATGAAGTCTCCCTCTGTGTTTCTCAGTACCGAATTGAACAGCTGAAGCTCGACAGACTGATTCACCTCTCCGTAAGCCAGGTCCCCTGCAAAAGCGAGGGCCAAAATAATAAGCAGTGACCTTTTTACCATGACAGGTCCTCCAGGCTGAAAGTGCCTCTGTCAAACCGGGCATTTAAGTCTATACTTTCTATGATAAATTCTGTTGATGAGTTACGTTTCATATGGTCTACCATAGTGTAATGCGTGGGAAAAACGTATCCGCTCTGCTGAGAAATTTCCAGTACCTCCATTGTCTTAAGTAGCCTGTTGTTAAGAGAATAGTATTCTGCTTTCCGCATTACATATAATTCGGTGTCGACCCAGATTTCTTGAATGGGGTAGGGGACCTGCTGTGTGTTTGCTTCAAGACGCAGATGGTAACACTCGTGCCCATCTATTTGTTCAGTCCCTTCCAGTGTAATTTCATACTCATCTGTTAGATCTCTGTCCCCTGCAATATCTTCGTAAGAAAGGTCTGAACCCATGACAGATTCACGCAGTGCAGCACCTTGGAGCCGGATAACCTCTTCAGCATCCGGATAGTACAGGTAAATCTCATTCTCTGTTCGCAGGATCTTCTGACCGCGCTCTTCCCCTGAGGTAAAGTCAATCCTTGTATTTTCTTCTCCGTTCGTGTATGCAGTGAACTCGGTTTCTTTAGTTCCCCACCTGTCTTCTATAATAAACCTTCCTTCAAACCTGGCTGAACTAAAGGATTGGTTTTCCTCCATCCTGGAAATAATCTGGTCAGGGCTCTGGGTAAATCCGGTTCCTCCAATTATTAAAAATAGTACAATTGTTATCATCTGTTTCATAGTGTTTCCTCCTTTTTCTTAGACTGACCGTAGTGCTTCAACTGGTTCAACCTTTGCTGCCCGCCTGGAAGGTAGAAGGCTTGCAATAGAGGCAATTACGGTTGAATAAAGAAATACAACTACAGTTGAATACCAGCTTAGCTGTGTTTTTATTGTGCCTGACATTTCAATATCAATCCCTTCCATTGCAGCTGTCAGGTCAATTCCGAAAATAGATAATGGGATGGTAATTCCGATTCCAAGGAGCACGCCGATTGCTGATCCTATCAGCCCGATGTAGAATGCCTCAATAAAAAAGAGACGAACAATCTCTCCTCCGGTCATACCCATTGCTGCAATTGTACCTATCTCCCTATACCGCTCATAAATAACCATCATTGTTGTATTAACAATAACCGTGCTTGCGAGGATGAAAAACACCAAGGCTATAAAGTTATATATCTGTTGAGCCAGTTCCATAAAGCCGAACATTTCTGATATATCTTCCAGCCTTCGGGCTTGTATTTCATCTCTGCCCTGCTGTGCTATAAGTGACTCAATTCTGGTCTCAACTGCTTGGGAATTTTCCGGATCATCAACCCGAACCAGAATCTCTGTTGCAGTATCCGGCATACGGAGAAAATACTGTATTCTGTCTAATGGAGCCAGAAAGGTCCTGTTCCCCATTCCTGCAGTTGTAAAATTGATCAACCCTGTTATATGCAGGGTTATTGCGTTTGTCCCTCTACCCCGTGTTCTGGAGAGGATGGTAAAGCTGTCGCCAACAGAAAGCCCAAGCTCGTTGCTCAGCCCCTGGCCGAGAATTGTCTCATTCTCCCCAGCCTCAGGAAGCCGGCCTTCGATAATGTAATCCCCAATATTCTGATACTCCTCTTCATTTTCAAAATCCATGCCGAATCCCAATGCATTGGAAGTGCGGCCCTCTTGATAGATTGCAGTCGGGAATTGTACGCGAGGTGAAACAGCGGTTACACCCTGAACCTGGTCAAGCTCCTCTACCAGGGTACCGGCATTGATCATTGCTTCTCCTAGCGGAAAGAGATGGGCATTTTCGTCATATTCTGCAGTCCGGAGCCGGATGTCTCCGGTAATATATCGGACAAGGTTTGAGCGGAAGTCAGCCCGCATCCCTGCGATAAGGGAAAAGAGGATCACGATTGACATTGCGGCAACCGCGATTGCAGTGCCAGAGAGAATGCTTCTTCTTGTATTTCGAGATATGTTGCGGAAGGCAATTACTGATAATTTCATGCAATCCTCCTTATTGATAGTGTAGGCACTCGGTGATATCCATCTTCAGTGCCTTATGTGCTGGGTAGAATGCGACTATAGCTGAAAGAATAATCCCTGCAAAGAATGCTGTTATAATTGTTCCCGGATTCCATGCGCCATAGAACACCCCCGCGATTCTGTAACCTATATCCATGTCTCCGATCAGTGCCGTAAAGTCGATGCCCCAAATAATGAGCCACGTGTTCAGGAGTATCCCGAAAATTACTCCAACCACAGATCCGATAAACCCGATACCTGCTGCCTCAAAGAGGAAGGTTAGCCGGATTTCACTGTCCTTCATTCCCATGGCCCGCATCATTCCAATTTCTTGTATTCGTTCGAATACTGCCATCAGCATAGTATTTGAAATGCCCACAAGTGCGATAATGAATACCAGGGATAGGATCATAGAGGAGCCTGAAGACTTTGCCTCTGACATTGCAGTAAAGTCCTGGGCAAGCTCCTGCCATGGCACAATGGTGAGTCCGGTAAACTCTTGGGATATCCTGGAACGTAGGTCAGCAATTACATTTTCCAGATTCTGGTATGCAGGAACAAGGATGCTGATTTCTGTAACCGCACCGCCCAAATAAAGCTGGTAATCTGCATATTCTAAAGGAATGAATACACCTGATCTGTCAATTACCGGGTCAGGCGCATCTACAATTCCTACAACAGTAAGGTCCATTGTTTGGTAGGCTCCTTCCTGTGTTCTGGTTACAATAGTAAAGGGGTATCCGATTTGTGCACCAAGGTCTTCTGCTAGGGCTGCGCCTATCATGACCTCTGGTTCACCTGGAGTAAGGTAGTTTCCTTCCACTACAGTATCCTGTAAACGATAGACATCATCATCCTGGGTCGGGTCTATCGCAGTTATGCGCGCCTGGAGGGAGCCTGTCTCAGGATATGGGTCTTCCTGTACATACAGCTCGCCTGAAAACTGGATTCTTGGTACAGCTTCATACCCCTGTGCTTCTATAATTTCCATAACCTCTTCCGGGTTCTGTATATTTTCAGATAAGGGCATAAAACCGATTTCATCATAATACTCCTGGTCCATTACCTTGGCAGAAGAGGTTTCATACCAAATCAGGTTACGCTCTGTTTCTACATCTGCGCCGAGGAGCATGGAGTCAACGAAAATATACAGCCCCAGTCCTACTGCTATTGCAATAGCAGTAATAACAGTTCTGCGTCCATATCTGGAAAGGTTTTTCCATGCAAGAGAAATGAGAAATTTCATTATTTCCTCCTTTCATCGCTGGATATTTTTCCGTCATGGAGCATGACCAGGCGGTGCGCAAAGTCCATTACCATTTGGTCGTGAGTAGAAAAAATAAAGGTTGCATTGTATTTTTCGTTCAGCTGCTCCATAAGGTCTAGGATGTCCTGTCCTGTTTTAGAGTCAAGATTTGCAGTGGGTTCATCAGCAAGGATAAGGTCTGGTTCTTTTACCAATGCCCGCGCTACAGCAACTCGCTGCTGCTGTCCCCCTGACAGCCGGGAAGGGAGCCTGTCCTCCATTCCTTCAAGGCCGACCTCTCTAAGGATCTCCATTGTTCTCTCCTTTACCTCTTTGTCGCTGAGTTTTAATAAGGATAGAGCAAAGGACACATTTTCATATGCAGTAAGTACTGGAATTAAATTGAAATTCTGGAACACAAATCCGATCCGCTTTCTGCGCAGAAGGGCCAGTTCTTTCTTATCCTTTCCGGAAACCGGCTGGTCATCAATATATATCTCGCCCTCAGTAACTGTATCAATGCAGCCGATCAGATTTAACAGCGTTGTTTTTCCAGATCCGGAAGGTCCTGCAATGGATACAAAATCACCCTTATCTATGTTTAAAGAAACTCCCTGCAGGGCATTTACATCAGTTTCCCCTGCATGATAAACCTTTCTTACGTTTTCTGTTCTAACCATTATGGTCCTCCTTGTTTCCTTCCTGCTTTTTCTCTTTCTCCGGTGCATTTTCCGGGAACAGGCTGTTTGTTTGCTGGTTTTTTAGAGCATAGCTTGCTAAGGCCGTACCCAGATTCATTGACTCCAAGGCGCTGGAAGGAAGGAGCATAAGCGCGCCTTTGCTTCTCAGCCCTTCGTATACCATGTTCATTGCCCTTAGCTGGAGGGCAGTGGGATTATCCTTATACCGCTCTGCTGCTTTTTCGAATTTTTCCGCTATTTCTACCTCTGCTGTTCCGAGGATTACCCTGGATTGGCGTTCCCTCTCAGCCTGGGCGCGTTTACTCATCGCATCTTCTAATGCTTGGGGAATGATAATATCAGTAAATTCTATAGAAAGAATGGTAATTCCCCAGGGGCTTGTTTTTGCATCCAATGACCGCTGAATTTCCTTTCCAAGCTTATCTCGTTCAGAGAGCAGCTCTGAAAGGTCATGCCGTCCTATAGAGTCCCGTAACGCTGTTTGTGCTGAAAGTACAACTGCTTCTAAAAAGTTTTCCACCTCCAGAATGGCTTTTTTTGCGTCCCAGATCATCCAGAATGCGAGTGCATCTACATGCACAGGTACTGTGTCTCTGGTAATGGTTTTTTCAGCAGAAAAGTCGGTTACCCGTATTCTGGTGTCAACAAAATCAGCAGTTCTGTCCATGAGCGGGATAAGAAAAAACAGTCCTGGGTCGTGGACAGCCTTGAACTTCCCGAGTCTGAGTATTACGACCTTGTCCCAATGGTATACAAGCTGAATTGATGCGCTTAATAGAAGACCAATTGAGATTATTCCAATAAGCGGGGTATAGCTTAGATCAAGAAATGCAAAGAGTCCAACCCATGCAAGTACAATGAACTGAATTACTGAAATCCACATTGGCACAATGGTGAGTAGCCCCCCTGCGGCTAATACACAGACCGCAGTTACCACGAGTTTAAAACTTGCAGTTTCCGGGAAGAGAAAGAACTGTACACCAACTGCTGCAGATAAAAAGATTGCCAGCATGAGATATGAAAACACATTGTATTGAAAGTCTTTTACCAATAGCTGTTTGTGCGCGTTTTTAATACGTTCTACTTTTTCCTGGAATAGATTCATGATGCCTCCTCGCTGTCATGCAGTTTCATTTCCTGAAGGTATGAAATTGCTTCCTCAATAGTGAATCCGAAAGAATTGAGTTTTATAAGATAGCTCTGGGTTATTGATGAAAGAATCTTTTCCCGCTCAACATCCGGGATTGTTATTTCTTTATCACTGATAAATGTTCCAGTTCCTTGTTGAGTATTTACAATACCGCGAATTTCAAGCTGACTGTAGGCGCGTGCTACTGTGTTCGGGTTTACTTGTAGGTCAACAGCCAGACCCCGGACTGTGGGCAGCTGAGATCCGCTTACCAGCCTTCCGTCTGCGATTGCCATCTCAATTTGCTGGATAATCTGTTTGTAGTAGGGTACGCCGCTTTTGGGGTCAAGATAGAATTCTAACGCATTATCAGCTGATTCTTTCATTGCCATACGCTTACCTTATTGTATTAAAGTGTTAGTACATTATAATATTAGTACACAGATACGACTCTGTCAATATAAATATCAAAAACAGCAGAAATTATTTGAGAAATATGTTACAATCTGAAAGCATAATGAAAACCATGGTGAAAGGAAACGGCAAATGGCAAAGCGTGAGTATGCCCTTGAGCGGGGCGGGGATAAGGTGCTGGAACTTACCTGGATGGGAAATTTTAAGGACATGGAAATAAAATTCAGCGGGAATACGATTGGCACAATAGATAATGAGCTGGAGTTAAGGCAAGGCAAGGAATTTAGTTTGCCAGACGGTTCTCACCTCGTGGTACGGCTGCAGCACCGGTTTATGCAGTCGGATATTGTATTGCTGAGAGACGGAAGGCCTGTGCCGGGATCGTCTACAGATCCGGTTGCACGGATCCATACATCAGCTACAATTATGTTTGTTATCGGTGGTATTAGTTTAGTATTCGGGCTTCTCGCGTATGTCGGCAGGGTTCCCTTGCTGTTGGAGCTTGGGCTTGGTGTGTATTCAATTGTGTTAGGGGTTATTTA
>CAYRYS010000003.1:0-128141 GCA_964428555.1 uncultured Spirochaetales bacterium | reverse complement strand
TCACCTGGATCTCAACATCAAATATCCGCCCCCTGGAATCCTGGGCTTTTACATCAAGCACGCTCTCTTTTGCATCAGGCAGCTTCTTTAGGTTAAATGGGTTCTTGATTTCAAGAGAAACAGCAGGAGGGAATCCCTCATCTTCTAAAAAAGAGTTGATGAAATCAAGAAGCACATCCTCATTGCTCTCTGAGCCAAGAAGGTAGCGGATAAACAGATCTGACGTTGGTTTAATGTGCCTGTTCATAGGGAAAGTATAGCCTTTTTTGGGGTTTCAGGCAATAAATTGAACTAGCATGCACTATGTACAGGAGCTGTTGGGCCATGAATCGATTGAGACCACCAGCATGTACACTCATCAGCGAAAATCCGCGCAATCAGTCTTTTGGCTTTGGAGAGATTTGAAACTACGGATTTCGGGGAAAAAAGAAAAGGAGGAACACCAAATCAAAACATCCGTTTTCCCCAATCCAGTAAATCTTCCACATCCGGTGTTCTCCATAGCAGGTGCAATAGAGCAGGGTATGCTACACCTCTACCTCTCCTTGGGGAGTGTAAGGCTTGTGGTCATCATCTTTCTCCTGCGCATCTGGTGTTGGCGGCTCAGGTTCCGCATCTTTAGAGGGCTGCTGTATCTTTTTACTCTGAACAACATACAATGCTTTTTTTAGTTCCTTTTCGAGCTTCTCCTGCTCTTCTGCAGCCAATTCTTCCATATTTAGTAACTGGTTCTTCAGGAGTATCTTCTTTTTTGAGACCTTCAGGTATTGAATCTGAGTATCCTTGCCTTTTAATCTCAGGGGCTGATACACCTTTACAGGGTGGGGAATGCCCTTCAATTCAGCCTCTCCGATAAGTTTACATTCAATCTCATCTTTTACTAGAGTGTAGCTTTCCGGGCTTATTAAAATACTGTCCGGCTTTGCCATTGTCTCGAACCGTGAAGCCATATTCACATTGTTTCCAATAATCGTGTAATCCATCTTTGACTCTGCGCCAAAGTTTCCAATGGTACAGTACCCTGTGTTTACTCCCATCCTTACATGAAATGGGTTCATATATCCCTCTTTTTCCCACTGCACTCGCAAGTCTTCTAAAATGTCCTGCATTTCCAAGGCCATTTTAACTGCACGTAAGGCATGTACCTTATCGCTCACAAATTCAGGGTCACCAAAGAACACCATAATCGCGTCTCCTACAAACTTATCAATTGTACCCTCATACTTGATTGCGATATTTGTCATCTCATCCAAATAGGTGTTGAGCATACGGGAAATTTCTTCAGGTTCCATCATCTCAGTAATCCGGGTAAACCCGACAATGTCAGAGAAAAACACTGTCAGCTTCTTCCGATAATGCCGTTCCCTGGAACTGTCCCTCTGACCGAAAACTATGGACTTATACAGCTGAGGAGAAAGGTAATTTTTCATCTTACTGTTCAGCTCATTTATCTGCTTTGTGCGCTCCTCTACCTTTTCCTCTAGACCGCGGTTCAAAGCCTCAATGGTATTAATCTTCTCATTCAGGGACTCCCTCATCTCATTAAACGCCTTTCCAAGAGAACCAATCTCATCCTTTACTGTAAGCATAATCTCAAATGTCAAATCCCCCTCTGTTATTCGGTTTACACCGCCCATCAAGGTCTTCAGCGGTTTCAGAATACTATTGGAAACCCGGAGTACAATAAAAATTGAAAAGATGATGATAATCAGCGCGAAAATAGAATACACAGACAATGCGGTAAAAAACATATTCAGAAAACGGGTAGGTGAGTGATACAGACGCACGAGCCCCACAGGCTCATTCCGAAAGTTAATAATCGGAATATAAGTATTAATCCCCTCAAGGAGACGGAAATTAATATCATTCCTATTTTCTATGAATGTGTTATCAATATATGTACGCTCATCGATTTCCAAATCCACCGTGGAGATGACCGGTTCAAAATTATAGTAATACACAGTCTCTACATTCAGAATATTTTTAAACTCCCACATAAGTTCAGGGTTGTCCCGCAAAACATAATACACACAGATCCCGCCTGCAAAACTGCCGTCACGAAAAACCGGGACTGCTGCAGCAAGGGCAGGGTGTGCTTCATCATCTCCATTCGTTAACAACACTGCAGAGAGTACAGACTCACCATCAGCAAGGCGTGAATACAGCTGGAGCTCATCAGTAGACTCCTGTCTCCCCCCTTGCATAACTGCAGAACCGGTAAGCCCAACATCAACATACTGCTGTCCCTGAGAGTTTATAATAGTGATATGATAATCCCCTTCACGCTCAACAATTTCCTGAACATAATCTGAAAGAGTATGGCGTATATCCAATGTCAGCGGTACGGTGATTGCTCTGTCATTCACAAGAGAAGTGGCAAAGCTTTCTATGGTATTCAGCTTTGACTGATACAATTCCGAGAAAACATCATTTTTCGTTCCCATATTCTCAATCGCTTCACTCCGTATTGACTGATAAAAAAACACCAGAGAAAAGAGACTGAACAAAAGTATGGACCCGATGGAAAGAAGGAGAAATGCTAGTTGGATGCGGGACTTTATCGACTTACTTAAGGATTTCATTTGAAATCACTCCTTGCTCCTGAAATACTATGTTCATTTTTCCATTGCGAAAACTGCTCCTGCGCAGAACGTATCAACTCATCAAAAAGCTGCTGCTTCGAATATCCGTGGTGTTCAGCAACCATGACAAAGGTTGAATCAGTATATAAACTCGGCGTTGTGTTTATCTCAAGCACATGGATCTTATTCTGCGGAGAAACAAAAAAATCGATCCTGGACATTCCGGAAAGCTTCATTTCTAAAAAGATCGATCTTGCATAATCTTTGAGTTTTGCGGTCACACCCTTATCCAATACAGCTGGTATTACAGAGTGGCACTGGTCCTCATATTTAGCCTGATAATCAAAAAACTCTGTATCATTATACACAAACTCTGCAGGGACACTTACCAAAGGCGTGGCATTTCCTATTACAGACACACTTATCTCCCTGCCGAACAGCTCTTCCTCAACCAACACCCGTGCGCAATATTGGAAGGCCTCTTCTACCGCAACATAGAGCTCTTCCCTGTTATGCGCCTTGCTCACCCCGATAGAAGAACCAAGGTTCGGCGGCTTTACAAACATTGGATATGAAAAAGCCTGTTCTATCTGCAGAACCCGATACTCTGGATTACTTTCCCATTCCTGGTGAAAAACACATTGAAACCTGCAGGTCGGCACTCCAATGTACTGATAAAAATACTTCATAAACTCTTTATCATTACTCAGGACAGAGGAGGCTGCAGAGCATCCAGTGTAGGGTACCTCTGCATATTCAAGAAGGCATTGGATTTGCCCGTCTTCTCCAAGCTGGCCGTGGAAAATGGGGAACACCGCATCGTACATGCCTGATAGTAAGTTTTCCACAAAGTAAGACCGGTCCTCTTCTGCATCATCCGGAAACCTGCACATTCTCTCCAGCTCTTCATCCCGTGGTATAGGGTCGTTGTCCTGAAACAGGAAGTCCCTATTTTTTTGAAAATGTTCTTTCAGCTTGCCAGCGGTTTCAGAAGGAGATGCAAAACTTCCGTCAACTTTTATGTATACAGGATGGATCCGGTATTTCTCCTTATCACTGAATGTGATAGGAAAACTCGCAGAATCTATTGATGATGAATGTTCCGGTGCCCGTCCGCCAAACAGGACAGGGATTACCATTTTTTTCTTCATTAATACACCGTCCATTTCTGTTTCTGCAGCTCAGCGGACTCAAATGCCGATAGAGCAGAGTCAATAACAAATCTAACAATCTGCGGGCTGCTCCATCCGTCTTCAATCAATTTTTCATAAACCATAGATCCAGGGTAAATATCAGGAAACGAATGGATATCAGAAAAATAAATGCTATTTCCGCTTTTGTGAATAACGATCTCCGCTATTCCGGTTAATCCAAAGTACGCGAATCCACTGCGTGCGGCTTCCTGCATCTCATACATACAATCGGTTCCAACCTCACCAGTTCCGGAGAGAAGCTTAACACCTGAGCCCGACTTACCGCGGTACACAAGAAAACGCCAAACATCTTCATGCTTCCTGCTGGCAGCTGGAGAGTTTCGGACTCTCAGCCCTCTTCCAACAGCATAGATTCTACAAAGCTCTGGTACTGCTGTGAGAATGCTGCTGCGGATCCCAGGACCTGCAAAGGGGATACCATAGAGCTCACATATTCCTTGGAACATACCATGTATTCCGCTGAAACCAAAAAACATGAGCACCAGATCAATTTTCTTATTCGCAAGCTGTGTAAAAAATTGGATTTCCGAATGTGCCTCCCGTGTTTTCCGCAAATAGCAATACCCTGGTTCAGCTTTTTCGTTCAATTGAAGTTCAACCTCTGCAGAGATTCTATTATCACTATTTAAAAGATATTCAGAGAGAATAAACTCTGTTTCCGGAAGCGCTGACTTGAAAAAAGCAGCAGACTGAACCTGTTTCTCTGCTTGGTCCTCAGCTTTGATTAAAAAACAAATATGCTTTTTCATTATTCTCCCCCTGCTGCCTCCGGCCTCCGATCCGGTTTACCAATAGTAAACAAGAGAAAAAGGACAGTGGATATGAGGGTAATAACACCTATGGTAATTATTGTATTGCTGTTGCCCATTACAGCTACAAGCACACCAACCGCAATTGGAATAATTACTGCAAGTATTTTTGAATACATGGTAAAAATTGAAAGCATCTTTGTTTCTCCAAGCAATTCTGCCTCTTTCACACCTGTAACAATTGCCTCAGTTACCGCATCCACAAGAATTGTACCAAAGCCGACTATGGTTATTACAGCAGCGAAGGCAAATAAATTATCGTAAAAGATAAATACAAAAAGACCAAGCCCTGTAATAATGTTGCCGATAACAATAAAAACCTTTCTTCTTCCTGTTCTATCAGAAATCCTCGATGCAGCAGGAATGAGCAGCCCGGTTATGCTGAAGATAGTCAATAGACGTCCAATATCTCCTGCACTAATTCCCTGTTCAGTCATATACAGAGGAAAGAGATACTGAAACAAGCCGACAACAATCAGCTGATACGGAAGTGTGGAAAAAAAGAGGGTAGCAAAGAGCTTCCGATTCCGGAACACAATAAAAAAGTCCTTCCAGGAATCCACACCTTCGGACTTTTCGACTGCATTCAGCTTTTTCCGTTCCTCCGTAAACTGGAGAAAAAGAATAAAAACAAGGTAGAGCGTAGAGATAATAGCAGTAATCAACATTGCTGCCTTATATCCGAAACGCCCTGCAAAAAGACCGCCTATTGCAATAGCACAGAATCCTGCAGAAGCAGAAGCAGCAGTATATACTCCGAAGCCGGTCGCCCTGTTTTTACTAGTAGTAAACTGCATAACAAGTGAAACAATACTCATCATAGTTCCACCGAACCCAAGACCGCAGATAAAACGGGCGAGGGTAAGAGTAAGGTTTGCATCAGCAAATGCAGACCAAAACGCGCCTGCTAAATAGATTACCCCGTTTAAAATGAGCAGCTTATTCATGGTAATCCGCTTGGACAGCAAGCCGACAAGAGGGACAAATATCATGGATCCGAGCATAAAAGATGAAATCGGCAATGTGAGTATGGTTTCAGATGGAATATTAAAAAAGGGCACAGCTGTACGTGCGCTGGTAACTGAGTCTATAAACATCGGTAAAAAGGCCATGGGCATAAATGCACCAAGATAAAAAAGGAAAGAGGTAATACGTATTATCCGTAGTCCATATTCAGCCTGAATATTCTGTATTCCCTTTACCTCTGTCTCAGGGCCTGGAGATTTTGTAAGAAACATGGTTAAGAGAAGGAGAACTTCGAAGCTGAAAACAACACAGACAATAATTATGGTTACCATGTCTTTCACTAACTCAAAAAGTTGGGACTGAACGAGCTCATTATTAATTTCAAGAAACATGAACCCTTCTGTCTCAGCTCCATCATTGAGCTCAATAACAATGGAATTCTCCCCAATTTCAGAATACTGACTTCCTATTACCCCTCCCGAATTTTCAGTAACTGAAAGTGCTGTCTGATTATCCATGTAGTACAATATACTTCCAGCATTATTGGTGATGGTTACTGAGTCGCAAACCTCAATGTTTTGTATTTGGGACTGAAGAATTGTCTCAACCCGGACAAGGCTATCCAGCGGTATACCGTATTCAAGGGCTTCTTCTATTCTTGCTTCCTCTGCACGTCCGAATTCCTGTACTGAGTTGGAAAACATTGACTGCAGCTCATTCTGAAAGAGTGCAGAATTGATATATCCAAAAATCCCCAGGGAAAAAAGAAGTACAGTAATAAGAACAAAGGTGCTGCGTTTTACCTTTAAAGGACCTACTGGTGCATTGCCTTTCCCTGCTGTTTTTTCCAGTCCAAGCAGAGAAAGTACCAGCACAATGAGAATAACAAAAATCCCCACTGCCATATACATAAGGATTTTATCTCCCATAGCCTCTACGCGCTCATTTATCAGTACCAAGGAAAATTCCCCTTGCACTGATCCCACCAGGTTCTCAGCATTGTAGAAGACCGGAATGGCAATCAAATACGAATTCTCGTAATTACGCACATGAGTCCCCTCGACCGGTATCTGAACATTGCTGAAAAGGCTCTCAGCATCTTCATTGCTTGAATACAGGACCTGTCCATTGCTGTCTGTCACATGGAGTACCTCAAGCCCGTCATCTCCATAGTTTTCTATTGCAACAGAGATAATCTCTTCCATACCGCTAAACTGTGACATAGGCTTTCCGAAACTTAATCCTGTTTCAATTGATTCAACAGCCTCCTCAATATAGATCTGATACCTGGAAAGCAATGCAGACTCTGCATTCCGCTTAAAGGAGGAAATTGAAAGAAAATAATTCAATGACTGGGTAAGTATGATGAGGATAACAGCACCGATAACAGAAAGTACCAAGTATTTACTTCGTTTTCGCATTGCTTACTCCATTGTCTGAAATATTTCATCTGCGCTGGCAATAATATCTATAGGAATATCAAACCCAATCTCCTGGGCAGTTGCGATATTCAAAGCAATATGCGGCATGTGTTCGAAAACCTGAGACAACTCTCGGGGTACTGCACCTTTTAGAATTGCCACCATTTTCTTTGCATTATAAAGCCCTGCTAAGAGAGAATCGCTGGCAGATTCCCCTAATAAAATACCTTGAACCACATAACTTGAACCTCCCTGCGCAAAGCTGGGCACATCATATTCAAGGAGTATATCAAGGATACGGGGGAATGAATTCGTTGTAAACCCTGCCTGAATTGATAAGTAAAAGGCATCTATACCTGACTCGCAGAGTTCACGCAAAGCTTGTATGTACAGATCCTCTGCTCTGGAAAGCTCATCATCCTCCGGATTATCCAGCACATTGTGGTTGACAGAAACAGAAAAATCCCGTTCTTCAGCTACTGTACGGACATCGTCTATTGCAGCAAAGCTTCTTCCAGATGGAGTATCTGCGTAGATAACACCAATATCGGAAAACTCGACAACATCGTAAAAAAGCCGTATCTGGCGCCTGTACTGTGCAGGATCAGTCTGAACAGTTAAAAATTCGTGTCCTGAATCCTCTACTGATGGAATAACACCGGAAACCACAGGGTCTGAAATTGCTGCAGCAACAGCAGGTACGGAAAAATTCCGCGAGTCGGTCAGGTCCTTGCCTGCAAGAGTGCCCAATACTATCATGATGTCAGCCCCTGTTTGTCCCTGGATAATATCCAGATACTCAGAAGCAGTTATTGTTTCTGCCCATTGGCGGTCATAGAAGTTCTCAAGAGAAAAAGAAAGATAATCGCTAAGATCCTGTATTTCCAGCCTTCTCACAATGTTGCGGACAGTTTCGAATCCGCTTTCAATCTGTATCTGAAGAAGCCGTGTACGCTCCTGGACATTTGCCTCAGGGTCTAAAAGATATGCATACAACTGGTCATCTTTTGTATACATTGTCTCAACAAAATCCCGGTCAGCATTGTGAGAAATCATATTCACATAATCGAACTCAAAAGCATCTGCATCAATCTGCTCCATTAATAAAGGGGTCACAGGGCGGTCATCCAGCCAACCTAAAGACCGGAGTCCGTGGATTATTGCATTCAATGTATCAACATATTCAAGAAATTCTCCGCTTTGAACAACAGCAACAGAAAAAGGCCTGCCTTCCTCTGCAGTTTCCGGAGTATAGGAAATCTGATCAAACTGACTGGAATCGGTTTCAACTGTATCTACAGCTTCTCCGGGATTAGTACTCAAATACTGCTCAAGTTCTACCGGTGTGGGAGTGCATCCGAAAAAGACAATTAATAATACACATAAAAAGATACATTGCTTGCTCATTTTATCCGCTCCTTATCATATTCAAAACAAGTATAGTCACAGACTTTTGTAAAACCCCGTTTTTTATACCAAGCTTCTGTCTTGCTTCCAAACTCAGCCTGGAGAAATACGTAATCTATACCGAACTCTTTACACCTGGAAAGAACAGACTCTAAAAATTTAGTCCCAATACCTGTTCCTTGTCTTTGGTATTTTACTCCTAAATTGTATAGTCCTACGAGGGTATTTTGTAAAATAACCGTAACAAAGGCATCCGGTTCTGCGGATTCTGAATCAGTATGAACAAAATGAAGGAAATTACGTCTATTATCCAAGCCGACACTGCGGCTCACAGCCTCTCCATACTCATTTGGTAGAACCGCATCCTCAGAGCCTTCGCGGTATATATTCAGAAACATTTCACCTGCCTCCCTGGAAGTAATCCGCTTAATCGGAAGCTGGTATAGTAATTTTCGGGAACAAAGAGATGTTTTAAACCATGCATCAGAAAAAGCAGGCCTCAGGTGCAGCTTACTAAGCGTTTCCCGGCTAAGAAGCGGAAAAAGCGCAGATTTTCGGTTTATATAGTATGCAGGTTTTCTGTTAATTCTATCAAACACAGGAATAGTCTGTTGAACCAATGCAGCAAATTCATCAACAGATCCTGCTGAGATTCTCGAAAGATAATTCCAAAAGGAATTTTTAATGTACCTGCTGTAATAAAGAACCTCTCCTGTTTTTATCTCTATCCGGTCAGAAAAATACATGCCCTTCTGCAGGGTATAGTGGAGTTCTTCAAGGTCAAACGGTTGCTCAATCTTCATAATCACCGATCCGGTTTTCTTCATCATATTGTATAGGTATTCCGGGATACACAGTCGCATGTGCTAATCCTGTGTAATTCAATGCAAACGAAAAGTAGTCTCCGGATGAATACGAATAATTGGAATCTGTAATATCAACCACCATATGATCGTGGGAAGATCCGAGCAAATATTCACCAGGATAAGTGGGTTGGATCCCTTTCTCCGGAGAGATTAAGGCTCCCGCACCGAGAACAGCAAGTTTTCTCAGACCCATGGGGCCCTTTCTCGGCATAACACCACAGCTGTTAAAGTAGGGAGGCGGCTCTGTTATCCGTTTTTCTCTGACTTCCAGTACCTCTACATGAAGCTTCGCTGTTTCCTGATATAAGAACTCATACCTTTGCCGTAAGGAGATGCTTTCTCCAAGCAATACTGCTTCCCCAATCCGCAATTCAGCAATACTGTCAGGAAGCCCGCACTTCAAAACAGTATCTATTGCAATTGTTCCTCCAATACTGTTTTCCTCAAGTGTAATCCCTGTTTCTCTGCGGACACGGGAAATAAGCTTGTCTATCAGGTCAATATCAGAACATCTCGGAGCAGTACCGTATAAGCATCCAAAATTGAATAACAGCCCTGAGACCTTGATTTTCTGTTGCTTAGGCAAACTGGAGATAAAAGGTATGAGCTCTGCCTGATTTATCCCGTCCCGTAGATCTCCTACCTCTACAACAAGCTTTAGATCAGGAACGGAGTTAAACTGAGAAATTATGTCGCTTTGTGCTTTATTAGAAATACAAAGTGTTCCAGTAGAATTCAAAAAAAACAGACAATCCTTTGGAAGAAATCGGAGGAGATACGGAGAAATACACTTTGGAATAAACTGAAGCTGAGCAGCAGCAGTTTCACCGCATCTGGTAAGTCCGCACCTGCTGTGTAGTATTTTCAAGAAATCGTACTTTGCACTACCGGAAATCCCCTTTGAAACAAACAGAAATTTCTTGCCAAGATTAGCGGTTACCGATTCTATTTTACGGTAATTTTGAATAATTTTTCCTGCGTCGAGTGTTATATATGACAAAGTATTCCTTAACAACTAAGAAACTAAGATACAACAAAGTTTAGAATATCAAGGCGAATTTATCAATTGAATACAGATATTTATCGATTCTCCTCTTGAAATTATCAGAAACTTCACTACGATTAATATTATAGAACTTTTTTATCGGAGGGGAATACATGAAACACACAGGACGGCTGGACATACGCACAGATGTACGCTTCCCAATTAATAAAGTAGTTATTCACCCCAATGACGGTTATGATCTTGGTCTAATGAACAGAGAGTACGATGTTGACCTGTATTTCAATGCGCCGTTGGAAGCAATAAAAAGTAACAGTGGAAAACCATTAAACGGTACGATTCACCTTGAAAACGAATGCAAACTCGGAACATTGGAAATATCGAAAAAGCTATGGGAACAAATTGAAAACCCTAAAAAAGCAGTATTGGTATATACTCCGGAAAAGCTGATTATCTACGGCAGATAACATTCTGCCTAATATTTCGACACAAAAAGAGCCAATTACAGGAAGCTACAGCTGCACACATTCGGAGCTTCTCAATAAAATACCCGGTAAAATAAAAAAGCCCCGGACATTTTCCAGGGCTTCATATTAATAGACAGATTCGTTTACTCCCAAGACCATAAACGCGTACCATCTTCCTGCGGAGTATTGACCCAAAGTCCTTCAGTTGTACAGGCATATAACACACTAGTAGCAACACCGTCTGCTACATTTTCAGTATCCACATGAAAATCGATAACAGCAGCATAACGCAGATCACTTACAATGTAGCTGTTTAGCTTTGGAGTAGCAGGTGTAGGCAGGCTAGTCCATTCAGAGATCTCTGATAATGCAATTTGGAAATAGCCTTGTGAACTAGACCCATGTCCGTCAGCTCCTGAGCCTATAAGAAGATAATCTACCTCACCCTCTGTATATTCTGCTAATGCAGTTAACATTACCGGATCATCAGTAGAATCAACTAGCTTGCCGCTTTCAATCCATTCATTGTCTCTGTATGCCAGTACAATGCCTTCTGCAGTTGTAACAAAGACAGCTGAGTATTCACTTGAATACAGTACATCATTGAATGAATCAGATGAAATATCAGTAACAGCAGCTAGTGCAGTAAAATCTGCCCCTGAAAAAAGCCGGTTCCCTGCAGTAATCCAGTAATTAGTACTGTCAAACGCACCTGCATTGGCTGGTTGCGGTGAATTTACAATTGCAGTCTGGGTAAAGGTCGAAGCATCTGAGCTTGCATATAACGTGTACTGATATTGCCCGGTTTCACTGTTACTCGTAACCCCATTAATGCATAAGCTCCCATTCACAGTGAAAAGCTCACCATACATGGAAACCTCACTGTTTACCGTAACTTCAGACCATGTACCATCTGATGCATCATAGGTAAAAAGGGCTTGAGCACTTCCATCTGCAGTTGTTGCCAACGCGTAGACACTAGAATTAAAAACAGCAGTATCAATAATCCCACCTGAATACCCTTCAGGCAAATTGGTTTCCTGCTGCCATGTATCTGCTGTATCATCTTTCTTATAAAA
Organism: uncultured Spirochaetales bacterium; assembly: GCA_964428555.1. Classification (GTDB taxonomy): domain Bacteria; phylum Spirochaetota; class Spirochaetia; order CAYRYS01; family CAYRYS01; genus CAYRYS01. The sequence continues at coordinate 116,327 of CAYRYS010000003.1, read as the reverse complement.
GGAATACGCTGCAATATAATACTGGTTATCCAGTTCTGCAAAACCGGACACTACCAGGTCATTCGGAAGCTGAGCATCAATAATTTTTTCTTCGATCTCAAGACTGTAAAAAATACCGATTTCCGGTTCTTCACATCCTGAAAAAAGAAAAACAGAGAGAATAAGTAAAATTGTACAAAATTGATATATACGTTTCATTATAACCGTCCTTAGAAGTGGTAAACCGCAGAAAAGGTGATATCCAAGAAATTCCCGAAGCGGGTTTGGCTTGCCAAAGATTCTGCAAAATAAATTTGAGGAATAAAGTAATATTCCAAGCTGCCGCCAAGCGCCCATTCTGTGTTTAAATTCCATAGAAAAGCAGCTCCGGGTTTTATTACCGGATCAATATGGAAATAATCTGTTAGCTTTGTAAAACAGACTCCTGCACTTAGGTAAATAGGCACCTCGAAGGGATAAAAATAGAAAATATTCGTAATCCGTGCCATTACTGGTACCATAAATAGTGCCCGCCAGTTAGGACTGAAGGAAAAGAGAGCTTCAACCTCTGCACCGAGCTGTATGTTGTTGTTCAAATACGAATTCCAGCCTAAGCCAAAACTCCCCCCAATACTCAGATTTGTTGTTGTGAAACTGAAATCTGGAGACATAAAAAATAAGGGAATTACCATGGCAGATTTCAAGGTAAGGGTCTGGTCTCCCAATGTATACCGTTCAAGCTGATCAGGATCTTCGCGTTCCTGGATATCCTGTGCGAAAATTGGAGAAATAGATAATAGAAAAAGAAACACTGTGCAAAACAATAGTAATATTTTCGTTTTCAAGCTCGTCCTCACTTCCGTTATGAGTTTGATATTCTACGTGTTGTTGTAGCATATTACATACAAATACCGAAATAATATAGTTACATTTTTTTCTGGTATTTGAAGTTAGATAGTATCACTGGAATATTCTTTTTTCAAGGTTTCAACCATCGATGCTAAATAAATAATGATCAAGCAGCCAAGGAAGTGTGTTTTTTCACCGCTTTTCCCAGGAATTTCTTGAAGATACACACCTTTCTATGGTACATATTGAGAAACACTTTTAAAAGGAAGACAACATGGCAGATATTATAGATGGAAAAGCAGTTGCAAAAGCAATGCGCTCAGAATTAGCTGAAGAAGTGGACGCATTAAAAAACAATGGTATTGAACCCGGTCTTGCGGTAATTCTGGTTGGTGATGACCCTGCAAGTCACTCCTATGTACGGGGAAAAGAGAAGGCTTGTGCTTCTGTGGGAATAAAGTCCAAGGATTACCGGCTTCCTGCAGATATCACCCAGAATGAGCTCCTATCCTATATTAATACATGCAATCAGGACCCTGAGATTCATGGAATCCTTGTTCAGCTTCCGCTTCCTGACCACATTGATGACCAAACTATGATCGAAGCAATCCTACCTGAAAAGGATGTAGACGGCTTTCACCCAGTGAGTGTAGGGAAAATGCTTCTTGGGATGGACACTTTTCTCTCATGCACGCCTCACGGTATTCTGCACATTCTAAAAAGAAGCGGGGTCCAGTCCCAAGGAAAGCATGTTGTCATAGTAGGAAGAAGCAATATTGTAGGAAAACCGTTAGCAAATATGCTGATACAGAAAAATGAACTCGGTAATGCAACAGTTACTATATGCCATACCAGAACAGCTGACATGGCATACCATACAAAACAAGCTGATATCCTGGTCGCTGCTGCTGGTAGACCGAATATGATTACCCAAGATATGGTAAAACCTGGAGCAGTTGTCATTGATGTAGGTGTAAACCGTGTAGATGATCCAAGGAAAAAGAAGGGATACCGCCTCTGCGGAGATGTAGACTTCCAGGCTGTCCAGGAGGTTGCTTCCAAAATTACCCCTGTACCAGGCGGAGTCGGTCCAATGACCATTACTATGCTCTTATATAATACAGTCAAATCGGCGAAACAAACAGAAAAAGCCGAATAGGATCTTATTGTGAAAGATGTACAAAGCCAATCAGATACCCGAAAAATCCCATTGCAGAAGGTGGGAGTAAAAGGAGTAAAATATCCGCTGACTGTACTGGATAAAAAATACGGGACACAGAGGACTGTTGCAAGAGTCGACCTGTTTGCAGACCTTCCGCACCATTTCAAAGGCAGCCACATGAGCCGCTTTATTGCTGTGTTCAATCAATACCATACAGATCTGACAATGAAGCGGTTTTTAGCAATGCTGGAATCCATACGGGAAAGCCTGGAAGCAGAAACAGCGTTCGCAAAAGTAGAGTTTCCCTATTTTATGGAAAAAAAAGCACCTGTTTCAGGATTAGTCAGCATGAATGAATACCAATGCTCCTATTGGGGAGAAGTAAGCAGGCGTGAGAGCAAGTATTATGTCGGAGTGAAAGTACCTGTTACAACAGTATGCCCTTGTTCAAAGGAAATTTCGGACAGAGGCGCACATAACCAAAGGGGAACAGTAAAGGTAAGTGTAAAGCTTGGACCATTTTTCTGGATTGAAGATATGATAGAAGCAATTGAGTCCTCGGCAAGTGCACCCTTGTACACCTTGTTAAAGCGGGAAGATGAACGCTATATAACAGAAACAGCCTATGACAACCCCGTTTTTGTTGAAGATGTAGTACGAGAAGTGTATAAAAAAGTGCAAAACTTAAAGCATTTTCCATGGTTTTCCGTAGAAGCTGAAAACCATGAAAGTATACATAACCACAGTGCATATGCATATGCACAGTGGCCTGAAATAGGAGAATAAGTAATGGCAATGAATGTTGTAGAAAAGATCAATAACAAAACAAAAGTACAAAATGTTTTAATCAGTGTTTTTGACAAGACGGATCTTGATGTATTGGTACATGGCCTTGTTCGGATAAGCCCGGATGTTACCATTTACTCAACAGGGGGAAGCTATCGAAAAATCAAGGAAATCCTTGGAGGGGATTCAGAGAAGAATCTGTGCCAAGTCTCCGAATATACGGGCCAGCCAGAAATGCAGGGTGGTTTAGTAAAAACTCTGGACTTCAAAATTTATTTGGGGCTGCTTCATGAACCGTACAACCAGGACCATCTGAAGGATTTAGAACGCACAGATGCAAAAAGCATAGACATGGTGGTTGTGAACCTCTATCCGTTTCAGCAGGTCATTGCCCAGGCAGATGCAACGATAGAGGGTGCACGGGGCAATATCGATATCGGCGGCCCCTGCATGCTGCGTGCCTCTGCAAAAAACTTTATCCGTGTTGCATCTGTGTGCGATCCGGTAGACTATCCAAAAGTAATCAGTTCTTTAGAAAAAACCGATGGTTCAACCAGCCTGGATCTCAGGTTCGAACTCGCGAAAAAGGCCTTTTCCCATACAGCAGAGTACGATGCTGCAATAGCCAGGTATCTAATGAAAGCAGATTATTCGCAGCTTTCTTCTCAGTATCAATTCCAGGACTCACAGGGGTAATTACATGGCAAAACAAAATTTTTCAAAGGCATATAAAACTATAAATGCAGATTCATTTCCCAAAACAATGGAACTCTCTTTTACCGGAGAATCAGGAAAGCAGACTCTATTCTACGAAAAGGTGGAGTGGGTCGTGAATAACGAAAAACAGGGACTGCGATACGGTGAAAACCCGGGTCAGGAAGCAGCTCTCTACAAGCTGATAAACGGAAATTTACTGCTTGGGGAAACAAAAATTATACAGCCAGGGAATTACCTTGCTTCAGACATTGAGCTTGTTCAAAGTGGGAAGCATCCGGGAAAAACCAATATTACTGATGTAGATAACGCGCTCAATATACTCAGATATTTCCAAGACACCCCGTGTACCGTAATTGTGAAGCACAACAATCCCTGCGGAGTAGCAATTGGCGAGAGTTTAGCCGAATCCTACACAAAGGCGCTTATGGCAGATAGGATAGCAGCCTTTGGCGGAGCAATAGCGGTAAACAGAGAACTTGACCTGGAAACTGCAAAACGTATTGCTGAAAGCTATTCAGAGGTAGTTGCTGCACCTGACTTTGCACCAGGAGTTATGGATATTTTTTCAAAAAAGAAGAACCTGAGGGTAATTAAAATTGAAAACATGAAAAACCTCCACACCTTTATTGGCCAGCGATTTTTAGACATGAAGTCGCTTATTGACGGCGGAATGGTTGTACAGTGGAGCTTTGTACCGAAGACCCTTAAAAAAGAGGACCTTGTTCCTGCACAAACTGTCTATAAAGGTACCGAATACGATATAAACCGCATGCCCACAGAGGGTGAGTACAAAGACATGCTCTTCGGATGGTTTGTAGAAACCGGTATTACCTCAAATTCGGTTATTTATGTAAAAGACGGTGTAACAGTTGGAATCGGCACAGGAGAACAAGACAGGGTAGGTGTCGCGGAAATTGCCAGGGACAAGGCATATAAACGCCTTGCAGAACGGATTTGCTGGGAACGCCACAAAACAACCCTTGCATTGCTTGGTGACGAATCAAAACAGGAAACAATACTCGCAGAAGCAGGAGAACAAAAAGGCGGCCTCTCCGGGAGCATAATGGTCTCTGATGCTTTCTTTCCGTTTCGGGATGGAGTAGATGTCGGTATCCGCGAGGGAATTACTGCAATAATTCAACCCGGTGGCTCAATGCGGGACTATGAAAGTATCCAGGCATGTAATGAAGCAGATGTTGCAATGATGTTCACAGGCCAGCGGAGCTTTAAGCACTAGTCCCTCCTGTTAAAACAGCAAACTCAGAAAGAATCATAGTTTAATCTGGACGATTCTTGGTTCGGGGTATACATTTAAAAGGAATTCAATACAACAAATTAGGAGAGAATATATGGGAGATATGGTACCAAGACAGACAATAGCAAAAGATGCAGGAAAAGCAATCGGCGGTATCGGTGGAGGCGCAGCACTCATGCTCTTAAACGGCCTGGGCGGCATTCCCGGAATCGTTGTGGGAAGTGTTATAACATTAGCAGGTTTGGGCATTTCCTCTTCAAAAGAAGACAGGATTGCAGGACTGATAACAACAGCAGCAGGTGCACTCACTATTATCGGAGCCCTTCCTTTTGTCGGCGGAATTGCAAGCACCTTAATGACAATCGGAGGACTGGGACTCCTTGGCGGCGGTATTTACAGCGCGTACCGCTTTTTCAAGGGTATGAAATCCCGTTCATAGGATAATACATACAAGATGAAAACATATTGGCTCGAAACCTACGGCTGCCAGATGAATAAGGCGGAATCCGGATCGCTGGAAGCAAGTCTGAAAGCAAACGGCTGGCAGCCTGCAGAATCAGATACAGAGGCACAGCTCGTTATCATAAACACCTGCTCTGTGCGTAAAACAGCAGAAAATAGAATTTGGGGAAGGCTTGGACATTTTCGAAGTCTGAAAAAGAAACGCAGCTTTCAGGTTGCACTCATGGGCTGCATGGCAGAAAGGCTAAAAGAAGAAATCCGAAAATATGCACCGGAAATAGACTTTATTGTAGGTACATTTCAAAAGCTGGACTTTGCAAAACACATCACCACTTCTGACAACCTGTCCAAAGCAAAGCAGGATTTTTTTGACACCAAGCAATTCCAATTTAGCGGAAGCCATATTACGGAAAACACCTTTCACGCAATGGTGCCGATCATGCACGGGTGCAACAATTACTGCTCTTACTGCATTGTTCCTTATGTGCGGGGTAGAGAAATCTCACGGCCTATTGACAACATATTAGAAGAAGTACAGACCTTAATAAGCCAAGGCCTGAAAGAAATTACCTTTCTCGGGCAAAATGTAAATTCCTATCATTATCAATCCGGAACAGCGGTGTACAAGTTTCCCGATCTACTGGCTGAAATAACAGAACAGTTTGATAATGATATCTGGTTCAGATTTGTTTCTTCCCATCCTAAGGACTTTTTAGATGAACTAATATCCGTAATTGCCGGAGATCCGCGGATCTGTAATCATATTCATCTTGCTCTACAACACGGGTCTAACAGCATACTATCGCAGATGAACAGAAAATACACCATCGAGCACTACATCGAACGTGTCCAGGCGCTACGGAAAGCTGTTCCAAATGCCTCGATCTCAACTGACTTGTTAGTCGGTTTCCCTGGAGAAACTGATGATGATTTCCGGAAAACCCTAGAAGCAGTAAAAACTATCCGCTTCAACGATGCGTTTACGTATAAGTATAACTCCAGAGAAGGAACAAAAGCTTTCGATTTAGGAGATACTGTTCCAGAACCTATTAAACACGAAAGATTACAAGAATTGATTGATACTCAGCGCGAAATAGGGCATAATTTGAGAGAAAATGAGCTTGGGAAAACAGTAAAAGTCCTGGTAGAAGGGACATCTAAAAAGAATGAGAATGAATTGCTGGCAAGAACAGAACGGAACGAAATGGTCGTTTTCCCTGGCCCCAAAGATTTGATAGGCACGTTCACCAGCATTGTTCTCGAAACACTGAACGGAACTACATTTACCGGGAAGGAGAAGGTATGATTCCTTGGAAACTGATCGGATTTCTCACCATTTTAACACTTTTTGTTGTATTCGCAGGCTTTAACATTACGAATGTCTCAGATATTTCATTCGGACTGTTTACAATCAGCGATGTTCCAATTTTTCTTAGTCTATTTGCTGCATACATTGTCGGCGGATTTACTGTACTGCCCTTTGCTTTTACAACGAGAAAAAATCGAAATATCGCACAGAACAAAAACCCAGATAAAAAACAAAAGGCAATTTCGCAAGAAGCTGAACCTTCAGATCAGGAACCTATGAGCCCTAAAGAAAAGAACTCATAGATTATGGTTCAATTTCGAACACTGCTTTTCGGAGTTCTCCTGGTCACCCTCACACTGCTTCCTTTACTTGCTAATGATATTGATACTGCACGAAATTTAGCAGAAGAAGGGGATATAGAAGAAGCATTGGAAGAATACAGGAGCTGGCTCATTGAAAACCCTTTGGAAGAAGCTATGCCTGCAATGCTTTTCGAGGCACTCAGTCTAATAGACAGTGTAGAAGAGCAGCTGAGTTTTCTGGAAAACTTCATTGAAGCAGAAAGTAGTAACCTTTCAATTATCTCACTTTCATTTACTGCCCAAATAGCAGAATTAGCAGGAGACATTCTCTATGCCAGAGATGCGTATCACCGGCTCTGGCTTTTAACAGAAGATCCGGCTGTAAAACAGCATAATGGGCTGCATCTGTCATTCCTCTATCTGGAAACAGGTAGAGTAGAAGCAGCCAGAGAGGTGCTGCTGGAAATACATGACAGTCCGGCAAACGATACGCTTGAAAAGCAGGCGCAGCTTCAGCTGGCCCGTATCCATCTTGCAGAAGATGAGTTAGAAGAAGCAGAAACAATCCTGGAATCACTTCTGTCAGAAGAGCATGAATACCGAGAAGCAGCTCTCTTTCTGTTATACAGCTTTACCGGAAATGCAGCATACCTCCAGGAATTGAGTGAGGACTACAGCTCTTCAGTTGAAACTTTCATCACAAACAACCGCAGCTTGGATGCAGGCTCTGCAAGCCGAATTCCCAGCCCCTTTGACATGCTTGGCAGGCTATCAGAGGATTCTCTTAACTCATCTTCACTAATAAGTACGGATACAGAGGAGTCCCAAAGCACGGAGGAGCAAAGGACAGACAACCGCGCCTCTGAAACCGCTGAAAGCAGCCCAATTGAGGAAGAAAGCCAAAGTACTTCCTCTGCTCTTGAGGACCAGACATCAGAAGGGATAACTCTATTCATCCAGACAGGCTCATTCAGAATGCTTGAAAACGCTGAATATATGATTCAGGATCTTGAAAATGCAGAAATTGAGTCAACTCTCTATTCAGCAGTAAATGATGAGGGAGTTCGGTTGTACAAAGTGCTTGTGCCTGTACCGGAAAATACCAGAATTGCAGCACAAAGAAAACTGCAAGAAATACGGGAAGCCGGTTTTAACGGATTTATTATCCAGATGAATTAGCCTTCACCCTCAGAGTTTTCTGCTTCATCAGTTGCATCTTCCAGCACCTCTATCTGCTCAAGCCGGATAGGCTGGTTCAGGTTAGTTTGTATACCCCGTACAGTAACCTCTCCAGGTGTAAGCAGCAAGGTTCTGACAATTCTCAGCTCATCTTCTTCTTCAATGTATTCAAGAGCATAATTCCTGGTCTCTTCAATAATACCGCTTTCACGGATAAACCGAAGTTCAAGTATGTTTTCCTCAACCTGATATACCACATATCCGCCACGCCTGAGATTCCCATTTTCATGCATTGTAAAACGGGGATAATTGAATTCTATCGAGAGTCCGCTCTCATTCCTGTACATACCCGAAAGTTCAATTGGAGAAACTGGTACAATGTTTTCGGTTTCAGTGAGATAGGACTGTTGGAGGGAGTTACCGAGCAGCCGGTATTCTGCACTCCAGTCCTCAGTTCCTTCGCGCACATAAATCCTAATAGTATCAAGAGAATGCACGCTTACTCCCATTAGCCTGGAAATAATCGGAAGCTCTTCATTAAAAAGGTAGGTATTTACACTGCGGTAAATAGTTTTATGGGTGCTGCTCCAGGTATAGACCTCCTGGATCTGTTCAGAGTAAAAAATAACTTTTCGCTGGGAAGGGTCAAAGAAAAGCACCTCTCCAACTTCGTTCTCATTAGAAGCATCAATACTGACACGATACCAGGGTCCAGATAAAAACTCCTCAAAGTCAGATGCTCCAGAGCGGTACAATTCCTGGAGCCTTGCTTCCTCTATTTCCGAGCCTTCGATATACTCTTCTTCGCTTGCAATATAGCGTCCTGCCTGGTGTCTCCAGTAATACCGTGTTCGGATTAAATCCATAAAATTATCAGATTCAGGATCGGAGCGGTACGTGCTTACAGGGTAGGCAATACCTTGCGACTGCTGGAGCTCATACCCCTGACTCCGCTCAAGCTCATCGATCTCAATTGAGCCGTCTAGCGACACGTTGAGGATCGGTGTATAATAAATACCAATCCCTGTAGGCGATTGGGTCCTACGAAAAATATCCATAACCTGATGATTTTCTGCATTTGTTCCGCTGCAGATAATCTCAATAGCATGGTCCCCTGTCATGTCCTTAAGCTGTACTGAAAAAGAACGAATATTCACTGATCCTGTCTCTGCTTCCCAGGAACGGATATATGCATTGCGCACTGTATCAAAGTCCACAACAATTATGCTGATTGGTGATTCAACATCCTCTCTGCTTTTTACAACAAGGATCTGTTCATCAATTCTGTCTAAATCGAGATTTACATCATAGAGCTGGACAAGATTTTCATGGGATGCTAGCTGGACCTTTGGCTGAGGCTCCTGCTGGTAATAATCAACAGAATTATCCTCCTGTTCACCCTCAGGCTGCGCATCATCATTAGGCAGAACCAAAAGGTCCTCCTGGGTTATTAGTTGCGAATCCTCAGGTTCCTGATTCTCACCTGCCTGATTACAAGCAATACATAGAAAAACAATAATAATAGATACAAAAATATATAATGTATGAAATACCTTACTGTGCATACCAATTCCTTTTATGAGCATATTTATATGTGACGGTATTTCATGATTCAAGATTATTCAAGAGCTAACCTGACCATATCGAGCACTTTTGTTCTGCATGCTGCATAGGATTCTCTACACTTAAAACCGGCGGCAGTCTTATGTCCGCCCCCTCCAAAGGTTTGGGCAATTCTTGCAACATTAACCTTGCCTTTGGATCTGAGCGAGCACCGGAGAATTCCCTCTAAATTTTCCTTAAAGAAAATGGAAACCTCAATTTTTTTACTCTTTAGGGGAATATTGATAATCTGGTCAGCTTCTTCATATTCTGCACCGCATTCAATCAAAGTATCTTTCAGCATAGACTGCAAAGCAACCTGCTCATTATAAAACAGCTCAATATTTGATACAACTTTTGAATGGAGCCGCAAGGATGCAATAGAATTGCTCTCATATATTTTGCTATAAACATAATTAGGGCTAACGCCAAGGGAGACAAGGTAATGTGCCACAAGAAAGGTCTTTGCAGAAGTCTTAGGATAAATAAAGGAACCGGTATCAAATACAATCCCGGTAAACAAGGCTTGTGCCATAGGCATATCAATTTCAATTTCAAGATCCTTGAGAATCTCAAACATCATTTCAGAGGTTGAACTTGCAGTCTTTGTAATAAGGTGCCCAGTTGCAATATCTTCACCGCTTTCATGGTGATCAATAATAAAATAATCCTTAACCCGAGGGAGAACAACGTCTGAAACAGCGCCAATATTATTTATGTCGTTGGTATCTATAAGAAATAAAACATAATCTTCAATATCTTCTGGTAAGTCAATCACTGATTCCAGAGTTTCAAAAACACCGCTTTCAGATGAAATAAATGAAAAATGGTCGGAAATGGAATCATTATTGATTATCCTTACAGTTTTTCCCATACGGATTAACCCGTGGTACAAAGCATACTCACTGCCAATCCCGTCGCCATCTGGTGTTTCGTGGGTTGTGAGTATAAATTTACTGTTCTCTTTAATAAACTTTGAAATACTGTCAGTAATCATGAAACTCTTCCGTTTGGTTTTCAAATACGCCTTTATTTCTGCTGTTCACCAATAGATTATTATGCATATTCATCCATTTTACAATGGTCATTTTGCCCCTTATTTTTTATTTATCCGTATTTTTACTACTCTTCCTGCTTTTGTTTTTAATTGAATCATAAAATTCTTGAGTTTTTCAGGGATACTTGCTGGCGAGACGACCCTGCTTTTTTCAAGTACCCGCATTTTAAGCTCTTTCCCAGCATTCCAAATCTGGACCACACTATTCTCCGTTTTTTCCTTAACTGCCTCAATTGCACCACCGCTGAGTGTAAGAAACATTGATTCACCTGGTTTTAATGCGAACCCCGAAGAAGACAATGGTTTTGTATCTGCTGAAATTCGAAAGTGTAGTGTTTTCTTTTTTAGTAAAAAAGTAATCCCGCTTGCAACTGCAACAATTACCGCAAGAGCAACAAGGATTGCCGCAACAAAAAGTACGATATTATTTTCTATCCAAGAGTTAATATGTATGGTCGTATCAAAAATGGTAGGTACGAGAGCAGTATTCCCTGCTGTCACCAGCTCGACCTCAACAGAATAGTCTCCAGCTTCCGGCAAATCAGAGAATTCTAGCGGGATCCTTACAAGCTGCGGAGCTGCAGGGTCAACTGAAAAAACATATTCTTCTGAGAGTACTGACTCCTCCGCATTGTTTTGGGTAAATGTTATAATCACTTGGATAATAGTGATTTCTCTTTCATTGGAATATCCCCTGCTTTCTGCCTGAAACACAAGTTCCGATTCTCCTTCAGCACTTACAGGCGCAACCTCAACCGGTGTTTCAATGGTTATCTCTGCAATGAGATCCTCTGTCTGCTCTGCAATTTCTTCCTCAGTAGGTGCTTCCGGAACCTCGGTATAAACACCGGAGAGCTCTTGCGCAAGCTCCCTGGCTGCTGAGTCCTCACCGATTCCGAGAATATGGATCTTCCATCCTTCACGCTGTATCATTCTTGTGTTTTCTAAAAATGCATGGTTAAAGCTGCCGTCCGGTGAATAGTATGGGCTGTCTTCCGGCGCCTCCTGTCTTCCGTCAGTAAGAAGGAGCATATACTTTCTGCGGTCATTGTTCTGAAAGGCTGAAAGCTCGTTCTGCAGCCTGTCCAGCGCATTTCCAATATCCGTAAAAGCACCGTCAGCCTGAATTGTCTGTACCTGACTTCGAAACGCTTCCAGATCTTCTCCAGAACCATATACACCATTAATTAAGACCTCTGCGTTGCCGTAGAACTGGATAACCATCAGAGAGTCTCCGGGTATAAGAATGTCGTTCAATATTTCTTGCTCAACATATGAACGGACAGAGCCAATTTCCTGACGCATAGAAAGCGACTTATCCAAAACAAGGAGGACATCAATATTTTCAGTACGTTCATCTCCAAAAGCACAGAACAGACCTATCATCATTAAGAATAATCCTAAGAAAACTGTTTTTTTCCCTATCATTTTCCACCATCCTTTACTATAATAGGATGTACCAGAATGAAAAAAAATGAAAGTAAGAAAAAAAAAAACATGCTTTACATTTTGCTGTTGGTATGAATAATCTAAGTATAGAACACCTTGCAAAGGAGAAGAATAATGGGAAGTGTTGATCTACCTAAAAGCCCAAACGTATTTCACCCAGAAAAACCAAGTGCAGTAGGTTCAAGAAACTCACTTGCACAGGAATTTCGGGACCAGCAGGCTGAAGTTGATCTGCTGATGAGCGAAGAAGTCGACAAAGTCCTGAACCATCTCAATTCAAAGCTTCCCAAAGAAGTGCTTGAAAAATTGGATGTCATGGGTGGTCTGAAAGAAAAATTATATAATTATTTCAACCAGAACTACCAAAACATGTTCAATCGATATATTGTGACTTCAGAAGATGAGATGGTAAAGAAAATCCGTAATTTTGTTGATAAGGAAGAAACCAAGGCATTAGCCAGGTATACTCCGAAAGAAATTGCGGAACTCCTAGATCAAGTCGGCGGAAAAGATAAGTTTAATACCGGAGAAGTTGAAAAGTCCATCATCAATATGTATGGACACCTTCAGGGACATATTCAGCGCGGTGTTAATGACCTTGAAAACCTGACAAACGCTCTGCTTCGGCAGAAAACGGATGTCGGAGCATTTATCCGCGGAGAGAATGCGTATTCCATAGTTAAATGTTCTTTCAAGGACAACATCGTTAAGCCGAGAAACGTCTCTGATGTTAAATTATCAGTAAACATTCTTGACTCTGAACTGATCAGTCCGATTTTTCATTATCAGGTAACTGTTGAATATCTTATTAAAGACCTTATTTCTAACCACATAATGGAACAGATTGATAAGGAAATTGAACGGATTAAAGACGAACGCCTGGATGAAGGAAAAGAAGAGATGAGTGCTTCTGAAATCATCTTTGAGAAGATGGGAAAAGTAACGAAGTACACATCCGATGATAAAGAAGATCCAAAGTCAAACCGCTATAAGTATATGGCAAAGGACTTAATGGAACGCCTTGAAGACCTAAGAGCGGAAATACCGCCTGAAGAATTTGATCAGCTTAATGTTAGAGAAAATCTAAAGGACATTATTGACATCGAAAACATCCGAAACCGCGGATATAACACTGCGATTAACTCAATTACCAGTATTCTTGATACATCCAAAATGGGATATCAGTATATTGAAAACTTGAAAAACGCACGTGAACTAATTATCCGTGAATACGAAGACACAGATTACTATCAGCTTCCGGATGAGCGGTATCAGATCAGAATGAAGTACTATGATCACGCGCAGCTTATTGAAGAAAGAAAAGCATATGACGCGCAGATAAAGTCATTCCAGGTTGAAGTTGAACACCTCTGGGATGTTCTTGAAATGGTATATGATGACAGTAAGTTCATGAAAGGTGTTACTGATTTCTCAGATCTTGCGAAACAGTATAAAAACAAGATCAAGAAGAAGATTAAAGACAAGACCCAAGACCCTCTGTATGAAGAAATCGAAAAGACGTGGGATGAAATCTCTTTCATGAAACCCGCAAACACCGAAGTAGAAGAGATGAACAGAACTTATCTCTTTGAGAAGGACAAACTCAAGAAAAAACTCATTCTTATGCGCCAGAAACTCCAGGATATGTATGAATTCCGTTATCCGATCCAGAGAAGGGTCATGGAAGACAGAATGGTTTTCCTTGAAGAACAGTTTAACAAGTTCGATTACATGATTAATCCATATCATATCCAGCCGGGGCTCCTCTTGGATGTTGATATCACTTCAATTAAGAGGAAGAAGGCAACACTTGACGGAATGGCAAATGTATTGAACGAGTTCCTACACGGTGTTTCAAAAGGATTCCAGGATGCTGCATTCGCCGCATTCTCCAGAAGACGGTCAACTGTACGCCAGGACATTAACCAGTCCTTTGGTGCAGCCAGCGGAGAAGAAGAGGGCGGTAAATCAAATTACGTATCCATGTTAAATGAAGACACTGAAGAGAGCAGCAGCTCTGTTGTAGACTCTGACAAGAAATCGAGTAAAAAGTCCGGGAAATCGAAACGATCTTCTAAAAAGAAGAATGAAGACTCCGGTCTTACAGAAATCTAATAATTGAAAAAACTGAAGTGGCCTCCGCAAGGGGGTCACTTTTTTTAAGGATGAAGTGATATGACTAACACACAATTTGAATTCGAAAGCCTATCTTCCAGAGAAGGCTTCAATAAAAATCTGCGCCATTTCAAGGCAGTAATGTCGGTTATCTCACGCTTTACAGATCAAGAAAACATTGCTGAAATTGTCAATGATCTCCTTGAAGAAAAAACTATCCACTCTAACCAGACGCTTGCAATCGTTCATGCTTTACTTATTGATAAATATGGGTATCATGCCCATACCATGAACCTGCCGGAAACAATTGAAGATTTCAGTAAAATGCTTACAGAAGTCCAGAAATGGAACGCTGTAGACATTGTTTTTCTTTATCACAACCCAGAGATGGGAGCTGTTCTTGCTAACCCGAAAGACGGAGAACATCTTGAATCACTCCAGCTAATGAGAAAAAACGAGCTGGTTACTATTTATGTGGGTGCTTACAATGAAGAACTCGATATAAAAACAGCTGATATTGCAATTAATAATTTAATAAAACTGCTTACAGGCGATACAGTCCGGACCCCTGCAACATTGAAAAATGGTGATTTCGTACCGCCGGAAAAAGAGGAAGAAGCGCCTGAGGCTGCAGAAGAAGAGGAGGAAGCTGCTGAAGAAAGAGCAGAAAAAACTCCAAAAGAAAAGAGCGGCAGAAAACGGATGACCCCATTCTACTCAGTTCCTGTTACAAATGAGCTTTTCCATAACGGTAATGTCGAAGCATGGAAAAAGATAATAATGAGTTATACAACAAAATATCCGGATGCCGATGTCTATATCTATTACGATGGAGAACCGATTCACGACATTAATACGCTCTTTAAATGGGGAAAAGTTAAACATGGAAGTTCCATATTGTTCAGAGTAGCTGGTTTCGAAATAAAGGATATCGCAAAATTACGGCGGTATCTACGCCAGGGAGCAAGTCATCAATTTGAAGATTTCCTCCGCTTTCCTGTGAATAAGGTTCTGGATCTATTTTAATAAATATTTTGTGATAAACGAGGCAGAATATGCAAAAACATGTACATTATTTTAAACAATCTGAATATATCAAAGATAAGGAGATCCTGGAGAAAATTGGGAGACGCGGCAGACAAGCAATGGAATTTGCTGAGCTGGACCTGCCGATTCTACCTGGTTTTATTATTGATTCTCTTATGGCCTCTACCTTAGAGAATGAGTCTCTTCAGGAACCACTGGAACAATTTATCACCCAGCTGGAAAAAGCTGTCGGAAAATCCTTCGGAGACCCGGAAAACCCCTTGCTTGTAAAGATAGTTATCAGTCCGAATCTCGCAATTGTTCATTATCCGACGCTCCATAACTATGGCCTTACTGATAATACTATCGAAGGTTTTAATAAGTATGTTGGTGAACATTTCGGTTATCATGAAGTGCTTTTCCTTATCAAAGGAACACTCGAAATTGAGCATAAAATTGCTGAACTGGAAAACCGGGATAAGGACCAAAAGGCAATTAAAAAGATCATCGATGATATTTCTGATGAACTAAAGCAGGATAATCCTCTTGAAGAGGTGAAGAAACTAATAGAAAAGGCAAAGAAGCACCTTCCGGACGGTTTTTTTGATGATGCACATGGTCAGCTTGAAATAACAGTGAAGCGAATTAGTAAAATGCTTGATCTTGATGAATTGGATGACGAAGACACAGCACTAATAATTCAGCCAATGGTATACGGAAACTATGGAAAAGACTCTTCAAGCGGTTATTTTAACACACGCGACATTGTTACTGGAGAGGACAAACTCCAAGGACAGTATTTCCAGAATAAATTTAATGAATTTGGTGCCTCCGGAAATGATATCAATAAAATATCAAAGACCTATCTTTCTCAGCTTACCAAAATGGCCAAAGCTGTTGAGGATCACTTTAAGGAAATAAGGTCAATCCGTTTTACCATCGAAAATAAAAAACTCTGGCTTATTGATCAGCGGCCGGTTATGGCAAAATCTACTCAAGCTGACATACGTACACTGCTCGACCTCCGCAAAAAAAAGGTAGTAGATGATGCGTTTATTATAAATGCGGTTAAACCTTTACAGCTCAATGAAATACTTCACCCAATTATTGACACCACGTCTACGAAATCTCTTAAAAAGATAGTCGGCGGAATAAGCGGTGCACCTGGAGCTGCAATTGGCCGGGTTTATTTCAGCACTGACTCCCTCCTAGAAGCGTATAAAAATGCTCTTCAACTAGGAGAGGACGCCCGGTTCATTCTGTGTATGCCCGCCACCTTTGCGGAAGATGTAAAAGCAATTGAAATTGCTACCGGAGTCCTTTCAAACGAAGGCGGTTACTCTGCACATGCATCTGTAGTTGCCCGGCAGTACGGAAAAGTATCTCTTGTAAAGCCCGAGCTGAAAATTCAGGGAAAAAAAGCAACCATAGACAAGGTTACAATAAAAGAGGGTGACTATATTTCACTCAATGTTCCCCATTACGGAGATTCTGAGATTCTACTTGGCCAGGCAAAACTTATAGAACCAAACCCAAAGGACTCAGGTCTGTTAGACTACGTTGAGATTATGAAAGACTATATCAAGGATTTTCATGTCCGCGTAAATACCGATACTCCCAAAGACGCAGAAAAGGCACTTCAGTTTGGTGCAGAGGGTATCGGCCTTTGTAGGACTGAACACATGTTTTTCAATGAAGACAGGATAAATGTTTTCCGCGAAATGATTATTAGTGATTCTGTTGAAGCACGGAAAAAAGTGCTCACCAAGCTTAAAAAGATGCAAAAATCCGACTTTTCCGGTTTAATGAAGACAATGGCTGAAAAGGAAGTGACCATCCGGCTCTTGGATGCGCCTTTACACGAATTCCTTCCGCATAACAAAGATGAGATGAAATCGTTCATTAAATATCTTGATTCTCAATCTGGAGAAAAAAAGATCTCAGAAAGAGAGATCCGCGCCCGGTGTGATGCACTTGAAGAGTTCAACCCAATGCTAGGTCATCGAGGTTGTAGAATAGCGGTCTCTTATCCTGAAATCTATGAAATGCAGATTGCCGCAATTTTTGAAGCAGCCTATGAACTGAAATCTAAAGATATAGATGCAAAGCCGGAAATAATGATTCCATTAATTATGAATTCAGATGAATTAAAGCTTATTATGTTCGGTAAAAAGATAGAAGGTACCGCATATAAGGGGCTTATTGAAATCGAAGAAGAAGTACGAGCAAAATATAAAACCGATAAGATCGATTTTAAAATGGGTACAATGATTGAGCTACCAGTTGCTGCATTAGGAGCAGGAGATATTGCCAGGTATGCTCAATTCTTTTCATTTGGTACCAATGACTTAACCCAAACAACTATCGGGCTTTCTAGAGACGATTTTAACTCCTTTATGCCGGACTACACCCAATTCGATATTTTAAGCGGAAATCCGTTTCAGGTTCTTAATCCGTATGTAAAAGAATTAATAGAGACAGCTGTAAGAAGGGGAACTATGACACGTCCAACACTGAAAAAGGGTATTTGCGGTGAACACGGAGCAATTCCGGAGAACATCCGTTTTGCTAAGAAGGCGGGACTGGATTACACATCCTGCTCCCTATACTCTGTACCAATTGCACTGCTTACTGTTGCCCAATTAGAATTAAACGAAGAATAAAAAAAGCTGCCTTTTAGGCAGCTTTTTTTATGTGAAATAATCGAAGAGTTTTACCAAATAGAGAAATTGTTAATACCGTCTATCACAAGCTTTGCTGCATCATTTGAATCTGTTCGCGGAACGCCTGCTTCTTTGTTCAATGTCTGAGTAAAAAAGTATTCAATTGTTTCCAATACATCTTCCCTGTTAAAAAACAATAAAGAGAAGTTTATACCCGTAGGGCGCAGAATTGTAAATGCAGAATATGTCATTATTGGTTCTTTGCTCACCATAACCTTAGTTTGGTTCTTTGAGGTATAAATATTTAATTCAGTGAAACGGTGAGGAATCTGCTCCGATTTATCCCGGCGGAATGGTTCAATGTGTTTTTTGGGGTATGTTGGAGGCTCAACAAGTACAAACAGTTTATTTCCGTCAGTTTGAAAGGTAAGCCCATCTTCTGAAAGATAAATACTCTTCACCCCGTTATAGGCAACAACCTCGTATTTGGAATAGGTAGAGTGCTCATCAAAAAATGAAGAAACAATATACCCACCATCTTTTGGGAGTTGGTTTTTGGAATATGCTTCAAATAGATCTATCGCTTTTGCGGACATTCGTTATCCTCCTATAATTGTAGTATAAATAAGCAAAAAAAAATATCAAGCAAAAAACCGGAACTCTTATTGTTTTATCTTTTTCCGGTGTTTCATGGTTTTTAGTTTCTCAGCTCTTTGCTTAAATCTTTCTGCAAATTCCTTTTGTCCTTGACGTTCATAAATAATTGCCATGTTCTTATAGCTTCTATACTCATTCGGACTCTCAGATGCGACCCTCCTGAACACAGTCAGAGCTTGTTCTACCTTATTCGACTTATACAACAGAACACCAAGTACTAAGGTAAGTTCTGTATCATATCCGATAAAATCAAGTGCTTTATCTAATATTTTTGCAGCATTTGCCTGTTTCCCCTGTTTTTCCAGTGAAAAGATGAGACCCTGAAGATATTTCTTGTTACCTGGATCCTGACGGAGCAACTGCCGGTATTGCGCAGCAGCTTCTTTATATTTTTTTGCTTTCCGGTAACTGAATGCAAGTAGACCAAGCAAACTAATGTTATCCGGCTCAAAAGGCAGCTGGTTTTCAGCCTGAGTAATCGCAGTCTCATACTGCTCTTCTTCTATCAAGAGAGCAATATACTCGTGGCGCATTTTTTTGTCCTTGGGAAAACGCTCTGAGTATTTCTGATACAGCTCCAGGAGCTGTTCCGTATCCGGATCCTCCTGCATCCGTTCAACATGTATGAGCCCTTTTTGTGCGGACTGAAGGTCTTCTTTCACAGAAACCGCCCGTTCAAACCATCCCTTTGCAAGGTCCGGTCTGCTGCCGCGGAGATATTCATTCCCCAGTGCCTCCATAAGATAGGGATCAGGTCCCTCTTGCTGGATAACCTCTTGGAGTTTGGCAATCGTTAATTTCGTTTCAACACCAACCTTTGGGGCGCATAGAGCAAGATAGTAATTAGCTACTGTATCATCAGGAACAATTTGGGTAATGCCCATTAATTCCCTATACATTTCCTTGTATTCCCCTGTTTCCCAGAGGACCATAGCAAGTCCGTAGCGCGGCTGGAGCATCGTTTTATCCAAGGCCTTTGCTGACATAAAGTGGTTTTTAGCTTTGCCGTATTCTTTGATATTCCGCAATGCCTCGCCGGTCATTAGCCTTGCTTGAATATCAGAAGGATTTCTCCGCAGCATTTGTTTGCCGTAAAATATTACTTTTTGATATTCCCCTCGCTTGTAAAGGTCAAAAGCCATTTGCTGATCAAGAAAATAGGTATCCTTTGTGTTTCCTGACAACTGTTCAACATTAATATCGGTTTGTTTCAGGTCGTCTAATGCCCTGTCTCTTTGTCCCATACGCATAAGAATTTCAGCACGCTGACAACGGATAACCTTATCATTAGGTTTCTTTTCCACCGCCATATCAAGATTTTTTAATGCACCGCTGTAGTTATTGTTCATACGATATATCTTTGCAAGATACAAAAAGGGGAGGACTCCGAAATTGCCGTTTTGGATAATAAACTCAAACATTTCTCTGGCAAGCTCAATATCATTTCCTTGAAAATGCTGTAATGCGTTTACAAAAAGGGCATTCAAATAAGCTGTATATATTTTTTTATTCTCAGGCTCTATATATACAGCCTTTTCAAAGTATCGAACAGCAGATTCAGGGTTCTTCTTCTTTAAATAGGCAAGGCCGATTAATGAGAATGTTTCTGCCCTGTTATCAGAATCATCAAGGGACTGCTTCAGATGGGAGACCGCTTCTGTGAATCTACGCAAAGTAAGCAGTGTTCTCCCCAGAAAAAAGTGGGCAGGCTTGGATCCAGGCTTTGTTTTCAGATAATAATGAAACGCAGCTACTGCTTTTTCATACTGCCCCAGTGCATGATATGTCCTGCCCAGGTACAGAAGTGCACTTGGGAAATGGTCAGTCTCGCTTATTAACTGGAGGAGATACTTTTGCGCCTTTTGGTAGTCCCTGTTTTTTCCTGCATTTATTGCGTTTTTAAATAACTGTTCATAATGCGCAGTACGCATATAGACCTGCCTTTTTGGTTCAATATTAACATCAATACAACCGTAGCATATTTTTACAAAAACAAAAACCAATAAAAAGAAGAAAGATTTTCACGCATTTTATCGAAAGATACGAGGAGCTTGCTCTAAACACAAGTAACTCAAGCTATTTATTGAAAATTGCTGGTTTTTCCCTAAGACCTTTGACAAAGCTGGTGTATTTTGCCATTATTTGGCATGGATGAAATGAATTTATTTAGGTCTTTATCGCCTTTAGACCACAGGTATTATTTGGCAAACAAAGAATTGTTTTCCCGTCTTTCTGATTTTTTGAGTGAAGAAGCATCAATCCGCTATTGCTTGCTTGCTGAATCCGCTCTGATCAAGGCGCATGCGCAATTCTCATCGCCACAGCTGCAGGACCTTACGCAGGAGCTGGATGCATTAATAGCAGAAATTGATCCGGCTGAAGTGTATGAAGAAGAAGCAAAAACCCATCACAATATCAGAGCTTTAGTAAATGTTCTAAAACGGCATATTCCGCAAGAGCTCTCTCCCTTTGTTCATCTTGGCGCAACTAGTGTTGATATCCTTGATACTTCCATGGCAATGCGGATTAGAGACTCTGCACGCAAAGTAGTGCTTCCACTCATGATGGAAATTGAAAATATTTTATTGGATATTGCTGAAAGGGAAGCAGAGACCCCTCAAGTGGGCAGGACCCACGGACAGCATGCAGTACCGATTACATTCGGCTATGCTGTAAGCGAGTATGTCGCACGTTTTGGAAAATGCATTGCTGCAATAGAGGAATACTCAAACGATCTGCGGGGAAAATTAGCAGGAGCTGTTGGTGCATATAACTCAACAACATTGCTGGTAAAAGATCCTGTTGAATTTGAAAAATACTTCTTGTCTCAGCTCGGATTAAAACCATCTGAATATGCTACACAGATGGTTGAGCCGGAATACCTGCTTCGATTATTAACTGAAATTAATATTGCGTTCGGTATTTTAGCAAATATTGCAGATGACCTAAGAAACCTGCAGCGCTCAGAAATTCAGGAAATACAGGAGCTTTTCACCAGCGACCAGGTAGGCTCTTCTACTATGCCCCAAAAGCGTAATCCCTGGAATTCCGAACACATAAAGAGCCTGTGGAAGGCATTTTCACCAAGAGTAATGACATTTTACATGGACCAGATATCCGAGCATCAGCGGGATCTTACTAATTCAGCTTCATCCCGTTTTATTGCTGAGTATATTTCCGGATTCACAGCAGCATTGGGAAGGATGAAGAAAGTCCTTTCAACCCTCCATGTTTTTTCAGAAAAGATGCGGAAAAACCTCCTGTCTACCGGCGATTTCGTTCTTGCAGAAGCAGCATACATCCTGCTCGCAGCAGCGGGAGAAACAGAAGGCCACGAAATTATCCGAAAAGCTACCTTGGAAGCGGAAAAATCCGGAAAACGCATGGTGGACACGCTCAAGGAAAATCCATCACTCTATAAAAGCCTTTCGGAAAAATTACTGGAAATAACAGGCATTGATCCTGAAAAGTTCTTTACTACACCGGAGTTGTACCGGGGTAAGTCAGTAGAAAAAACGAGGACAATTGTCGAACAATATAAAAGCGCGATGAGTGAAATTGAGGAGAAATTATAAGATGAATATTACAGAAGGTCTAAGTTATGATGACATATTGCTACTGCCTGCCTATTCTGATGTGGTCCCAGGCGATGTGGCCCTCGAAACAAAGCTCACTAAAAATATCACACTTAATGTACCGGTGCTCTCAGCAGCTATGGATACAGTTACTGAACAGGAAATGGCTATTGCGTTGGCACTTTCCGGCGGAGCAGGTGTTATACACAGAAACCTCTCACCTAAAGCGCAGGCATCCCAGATAGGCCATGTGAAGCGCTTTCTGAACTGGGTCATTGAAAACCCGGTAACAGTTGATAAAGACGAAACAATAGAAGCAGTAATCCAGCTGACCGCAAAATACAATGTATCAGGTCTGCCGGTAATTGATAACGGAAAACTATGCGGAATCATCACTTCCCGGGACATACGCTTTTGTAAAAGCCATGATATGAAAGTAAAAGATGTTATGACAAAAGATCCCATTGTTGAAAAGGGCGAACCATCGATTGAAAGTGCCCAGGAAAAATTTGACTCCTATAAGATCGAAAAACTTCCTGTAATAGATGAGGAGCAAAAGCTTACCGGTCTAATAACAGTAAAAGACATGGAAAAACACCAAAAATTCCCCATGGCTGCTACAGACAAGCGCGGCCGGCTGATTGTCGGTGCTGCAATCTCTCCCATGGATTATAAAAAGCGCATCCCATTGCTTGAAGAAAACCATGCCGATTTTGTAGTAATAGACACTGCCCATGGTGATACAAAAAGTGTTATTGATGCAGTGAAAGACATAAAAGCAAATTATTCAATCGAGGTCATTGCAGGAAATGTTGCTACACAAGCAGCAACGAAACGGCTTATAGAAGCAGGCGCAGATGCTATTAAAATCGGCATTGGTCCGGGATCTATTTGCACAACAAGAATTGTCGCAGGCATTGGTGTACCACAATTCTCAGCAGTACTATGGTCTGCTCAGGAAGCAGTAAAACACGGTATTCCAGTTATTGCTGACGGCGGAATTAAATTTTCAGGAGATATTGTTAAAGCAATCGCAGCAGGTGCAAATGCTATTATGGTCGGAAACCTTTTTGCAGGGATAAAAGAAGCACCTGGAAGAGAGATTATCTATGACGGCAGGATGTTTAAGCAATACAGAGGCATGGGTTCTATTGGTGCGATACAGCAAGGTTCAGGAGACAGGTACCAGATGAAGAAAGGTGAGGATCCTGTTCCAGAGGGCATTGAAGGCCGTGTGCCGTACAAAGGCGAGCTTGCTCCATTTCTGCACCAGCTAATGACTGGCCTTCGAAAAGGCATGGCATACTGCGGTTGCGGTACTATTACAAAAATGCAGACATATCAGAATTTTATTAAAATTACCGGTGCCGGCTTGAGAGAATCTCATGCCCACGATGTATCGATAACACAGGAAGCCCCGAACTACAGCAGAAAATAAGAGGAGTTTTACATGAATTTAGTTGTCATTGGTGCCCAATGGGGAGATGAAGGCAAGGGAAAGATTGTCGATTACTTTGCAAAAGATGCTGACCTTATTGTCCGTTTCTCCGGGGGCGCAAATGCAGGTCATACAATTGTAACAGAGGATACAACCTATAAGCTTCACCTCATCCCCTCTGGCATAATATATCCGGGAAAACAGGTAATTCTGGGCCTTGGTATGGTAATCGATCCGGAAGCCCTTTTTTTTGAGTTAGAGACGCTTACAAAGCAGGGAATCGATTGGGAAGGCCGTGTATTCATTGCTGAGCGTGCACACATTGTCCTGCCTGAATACAGAAAACGGGATAAAGCACGGGAAAAAAAACGAAACACTCCCATAGGAACAACAGGGAGAGGAATCGGTATAACCTATGCAATGAAAGCCCATAGAGAGGGAGTCCGGATGTGCGACATCTTTGATGAAGCACTTTTTAGCCAACTCGATGTTGGTGATAGAGAGTTCCTCGAAAAGTACAAAGAAAAGATCAGACCAATGCTTATTAATACTGCGCAATTTATCAAGAGTGCAAATAAAGGCCATGTTCTTTTAGAGGGAGCCCAAGGTACTCTCCTGGATTTGGATCTTGGCACTTATCCCTATGTCTCATCAGGAATGTCTTCAGCTGCGGGCGCTGCAGTGGGAGGAGCAATCGGGCCGAGAAATATTCATAAGGTACTCGGAGTATTTAAGGCCTATTCAACACGTGTTGGAAACGGTCCTTTTCCTTCTGAATTCTCACCGGAAACAGACGGAGAATTGGAAGAGTATATTCGCCAAACAGGGAGAGAGTACGGCGTTACTACCGGCAGACCAAGACGCTGCGGCTATCTTGACCTTGTTGCCTTAAAACATGCCTGTATTACCAATTCTGTAGACGCCCTTGTCCTAACACATTTGGATGTATACGATGAAATGGAGGAAGTAAAACTCTGCGTTGCATACGATAATGAAGGCTCCAATATTATTGAATTTCCAGCGCTCATTTCTCAGCTTGAAAAGATGAAACCTATAACAAAACGGTTTCCTGGGTGGAATCGCTCATTAAAGGACTGCAAGAGTTTTGACGAACTGCCAAAAGAAGCAAAAGAATATATACGTTTTATTGAAGATTATGTTGAAACACCAATAGAAATAATCTCTGTTGGGTATGAAAGGAAACAGACTATTGTAAGGGAATCCCCATGGAAAAAGTCGTAATATTTGATTTCGGAAGCCAGACAGCACAATTAATAGGCAGGAGAATTCGGGACCTTGGTGTCTACTCAGAGATCCTTCCCCCTGATATATCTGCAAACGATTTTCCCAAGGAAGACACCATAGGGATTATATTCTCCGGAAGTCCCTGGTCTGTCTATCACGATGGTGCTCCAACAGTTGATCCGTATGTTTACGGGCTCGGCTTGCCGATCCTCGGTATCTGTTACGGCATGCATAGAATGATGACTGACTTCTCCGGGAAAATTGCACACCTTGGGAAAAAAGAATTCGGCCGTTCTTTAGTTAAGATTGATTCACACATACCGCTTTTCCGCCACTTCCCCCAGGATTTTGTTTCATGGATGAGTCATGGAGACTCCCTTCAACTGCTTGGAGAAGGATTTTCTATAGCAGCTCAGTCAGAACATGGTTTCCCTGCAGCTGTATGGAACCAGGATAAACAATTTTACGGGATCCAGTTTCATCCCGAGGTAAGCCACTGCGAATATGGAACAGAACTGTTAAAAAACTTTTGCTTTCAAATATGCAATGCACACGGCGGCTGGACAATGGATAACTACATTGAAGAAGAGTCTGAAAGAATCCGAGATAAAGCAGGCAATGAGGATGTTCTCCTGCTTATCTCAGGCGGTGTTGATTCAACAGTTGCAGGGGGGCTGCTTCTTCAGGCATTAGCAGCTGAACAAATCCATCTTATGTATATTGATACAGGATTGATGCGGAAGAATGAATCTGTCGAGGTGGAGAAGAACCTGAAAGCATTGGGAGCAAAAAATCTGTATATCATAGATGCATCCGAGGTGTTTCTCTCACGTCTGTCCGGTGTTACTGACCCGGAAGAAAAGCGCCGCATTATCGGGGACTTATTTATTGAAGTTCAGCAGAATGAAATTGAGAAGCGCGGTGTAAAGGAAGCCATACTTGGACAAGGCACTTTATATACAGATCTTATTGAAAGCGGAAAAGGTGTAGGGAAAAATGCTCACGTTATCAAGTCCCACCATAATGTACGTTCTCCGTTAGTAGAAAAAAAGCGGGATGAAGGCAGAATTATAGAACCGTTAGATAAGCTGTATAAAGATGAGGTTCGTGAGCTTGGAAGAACCCTCGGTATCTCAAGCTCAGTTGTTGATAGACACCCATTTCCCGGGCCTGGACTTGCTGTCCGAATTATTGGGGCAGTAACATCTGAAAACTGCAGGGTCCTGCGAGAGGCTGATGCAATTTTTATTAGTGAACTGCGAAAACGAGAACTGTATGATAAGATTTGGCAGGCTTTCTGTGTACTCCTTCCGATACGCTCAGTTGGCGTTACAGGAGACTCCAGACAGTACGGTTCTGTTGTAGTGCTCCGCGCTGTGACATCTGCCGATGGAATGACTGCGGATGTGTATTCCTTTGCTATGCAAGAGCTTCTTGAAATCTCTGCAATTATTACAAACTCGATCCCTGAAGTAGGGAGGGTTGTATACGATATTAGCAGCAAGCCCCCTGCAACAATTGAATGGGAATAAAAAAATCCCGCTTTTTATTGTAAAAGCGGGATTTTTTTTGCTATCTTTTCAATGTACTGTGCACACTTTCCATAGAAAGAATGTGTTACCTGCTTGCTATAGCTTTAACCTTTTCTTTGAACTTACCCTCGTCAATAGGTTTGTCCTGATAGGCTTCAACCTGAATGTCTGCTGCTTTATCGTAGGAATATGTTGCCATTTTTGTTACGCTTGTTAACAATATTATTGGCGTTTCATCCCCGGAATCTGCCAATTCATGGGCAAAAACCAGTCCGTCCTCTTCTTTTTCAAGCGATACATCCAGAATAATGAGATCCGGATTCTCGGATTCTACTTTGCTTTTTCCTTCTGAAGGGGACCCAGCTGATATTACATCGTAGCCTTCACCTTTTAGTAATTCTGTTGTGGAATCAACAAAACCCTGATCATCATCAAGTATTAATATTTTAGCCACCAATCTCTCCTTGCAAAGAATTTTATTTTATCCACATATCGTGGAAGACTATCAGCAAATTACAAAACGCTGTCAATCGACAACTAAGTGGAGGTGGCGGGAATCGAACCCGCGTCCTGGAGGATGCCCCAGCTGTATCTACAGGTTTAGTCCCTTTTTAATTTCGACTGGAACAGGAAAAGAAACAAACCAGTTTCCAGTCTATCCCGGAAAAATGTCCCGCAAGACCTCCGGGAGGGTCCTGCAGCAAGTCCTGGTTTCTGTCAGGCCACCTGAACCTCAGGACTGCGTTTCAGGGGCCCGTAGCTGCTTATGCAGCTAGTGCGTAATCTGCGTTATTGTCAGCAGTTAATATTTAGTGTCATTTTTAGGAGATAACGCTCCACCTGCAACAACTGACACGAATTCCGCCAGTCGAAACCTGAACACCCCCTGGGTGCTGCTATTATAATAATCATTATATGACTATCTGTCAAATAATTCAAATCTCTTATTCAGCTTTTCTTCTCTCAATAGTGCTGCTTTATTTCCCTTGATTGTATGCGGTTTAGGTCCCGCTTTTTAATATCCTCACGCTTATCAAAGGTCTTTTTACCTTTACATATTCCCAGTTCAAGCTTAATAAGACCCCTTTTCAGATAAAACCGTAGAGGTACAAGGGTGAGACCTTTCTCATCAGTCTTTCTTTTTAAGCGCTTGATTTCCTGTTTATGTGCTAACAAACGCCTCCTTCTATCCGGTTCGTGATTATGTATATTTCCATGTGAATAAGGAGTAATATGTAAACCTACTAACCACAGTTCACCATCTTTTATCCGTGCATATGCATCGGTAAAGGAAAACTTTCTTGTACGCATTGATTTAACCTCTGTCCCTTTAAGCTCAATCCCTACTTCTACCGAATCAGTGACCTGGAACAGATAGCGTGCTTTTTTATTTTCTGCAAGAACTTTAATACCTTCTGTGCTCATAATCTCCTCTATTCAACAACTATACGAAAACCGAGGTAGGAAGTACACCAGTAAGGCGGTTGACCTCCGCGAACAGTAATTGGCAGCTCTTCCTGTTTATTGAGCCAAGCGCCCCCGCGAACAGCATACTCTACCGCATTTTCAAGCTCAAAAGCTGTAGGCTGAAAGATACTTACTTCCAGCGGAGAAGACAAGGCAAAACCGGAAGGAGAATAGGGTGTGTCAGTCCATTCCCAAAGTCCGTAGAGCATATCCTCCACTCCTGCATCTGACATAGAAAATCGGTTAATAGAGGACCTGACATCCTGATACGCAGCACGTTCAGAAAAACCGGTTATTCTAATTGGCCAGATGTACCGTGCAGCCCATTCCCACTCAGCTTCTGAAGGAAGACGGGCCTGAAGTCCTTGATCGAGATAGGCTTCAGTATACCAATCACAGAATGCGCGTGCTGAATACAGTGAGGTATACTGTACAGCAAAGTCACCCTGACCTGCAGGATATTCACCATCTTCCCAATTATTCAGATATGAGCTGCTAACTAACCCGCGGTTTACGAGGCTGTCTCTATTTTCCGGTGCCCATTCAGGATTGGCAGCAATAAATTCAGAATATTCTCTGTTTGTGACCTCCGTGCTTCCGATGAGCAAGGGGCTGACCTCCTGCCTGTGGGGAAAAACTGATTCTACCTGGCCGATTGAGGGATTGCCGGAAACAGGATCAACCCCCATCATAAAGTGCGCTCCCGGAATACCGACAAACCTGCTGTCATTTATAACGCGGCCTGCTGGAGCCGGCTCATCATATACATAAGTAAAACCGTATGCACCCTCAGCTAAGGCTTGACGGTAGTTATCGAACCAGACAGATTCGGATATTTCCTGCTGTAACTCAACAGGAATTACTGAGAGAAGGAAATAAGCATAATTAGGATACCTGTCAATCAGAGAAAGGTAATCTGATACTATCTGCATGAGATCTACATGCGAAAATACGCTTGCCCCTGAAAGAAACGCTGTGTAGGCGCCTAGGAAATCACGGAGATTCACATCGTTCTGCAAAAAGGTGAGTGCAAGATAAAACACATCGCGAATAGCCTCTTCTTGGCCCTCCATCCGATTAGCAGCAATAAAAGTATCTACCATAGAACCAAGAACATCAGGAATATGATAGGTTCCGCTTGGTTCAGTCAATGCCCACTGCTGATATTCCTGGATACTGCTAGTGAGCAGTCCTCGAGGGTCTTCCATTTCCAACTCATAGGTAATCCTTTCCTGCCTTGGAAAAAAGAGGGAGCCAAGAAGCCTTCCTCCAACTTCCCGCTCCTCCTGAATACCTGCAAAATGCGGTCTTTCCACTAAAATAGTGTGAGTGCCTGAAGGTATAAAAACAGTACACGGTGCAGCGCCGACCCACCTCTGATCAACATATACTGCAGCCCCCTCAGGGGAGGAGGTAAAGGTAATCCTTGTTCCATTATTCACTATCCCTGGGAATAAAAAGAGAAAAAAAAGGAGACTCCCTAAAAGCAGTACAAAAAGCGCAGCTAAATATATTTTTGGCTGTACGCCGAATATTGGACGCAGCTTTACGGTAATATCATCAACTTCAGGAAATTGCTCTCTGTATTTCTTAATCATAACAAGAGATTATAGGTGTTCTAGAAAGTCCTTGTCAATGGAACAATGAAAACTAGATATTTGTTGTTGTAATTATAGGGCTTTTTTGCTAATGTCAGATTTAAGCGTATTATAGAAAGGACATGAGCGTGGATAGTATATTAAACACCTTGCAGGTAAAGACAGAACAGTTTTTAACTTGGCGGAAGCGTAGAAAATATATCCGAAAGGAATTGCAAAAGCGGAAGAATCCTATCCTGGATTGGATCGAAGCATTCCTATGGGCTGCGTGTGTGGTGCTTTTAATAAATCAGTACCTGCTTCAAGCGTATCAGATACCTTCCAGTTCAATGGAGGACACCTTATTAGTAAGTGATAGAATATTTGTAAATAAATTCATCTACGGTCCTGAACTCCTGCCTGGAATGTTTAAACTCCCCAGTCCTGTCGAACCGCACCGCGGAGAAATTATCATCTTTGAAAATCCTACATATATTTCCCAAGGTCCTCTTTTTGACATTGCACAGCGAATAATCTACATGCTAACCCTTTCCCTGGTAGATATTGACAGAAATCCTGACGGAACACCAAAAGCCCACTTTCTCATAAAACGTGCTGTTGGTATGGGTGGCGATCGGCTCCGCATAGAGGATGGAGATATGTTCTTCATGCCCCAAGGCACGGATATCTGGCTCCCTGAATCCGAATTTCAGGAGGTCAGCGGAGTAGAGTATCCAGTAAAGAGGCTTGTCCAGGAAAGTGCATACCCGGTTATTCGAGAAGCAGGGCGGCTTACTGCATTATCTGATATGGAAATTGAACTTTCCGCTCAAGCTGAAAACGCCTTAAGCAGGTTCCAGACAATCAGGTATCCTGACCACTTTGCATTTAACAGAGCCCGGACTGCGGAATTATTTGCAGCAAATCCTCACAAACGCAGGTTCTCAAGTTACTGGAGAAAATACGAACGGGGATGGTATATTCCTGAAGGAAACATCTTCGCTATGGGTGACAATAGGGACAACTCAAGAGATGCCCGCTGGTTTGGGGCAATTGAATCCGATGCAGTGCTGGGGAGAGCAATGTTCCGGTACTGGCCGTTACACAGGGTCGGCGGAATAGAATAGGTACAGAATATGAGAAGAAAAAAGTATGTGCTCTCAAAAAAGAAGAAGATTAACTCAAAGGTCATAAACTGGATAAAAAGAATCCTAATCCTCCTGTTTGCATTAGGCGCGAGCTTTTATACCATTACTGTAGTATTTATTCAAAGTTATACCATCAATACCCAGGCAATGAACCCGACATTTACAGAAAATGAAACAGTACTTGCCTCTCCTCTGTCTTACGGTATTCAGCTGCTTCCTGAAACAAGCCGCATACTCCGCTTTTCTGATCCTGTACCTGGTGATGTCGTAATCTCAGTCCCTGGTAATTTTCCAGAGACCGGTATTTTCACCTATGCACTTGAAGGGATTGTCCGGTTTTTCACATTTCAGAAGATCAGCCTGTTTCATAATCTATACCCGGCTTACTTTAACCAATTGCAAATCAAACGGGTAATTGCAGGCCCAGGGGAAACAGTGTATATGGAAGACTTTGTATTCTACATTCAGGATTCTCCTGGTATGGAATTCATCTCAGAATTTGAACGCAGCCCAAGACCCTACAGAACCCAGCATCCAGCTCTCCCTGAGAACTGGAGCGCAGACTTGCCAGTATCAGGAGATTTACCTCCTGTCCAGCTGGGCGAGAACGAGTATTTCCTTGCATCAGATAACAGAACAGCAAACCAGGATTCCAGAAATTACGGGGCTGTTGCCATCGACCGTATCCGCAGCAAGGTAGTTCTGGTATATTGGCCTGCAAGTTCTATCCGGACACCATAGGTACTGTGAACCAAACCAGCGCATCCTTATACATCCATATTCCCTTCTGTAAATCAAAATGCGCATATTGTGCATTCTATTCTCAGCCTGTTGAAGAACACTGGGATAAACTAAGGCAATACATCGACCGCATCCTCGCTGATACCAGAAAATTCCTGGATATATACTGTATTACACAAGTACCAAGCATTTTCATTGGAGGCGGGACCCCGAACATACTCCCTGATTCAATCCTTTCTCATCTGCTAACAGGTCTTTCAGAAATAATCCCAAATAAGCCGAGAGAGGTTTCCATAGAAGCAAATCCAGAATACATAACTAAAGAGCAGTTGGCAACTTTACAAACCCACGGAATAACAAGGCTAAGCATTGGAATACAGAGTACTCAGAAAGACATTTTACGTATCATAGGCAGAACATGCGGATTAGAAGAAGCCGAGTCAGGGCTCTCAATTATTAGAAACAATTGGACTTTAGATCTAAATCTCGATTTCATTGCAGATATTCCGGGACAGTCTGAAGAAGCTGTATTATCGGATGTTGCAAGAATTAAAAAAATTGCCCCGGACCATGTATCTATATACTGCCTGGACACAGCAGACAGAAATGACTTTCATCAGCGCCTTGCGGACCGACACCTTTCTCCTGAAGAACCGCCTGATACATTTTCTTTATACAAAACTGAACTTCGTAAAGCCGGGTACCAAAGATACGAAATATCAAATTTCGCAAAACCAGGGAAAGAATGCCTGCATAATTTAGGGTATTGGAGATTAGATCCTTATATAGGAATTGGTCCGGGAGCAGTTTCTACAGTTTTTGATTACAGACTCAACAAACCCATGCGTATCTGTTTTCCTGCCTCTATTGATGAATTCACTTTTTCTCCTGCAGCTGGGAGAATGGGAACACAGGATATTCTGAGTACCCGGGATTTTCTGTATGAACACTTCATTATGGGACTTCGGATTAGAGAAGGAGTAAATTTTTCACAGCTCTCCAGAAGGTTTGGAGACCAGGTCTGGGAAATACAGAATAAACTGAAAGCAGACATATCCTCTGAGTATATGGAGTTTTCCCGGAGTTTATGCAGTGTAACTGAAAAAGGCATGGAATTACTAAACAGGTTTCTCATCAGAATCTCAGATTATGTTTATTCGACTGAAGGACTTGCCCTCAAATGGCCATAAGCACATGCTGCTGTATCGTAACCGCCGTAACTTGACATCTTATTTTCCGGTATGCTACTTTATCTTGATGCGGAACGTGGTTAGGTTTTTATAGACACTCCACATACCGGAATATATAGTATAATACCAATAAACACATTAACTTCAGCAAATAACAGAGACTATAAATAAGGAGAACTAATGTCAGGTCATAGTAAATGGGCTACAATACGCCATAAAAAAGGTGCACAGGACGCAAAACGCGGAAAAATGTTCACCAAACTTATTAAAGAAATCACTGTTGCTGCCAGAATGGGAGGCGCGGATCTTGAAGCAAATCCAAGATTGAGAACAGTAGTATTAAAAGCAAAAGCTGCGAATATGCCGAAAGACAATATCGAACGGGCAATTAAAAAAGGTACCGGCGATCTTGAAGGTGTTGAATATACAGAAATTGTATATGAAGCGTACGGACCAGGTGGAGTTGCTTTTCTTATAGAAACCCTAACAGATAACAAAAACCGAACAGCTGCAGATGTGCGGAATATTGTAAATAAATCCGGTGGAAACATGGGTTCAACCGGTTCAGTTGCATATTTGTTCAGCAGAAAAGGTATTATCTCATTCGATGCAGAAAAATATACAGAAGAAGAGATATTTGAGGCTGCACTCGAAGCAGGTGCAGAAGATGTGTCTAACCAGGGCGGTTCAATTGAGGTAGTAACAGAGCCGGATGATTTTGAAGCTATTCTCCAGTCTCTTGAGGATGCAGGGTTTACTGAACACCCAATGGCAGAGGTAACCATGGTTCCTGAAACAACAATCAGCTTGCATGACGAAACAACGAAACAGAACCTCCGCATGGTACAACGTCTGGAAGATACTGATGATGTTCAGAATGTATCTACAAACCTTGATATTCCTGATGATCTAGATTATTCCTCAGAGGAATGAGCCGTATAATCGGAATTGACCCCGGCCTAGCTTCAACAGGCTGGGGCGTAATTGACTGCAGGGGGAACCGTTATATTCATGTAGAGGATGGTACAATAAAGACGCCTTCTGACCTTCCAATGGCTGCGCGCTTAAAGCTGCTATATGCAAAGCTGAACGGAATTATAACCAGGCTTTCTCCGGAACAGGCTGGCGTTGAGTCAATCTTTTTTGCAAAAAATACGGCTACCGCTATTCCGGTTGCCCATGCACGGGGTGTAATTCTTTTAGCACTCGCAGCTTCGGAAATACAGGTGGGAGAGTATCCCCCGCAGATGATCAAACAAAGCATTGTCGGAATAGGAAGGGCAAAAAAGGAACAGGTCCAAGAACTTGTCCTTGTACTTTTGGGGAGAAAAGAAAAACCTATGTCAGATCATGCTGCAGATGCGCTTGCAGCTGCAATTTGTCATTATAACTCAACCGCACTGTCCCGGAGGCTTGGTTCATGATTTACAGTATTACCGGAACAATTACCTATAAAACAAGCTCAGTTATCCGGCTTTTTTTAGCAGGCATTGAATGGGAAATCCATGTTTCCCCAGGCACCGCTTTTTCCGCTCCTGAGCCAGGTCGCGAACACAAGCTGTTTATCTATCTGAACCATAAAGAGGATTCTATGCAGTTGTTCGGATTTGGAAAGGAAAACGAGCGCTCAGTTTTTCTCCAACTCCTAAAGGTGAGCGGCATTGGGCCGAAACAGGCTCAGAAAATACTTGCCGGAACCAGCCCTGAAAAACTTATCCAGGAAATTGAAGCAGCGGATGTTAGCAGTCTTTCCCGAATACCCGGTATAGGAAAGAAAACAGCACAAAAGATTATTCTCAGTCTTCAGAATATTCTCCCCAAAACTGAGGGATCCCAGACATTTAAGGAACAGTATGCTGATCTTATTGAAGGTTTGTGTCAAATGGGATATGAAAAGAAAAAAGCGGAAAAAGCAGTGGAAGCTGCTGCATCTCAGGGCAGTTCGGAACCAGGTGCTTCCATGAACGAGGAAGCTCTGTTCCGGCAGGCGATTATTAATTTATCTACGGAATCGTAATATGGAAAATGATAATATCCTTTCCGGATCATTTCACAAAGACGAAGACACCCAGGAACTTTCATTACGGCCGACAATGCTTGACCAGTTTATCGGTCAAAAAAAAATGAAAAACAACCTCAGTATCTTCATCGAAGCTGCAAGAAAAAGAAAAGAAGCTCTTGACCATGTGTTCCTATCAGGACCGCCGGGGCTTGGTAAAACTACCATTGCATCAGTAACTGCCCACGAAATGGGAGCTGAATTTAAATCTACCTCAGCGCCGGCTATTGATAAACCAAAGGACCTTGCAGGCATCCTTACTACCATAACAGAGGGATCAGTTTTTTTTATCGATGAAATTCACAGGCTGAAACCCGCGCTTGAGGAAATGCTCTACACCGCAATGGAGGACTATGAGCTTGACTGGGTCATAGGACAAGGACCTTCTGCACGGTCAATCAAAGTGCCAATACCGAAATTTACTCTAATCGGAGCAACCACAAAGGCAGGTGCTGTTTCATCACCCCTGTATTCCAGATTCGGCATTACATTCCGCCTCAATTTCTATGAAAATACAGATATAGAACATATCATCCGCCGGTCCTCAGATATCCTTGAAATTGAAGTTGAATCTTCTGCAGTCAGGCTTTTGGCAAAAGGAGCCAGAGGAACTCCGAGAGTTGCTAACCGGCTATTACGAAGGATGCGGGACTTTGCTCAGGTAATCGGCAGCGGCAGAATTACTGAGGATATTGTTGCTAAAGGTTTTGAACGCCTTGAGATTGATGATTACGGACTTGAACATCAGGATAGAGAGATTTTAAAGATCATAATCACCAAGTACAATGGCGGTCCTGTTGGCGCGGAAACACTCGCAATTTCTGCAGGAGAAGCAATTGATACACTTGAAGACCTATATGAGCCATATCTTATCCAGCGAGGATTTGTACAACGGACACCAAGGGGAAGGGTCGTTACCCCATTAGCATACACACACTTAAATATAAGCAGGGACAATGAAAAAGACGGATTTCTCTTTTAGTTTACCAGAAGAACTGATAGCCCAATTTCCGGAAAAAAACAGACACGATTCTAGACTAATGGTGATAGATCGTACAACAGGTAAAACTGAACATAGTTTTGTGAAAAATATCAGCGAATTTATACCGGATAACTCCCTTTTTATTTTTAACAACTCAAAAGTACGGAAAGCACGTATCTATGGTACCAGTTCAACAGGAGGAAGGGTTGAATTCCTTCTTGTTGACAGGATTGACCAATGCTCATGGAAAGCCATGGTGTCAAAAGCGAAGAAGCAGAAAGTTGGAAAAGAGTACACATTTCCTGAGGATGTTTCAGCAGTTATAACTGAAATAGAAGAGGGGTTGCGGACTATACAGTTTTCTAAGCAGATCGATGATGCCTATCTTGATAGAGTTGGCCACATGCCGCTTCCGC
This sequence comes from uncultured Spirochaetales bacterium, assembly GCA_964428555.1. Classification (GTDB taxonomy): domain Bacteria; phylum Spirochaetota; class Spirochaetia; order CAYRYS01; family CAYRYS01; genus CAYRYS01. The sequence continues at coordinate 80,388 of CAYRYS010000003.1, read as the reverse complement.
CATACATTAAGCGTGAAGACACTGATATTGATGAAAGCAGGTATCAGACTGTCTATGCCAGGGAAACAGGTTCCATTGCAGCACCTACTGCAGGGCTTCATTTCACCCAAGCTATATTGGACGAACTTGCTTCACAAGGCCATGGCATTGAGTATGTAACACTCCATGTTGGACTTGGGACATTTCTCCCAATCCGCAGCGAGAACATTACTGACCATACAATGCATACAGAGGTTTTTACCATCTCCGCTTCTACAGCAGAACAAATTTCTGATGCTAAAAGAGATAACAGACCCATTATTGCAGTAGGAACTACGAGCGTACGCGCGCTTGAATCTGCAGGAAGATCCGGAGAAGTGATACCAGGAGACTATGAAACAGATATTTTTATTTACCCGGGCTTTGAATTCCAAATTGTTGATAAGATGTTTACCAACTTTCATACCCCGGAATCTACACTGCTTCTTCTTGTTTCAGCTTTTGCAGGAAAGGACAGGATTTTAGGTGCATATGAAGAAGCAGTAAAAAAGAGGTACCGTTTTTTTTCCTACGGAGATGCGATGCTGATTCTTTAATTAGACCAGGTTAATAGGTGTCTTCATCCATTTCTTCAAATGCCCGGCGTACAGATTCAAGCCGATCAAGGTGATCATTGATAATTTCTCCATAGTCCAAGTCCCCGTTATAAATCCGCGTACTTTCATCTTCCCAATATTGGATCTCTTCAAGGTGAAAGTAGGGCACACTCCAGGCTTGTTCTGCCCAGCTCAGCGCTTCTTCCCAGTAAACCAGGGCATATTCATATGACTCTTGCGCAATTTCCAGACTTTCAAGATTCTGCCTTCGAAATGGAGCATTGTAAAAATAGGCGTGGAACTTATCATATTTACTTCCAAGCATAAGGTACAGCTCCACAAGCTTCAAATTTACATGCATTGAAAAAAGATATCTATACCGCTCCCATTGCTGGGGAGTCTCAATATCCCGTGCCACAGCATTTAGGGGGTTTGCAAAATCTGCTCTGAGTGCCTGCTCAAGGTAGTAAATATTCTCCAAACAGTCTTCTGGATACATGGTAAAATGGCGGTGATACAGACGGTAAAACTGCTCAGCATATAGGATCCTATAGGAATAGCCCGGAACAGAGGATAAAAATAGTATTAAGAGAAAAAATATAATAACTCGTCTCACACTCATACTATCGGAGAAAGGAATGAAATGGTTAAGAGTATATGGGTATTCTAGGCATTAGCTGCACTAACACAGGACCATATCTCTTTATGGATCTCTTCCTGTGGTCTATTTCCATCAATTCTGAAGAGCTTCATTCCTTCATCACCATAAAGAGCGAAGGCTTTTTCATAATTTGCGTATACTTTTTTTTGCAGTTCCAGCTCCTCAAAAATGTCTTTCTCATGCCGTTCCTGCATCCGCTCCGCGCATACCTCAGGACTAAGGTCCAAGTAAATACAGCAGGAAGGTAAGGGGAACTTGGAGTTTAATCCAGCGACTTTTTCATAGTCCCAGCCGAGTGATTGATATGCAAGAGATGAGAAAAAGTATCTGTCACTAATTACAGTTACCCCGTTTTCTGTGAGATCTCTAATTCCATCAAGTTTTCCATAAATATGCTCATATCTATCTGCAGCAAACATGTACGCTAAAGTTGCCGGCTCTACAGTCAAATCCTTTCTCAATACTCTACGGATAATTTTACCTGTTTCTAGATCTGTCGGCTCACAGGTAAGGTGGACCTGTACCCCTTGGTCAACAAATCGCTGATATAAAAGCCGTCCCTGTGTCGTAGTACCCGAGCCGTCAAGGCCTTCTAATACGATAAAATTCTGTAAATGATTCATTTTCGCCGTTCTTCCAAAATTATGCTAGTTTGCTGGTAAAGCAGAACTAATTGTAGCACCTATTATTTAGAATTGCTATATGCTATTTTACATAAGTTTCTCCTGCGTATTTCCAGGATCTATTCTGTTCAAAAACAGAAAAATCCTATACAATCGGAAATACAATTTACGATCATGTATAGAAATCGGAATGAATAACAGCACAGCAGTACAAGCAGATACCATATTTCAACAAAAATTACTCATAGCAGCCAGGCAGTTACTGGTTTTTATAGCATGTGCTCTGTTCTTTTTTCTCGCACCTGAAGTGCATACACAAACAGTTATCCAAGATAATGTTCAAATCAATACCTCCAATACACCAGCAGAGGTTCCTGAACCAATCTCCTTCTTTTCTAATTCCCTCTCTTATCCCGAACATTCCAATAACCTGAGAACTTTTCCGCTGCAGAGAATGTCTCCTCCTGTTTCTGATATTTCAATATTGGAATTACCCCGTGCTGCTGAACAGGAGAGCTTCTTTACTGCAATCGGAGGACAGCTGTCATCTGAAGGCACGGTATTTGCAAATGCCGAGATTCTCTACCAGTCAGGGTTAGTTTCCTCATATTTTCACTGTAATCTGCCTTTTGCCGGTATTGCCAACAGTTATCCCGGAACAGGGCGGGCTGAAATCTCTTTTCAGCCTTTTCCCTCCAGATATTTCATTGCAAGCCTTTACCTAATTGGTCTGACAGCTTTCCAAAGCGATAAGGGTATTTTTACATTTACCCAGGCAGGAGCTCGTTTTAATGACATTCATACCTCCTGGATAACATGCACTGCAGAGCCGAATTTATCCTTCTATTCTTCAGCATCAATGCCTGAAGTACTGTTAGCCTTACTGCATATTCCCCTTTCTGCGAAACTGGAGCCTATACCGCTCTTATTCCAAATAGATGAACTTTTCTATTTGAACAGCATACAAGAGGTAACTCCAATCCCCGGATTCTCAATAGATTACCTGTTTATAGATACTGAAAAAACCACACTGTCCATTGGCGGAAGTTTTCTCTGGAGTATGGGGTTTCCCGTGCTGCCATCTGCCGAATTTTCTTCTCAAATTTCAAGGAATTACCACTTAACAGCTGCTTTTCGGTATTTTCATCACCCTATTTTCATTCCCCACAGATTAGCAAATACCTATGAAATCTCGTCTGTTCCTGTTAATTCAGGGTATGAAGCTGAGATTGAGGGTACTGGTATTTTTTCAGACACCCTTGAATTGGTTGTAAATTTACGCGGTTTGTATGCTCCTTTATTATCCAGATTTTCCGGACTCCAAATAGTACAGTCCTCTTGTGACTACTTTGTCTCAACTGCATTGGAAAGTATTATCCGGCCTACTGAAAATATAGAAGTGCTTTGTTCAGGAGAACTCATTCTCCCTATTTCCAATACAGAAAGCCCAGGTTTTTGGGGAGGAAGCAGGGTATATTACCATGCAAACTTTATTAATCTGTTTAATGTATGTATAATTACTCTTCAAGGCTCTTATTCTGCACCGGTACCTGAGATTCCGGTCCAGGATGCGGAAATGCTCTATGAACCAGGGCTAAGTGTTTCCCTTGCATTTGAGAATACCGGATCGTATCAAATAGGCGCATCCTATGCTATATCCGAAATTGATTCGAAAAGCAGGGTCCGCGTTTTTATCACTAATATTTTTTGAGGTACATATGCTTCAGCTATTATCTAATAACATCGCTATACTTTTACCGATCATTCTGCTTTCAGTTACTGCAGGGGCAATCATCATCGACCGATCCATTCTTTTTTATAAAATTCGGAAAGAAAAAGAAGATATTTGTGACCAGGCTTTTCACCTGATGGAAGAAGGGCTTGCTTGGAAAGCAGACAGTGTTCTGGAAGGCTCAATTACCCCGGAAGCAGTTGTTCTGCAAAAGGGTATTCAGTCTCGAAATGTTGGAATGACAGAAATCCGGCTACGCATGGAATCAACTGCTGTTTCTCAGATGAATAAACTAGAAAAAAATGTCATTTATTTATCAACAATAGGAAATGCTACAACCCTGCTTGGATTATTCGGTACAGTCACCGGAATGATCCGTTCCTTTAGCGCAATGCAGGCCTCTGGGGTTTCTGATCCCTATGTGCTTGCAGGGGGAATTTCCCAAGCCCTTATTACTACTGCTTTTGGCTTAGGCGCTGCAATTCCTTGTATCTTTTTTTATAACTTTTTTATTAACCTCATAAATCATCACGCACAAAGGATACAGATCCTTACTGCTGATATTCTTGCATTTCTTGAAAAACGGAAACTTTTCTTTTCCTCCGAGGATGCTTAGCTATGAATATTCACCAGGGAATTCAGGTAAAAAGCAAGCTGCACCCTTCTAAAGGTCTCATGCTCACTCCACTAATTGATATGGTTTTTCTCATGGTAATTTTCTTTGTGATAAACACCAGTCTTACCATTAATCCCTCAATTGAAGTGGATCTCCCAGAAGCAAGCTCCCAAAACGCAGTATTAGAAAACGAAATAATTGTAACCATAACACGTTCAGGAAGTGTTTATATTAATAGCGAGCAAGCCGGATATGATGAATTCCAAGGTGTCTTTCAGAACTATCTACAGAACAGCGAAATTAATACTGTTCATATTAGAGGTGATGAAGGAGCCCCCTACGGATTAATTGTTGAAATTATGGATTCAGTCAGGCTGCTGGGCATAGATAATATTTCTTTGGCTACCAGAAGGAGTAGTACGGAACAATGAATAAAACGTCAATACAGAGCTACGGGCTGTCATTGATAATACATATATTAATTATTTCCACAGTTTTTCTGTTCTCAAACACTGCCTCCAGTACTGAACGGAGGATCCCTGTTCAATTCACAGAGGTTAGGCAGAATTTTGAACACCAACCAGGCATTGCAGGAAGCGTATCCGCTAATCCTCCTCTTTCCGGGAGGCAAGTTCCTTATGAAAGCCCCCAGTCTGCGGAAGAACCTGTCAGGTATCCTGAGCGTATAGCTCCAGCTTTTCCTCAACACAGGGAGGACCTCCTGGTACAAAATCTTGAACCATCCCAGCAGTCCAGGAGTGCATACCAAAGCACGCTTCCAAATGCGGCAGAGCATACTCAAATACCATTGGATCAACTTCTTATGGAGGAGGATCCTCTTGAAACTGATAGACATGAACAGGGACAAAGTGCATACAGCATTGAAATTGGAACAACAGGGATAAGAGAGGTTGTTCATCAACCGCAAATCCGTCTTCCGGATATCTCTTCTGAAACCCCTGTACTAAGCAAGCTTATTATTACTTTCAGCATTCTCCCGGATGGAAGAGTGTCTGATCTTGATGTACTTCAATCTACCGGGCTGCCTGAGATTGATGCACGGGTATGCCAATATATGCGTCAATATCTATTTTCTGAACATACAGAAACAACATCCGAGGCTCTTGTTGAATTTACTGTTATTCCAGCCCGAGGAAACCAATGAAGACTCCTGTAATGCTGCAATACCTCATACAGATACTTGTCCTCTTTTTACTCATATGGATAACTATCGTATTCATTCCAATCCTCCAGGATTATATTCAAACAAAGATGCAGGAGCTAAAACAGTCTACTATCATGTATCTTGAAGAAACAATTGGAAGAAACATCAGATACTCCCGTATTTCACCGTCACTTCTGCGTTTTGTAAAGATTGATAACTTGAGAATATATGATCCCCAAAACAATGAGATATTAATCGAAGTAGAGGAGCTGAAGATATATTACGACCTTCTTGCTCTTATCTTTGGAGACACTGAAAATATTGTTAATGAAATACGAATTAGTAACAGCAGCTTTTCAATAAATACAGAAGAAGACGATGAGATTCTCGACTTTATTTCAAATTTGATCTTTCCTGAGGAGAGCGGCCAAGAAACAGCTCTTCCTGAATATCTGATAATCTCCGGTGAGAACATTCATATTGAAGCTGTTCATCCCCAGGGCAGAGTTGAAATGTCTAATCTCTTCTTTTCCGCACGGATAACAAATCAAAGCATAATGTATAATGCTTCCTCAGATATTGACTTTATATCTGAAATAGAGGAGTTTCCAATAGAACAGGGTTATTTGGATCTTTCAATGCAGGGAGAAACCCGGTTATTAACCAATTATACTTTGGCAACTTGTACCATAGACAGCTTGTATACAAATGTCTTTCAATTATCAGAACAGACATTTCAAATTGAATTTGAGGACCAGAAGCTGGAACTTACGAAAATTGAGGACTCTATTCCTATAGACATTACAGCATCCTATAATTTGTCTCAAGCTGAGCTGGAAAGTGAGCTTCTCTTTGAAAGCTTTTCACCGGATACTATTCTCACCTTTACAAACCAATGGTCACCGATTAATCAATGGCTCTCAGTTACCGGAAGCGGAGAACTAGGATTTTCACTAGAAATGGATACAGGAGAAATTGAGTACTCAGGCAATGCATATGTTTACACAGGCCGGATTTCAAGCTTGCCTTTTCCGGTTGAAGCATCATTGGACTTTACCGGCTCCTCAGATTACGTTTATTTCAACCAGCTTTATGCAGACACCGAAGCAGGTACAATTAATTACACTGGAAGCATAAACCTTGCTAATCTTTCACCTCAAGGTCACTTAGTCTACAGCGGCACTCCGGTAGATGACATGCCTATTTACGCTGATCTGCAGATTTTTCCCGAATCCTCTGGTATAGGAGTTATTTCTACGGATATTCAGGTCAGCGGTCTTGGGGTTGACTATTTTTCTGCAGCTGGAGAATTTCACAGAGATTCAATCGAGTTCTCAACCTCCCTCACAATTAGTAATGACACACCAGAGCATAACCTTATTCGCACTGAAGGAACGTTCCAATTTTCTCCATCCCCATACTTGGAAACATCGGTTGAGATTACTGACACACCGCTGTTTGAGCTGACAAATATTCTTTCTGAAGATATAATGGCTTCAATCCAGGGAGTAGATCCTGAACTCAGCCCTATAATAAATGCCTCTGTATTCCTTTTCTCAGATTTCTCATCCTTCTCTTCAACAAGTCCTATTTTTAGGATCAGTGATCGGTCTACAGATAGAAAATTTGTTCAAGCAGCCATTACTGCCAATGACACAAGAATTGTCGCTCAAAATATACATATGGTTTGGGAAGACCACGAGATTCAGGGTAATACCCGGCTTATCAGTCATACCGGCACTGGGGGATGGGACTTTTCCGGAGATTTCCAATATGAAGATATTGATTACAGTTTCTCCGGAGCAATACTTTCCTCAGGCAGCGCTATTATTACCGGCTCCTACGGCTCCAGAGCTGTCCTGTTTGCCAACAATTCAGGCGGCTGGCATGGGAATATGAGAATTGAGAATTTTCCTATTTCCCTGTCAGAAGAAGGGCCGATGCTTACTGCAAGCCTAAGCGGCAGCTACCAAGGTCCAGATGATTGGATGATCTTCACAAATGAAGCAATAATTCAATTCCCCGAGCTTTTTCCGAACAACAGCCCGATGCTATCCTTTTCAGCAGACATAAACTCTTCAATTGGAAGAATATATAATGTCTCCTACATAGACCGGCACTCAATACTTACCGGCAATGGAAATATATTCTTTACTTCTATGGAAGAACCTCAGATCCAAACCTGGATACAGCTTTCAAACGCTGAACACAATGAACAGATACAGTTCTTTGGAAACATAAATGGAAGTACTCTAGATACAAGACTGGAATTAACCAATACAAATCTGGCACATTTCGGTGATATTCCGCTTGAAGGCTCGTTGAATTCTGAAATGCACATTTCAGGAGACATCTCATCTCCTGAAATCCAAACTGAATTTACTATTCCGGATGCAACATTCAACAATGACTCAGTTGCAATAAACGGTAATTTATCCATAACTCAGGATTTACTACAGATAGTATCCCTTAATGCAGAATACCGGGACTCAGTAATCGAAAACGCACAAGGCACATTTTCATTTGAAACCGGAGACTTTGAACTGATTTCCCAATTTAACGGCCGAGTTCAAGATGCAGAAGTAACAACAGAAATACAGGTACAAGGCGGTTTTTCTGTTGATGATGAAAGAATAATACAGTTCTTCCCTGAACCAAGAGGTGAGTTTACTGTGGATCTGGTGAATTTATCTGTTGCAGAAGAGATGCAGCCTGGATGGGACTTTTCTGTCAAAATGAGACCGGAGAATACCACCATAAACGGAGGTCCGGATGATTCAATCCAGGCGAATTTTCAAAATGACAACAGTTTTTCATTATCCTTTTCATCTCCGCTTCCAATTCAATTCAACTCTCATGGGACGTTTGAAGTAGATACAGTACAAGCAGATCTTGAAAATGTGAATTTTAACATTGGATTTCTCAATGAATTCCTTAATCTAGATTTTCTTCAACTTCCCAGGGGTACAGTCCAAGGAAACTTAAGCATTGAAGGAGCTGTAACAGATCCGGACTTTTTCGGACAGCTGAGAATTCAGGACACCCTAGCTGAAATCCCATATTCACCGGCAACCCTTGGACCGATTAACACTGTTCTCCAATTTTCAGAAAAACAAATCATTTTAGAAACAACTGAAGTCCCAATTAATAATGACCGCGTAAGTATTGAAGCGAATTTTCTCCTGGACCATTGGGCGCCGCGTTCATATGATATTATGATTCGGAGCTTAACGCAAAATGGCATCCATGTTGACAGCGCCTTCCCTGGCATCGATGTTGACGGTTGGGGTATCGGAGATTTACGGCTGTACGGAGACCCGCGTCATATCTGGGTAGAAGGAGATTTATTAGTACAAAACTGTGAAATACAAATCTCCAATACAGAAATTGCGGAAGAACTGCCTCTGGAAGAAGAACCGGTAGAAGTAAATGTTGATCTTTCCTTTACAACAGGAAGAAGAGTGGAGTTTTTCTGGCCAAGTACTGCATTACCTATTATCAGAACTTTCGCAGCTACCGGCCAAGAGGTCAACCTTCTTATTGACTCACAGAACAATACTTTTTCATTAACTGGAGGGGTTAACATACAAGGTGGTGAAATATACTATTTTAACCGGAGCTTTTATTTGAAAGAAGGACAGATAATATTTAATGAGAATGAGGAACGTTTTGATCCGATTATCAATGTCCTGGCTGAACTCAGGGAATTCCGTCAAGAACAAGAAGTCCGAATTTTCCTAATTGCTGACCAAAACCGCCTTACTCAATTTCAGCCTAGATTTGAATCTCCTAATAATCTTTCGAATATGGAAATTCTCTCAATGTTGGGACAGTCCCTAGTAACGCAGATTGGAGGAGAGGAAATTGATTTAACTGCGGATGTATTACTCTCCTCTGTTGCCCGGGCAGGGGTAGACCTTCTTGGCCAGATTTCATATGTTCGTGCTTTCGAAGAACGGGTAAGAGACATTCTAAATTTAGACTTATTCACCCTGCGGACCCAGGTAGTACAAAACCTCTTCTTAGAAAAATTACTGCATAATCCTCAAACACCACTTGACACAACCACCGATTCTCTTGGAAAGTACCTAGATAATACAACCCTTTTTATGGGTAAATATATTGGTAACGATGTCTTTTTTGAACTTATGCTCAGACTACAGTCCCAAAGTGTGGTAGAATCTAACCTATTCGGACTAACAGGAATTGAGCCGAGACTTGAAATTGGGTTAGAATGGCAAACGCCGTTCTTTTTGATAAACTGGAGTCTCATGCCGGAACATCCGGAAGACCTATTTGTTACAGATAATGAACTTACATTTTCTTGGAGTTATTCTTATTAGTGAGGAGTTACAATGCGCAAGTTTTCTTTTTCATTCATAGTCTTGATTTTTCTTACACTTACATCTGGATTGTTCGCACAATCTTCATCTGCATGGTGGATTGGCAAACCTATAGTTGATATTCAGTTTGAAGGGATAGATGCAGTCGACGAAGATGAACTTGAACCAATCGTACGGCCGTTTATCGGTGAAGAATTCTCGAATCCGGTTTTTTGGGATCTCCAAAGCAGGCTCTATGCGCTGGATTATTTTCAGGAGATAGTACCCAATTCTATTCCAGGAGACGAAGAGCGGAATTCTGTGATAATTCTCTTTGAGGTTGTTGAAAGACCTGAATTATCTCAAATAGATGTCATAGGAAATCAGCGGGTTCGGACAAATGACATTTTAGATACAGTCCTTTTATCAAGAGGCGACCTGGTCAATAATACCAAAGTTAGAACAGATGCAGAAGCAATCCAAGAATTATACTTGGAAAGAGGTTTTACGAATGCAGAAATAAATTGGGATATTGAGGTGGATGATGAGGACAATACTGCCCGGGTAATATTCGATATTGCTGAAGGAGCTCAGACAACCATCCGGAATATTGAGTTTGTTGGAAATGATTTTGCATCTGCAGGAACTCTGCGTGGCGTGATGGAAACAAAACAGCAGTCTTTGTTTAATAATGGAATTTACCAGGAAAACGTACTAGAAACTGACCGGGAAAGAATACTTACCTATTATAAGGATAATGGATATGTAGATGCTGAAATCCTCGACATTCTGCGTGAGTATGAGGAAGATGAAAATGCAAGCCGAGTATATATAACATTGGTTATTTATATTACAGAAGGGGAGCAGTACAACTTCGGCGGAATAGAATTTGAAGGTAATACTATTTTTGATGATGAAAGACTCCAGGAGCTTGTCCGTCAAAGACAAGGAAGCATACTGAACGCTTCAAGGCTTGCAGCAGATTTTCAGCGCGTAGCAGATTTGTATTATGAAAACGGGTATATTTATAATGAAATCAACATGATTGAAAACAGGGATGAAGAAACGAATACTATTTCATACACTGTACAGATAAACGAACAAAACAGAGCGCATATTGAAAATGTTATTATCCGGGGAAATGATAAAACAGAGGATTATGTAATACTCCGAGAAATCCCGCTCAATACCGGTGATGTTTTCTCCAAATCCAGGGTAATTGAAGCTATGCAGAATCTATATAATCTGCAGTATTTTTCCAACATTACCCCGGAGACACCGTTTGGAAGCGTAGACGGCCTAATGGACCTAGTCTTTAATGTAGAAGAGGACCAAACAGCTCAGTATAATTTTGGTGTAACATTTTCCGGTCAAGGCGAATTTCCCTTATCCGGACTGTTGAAGTGGTCTGATCGAAATTTCCTTGGTAGAGGTCAAACTATCGGAGCTGAAATAAATGCCTCTCCAGTGCAGCAAAGCCTTTCCTTTAATTTTCTGGAAAACTGGCTTGCAGGAATACGGTGGTCAGGAGGTATTAATTTCTCGATTGACCACTCCCTTACCCAGGGTATTTCTCAGGATATTATGTACCCGATCTTCAGCGAGGCTGATTATGAGAACAATGTTGCAGTTCCGGATCCCTACGACGGCCATTATGTATATACCAGTGACGGAGACGGATATTCTGCAGGAGATGCATACCCGGGCATTCCTACTCAGGCAGAGATTGATAAGTATAACCTAAAGACAGATTATCAATATGCTGTTCAACAGGGGGAATCGATTCCCTCAGAATATCTAATGAGTTATGACAATTGGTCCTTTTCTTTAGGATTAAGCACTGGATACAGATTCAATACCCTTCTTGGGAATATTTCGCTCTCAACTAATCTGAGCTCTACCCTTGGAAGAAAAGATTATGATCCAGCAGTATTTCGGCCATATGATCCGAATATCCGGAATAACCGCGGCATCTGGTCTTTTGTAAATAAATGGTCATTAAGCTCAAGTCTTGACTCTAGAGATATATATTATAATCCAAGCACCGGATATCTATTAAACCAGTCTGTGACATTTACAGGCGGCTTTCTCTTCGGAGATAGGCATTATATTCGGACTGAAACAAAGGCTGAATCATTTTTCACTTTGCTGGATATTCCAGTCTCAGAAATCTGGGATTTCAAGCTTGTCCTAGGTATGCACTCATCCCTTGCGTTTATGCTTTCACAGTTTGACGGAACCTATGAAGCGGAAACCAATGATGAACTGTATATCGATGGTATGAACACTGCTAGAGGATGGGACAGAAGAATAAACGGTAGATCCCTTTGGAATAATTGGATTGAACTAAGAATGCCGTTAGCTGAACAATTAGTATGGCTTGATGGATTCTTTGACTGTGTCGGAATGTGGGGAAGTCCGGAAGGTGTTTTTACGGAAATGGATGTTGAAGATTTCCTGTTTGACTTTGGCCTTGGGTTACGGTTTACCATTCCCCAGTTTCCAATAAGGTTATATCTTTCTAAGCGCTTCCGCATAGACAATGGACAGGTCCAATGGTCAGAAGGTACTGTGCTGCCGGGCATTCTTGATATGGACCCTGTAATTACGATAGGATTAGATCTATTTTAGTAAAAGATAAAGGAGATTATTAATGCGAAAATTCGGATTAATTATAGGTATACTGCTATTATTTTGCAACTTTTCTTTTGGAGACCAGATAACAAAAGTGGCTGTTGTTGATATGTCGCAAATTTACTCAATTTATTTCCGTGAGTCACAAGAAGTAAGGGAACTTGAAGAAATGCGCCAAGAGTTTCAGAATGAGCTTGAAAGTATACAAGAAGAAATTCAAACGTTGGAAGCTGAAAGATTAGAGGCTGAATCTGAAGGCGATGAAATGGAAGCTCTGGAGCTTGAAAATGAGATTTTCCAGAAACAGGAATATCTCCGTGAATTTGTGCGGATCCGCAATGCTCAACTGGAAAGACAGAGACAGAACCTGACGCAATCAACATCTTTTCTTAATAGGATTGTGAATGCTATTCAGTACATTGCTGAACGAGAAGGATATTCACTTGTGCTTAGGTCCAATGATGAGAACCTTTTATGGTGGAACAGAGATGTGGATATAACTGATCAAGTCCTCTCCAGGCTACTCCAGGAGTAACAAAAAAACGCGGTGAATTCCACCGCGTTTTTTTTATTTGTCTTCTTGCTCAGCTTGCTTTTTTAAAATTGAATGAAGGACTCTAAATTTTTCCCGGTTTTCATCTGATATCTCAATAAGGTTCTCATGCGCTCGTAATACCATCTCTGCTGTAGCTGTGGAATTCTCAGTAATTTTTTTCATTTCTTTGGGCATGTTAATTTTCTTATCTGTCACTCTGAGCAGTCGAAAAATACCAAGTCCTTTTAAAAGTTTTACACATTCACTGGAAGGCTGAACAATTTCAATCGGTTTTCCGGCCATCTTTTTAAACCGTTTGTTGAAGCCGACCAAAAGGCCCATAAAAGTAGAATCCATGTAATCACAATCTGATAACTCGATATAGATGGAATCCAGCCTCGGTTCTTCATCAATTCTTTCAAAAACCTCTTTTCTTACATCTGTACACAATTTTGCAGTTACATGACCGCTTCCTTTGATATACAAAACACCATCTACTTCTTTTTCATACAGAGCTTCTTCCACAAATAATCTCCCTTATCAGACTCCATTGTATGGCTAGAACAGATATAATTTCAAGCAAAATAATCAATAACTTTTCCAGTTTCTTCATTTATTGTCTGGGGTTCTTGAGGTTCTTCGGAACTTTGGTTTTCCTCTTCGGGCCTGTTTTCATGTACATCTTCATAGTCTCTGACAGGTTCCGGAGGATAATAATCATTCACAGAATCAACAGCCATGGTTAACATCACCTCCTATTTCTAATATAATCCTTCATTATGGCAGAAACAACCCCAATGATGAAACAATACAATCGCATTAAATCTGAACACAAGGATACTATCCTTTTCTTTCGATTAGGTGATTTTTATGAAATGTTCTTCCAAGATGCTGCTTCAGTATCGTCCATACTGAATCTGACGCTTACAAAACGAAATGGTATACCCATGGCAGGAATTCCATACCATGCAGCACATGCATATATTGCACGTTTGCTTAAAGCAGGGCAAAAGATTGCAATCTGTGAACAAGTAAGCGAACCTGGTAAAGGAAAGGGTATTGTCGACCGCAAAGTAGTACAGATAATTACCCCGGGAACAACAGTAGAGGAAGACTTTCTTGAAAAGGCACGGAATAATTACCTTGCTTCTATCGCACAAACCGGAGAAACCCTTTCCATGTCTTGGACAGATATCTCTACTGGAGACTTTTATGTAACAAAGCTCGACGCACAGAACATTGAGCAGGAACTACGTCCCATTTTTCTACAAATTCAGCCCAAAGAGGTTATAGTTCAAGAATCGTTACTGGAAAATTCATCTTTCCTTCAACAGCTGCTTTCAGATAGAAATGAAGTGCTTGTTAACCGGTATCCTGACTGGGCATTTAATACAGCCAATGCACAGGAGCGTATCACCGGACACTTTCAAGTAGCAAACCTGAAAGCTTTCGGAATCTCAGACTTAGACCCAATATTATACTCTGCTGGGATCTTGTTTGAGTATCTGGAAGATACTGCTCAGAGCACACTGGGACACATACGTGACATCCGTATTTACGCAAAAACTGAGCATACATGGCTGGATGAAGCAACAATTAGAAACCTCGAGATAATACAAAACCTTCAGAGCGGAGGTAAGCAGTTTACCTTACTCTCAGTGCTTGACCACACATGCACAGCAATGGGTTCAAGAACATTGCGGGAGTGGCTTATTCGCCCACTTTCCAGAAAAGAAGATATTGTAGAACGCCATAACAAGGTAGACCTTTTGTACAGAAACCAGATGGCTTTATCCGATTTAAGAGATCAGTTAAAAACTATTCTTGATATCGAGCGCCTGAGTGCGCGGCTTGCAATGGACCGTGCCCATGCTAAGGATCTGTTATCAATCCAATCTTCTATTCGGAAGGCTTTGGAAATAGATTCATTATTAGCAGGGTGGCTTGGTGAGGATACTGTGTTCTCCATCCCGGAAGAAACAACAAAGACGCTTGCACTGGCAGCCGAACGTATTGAGGAAGGGATTCATGAGGAACCGTCAATTCTGCTTACAGAAGGAAGATTGATCCGGAACGGGTATAGCCAAGAGCTCGACGATCTCAGACAACTGAAAAACCACAGCAAAGAAATATTAGAAAAATATATAACTAAAGAGAAACAGGACAGCGGAATACAAAACTTGAAGATTAAGTATAATAAAATTCTCGGATATTTTATTGAAATTACAAAAACCCACATAGACAAAGTACCTGAACACTTTATCCGCAGACAGAGCCTGGTAAATTCTGAGCGGTACTCAACTGATAAGCTTTCAGATATTGAGTCTGAAATTAACAGTGCTTCAGAAAAAATACTAGAGCTTGAGAAAAAACTATTTCTGGAAATCCGTAATAATATAAAAGACGCTATCCCTGCTTTACAGGATATTTCAAAAGATATAGCAGTACTTGACTGCATTCAAAGCTACAGTTACGCTGCAACCCTTTATGGTTTTACCAAACCGAATATAAATACAAAGCGCACTATTGATATACAGAACGGAAGACACCCTGTTGTAGAAGCCAACATTGCTGCAGGTTCTTTTGTACCCAACAGCCTCTCCATCGGAAGTAGAGATCGTTTTTTTGCATTTGTAACAGGTCCGAATATGGCAGGAAAATCTACCTTTCTTCGGCAGAATGCTTTAATTGTATTAATGGCACAAACAGGATCTTTCGTTCCTGCTGATGAGGCTAACGTATTTGTAGTAGATAAGATTTTCTGCAGGGTAGGTGCTTCTGACAATATCGCCCGCGGTGAGTCTACTTTTTTGGTAGAAATGAATGAAACAGCTCATATACTCCGAAGTGCAACTGAAAAAAGCCTGATTATAATGGATGAAGTAGGAAGAGGCACAAGTACTGTTGACGGATTATCAATTGCATGGGCAGTTTCTGAATACTTGCTGTCAAATATACGAGGAATAACCCTATTTGCTACTCACTACCATGAGCTAACTGCACTAAAACACAGCGGTGCTTTTAATCTTTCGCTGCAAGTTGATGATGAACACGGAGATATCGTGTTTTTAAAAAAGATTATAGAAAAACCCTCAGATAACTCTTACGGGATCCATGTTGCACAACTTGCCGGGCTGCCATATCCTGTTATTCAAAGAGCAAAAGAAATTCAGAAAGAGGTGCTCCTAGAAAATACAGCAAAAGGCATTTCTCAGTCAGAGCAAGATCAAAAGAGCGAAACACAGTTCAACCTTTTTGGGGAACAGGATTTCATTCTTACAGATTTGCTTAATTTCAATATTGAGAATTCAACCCCCTTAGAAGCTTTAAATAAAATAGCGTCATGGAAAAAGCAGCTAAAATAAAAATGCTATAATTGAAGCAGTTTTAGTGCACCTGGTATATTATACTATGTGTTTGAAAAACCATTAAAAAAAGCAGGAAAACTTCTCACTTTTCTGATGAGTACCCAGTGTATTTTGTGCGGTTCTTCAAAAACGCAAGAGGATAGATATCCTGTCTGCAGCAATTGCCTTTCTCAAACCACAGAAATATCCGGTAATATTTGCCAAAAATGCGGAGGCCCGTTAATCTCAGAAATAGAGCAATGCATGTTTTGTAAGGACAAACAGTTCTATTTTGATAAAAATAGAACTGTTTATTCCTATACAGGGATTCAAAAAGAACTCTACCTGCTTTATAAAATTCAAGGGTGGAAACCGCTTGCTCATTATTTTGCAGAAAAGCTCTATAGGTTATATTTATCCCATTTATATCCTTTACCTATTGTACCTGTACCATGTTCTATTAGTAGGCGTAAAAATAAGGGCTGGGACCCTATTGGTTATATTGCAAAAATATTAAAACATGATTACCAGGCAAGGGTCATTGCAATTCTTGTAAGAAGGACCTCAAAGCAGCAAAAAACCCTTACCGCAACAGAGAGAGCAGAAAATGTACAAGGGAAATACTGCTGCAGGAGCATTGGTGAGCTTCCTGAACAAGTTGTATTGCTTGACGATGTTTTTACCACAGGCTCTACAATGAATGAGTGCGCACGAATTCTAAAAGAAAAAGGCATAAAAAAAATATACTCTCTATCCATATGCAGAGACTAGACACTGCTTTTATATAAATTGCATAGCTTATCAATCCAGTCTTTCCTTTGCATGTTGACACTTTGACTGTATATTAGTAATATATTTCTGACAACTTATAGAGAAACTATAAGAAGAGTCGTTCCACGGCTCTTTTTTTTATGGCGGTAGATAATTTATGGTAAAATGGTATGAACCGTCCGATTTATACAAACAATTAGAGCCGGTAATACAAGGTCTGGGATACCAGGTAGCAGAATTCACCCATTGGATTTCAAATAACAATTTTCATGCAAATCTGGTTATTCATAGCTCTAACGGAATATCGGTACAGGATTGTTCCGAAGTTCATAGAGTCATTCAACAGCGGATTGAAGCACTAGTTCCAAATGAAGTATACCTGACAGTAAGCTCTCCTGGACTGAATAAAAAAATTAAGTTTTTTCAAGAGTTTACCGTCTATACTGGAGAACCGGTAAAGATAATGAAAGAAAATGATAATTCTTGGCAGAAAGGGGTTATCGTTTCAACTGAGAATAAGGTATTATCAATAGAGAAACCTGACGGCGAAATCGTATCAGTGCCGCTGCATGAAATCAAAAAGGCACGACTTGATAATCTACAGGAGGGCTAGAAAAGGAAATGTCAGCTGAATTATATGAGGCAATACGTCAGCTAGTTCAAGACAGAGGGATCTCTGAAGAACTTGTTAAGAGAACAATTGAAGACTTTCTCCTTGCTGCTTATAAGAAAAAATTCGGGACCATGGACAACGCAGTTGTACAGTTCTCTGAAGATGGTCAGGATGTTACTATTTACGCACGAAAAGAGATTGTAGAAGATATTTATGATCCAGTCACAGAGATAGAATTGGAAGATGCTCTAGAATACAATAATGAATGTGAAATTGGTGATGAACTGCTCATCGAAATAAACCCCAAAGAATTTGACCGCGTTGCTGTACAAAGCGCTAAACAGAAGGCAAAACAGACCCTTCGGGAAATTCAAAAAGACACCCTGTATTCTGAATATAAGGATAAAGTAGGGGAAATGATTATCGGATATTACCAACGGGAAAGAAATGGCAATATTTTTGTTGATCTGGGAAAGACAGAAGGAATATTACCAAAACGTTATCAGTCTCCGAGAGAAGTCTATAGACCGAATGACCGCATAAAAGCGCTTATTTACGAAGTGAACAAATCTTCCTCCGGCCTCCAGATCGTACTTTCCAGAACGCACGCAGAATTTGTAAAAAAGATTTTCGAACTGGAAGTACCTGAAGTATATGACCATACAGTTGAAATATTTAAAATCGTACGGGAACCTGGATACCGGACAAAGCTGGCAGTGTATTCCAACCGGGAAGACGTTGACCCAGTCGGCGCGTGTGTCGGCCTCAAAGGTGTTCGAATACAGGCCATTGTTCGAGAGCTTGAAGGTGAAAAGATTGATATTCTAAAATACGATGTTGACCCAAGGCTCTTTATAAAGAACGCCTTATCACCTGCTGAAGTAAACCAGGTAGTTATCCTAGATGATTCGAAAAAGCAGGCACTTGCAGTTGTACCTGAAAACCAGCTGTCTTTAGCAATTGGTAAACAAGGATTAAATGTAAGGTTAGCAAACAGACTCGTGGATTGGAATATCGATGTAAAAACTGAAGCCCAGTTTGAAGAAATGGATATTGCCCGAGAAAGCAAAAAAGCTGTCTCAGCACTGTTCGGTGATATTGAGGAAGAAGAGATTACTAACATCTCAGAGCTTCCCGGGGTTTCCGAGCGGGTTGTTCAGATCCTTAAGGAAAATGGAATTGAACTTATAGAATCAATTCTTGGTATGGAAAAAGAAGATATAGTCAGCTTTGAGGGGCTAACAGAATACGATGTAGATCAGCTTCTTGAAACTATAAATGAAAATATAGAAATTGTTGAAGAAGAGTATACTCCTGAGGCAACTGAGGAGGAAGCAGAAGCTGAGTCTGAAGAATATGAATACGAAGAAGAAGCGTATGAATGCCCTGAATGCGGTTCAGCAATTACCGTAGATATGACTCAATGCCCGAATTGTGGGGTTGGATTGAGTTTTGAAATTGAAGAGGAATAATAGATATTTAAAGGTGGTATATGTCAGAAGAATTCGATAAAAAGAAAAAACCAAAAACAACGCTAATAAAGCATCGGAAGGATGATAAACCTCAAAAAAGCCCTGCTGAAGGCGAACAAGAAGCTGAAGAAAAGCAGGAAAAGAAAAAGGTTGTTGTCGTCAAAAAGCCGAAAAGGGTTGTAAAGGTAAAGAAACAATCAGGCAAACAGCAGGAAGAGACTGGTGAAAAGCCTTCACAGGAAAAGGCAAAATCTGACACTGCAAAAACTGAACAACCTCAAGAGAGGAAGAAGCCTGTCGGAAAACAAGAGAGACCGGGTAGAAGAGAAGAAGGGAGAAAACCACCCCAAGGCCGCAACGATAATCGAGGCGGACAGCGTAGGCCCCCTTCCGACAACAAGCCAGGCGACAAGAAATTCAAGCAGAAGCGAAGACCAGATGGCAAGCCGAAAGACAGCAGCCGCCCAAGCGGTGGTAAACGCGGGTTTAAAGGCAAGCCAGTAGCACCGTCGCCGCCACCTACTGACGACAGAAAATCCTCAAGTAAGAAGTTTAAAACAAAGAAGCGGGATTACTACCAGAAAAACAAAAAAGAGGAGCAGGAAGAGAAGCTGTTTCAGCCTAAGAAGAAGACTGTACAGCGCAAAAACCCTGTACCTAAAGAAATTGATATTATGGAAGTAATTACTGTTTCTGAGCTGGCGAGAAAAATGAAACTGAAAGCCTCTGAACTTATCGGAAAACTGATGGGTATGGGCATGATGGTAACAATTAATCAGCAAATAGATGCAGAAACAGCTGAGATACTCGCCTCGGAATACGATTGTAAGGTAAATATTGTTTCCCTCTATGATGAAACAATAATTGAAAGCGACAAAAAGTCGGATAAAAACACGAAATCGCGCCCTCCTATTGTGACTGTTATGGGTCATGTAGACCATGGTAAAACCAAGCTCCTTGATGCGATCCGCGCTTCAAATGTTGTGGAAGGCGAATTCGGCGGAATTACCCAGCACATAGGAGCATACGAAGTGACGCTTCCAGAGGGTGATCTCGTCTTTCTTGATACTCCGGGCCATGAAGCATTTACCCTTATGCGAGCCAGGGGAGCGCAGGTAACTGACATTGTAATCCTTGTGGTTGCAGCGAATGACGGTGTTATGCCCCAGACGATAGAAGCGATAAACCATGCAAAAGAAGCAGAAGTACCAATAATTGTTGCAGTAAACAAGATTGACTTACCCGAAGCAAATCCGGACAGAGTAAAGCAGCAGCTTTCTGACCATGGGTTAATGCCTGAAGATTGGGGAGGAAGTACCCTTTTCTGTGAAATATCTGCTCTTAAGCGTACAGGTATTCGTGAACTCCTTGACAGTGTACTGCTGCAGGCAGAGCTCCTTGAGCTTTCAGCAGACTACAATTGTAGGGCAGAAGGTAAAGTTATTGAATCTAAGGTCGATCACGGACGGGGTATTGTTTCCACTGTAATTATTGAACGGGGAACCCTAAGAATAGGTGATGCTTTTGTTGCAGGTGTATACTCCGGCAAGGTACGGGCTATGTTTAATGACAGGGGTGATAAGGTCGATGAGGCTCCGCCATCTACACCGGTTGAGATACTCGGTTTTACCGGTATTCCTTCAGCAGGAGATCCATTCCAGGTAACTGCAAATGAAAAGACTGCCCGACAAGTAGGTTCAAAACGGCAGGAGTTAGAGAAACTGAGTGAGGCGCAGAACGTTAAGAAAGTCACTCTGGATAACCTATATGATTCAATTCAGGAAGGTGAAGTACAGGAACTGAAGGTTATCATTAAGGGAGATGTTCACGGATCTGTTGAAGCGCTGCAAACAGCACTTGAAAAGCTTAGCACAAAGGAAATCAAACTCAATGTAATTCACGCTAACGCAGGTGCAATAGTTGAAAACGATGTAAACCTTGCTGCAGCTTCGAATGCAGTTATTATCGGCTTCCATGTACGTCCGACACCAAAGGCTCTAGAACTCGCTGAACAAGAAAAGGTAGAAGTACGCAAATATAATATTATTTACGATGTTGTAGATGATATTAAAAATGCAATGGAAGGCATGCTCAAACCGGATTACAAAGAAGAGACAATCGGACTTGTCGAAGTTCGCGACACCTTTAAAGTACCGAAAATCGGTATTATTGCCGGTTCTTACGTGCTGCAAGGTAAAATTAAGCGGAACAGCAGCGTTCATATTATCCGCGACGGAATTCAGATCTACACTGGTAAGGTATCCAGCTTGAAGCGCTTTAAAGACGATGCAAAAGAAGTCGCTGCTGGCTATGAATGCGGTGTTGGAATCGAAAACTATAATGATATTAAAGTGGGAGACCAATTTGAGGTCTTCGAGATACGCGAAATAGCAAAGAAACTCGGTGGAGACAGTAATGCCTAATTACCGTTTAAAACGGATTGAAAGCATGATCCTGGAGGAAATAAGTCTTCTGATTGTACGAGGGAAGATAAAAGACCCCAGGGTCCATAGCTTTCTTTCTGTTACACGGGTTGAAGCAGCAAAGGACCTGACATCTGCCAAAGTATGGGTATCCAGCTTTGAGTCTCCGGAAACACTTGAAAAAGCGATACAAGGGCTAAACCATGCTGCAGGATACATACAACATGAGCTTGGGCAGAAGCTGCGCACGAGAAACACTCCGCAGCTTCGATTCATAGCAGATCAGAGTATAGAACACAGCTATAGAATCAATAAGAAACTGAAGGACTTAAACGAAGAATGATCCCGGAACACGGTATCATCATTATGAACAAACCTAAGGGAGTCACCTCCTCAAAAGCAATACTTTCTGTGAAAAGAAAGCTGAAACTCAAAAAAATCGGGCATGCAGGTACTCTGGACCAGTTCGCTACAGGCGTACTCATATGCCTGTGCGGCAAATTTACCAAGCTTTCATCCTATTTTATGGACCTGGAAAAAACCTATACAGCAGATATTCGATTTGGAGAAGAGACTGACACACTGGATCCAGAAGGTAAGGTAGTACGTACCGGTCCTGTACCGGAAACCAACAGCCTCGAAAAAGCATTGGAATCGTTTATTGGAGAGATAAAGCAAACACCGCCGATATACTCAGCAGTACATATTGATGGGAAACGAGCGTATCAGCATGCAAGATCCGGTGCAGAAGTGGACATACCTGAGCGTATTATCCGGATTTACGATTTTACCATACTTTCTTACAATCCGCCGGTTCTTACTGTATCCATTCGGTGTTCAAAAGGCACTTATATCCGTTCATTAGCAAGAGACCTTGGGCGTAAATTAGGTTCAGCCGGCTTTGTTCAAGATCTGAGACGAGATGCTATAGGTCCTTTCTCGATTAAGGATTCTGTTCATCCTAAGGCTATTGAACCGGAACAGCATATTCTTCAGCCAAGGGAGGTAATAGAAAAACTCCCCAATTTTGCTCATATCACTATAAAACCTGAAATGTATTCATCTTTTAAAAACGGTCTGCCTATTTCAGATGAGGTTTTCAATGAAAAAGGTTTAACAGATATGGGATATGGATCATTTACAGAAGATAATGAGCTTCAAGCTGTTTTATTACGTGAAAAGGGGAGATGGAATTATATTTTCAATATGTAAAGCGTATGAAAGTAATAACCTGGAATGAGATAACAACTGCAGATCAATTATACAAAGAGCCTATTTCCCTTACAGTCGGCGTATTTGACGGTGTGCATGCCGGACATTTAGAGTTAATTCACCGGGTAGCAGAAGGTCCGTCAAATACTGCTCCTTGGGTCTGCACCTTTAGACAGAATCCAAGGGAGATAATAGCCCCCTGGAACTTTCCGGGTGCTATTACCTCACTTGATCAGAGATTGAATATTTTTAGAAATGAAGGAATTGCGGGAATAATACTCATTGACTTTTCTCCTGATTTCAGTAAACTTACAGGAGAAGTTTTTTGGCAGTATCTGCTCAAGGCTTATACTATATCCATGGTTGTTATCGGTGATAATTTTCACTGCGGAAGAAACAGTCATATGTCAGCTTCCGATGTAAATGAATACCTAACTGGTAACAATATTGATGTAGTTATAGAAAAGCCTTTTCAACTTGCCGGAGATCGTGTGAGCAGCTCAAGAATCAGGTCACTCATTACCAAGGGTGAACTTATTCTTGCAAACCAGCTCTTAACCAGGCCATATTCATTAGACCTTCGCCACGCGCCTGGTAATGCTGCTGGAGGCAGTACCACATACAGAACGCACGATTTTTCTCAGGTGTTACCGCCCCAGGGAATATACAGGGTAACAGCTGTGAGAAAAAGCGGAGTTGAAGAGCAGATTTATATATATAGAGAAGAGTTAAGTATCCGGTTGGATGTCCGGAAAGGCTTAGAAATAGAATCGTTAGTATTCACAGAAAACGCTATAAAAGGAGATTACAATGTCCCTGACAAAAACTGAGAAAGAAACAATTATTAATGAATACGGTCTTCACGATAAGGATTCCGGTTCTACTGAGGTCCAGATTGCACTGCTTACTAAACGTATCCAGGATCTTACAGAGCACTTTAAGGAACACAAAAAAGACCATAATTCGCGAAGAGGGCTATTGCAGCTAGTAGGTCAGAGAAGAAGACTCTTAAAATACCTACAGAGAAAGGATCTTGATAAATACAGATCACTGATAAAGAAACTTAAACTAAGAAAATAAAAAGGATCATACATGACACATAGAGTAACATACCAGATAGGGGATGAAGAGCTTGTTTTAGAAACAGGGAAAATGGCAAAACAGGCAAACGGAGCAGTATTTGCGCAACTTGGAGGCTCTGCAGTACTTGCAACTGCATGCTGCTCAGATAAAGAAATCGAAGGACTAGATTACGTCCCCCTTCAGGTAGAATATAATGAAAAGTACTATGCCGCTGGAAAAATACCTGGCGGTTTTATTAAAAGAGAGACAAGACCAAAGGACAAGGAAATCCTCGTATCCCGGCTTATTGACCGCCCGATGCGTCCTCTTTTCTACAAAGAGTTTGCCCGGGACATTCAGGTTGTACCAACAGTAATTGCTACTGACCAGGTAAACACACCGGATATTATTGCTATGATAGCTTCTGCTGCTGCGGTCTACATCTCTGATATCCCTTTTAACGGCCCTGTTGCAGCAACCAGAGTTGCGTACGTAGACGATCAGCTAGTGATTAATCCTTCTTTCGATCAGATTGATCGCGCAGAAATGGATATCATTGTAGCAGGAACAGAAGAGGGCATCACCATGGTAGAAGGCGGTGCTAAGGAAGTCTCTGAAGAGCTTCTTCTCAGTGCTATTGAAAAAGCACACCCTGTTATTAAAGATCTCTGCCAAATACAAAGAGAGCTGAAAGCTGCTGCTGGGAAAGAAAAACTCCCATTGTCTCAAAAAACTATGAAAGAACTTGAGAACAGGCAGGAAATCTGGGACTTTGCATACGATAAGATAAAGGAAGCAAACTTTGTTAAAGGCAAACACAATCGTTCAAAAGCAGTCTCAGAAGTTAAGCGTCAGATACGAGAGCATTTTGCTGATACTTTAGCTATAGAAGAAAATGAAAAGCCCTTTGAAACCCTGCTTGAAGAACTTGAAACAACCATCGTACGAAAGAGTATTCTCGAAGATAACAAGCGTACTGATGAACGATCAAATACTGATATCCGCCCAATCACCTGCGACACAGGAATCCTGAACAGAACACATGGTTCTGCACTATTTACCAGAGGAGAAACGCAAGCACTTGCAATTACAACCCTTGGTTCTGTGTTTGATGAGCAGATCCTTGACAACATTGATGGAGATACACGTGAGCATTTTATGCTGCATTACAATTTCCCTCCGTTTTCCGTTGGAGAAACAGGAAGACTTGGTACTGGCAGACGGGAAATCGGTCACGGCCACTTAGCCCACCGTGCACTGGCAGCAGTACTCCCGGATAAGAAGGACTTTCCATATACGATCCGGGTTGTTTCGGAGATCCTTGAATCAAACGGCTCATCTTCAATGGCAACTGTATGCGGAGGAAGCTTAGCGCTTCTAGACTCCGGTGTACCATTAAAAAAACCTGTAGCAGGTATTGCAATGGGACTTATCACCGACAATTCCAATTCTGTAGTCCTTAGTGATATTCTCGGTGAAGAAGACCACTTAGGAGATATGGACTTTAAAGTCGCAGGTACAGAAAACGGTATTACCGCATTCCAGATGGATATAAAGATTGCGAACATTGATACTGAGCTCATGAAAAAGGCATTGGATCAGGCGAAAACAGGGCGAATGCATATTCTCGGTATCATGAATGATACCCTTTCACAGCCGCGGTCTGAGATTTCCCAATACGCTCCAAAGATTATAAACCTAAAGGTTGATCAGGATAAAATTGGTGCAATTATTGGTCCAGGCGGAAAAATGGTGAAGAGCATTACAGAAGAAACGGATACCACCATTAATATTGAAGATGACGGAACTGTTACAATTTATGCAAAGAACCTTGAAGGCGCCGAAGCAGCTGAAGCTAAGGTTCGAAGCCTTATTGAAGAACCAGAGGTTGGAAGAGTATACGAAGGTACTGTAAAAAGACTCATGGATTTCGGTGCTTTTATAGAAATACTCCCCGGCAAAGAAGGACTGTGTCATATTTCAAAGATGTCAAAACACAGAATCCAGTCTGTAGATGAAGTAATGAAAGAAGGGGACATTATCCCTGTTAAGCTCATAGAAATTGACAGAATGGGAAGACTGAATCTTAGTTACATTGACGCAATAGATCCTGATGCTTCAAGTCAAAGCGGCGGTACGAAAAAGCGGGACAATGGAAGACACCGCGACAGAAGAGACAGACACTAGAGCGTTGATTTTTCGACATACGCTTAGTAACAATATTAGGGCAATTTTTGAGAAAAGGGACCGAATAGAAACAGTATCTATAGGTTTCTGGTTCCTTACCGGCCCGCGAGATGAAGCCCCCGAAGAAAGGGGGCTTACTCATTTACTAGAACATCTATTATTTCGTACCAATTCAAAGAGAATACCTTATAACAATATTGCTAAAGCAATAGAAGGACTCGGTGGTGTAATAAACGGTTTAACCCAAAAGGAGTTTACCGGAGTTTTTATTACTATACCGTCTAAACACCTTCTTACTGGAATAACGATCCTCAGCGAGATGTGTTTTTCTCCAGTATTTAATCATGCTGAACTTGAGCGAGAGAAACAGATTATTTCTCATGAGATTGGATCAGAGAGCAACTCTGAGCTGCAGTTTACAGAAAACCAATTCTTTCACTCTATATTATCAGGTCATTCACTTGCACAACCGATAACAGGCACTTTTGAAAGCATTCAGCAGGTATCCTTGGAAAAAGCATACCAGTATCATGAAAAGGTGTGGTCACCGGATAACTGCGTAATAACTGCTTGCGGAGATGTAGACCTGCAGGCACTATTCCAAGGGTTAGAATCCGTACTCGGGAAGTATCAGCAATCCAAACAAAAGCGCAATAGTCGGACAGCTCCGGAATATGTAAAAATTGATCGAGAACTTAAGTGTCAATTCCGCAACACCCATATTATCGCAGGAACTGCTTTTCCCACACCTGTATCCATATCTGAGTTTTACGGCCTTCTCATAATTTCAACACTATTTGGAGAGACTATGAGTTCCAGATTAAAACAAGACCTTCGGAATACCAAGGGGCTCTGTTATTCAGTAGGTTCACAGAGGCATTTTTTTTCTGATATCTCATTTTTTACGATCCAGTCTAGCGCACACCGGGAAAAGCCTGATACTCTCAAACATGCCCTAATACATCAAATAAATACATTACACACTGAGCCTCCATCTGAGGAGGAAATTCTTTTTGCAAAAGAGCATTTATCAGGTATTTTCTTAATTGGTAATCAGGATACCGAAACCCGGATACATTTTCTTTTAAACCATATAATACACGGGGACACTCCCCATTCATTGAAAGAAAGTATTGATTGTCTAAATACTATCCAAAGCCCCTTTCTTTATGATATGATAGAAAAATATCTGACGATTGATACGTTCTCATTTCTTTGCACACAATAAGAGGAATATAATGAAAAAAATACCAGTAAAAGCCCAGTTTGATTCTGCATTAAAACCTGTGTATTCAACCGAATTCTCTTCAGGGGCTGACCTATTATCTTCAAATGATCAAGATATTTCCTTACAGCCTGGAGAGCGGAAACTAATACCAACAGGACTCTTTTTAGAAATCCCTACAGGGTATGAAGCACAGGTTAGGCCTCGCTCCGGTTTTGCAATTAAGCACGGAATAACGGTACTCAATACTCCAGGTACAATTGACTCCGATTATCGGGGTGAGGTAAAAGTTATCCTCGTAAACCTCAGCAAAACCGAATTTGTCATCAAAAAGGGTATGAGGATCGCGCAAATTATCTTTGCCCCTATAGTACAGGCAGAATTCAAAGAAACGCATTCCCTATCACAGACAACCAGAGGTGCCGGTGGTTTTGGGTCAACAGGCCATTAGGCTTGCACACAATTGTCTTTACCTGACTCTATTTTCTATACTTCTCAGCTGTGTAGGTCTTTCAGAAGAACAAAACACCTATGCACCAGAAAACAGGCAACAGGACTGTATTACTGAAGAGGCATCCTCTCTGGCCGAACCCCTTGTACTGTTTCAACAGTTAGCAGAAGCCGCAGAGACTGAAAATTATCAATCAGTACGGCAGCTTCTTATTGAGTCATACCAAATGTATCCTGAAAATGAAATTGATAGGGCCTATTCTCACCTGAGAAACTCAGCCTTGGAGATGCTTCCCCAGGATGAGGCATTTGAGATAGCTTCGTTTTTAGATTCCAGGTTTTCCAGCAGAGCAACTGGGCCTCAGTTTTATCTTTTCCTTGGAACTATAGAATATAGAGAAGGCCTTTTCAGCCAAAGCAGACGCCACTTTCTTTCATACTTTTTTTTAGCACCCCCAGCAGTACAAGAGACTTACGCAGAGGCTGCTGTGCTTTCTCTAACTGAAGCTGTTACAGAGCAGATTAATCCGACTTTGCTGCAGATTGTAACTCAGAATCCACAGGTGCTGGACAACCAACGGATAAGGGGGCGAATACAAAGGTATTTATTCCAAGAAGGAGTTTTTTCTTCCTCTGAAGAATCTCTTCAGTATTCTATATTGGATGCCGACGGCTCCGACCTCTGGTATGGGACATGGAATGGAGAAATCGGCAGAATAGATACAAGCAGCAACAGCACTCGGGTATTTGTACATGGCCAAGATACAATTGATGTACAATCAGTAGAAGATATCTGTGTTACGAATACCCATGTATATATTGCACAGTACAGAAATGTGTTTTCATACAATAAGTCAAGCGGTAGTTTTCATATTCTTCCCAATACGTCTGTATCCAGCCCGAATAGAATAAGAAGTATCGAATACACACCCTCAGGCTTGTTTGCAGGCACTGCAGACAACGGGCTTTGGCTGTATCAACAAGGAGCATGGATTCCTGTACTTGCAAGCCGACGAGATATTAGATCCATTGATGCACTATGCCTGTTTAACCAGGAGCTTCTTTTTATCGGGACCCAGGGCAGAGGCAGCTATACCCTAGATATCTCTTCCCTGAGCCTTACAAATTTAGGGCGGGCAGATATCACCCTGCCAAACATCCATGTATCTGATTACTACATTGATCCGGACCGCACAGTGT
The DNA here is from genome assembly GCA_964428555.1 of uncultured Spirochaetales bacterium. Lineage (GTDB taxonomy): Bacteria > Spirochaetota > Spirochaetia > CAYRYS01 > CAYRYS01 > CAYRYS01. Next base: position 51,563 of record CAYRYS010000003.1, on the reverse strand, counting down.
GGATCTCCACAGTGGGACACGGTATATATTACAATGAAGTTGGCAATCAAAACATAGAACAAATACAGCTTGGTTCTGATGGTCAACAAGATATTGTCTCAATAATTAGGGGCATAGATTACACCTTTGCTGCGACAATGGATGCAGGAATACTTGTTATTGGCTCAGATAGGCAGCTGCATGCACAAATGGGACTCAATTCAGGGTTACCTGGATTGCAGATTTCTGATATAACATATTGCACACCTTATATTTATTTTGCTACTTTGGACTCTGGAATTGTACGCTTAGATGAAAGGCTTTTGCATGCGTTTTTTTAGTATTACAACACGGTACATATGGAAAGAATTTATCCTCTCCTTTTTTGTAGCATTTCTCTTTTTCTTTTTTATATTCTTTATTAATCAAATACTGCTTCTTGCTGAGGATATACTGGAAAAACAGGTTGCTCTTTTCGATGTCTTTCTTCTAATTGTATACTCACTCCCTTCAATTATCGCACTTTCAGCTCCATTCGGATCCCTGGTTGGCGGACTTATGGCAATGGGACGATTTTCCTCTGATAACGAAGTACTTGCGTTCCGAGCATCCGGAATTCCTTTGCGTAAAATGTTTATTCCAATTTTATTCGCTGGAACACTGCTGTCTGTGGGATCCTTTTTTGTTAATGACTATCTTCTGCCCCTTGGGAGTATTAATTTCTCCCGTTTGTACAGGGAGCTGCTTTACAGTGCGCCTGAGCTTGAACTTGAATCCTATTCAGTAAAGCGGTACGAAGATAGCACTTTGATCACCGGCAGAGTTGAGGGGAATCAAATCAATAACATGATCATTATTGATGAAACCGGGGAAGAGGAGAACCGGGTCATTCTTGCAGATAGGGCTTTTCTCGAAGAAAACGAGGAACAAAGCGGGGTTATTTCCCTTAATTTGGAAGACATTCTTTCCCAAAGCATTGATCCGGAAACCGAAAATGATTTCTCATACTTTGAATCTTCAAATATGATATATAATATTCTTTTGTCAAATGTATCCTTTTCTCTTCAGAATCCAGGTCCCCGGGAAATGAGCTCTGTGGATGTCTACCGCGCAATACAGGAAAAGCAGGCTGCGCTGAATGAACAGATCACCTCTCATGAGATAGAGTTAAGGAATCTTGAATTTGAACTTATACAGCAGTATGAACACTATACTATGCGTGCTGAGGACCCACAGCAACCGACCCTTAACAATGATATTGAAAATACCTTCAGACGGTATTATTCTTCTGCAAGTGAGGAGATAGATGACAGAAGCTTAAGTATATATAACCTGGAGTTTTATAAAAAATTCTCGGTTCCTGCTGCCTGTCTCACATTTCTTTTTCTTGCGCTTCCTGCAGGATTGTTTACCAAGCGAAGCGGCCGTTCTGTTGGCTTTGGAATAGGCTTGTTTATTTCAGTATTTTATTGGGGTATGCTCATAGCAGGGCAAACACTTGGTCTCCGCATGGATTTTTCACCATTTTTATCAATGTGGCTTCCGAATTTTATAATTTTATTTATAGGACTTTTGTTGATGATAATAAAGGTACGCCAATGAAAACACTTCACTCACTAGCTGTCAAACAATTTATTCCGATTTTTATCGGAGCAATACTCTTTTTTGTATTGATCCTTCAGCTTGTAGATATATTTGCTAACCTCTGGCGATACCTTAATCTTGAGACACCCATTATCGATATTGCACGCATTGCACTGTATTACACACCAAAGTGTATCTCATATGCAATTCCTACTTCTCTACTTTTTGCTATTGCTTATACAATGGGTACTTTCTACGCAAACAGCGAACTTATTATGGTATTTGGCAGCGGAATTCCGCTCCACCAGTTTATTTCACCCTTTATCATCATCGGTTTTCTCCTCAGTGTGGGTGGTTTCTTTTTTGAAGAATATGTAGTAATTGATACCTTCCGTATGAAGAACCAGCTATCTTCAGAAATATTGAGACAAAGTACATCATATAGTAATTCCAATGTTACTATTAAATCAGGCGACAACAGAGTGATTTACCATGCTGATTACTACAATGACTCTGCCCAGACCCTATCAGGTGTTACGTTTATTGAATTAGGCGAGGACTGGGAGTTTGTAAGAAGGGTTGACGCAGACTGGGCCCAGTGGAATGAAGATATCTGGGAGCTCCAATCTGCCCGTATTTTCATGTGGAATGAAGACCGGAGCTATATAGAAGAGGAGGCGGCATCACACTTTTCAGATGATACCTTTTCAGCACCCCCTTCACGTTTTCGCCGTGTTGACCGGAATGTCGATGAATTAAATTATATTGACGCATATGAATACATCGATTCTCTAAGAAGAGCAGGCCTCCAATACAGAGCACCTTTAACAGAATACTACAGAAGATTCTCATTCGCACTTACACCGCTAATTGTTGCACTTCTTTCTAGCGCAATCGGAGGACGGTTTAAGAAAAATATTCTCCTTATGAGTCTTCTTTTTTCTCTTGTTTTATCTGTTATATACTATGTTACACAGATGATCACAGTACTTATGGCAAAACTGGACTATATGCCCCCATTGCTTGGAGCATGGGGTGCATTCTTCTTCTTCCTCATCATTGCCTTCTTCTTATTCAGAACAGCACGCACTTAGCAGCCCTTAAGAAAGGAAAACATTACATGGCACTAACTATACAAAAAACTGAAGCGCATACAAAAGCACGGGCAGGGATCTTACAGCTTCCCCATGGAGAGGTGCTTACACCAGCATTCATGCCGGTAGGCACAAACGGAACAGTGAAGTCTCTTACAAAAGAACAGATCGAGGAAATGGGGTATTCACTGATTCTCGGTAATGCCTACCATCTGTATCTCAGGCCTGGTCCAGAAATAATTAAGGCAGCAGGCGGGCTCCATAAATTTATCGGATGGGACCACAACATATTAACAGATTCCGGCGGGTTTCAGGTATTCTCATTAGCACCTTTTCGCAAAATAAGAGAAGATGGAATCAAGTTTCGTTCACATATTGACGGCTCATACCATGTGCTTACACCTGAGTACATTGTAGATTTTCAGGAAATACTCGGAAGCGATATTGCAATGCAGCTCGATGTCTGTACCCCGCCGGAAATTGATAAGAAAAAGGCATTAAGCGCATTAATTACAACTACTAAGTGGGCGAAGCGGAGTATTGAACATCGTAATACCATAGATTCTCCCTGGCAAGGGCTACTTTTCGGTATTATTCAGGGAAATTTCTACAAGGACTTGCGTAAACGAAGTGCACAGGAAATTTGTTCACTAGATTTTCCTGGAATAGCCATAGGCGGGCTCTCGGTAGGAGAGGAGTTTTCCCTTTTCTCTGACTTTTTAGGATACACTGCTGAAATGCTTCCGCCTGAAAAACCCCATTATCTCATGGGGATCGGTACTCCTGAATATATACTTGAAGCGGTAGAGAATGGCATAGATATTTTTGATTGCGTACTCCCTACGCGTATTGCCAGAAACGGGATGGTTTTCACCCGTAACGGTCCGCTTGTCCTGAAAAAGGCAGTAAATGCACAGGAGTTCTCTCCAATAGAAAAAGACTGCGGATGCTATACATGCAGAAACTATTCCAGAGCATATCTCCGGCACTTAGTAAAAACAAAGGAAATACTTGGAGCAATATTAGCCAGTTACCATAATCTCTATTTTCTGCGTATATTCATGGCTGAAATTCGGCAAAGCATTTTAGAAGACCGGTTTCCCGAATATAAAAAGCAGTTTCTTTCAAAGTATGGAGGTAAATCTATCGGTGCATAGATACACAAGGAATTCTCGGCTGCCGGTTTTTTCTGTAAGTTTTTTTACCCTAATATCCCGTATCCTTGGATTCCTCCGAGCAATGACTGTAGCATTTTATTTTGGTGCTTCCGGAAGCGCAGACATTCTTAATGCAGTTTTCTCCATACCCAATAGCCTTCGGAAACTGCTTTCCTCAGGCGATCTTTCCAGCGCTGGTATCGGATACCTTCTTCATGCTCCTAGTGATGAGGAAGAGTCAGTTAGACGGGGAGTACTTCTCTGTGTAACTGCTTTGGTAATACTCCCTTTAGGGCTCCTCTCATTCGTATTCAGCTCTCATGTTTTATCATTCCTTTTCCAATTTTCTGATCCGGAACTTGCTGAACATGCTGTTCTCTTTTTCAGGATTAACATTTTTTTCATTTGCCTGTTATTTTTATCATCATCACTTATTAGCTTCCTTCACACGAAAAAAAACTTCCTTATACCTGCTGTATCACAGCTGTTTTTTTCTGTATTCGGTATACTCGGCATTATAGCATTTAACAATATCTTCAGTATTTCTTCTTTTGCGCTTGGCGGTCTATTAGGCGGGATTCTGCAGGTGCTGCTCCTTGTTTACTTTGTAAAAAAAATCGATTTCAGTGTTTCTTTTCAGTGGAAGCTGAAATATTTCTTATACCAATCTGCAGATCTTCTCACATATACCCTTACAGCTGCTGCTGCTTCAGGATTATCTGTTTTTCATTATCAATTGTCTGTTTTCCTTGCAAGTACTGCAGGAGAAGGGGGCTTTTCTGCAGTAACTAACAGTTTCGTGTTTTTCCACCTTCCTTATGGGATTATTGCCTCCTCCATAATCTCTACTGCTTTTCCGTGTCTTTTTAAAAAATCTGAACAAAAAGAGATAAATCAGGTCATAAATAAAGAATCCAGCGGTATTGTGTTTCTACTCTTATTTCTGACCATACCCTTTAGTATCGCACTTTTTACCTTTGCAGAGGAAGGAATAGCAATCTGTCTTTTTCATGGAGAATTTACTCTATCTGATCTCCATAGAACCGCAATGATTCTGCGCAGGATTGCACCAGGACTTATTGGATTAGCATTGCTCCAGTTTCTTTCGAAATACCTGTTTTCACAAAAACACACCATTGCTTCTGTAATTTTCCCAATAGTATCTATATTTCTACACATCATTTTCTATTTTGTCCTTGGAACCCGGCTTACTCCATTATCTGCTCTGAGCACATCTTTTACTAGTGCTGTTTCAACCACTTCGCTTATATGTTTTGTTTATCTATCAACTATCACCAAATCACTCAGCTTCAGCTATGGGAAACATCTCTTATTCCTTGTTTTATATACTGTTGTACTTTCATTTCTTTCATATGTGTATTATATTTTCGGTAAACCTGCTATGGATTATACTAATACTATTTTCCTGTTACTTGTAATTCTCATAGCATCAGTATTGATATCAGCAATCTCTTTAATTTTTCTTTGGATATTTCGTATCAATATTCTTAAAATACTCCGAAATAATACATAGGTAACCAGGTTCGAGGTGAATATGAAATATAATACTATTTTACTAGTACTGATCCTTTTCTTACTGCAGACCCCTTTATTTTCTCAGTCAGACGACTCTGACGACGAAGAAGACGAGGAGGTTCAGTCCATTGTTCAAGAGTGGAGAGAAACAATACTCTATGGTATTGATTCGCAAATTATTGAATTAATTGACACTTTAGAATCAGAAAGAGAGATGGCCTTAAACAATGAACTTGAAGAGTTATTTCAGCAAACCGGAAATTCTGAACTTCGCGAAAAGATACTGAGCTTTTTTCTTGCAATAGACTACAGCGAAGCGGTAGACCTTCCAGTCCAAGTATTGCAGACTTACGAATATTTCAATGAATCTGATTCGCGGTTGTATCTGGCTTCTATCTCATATATTGCTGATAATGAAATAGCAACTGACCAGACCCGTGAACTGCTAATGAATGTATCAGAACTCGAACATGAAGCTGTTGCAAGTGCAGCAATCCGTGCCTTAGGTACTATTGGTAATGAGTCAACGGTTGAACACTTATTCGAACTGTTCGATGATTACGATATTACGGATGAAATTAAATCAAATATTATCCTTGCGTTTGGAGAGATACAAACGGAGGATGCCTTGTTTTTATTAATCGATATCTTAGATAACCCGCATGAAGAAGCTATATGGCGAAGATTTTCCTGTACATCTCTCGGGATGATAGGGAATCCTGAAGCAATTGATCCGCTTGTTGAAGCATACAGAGAAGGGGACGCAATGCTCAGGGCATACGCAATTGCAGCATTAGGAGAATTTTCTGAAGATAGGGTAATACCAGTCATTCTTCAGGCAATGCGGGACTCAAACGCCAGAGTCAGGCTTGCCGCCTCTGAAGCGTTACGCAGAGAAGATGCTGAGGAAGCAGTGCCGATGCTGCAATACAAAGTGGAGCGCGACCCAGAGGAATCTGTTCGAAGGTCTGCAATTGAAACACTTGCTCAGATCCATTCATCCCAAGCAATAGAATACCTGCATGAGTATCTTTTGGATGATGATAAGCCTGATCATTTACGGGAAGTAATTGTCCGTTCTCTTATAAATAATGATCTTTCAGATTCAATTCCTATTTTTGAACAGCTATTGGAAAATGTCTGGGAAGAAGACGAATCCCGATTAAGAGAAGTGCTTTGCAGATACCTTTCTCTTGAAGAGGCATCTGGACTTCAAGACATTTTCGCTTTGATGCTCGATCATTCAGAATTTACTATCCAGATACACGGCCTTCGGGGAATTCGCAGAAATAGGTTTTCTAGTTTAAAACCAAGAGTGGAGAACTTTACATCTGAAGAATACCACCCAATGGTGCGCAGAACAGCATTAGCTGCACTTGAGGAACTCTGACAGATCAGATCTGCTTTCCTGGCTTTCTTGTCAAAGAGAGTATGCGGTTAATTTCTTCCAGTTGAGAAACATAAGGAATAAACCGTATATAAAACTCTTTTCCAGCTTCTGTTCTCACTTTAATGGGAACATTCACACAGTCTTTAAGCTCATTCCCAATGTCCGGAAAGTATTCTTGCTTCAGCGGTTTAAATATGAACAGCTCATCCTGCCTCTGTATTTCAGCAATACGGTGAGGTACTTTATAAATAAAAATAATAAACTGATCAGAACAGCCCACATACATTGAATTTCCATCAGGAATGTAATGTATGTTCCGCATTCCGATTTGTCTATTTTGATCATCAACACGGAGTTCCAATGGCCTAACGCCCCTTTCATCCGGTCCTTCTTTCATTGTCTCATGTGCCGCACCTTCCATAAGTGAATACCGTTCACTAAAGATCCGCCGGATCATGAGAATAAATACTGCTAAAATTACTAATACAAACACAGCAGGAAGGGCAATTCGTACTGCATGGTTCATGATTCTTGAAGCTTGTACAGCCTCTGAATCAAGAATAAATGATACTCTTCCTACTGTTGGAGAGACCCTGTCATTATCCCTGAATACTGTCTCGAGCTTAAGAGAAATCGGTCCGGCAGGTAGGTCTTCTGGAAATTGCACAGATGCAAGAAAGGTTTGAGTTTCATTTGCAGGAACTCGAATAAAAACAGGTTGCTCAAGAATATCCTGTTGATCGTATATAATCTCTTCGAGCCTAACCAGCTGTATTTCCTCTCCATAATTCAGGAGTGTAAACTCAAGGTCTGCAGAATAGGGGATCCGCCCTATGTTTTCAGGAAACTGAAGTTCAAGAGCGGCTAAGGCAATGGAGGCTATCTCTTCAGGGTCTTCCTCAGCATATTCGATTAACGGAATATTCATATATTCGGAGAATTCCTCTGAGAAATCGTCCTGTTGACCGCTTTCTTCAGCCTGTATGCCCTCTGTACTCTGAGTACTCTCCTGTTCATCCTGAATCTCAGTCCCAGTGTTTTCAGGCTGCTGTGACCCTTCCTGTTGTGGAGGATCCTCAGAACGTGGACTGCCAGTCCGAGTTTCATCTTCATTATCAGAATACACTGTGCCTGAATCTTCACTGCTGGTGCTATAATTCGTTTGTTCATCATCCCTGGCTTCCGGATAATTCTGTTCACGTGTTTGCAGGCTGCCTGTTTCATTTACTTCATCTTCTTCGACATCCGATTCAACTGCTACATCTTCCTCAACATTCGATTCAATAGCTACCTCGCTTCCTAGGGGAAAGCGAATAAAATGAAACTCCCACCCCTGTGCCCGGATATCAGAGGCTATCTCAGAAAGTTCTTCGAGTACCTGTTCTCTTTGCCATTCAAAGGGACTACCCGGGGGAGGGTCATGAATTCCGTCAGATAGTACAATTATTACTTTTCTGCTGTCCGGGCTAAGCGAGTAGGTATACTGGTATAAAAACTGTAAAGCAGAGACAAAGTCAGTATGCTGTCCAAGGGGGTGTATCAGCATAATTTGGGACAATGCCTGTTCTATATCCCTTCTGGAAGTTATATCCTGTGTAATTTCAACCTCAGGGTGGCCGGCAAAAGTAAGGAGGTGAAATGAATCCCCATAATCCAGATAATTGCGTAAAATCCGGGAGAACAGGTAATCAATCACCTCATCATATAAAGAGAACAGACTTTCCGATCTATCCAGGAGTACGACCATTTCAGTTTCAGTCGCACCCACAGGAAAGGCGGATAGTATAGTTAGGACTACACAAAAAAATAATATACTTTTTTTCATATTCAATTACAATTTAAAGTTTTGCCTGAGATATTTTCTCTATGAGATAATGAAATTTCCTTTCATTTATTACGAATTCCAGTTCCTCGCCCTGAGTGTGTCCCCATAATTCATTACCCAGTGGCGAAAGATAGGAGATAATATTTTCATTCGGATTAGATTCCCATGGTCCCAGAAGTGTATATTCCTCGGATTCACCTGAGTCAAGATTCTTTAGTTTAGCAACAGTTCCAAATGAAATCTTCGAAGTATCAATGCTCTTCTTATCGAATATCTGTGCTTTTTCAATCTCTTCTTTCAGCTTTGCAGCCGCATTGTTCAGCATGTCCTGTTTTTCCTTTGCTGCTTTATATTCGGCATTCTCACGAAGGTCTCCATGCTGGAGTGCTTCACTAATTTCTTTGGAGTTTTCCGGTACTTCTACTTCATGGATGTGCCGAAGCTCAGATTGTTTTCTTTCATAGCTCTCTGCTGTAACAAGGAGTCTCCTGCTAACACTTTCCTTCTCCTCTTCGCCGAGGAATTTAAAATCCGGGAACCTCTCAATAATTGTATGGCGAAGTTCGATTTTCAATGCAGCATCAAGGTCTTTAATGTCACTTACAAGGGTATAAAGCCTAGTAATAGCCTCTTCATCTGCTTGAGCAATATAGTTCTTCAGGTGGTCTTCTTTTAACAGATAGGTTTGTATCTGCTTATTAATCTTCCTATTTAGACTTACATCCCGTCTGTTATTTATCTCCCTAAAAGTAATATCCAGAAGATGGATCATACAGATGAGAAGTTTTTCAAACGGAATGTTAATCTCTTGAAACCATTCTTCTTCCTGTACATTCCGTACAAGCCATACAAAGGGTTCACGGAATTCGCGGTAATTATCGTACATTCTAATAACGAGTTCTTTAAGCTCTTCCTGCTTGCCCCCTTCTTTTAATGTATCGATAATATACCGTGACATATAGTAAGGGAACAGCTGTATAAAAAACATAGGCCAGGAAGCTACATTTCTCCGGATGAGTGCAAGAAAATCCTTTTTTAGCTCAGTATTTTCAATTTTTTGGAAAATGTCTTCAACACTTTTTATCTGCTGAAACAGTTCTCTGAAGTTTACATTCAGTTCTCTGCCTAAATATGGATAAATATTAACAATCTTATTAACTATTAAAAAGGAACAAATAATATTCTCATTTACAGTGGAGTATGATTTTAGAAATGTAGTAAAATAGGAGAACATTTCCGCGAAATACTCTGAGTCAACATCTGCATTCTTATAGCCAATAAATTCCTGTAATGTACTAATCCTGCCAAAGAAATTTCGCTCCGCCTTAAACTTATTATAGAGTTTTTCCTCAAAAGACATGGGCTTATTACGTACCATGTATTTATCCGGTTTTTCCGGGTGCGTGCCAAAAGCAGGATTTGTTTTTAGTATTTTACGGGCTTCAGTGCTCCAAGATGACCACTCTCCTTGAGTAAGTACTCCTGGAACAAGCTCTGTTTTTATTCGCTTCATATCAGCTTCATTATCAAAGCTCTTTATAATCATCTTCAGCGCCCAGGCAATATTCTTTTTCACCTTATCGTGAAGTTTCTGCTTTTTCAGTACACTACGCAGCACCCAAATATGCTCTTTTGCAAGCACAGTCAATGCGCTTACTGCCATTTTTAGAGACATTTCGTGTCCACGTTTTCTGGCAAAATCTACAACAATTGTATCATCTTCAATAGAGGATATTCTCCCGATTCCCCATGTACGGTGATAAACAAAATTTCCCTTATCAAAAGAAATATGCTTTTCAAAATCAGCAATCGCATCATGAACATTTCTCCAGTTCTGGTTCAGATTTGAAAGCTTAATATATTCTTCCAGCTGGCTGTGATCAGCATGCATTTGCCTGTAGCAGAAAACAATTTCCGATCTTGCCCAAGTGTTTTTCGGATCATACTCCAGTATTTTTTTCAGTATTTCCACACTTGTTGACCACTTCTTTTTTTCCTTATACACAGGGTAGAGATCAGTAAGCAGCTGGGCTGCTCTGTCTTCACTTAAGACCTTCGCGATTTTTGCTTCAATATGGTAGAAAAAATCTATTTCTTCAGGACAGTACTCAATGAGCTTTGCCCATATATCCTTTACCGCTGCAAACTGCTTTTTGTTTATATAGCGGTGTATTGCTTTTTTATAATATTCAATTGCGCCTTCAATATCATTTTCTTCTTCTTTCCGTTCTGCAAGGTGTCTGACAATTTCAGTTTCTTCATAATCTACCCGGATAAGACGTTCCCAGACTTCGTACATTTCATCTTCTTGACTTTCATTATTATAGCACTCGGCAAGTGTACGTAAGGCGTATCTGTTTTCCCCGAAATCGAGAATTCGTTTACATAGGAATTCAACGATTTTCCATTTATGATTATCCATAAAAATGTGAATAAGACGTATAAGATTAGCATCATCCACAATTTGTCTGCTCAGGGCAATAATGCCGGAAATATACAATGCAATGATACTGTTCTTCGTATGCGCCAGATGTTCATCGCAAATATCTTTTACCTCATCTTCCTGGTCAGACTCAAAGGTTTCATTAATAATCTCGTCTAGCTCTTTAAAATTGCTTATTGTATAGCTATTTAATGTTGCCCGTGTCCATTTCTCTTCATTTAACTGTTCCTGTATGTTCTTTACAATACCTTCAGCCATTCCCTCATCTCCTGGTAGCAAAAAATTAATTCGTATAGTCCCTATGTACTGCAGGGTCAATTTCTTGTAGTTTGAGTAAAACTTCTTCTATCTTTTTTCTATCTTCTTTTTTGGCCATATAATGATCAATGAGCCAAAAATATCTGTTAATAAGCCTGGGTTTAAGAAACCCGGCATTTTCACGACCTTCACGCACTTCAGTTTCAAGTGCATATATAGATTGTTTAAGTTTTCCGAGCTCAATTGGCCTGAGTTCACGCTTTATATTGAAAACACCGAAAAGAACACCATAAACTGGTATCCACTCAGCAATTTCCTGTCCTGTAAATCCTCTTTCTTTTACCTTTTCGATCAGCCTTCCGATCATTCCTGATTCAAGTTTACTCAAATCAATCCCCTGTGGGTTGAGATAAAAGGCTTCTCGAAAAAAAGCTTTGGAAAAACGCAATTCATTAACCAGTGCATACGCATCCGCTAGCTCAGCAAGTATTCCCGCATCATCCCGTTTCTGCTGCATTGCATTTTCATAGCATTCAAGTGCTTTTTCATAGTTACCAATAGCCTTGTAACACCTTCCTGCACGCATGTATATCTCAGGATCAATACCCCCGCTTTCCTGAATTAAGTGTTCATACGCCTGGAGCGCCTGTCCGAACACACTATGCTTAATTGCAATAACACATTGGTCAGAAGCGCCGCCTATCTGTTCAATAAAGCTTTCAAACTTGTCCCATTGTGCAATTAGGTATTCCCCCTTATCAAATAAATCACGGATTGACTCAGCTTGTTCCTGGCGGTCCTTCCAGAAGTTCGCACACTTAAGGGCAGACAGAGTCTCGCAGTGCTCGAAATCGATTGATAAGGCATTATCAAGCAGATTGATTGCTTCTGTATATTTTGCTTCTTTCATCTTTTCGTAAGCAGACAGAAGCTTTTTCTGTATATTCTCATTCTCTGAGTTCGGTTGTATATCCTGCATATTTCTCTATATTATACAAATTTGTACACAGTATATCATGTTTTAACCTAGCGTGACAAGCAGATGAAAAGTTCTGTTAATGCAATTCAAACTATGAAAATCCTACAATCACCTGAAGATTAATTGATATTAGCCTAATATTTGGTAAAGTTTGGTATCTAATCTCCAATAAAATCAGACTTGTATCTTCTCTGGTTTGTTTTTACAAATCAAAAGCTTTGGATTTCATTTACAAAAACCGCGAATATATAGCGATTTTAGGCAACAATTCATTGCAAATAACAGGTTAAATCATATATTATAGCATTATGAAAAGAGATAGAATTATTATAGCACCATCAATACTTTCCGCAGATTTCTCCAATATTGAAAACGCGATTAAACGGATAGAATATTCAGATGCAGACTGGATCCATCTTGATGTCATGGATGGTCACTTTGTTCCGAATATTACCTTTGGCCCAAAATTCATTGAAGACCTTCGAAAACATACAGTACTTCCACTGGATGTCCACCTTATGATCGAAAACCCAAGCAGATTCCTCCAGGATTTTGTAAATGCCGGAGCTGATTCTATTACTGTACATTATGAGTCAGAGGTACATCTGCATAGAATTATGCAGAACATTAAAGAGCTTGGAGTAAACGCAGGTATTTCTATTGTACCTTCCACATCCGTTAGTGCTGTAAAAGAGATGCTTCCGTTTATCGATCTCATCCTCGTAATGACAGTAAATCCGGGATTCGGAGGGCAAAAACTTATCCCCCAATGCGTGGAAAAAATACGCGAACTAGATAGCTACCGTAAGTCGCATAACCTTGATTTTACCATTTCAGTTGACGGCGGTGTTAACACCTCTACAGCAGCGGACCTGCACAATGCGGGTGCTGATGTTCTTGTTTCAGGTTCAGCATTTTTTAAAGCTGAGGACCCTCAAAAAGAGGTTCGTCTTCTACGCGGCAAACAATAGTGTATTAGTCTCTATATTCATGGATTTTTTATCTATTGCAGGATATACACTTGAGTTATACTTAGAAGAAGTCGAATATAAAAAGGGTAGGATTTACACATGAAGAATATTAAACACATTTTTATACTAATTTTCCTCTTTCTCAGCTTCTGCATTGCAGCACAAACACCTGCTATTCCCGAAAATATGCAGGAAGGTTTGAACTATTTCCAGAATTCCCAGTATTCTGAAGCACTCCTTAGTTTCCGGGAGATCGTATTAGACTCCTCTGTTCAGGAGTATCATGGAAGTGCCTATTTCTGGATAGCAAAATCTTATCTAGCACTGCACCAATATAACGAAGCTGAACGGAACTTGGCGTTTTTTCTCAATAATTACCAGGATAACCCTAATTATCCTGAAGCGCTGTATCAGCAGGGCAGACTTCTTTATCTTCAGGATAATTATGAATCTGCAATCCTGTCTTTACGTGCATTTTTAGAAGACTATCCTCAGAGCCCCTTTGCTGCAAATGCCCTTTACTGGATCGGAGAAAGCCTATTTGAGCTTGGCCGCATTGATGAAGCACGCCTTGTTTTTCATGAAGTTGTACAAAACTATCCTGAAAGCTTTAAGGTTGAGGCTGCAAACTATAAGATTTCCTTAATAGATCTTTCTAGGAGGGAAGAGCAGCTATTGCAACTCCTAAATTGGAGCCATGAAGAAGCAATCCAGGCACAGGAAGAATATCAGAGAAGAGAGCGTACCTATGAACAGGCTATTGCTTCCTACCAACGCCGCTTGTCAACATTAGCACAACAAGATACTGATTCTTTAATCCAGGAGCTTCGAAACACTATTTCATTACGGGAGTCTAGAATTGAAGTTTTAGAGGACCAAGTCTCCAGTTTAGAAAGCAGTATTGAAAACCTTCAGTCTCAGCTCGAAACAGCAAATCAGTCTCTACGGCAGACACAATCATCTCTTGCCCAGGTGCAGGATCAGGCTCAAACCACAGATACACAAAGCCGATCTCAAGAGTCAAGCAGATCAGACACAGAAGATACTTCAACTCAAACAACTGACACTGACAGCTATAATGATGAATTGCTTGCCTTAAAGGCACGCGCCCTTGACGTTCGTGCACAGCTTCTCAACCAACTAGCAAACGAACTGGAGAATTAAAATGAAACGAGTCTTTTTATTATGCATATTAGCTTTGTTGTTCTCGCTGCAATTATCAGGACTGGAGATCAGTGAAGGCAGAATCAAGCTCATTATCCATGAAAACACCGGTCGTTTCAGCATCTATTATCTTGAAAATGTAAGCAGAAATCAGTATACCCCTTTGCTTTTGACTCAAGATCCTCGTACTACAGTACTTAGCGTACTGATTGAAAACCGTGTCTACAGAATGGGAGAGTCAGGAAGCTTTCGCCAGTCCGTTGAGGAAACGGTTAATGGTGCCCAAATTTCCTGGCAGTCCACTGAAGCAACAGTTACGCAAAGTTTCCAGCTAATCCGCTCGGCAAATTCTTCTTTGGCCAATGGGGTACTAATCACCATTACTATTGAGAATGTTTCTGAACAACCACTTTCGATCGGAGCACGGTATTTATTTGACACCTATCTTGGGGAGGATGAGAACAACCACTTCTTTGTGGGTTCAGAAATGCAGACCATAAACAGAGAATATTCAATCAATGCCAACTCATCCACAGGATTATGGGTTTCCAAAGAGGAAAACAGCGATATTGGTTTCATGCAATCTCTTTCAGGAGAAGGAATTACACGCCCAGATAGAGTTGTTTTCGCAAACTGGAAAAGACTGGATGACACACCATGGTCCTATGATGTAAATACTACTCGTAATTTTTCCAGACTCCCATATTCTATCAATGATTCAGCAGCAGCTGTGTACTTTAATCCAACCACAGTTGCATCAGGCTCTTCTAGAGAAATTACCCTTGCTATCGGAAATTTCAATACCAGTGGCTTCTCTGCGAGCACAGCTGAAACGTCCAATGAAGAGCTACATGCTCTACATGAAAGATCTAACGAATCAAGCGCAGAGGATGCAACACCGGAAAACACTATCCGTACAGATCTTATACGCGTTAGAGACATTATAAATCAGATAGACCGCCTCCTCAGTCTTGATAGAGAAATTACAGAATCTGAGATAGAAGTACTCGAAAACCTCATTGAGGAACTTGAAAACAAAGTGGAGAACGGCAATAATTAACATGCCATGAAAGATAACACACTCAATAAGGCAAGGAAGCTTTTTAAGCGGAGACAATTTGCTGAAGTTATCCGCATACTCGAACCTCAGGTTTTCCGTTTTAGAGAAAGCTTCCAGTTTTTTTATCTTTTGGGAACATCCTGCCTGTACACCTTGGACTACGGAGGCGCAGATTCCTATTTAAGAAGAGCCCTAAACCTTAAACCTGAAGATATTGATGCACGCCTTGGAATAGCAGCAGTTGCGTTAAAAAGAAGAAATATTCAGGAAGCAGTACGGATACTGCTTAATGTTCTTGAGGACGCCCCTAAAAACAACCAAGCCCAAAAAGCTCTAAACACTATTAGAAGAATGCCTGAAAACGGTGCAATATATGAGTTCATAGAAAGCAAGCACTTTAAACGCTTTTTTCCCAAACTGCCGGTATATATACCCGGTAAATATATATTTCTCTTTCTTCTGTTGGTAATAATAGGAAGTTCTGTGCCATTCGGCATACGTTACATACCAGAGCTTATAGAATCTACAGACCGCCATAGAAGCGGTCCTGAAATTACTGAACAGATCCTTGCAGGCGAGATTACAAACTATTCAGAGACATTTCAATTCATATTTTCAGACCAGGAACTTGAAAACAAGCTGCAGGAAATACAACGGCTCTTTGACCAATACCACGACAACCTTGTACGGCGGGAGGTAAACCGGATACTTCTCTCAAATGCAAATGAAAATATTAAAGATCATGTAACTGGTTTCATTGACCACCTGAATGAGCCGAATTTCTCCACCTTCGGAAGAAACTTTTCCTATGAAACAGTAGAATCCAACCCCCTGTTGCATGACGGCTGTTATATCCGCTGGTCCGGAAGATTGAGTAATCTTACAATTGGTGAAGATGCAATCCGCTTTGACTTTCTTGTAGGATACGAAGATGAACGCCTTCTCGAAGGCGTGGTTCCAGTGTATCTTGAATTTGCAACGACCCTGCACGAAGGATTACCCTATGAAATCCTTGCTCAAATAGAGTTATACGGAGACTCACCGTCAATCCGTCTTCGCGGAGTCTCGCTTCACCGGCTCTCGGAAAGGAGCGAATAATAATAAATGCGTGCTGTTGTACAAAGGGTTTCTCAAGCAAGTGTTATATCAAAGGGAGAAGAAACAGGCAATATTTCCGACGGCTTATTAGTTTACCTGGGCGTCCAGAAAGGGGACACAGAAAAATCGGCAAAGTACCTTGCTGACAAAATTATAAACCTTCGCATCTTCGAAGACAGCAATGGAAAAATGAACCTCTCCCTCAAAGACCTAGGCCTTGAACTGCTTGTAGTATCACAATTTACGCTCCAAGCTGACGCAAGAAAAGGCAGACGCCCTTCTTATAACAAAGCTGAGCTTCCTGAGAAAGCAGAATACCTGTATGAGCGTTTTTTAGAGTTTTGCTCAAACCTCGGATTCCCGCCGCAAACAGGGATCTTTCAAAGCTATATGCAAATAACCTCAGTCAATACAGGACCAGTTACTATCTTATTAGACAGCGAAAAAGTCTTTTAATTATCAGTAACTATTTCATGTATTTCATCTGCAATCCGCTCTGATGAAGTATTTTCCAAAATTATAGTGAAATACGGATAGTAGCTTACACTGTCAATCTCATCAGCCAACCGTAAAAAGGATAAAACCTCTAATTCTAAACCAGGAATATCAAGATCGTGAATACCTGAAGTATAAACCTCAGCAAGGTATTCTCCTGCCTCTCCCGCAATATCCAGCAGCTGTGTACTCTGGTAATTATATCTGCAGAAATCCATGACCGCAGCCCTGAGATAGTGGTCATGAAATCCAGGAAATCCTGTGGCTACATCATTAAGGAAAAACTGTGACTCAGTAGCAATATTTCCGCGACCTGAAGCTATCTGTTGATTCATTGATACATAAAAAAGCATTAATAAGTGCTCTTTCCTAGGTTCCGGAATAGTGTACATTCTGCTTGAAAGCTCTCGCAATATTTCACGAAAATTCCAATCTTCACGAAAAGGAAGATTCTCAAAAATAATACACTGGTCATGGAAATTAGACTCTTTTATTAACTGGACTATTATGGTATTTTCATATTCAGAAGAGGATTGCACAAAATTCTGTAAATCTTCACTATTTACAAAAAAAACGTGAAAAAGGAAAAGCAAGAGAAAAAAATACCTGTACATATATATAGTATCGGATAGTATTTTCCTTAATTTATGCTTTCTGAATACGCAGAATGAATACGTAATAGGAGGCCGTAATGGCAAAAAAAGAGACACCTCAGACAAACAATGCCAGAGAAGAAAAACTAAAAGCCTTGGAGGCTGCAAAGTCGCAAATAGAGAAACAGTACGGTAAAGGCTCAATAATGAAACTCGGTACCGGTGTTAAGAACATGGATATTGCAACAATTCCCTCAGGTTCTATCCTATTGGACTCAGCACTCGGTATCGGCGGATATCCTAAAGGCCGTATCATTGAAATCTACGGTCCTGAGTCTTCTGGAAAGACCACTCTTGCTCTCCATGCAATCGCAGAGGCGCAAAAGAATGGAGGCATAGCTGCGTTTGTAGATGCAGAACACGCACTTGATCCAGCATATGCCAAACACCTCGGAGTTAATACAGATGAGTTATGGGTGTCACAGCCGGACACTGGAGAACAGGCATTGGAAATAACTGAAAGCCTTGTGCGCTCAGGAGCTGTGGATATTGTGGTTGTAGACTCTGTAGCTGCACTCACCCCCCGTGCTGAAATCGAAGGAGACATGGGAGACTCCCATATGGGTCTTCAGGCAAGACTTATGAGTCAAGCCCTGCGGAAGCTTACAGGTACGATTTCTAAATCCAAGTGCTGTCTTGTTTTTATCAATCAGATCCGTATGAAGATCGGCGTCATGTTCGGTAATCCCGAAACAACCACCGGAGGAAAAGCCTTAAAGTTTTATTCCTCAGTTCGGCTTGAAGTACGGAGAATTGAAACAATATCAAAAGGCACTGATGATGCAACAGGAAACAGGGTCAGAGTAAAAATTGTAAAAAACAAGGTCGCACCTCCATTCAGAAAAGTAGAACTGGAAATTGTTTTTGGAAAAGGTATTTCCTGGTCTGCAAGCCTCTTAGATGCATCGGTTCAGCACAACTTGATTCAGAAAAGCGGCAGCTGGTATTCTTACGGAGAAGAACGGATTGGCCAAGGCAGAGATAATGCAAAACAATTTATTGAAACAAACCCGGATATTGCCAAAGAACTTGAAAAGAAACTTCGGGTGATCCTCTTTCCCACAGAAGAAACTAAGGAGAGTTCATCCGGCAAAGAGAAGGCCAAAGCAAATGATAAAGAACTCTTCTAATTCTTTTGACGAAGAGAATAGGGTATCCGTATTTATCTCCCTTGGGTCAAACCAAGGGAACTGCGAGCAGAATATTTTTGCTGCAGTTCGTTCGCTCTCCGGTATTATAGAAAATTCCTGTCTCTCACCACTGTATAGGACTGCTCCAATGTACGATACCCGGCAGTCCGCTTTTATTAATGGGGTGCTTTTCGGAACTACTCATTTACCGCCAAAAGAGCTATTACAGCACCTTCATTCTATAGAATACAAAATAGGAAGAGACCGAAATCCAGAACGAAGATTTGGACCCCGTACAATAGACCTGGATATGCTTCTATACAGTGACAGAGTAATACAGGAAAAATCCCTGGAAATTCCGCACCCCCGCATGTACGAGCGAAAATTCGTGCTCATACCTTTGCTCAGACTTTCACCATTATTAGAAGATCCTGTTACTCATAAACCTTTTTTCTATTATCTTGCTCAGCTTGACAGCCAAGGCATTTTTCTCAACTCCTTAAAATGGTATACTGATTAATGAGCGAATTTCCGTAGAATCAAAACACAGCTGCAAACTGCTTCATAAATACGGATTTCAGCGGACTAAGCATTGTAAATTGCAAATTACAACAGGGTAAGAAGCAAAGTTGTATTTGCTTCTTGAATACATTCTTTTATTGGTGTAGGTTCATTTCATGGCAGATACTCCAGACAAACAGGATAAAAAGCACTTTAAGATCGGTCAGTTCGAAGGCCCATTAGACCTTCTTCTGTTTCTGATAAAAAAGAGTGAAGTAAACATATACGATATACCCATTTCTGAAATAACTGAGCAGTATTTATCATATCTCTCGTATATCGCACACGAAGATCTGAACAACCTTACTGAATTCTATCTCATGGCATCCACGCTTTTATACATAAAATCCAGAATGCTCCTCCCTGTTGAAGTTGACATGGAAGACATAGAAGACCCTCGTATGGAGCTTGTAGAAAAACTCATTGAGTATCAAAAATTCAGGAAACTCTCAGAACTAATGATGGAACAAGAAAAAGCAGCAGATCTAAACCTGGAACGCACAAAAGACCAAAGATCCCTCCCTTTTCCTGAAGATGATCAATTATGGATTGACATAGATGTATGGGACCTGTTAAAAAACTTTTCCAAGCTTGTAAAGGATTTAACACCGGAAAGGATCATTAACCTTTATGAAGAGGTGTCTATAAACGAAAAGGTCAGTCTTCTTAATGAGATTTTAGAGGAAAAGAAGGAATGCTCCTTTTTAGATCTCATAAAAAATCCGGAATCTGTGATGGATGTAGTCTGCGCGTTTCTCGCAGTTCTGGATTCAGTTAAATTCCGGTCAATTAAGATTATGCAGAACAAACTTTTCGGAGACATCCGCATAATTGCAGCAGATAAAACACAGGTAGATGAGGAGTATGAATCTGAGTAAAGAACAATCTATTATAGAATCTATTCTCTTTCTCGAAGCAGAACCTGTTGACTTGAAAATTCTTTCCTCAGTTTCACAGCTATCTCAGGATGTTGTGATTCAGGTCTTAGCAGACCTGAAGGAACATTATACTGCCAGCGAACATGGGATTGAGTTAGTGGAAATAGGCGGCGGTTTTCTTCTTGTTCCAAAGCAGGAATTGTGGGATCAGCTAAAATCAAGATACGGTAAAAAGAATGACAACAAACTCTCTAAGGCTGCAATCGAAACACTCTCAATTATTGCCTATTCCCAGCCAATTACAAAAAGCGAAATAGAAAGTATTCGGGGAGTCTCAGCAGATAATATGATCCGTACGCTCCTTCATAAAGACCTGATCAAAGAAGTGGGAAAAAAAGATGCTCCTGGCAAGCCGACCCAATACGGTACAACGAAAACCTTCCTCAGATACTTTAAATTAAACAGTATTGCAGACCTGCCGAAGTTAAGCGAAACCGAAAGCGAGAGGTTCGAATTAAATGGATGAACAAAAACCAGTTAGGCTCCACGTATATTTAGCAAGGTGCGGGGTAGATTCAAGAAGAAAATGCGAAGCAATTATCCAGGAAGGCAGAGTCACCGTCGATTCTCAAATAGTTACAGAGCTTGGCACAAAGGTCACCGGAGATGAAGAAATTCTTGTTGACGGAGCACCGATCGGCGGGAAACAGAAAAAGGTGTACCTAGCGCTTCACAAGCCTCCTAGGGTAGTTACTGCTAATTCGGATCCCACAAACAGACCAGTCACAGCTGACCTTGTGAAGCAGTATACAAACAGAAGGGTATTCCATGTTGGAAGACTCGATTTTCTATCCTCAGGATTGATTTTTTATACAAATGACGGCTATTTCTCGGATACAGTGATTCATCCTTCAAACGACTTTGAAAAAGAATATATGGTTGAGACAAAGAAAGCAATCGACCAGAAAATAATAGAAGCTTTCACAAATGGTATAATAATTGAAGGTAAAAAGTATCAATGCAAGAACATTTCCCAAAAAACACCTACAAAGGCTTATATAATTTTAACTGAAGGAAAAAATCGTGAAATACGTAACGTGTTTTATCACTTTAATCAGAAGATCCATCGGCTTCATAGGGTGCGGATCGGATGCGTAAATATTAGGGACCTTCCCCCTGGAAAATGCAGAAAACTCACAAAAAGCGAAGTAGATTGGTTTTTTTCCAATAAAAAGGAGTAGTAAATGGTAGTTGCAATTGACGGACCGGCAGGTGTCGGGAAAAGCACAATCGCAAAACGAATTGCTGAAAGTTTAGATTACTTTTATCTCAATTCGGGTAATTTTTACCGAGGTGTTACATATAAAATAATTGAACAAAATAAGTCTGATAGAGGCCAGAACGAATTGATTAAGACTGCAAAAAACTGCGAATTTACTATTGTTGACAGCAGACTCCACATTAACGGCGAGGATGTTGAAGAACACTTACATACAGATAAAATCGATGCAAAAGTTGCAATTGTATCATCCATACCGGAGATCCGTACCCATATTAACAACGAAATTCAGAAAATTGCCCAAAAACGGGACATTGTTGCAGAAGGACGCGACATGGCAACAGTGGTATTCCCGGATGCAGAATATAAGATATTTCTTGACGCCTCTATTGAAGAGCGTGCAAGAAGGCGGTTCAAGCAAGGCACCAGTGAAATGTCAATGGACAGTATCCGTAAAAGCATTGCTGAAAGAGATAAAATAGACAGAAATAAGGCAGTCGGAAATCTTAAAATCGCCAAAGATGCAATATATTTAGACACTTCGGACTTGACCATAGATGAAGTTTGTGAGAAAGTAGTAAGGAAAATCCGTAATATCGAAACAAATTAGCAGGAGTATTATAATAGTGATGAGTGAGAAGGAGCCCATTTCAAACGGCATTAACCAAATTGAACTACAAGAAGAATACCTCAAACAGTTAGAGCAATTAGAAGAGGGGCAACTTATTGAAGGAACTGTAGTCCAAGTCAATGATGAGCAGGTTTTCATTGACATCGGCTATAAGTCTGAAGGAAAGATCCCCGTCTCCGAATTTGATAAAAAACCTGAAATCGGTGAAACAGTTGATGTTGTTTTAATCAATAAAGAAAACAAGCGAGGTGAGGTTATCCTTTCCAAGCGTAAAGCTGATGCTAAAGTCTTTTGGAAAGACCTCAGAAACGCATTCCAGAACAGAGAGCCTGTTGAAGGAACCGTTGCAAAAAATATTAAAGGCGGTTTCGAAGTAGACCTTGGCAATGGTGTATCAGCGTTTACCCCAATGTCAAAAATGGACATCAGCAGGATTGAAAAACCAGAAGAGTATGTAGGTATGAAATCAAGGTTCTACCTTGAGCGCCTTTACAATGAAGGTAAAGTAAACATCATTCTATCCAGAAGAAACCTGCTGGAAGAAGAAATCGAAAAAAACAGAGAATATTTCTTCAACAATGTTACTATTGGCGATACTGTAGAAGGTACAGTTAAAAGCTTTACTTCTTTTGGTGCATTCATTGATCTCGGCGGTTTTGACGGATTACTGCATATCAACGATATGAGCTGGGGCCACGTGACCAAGCCTAAAGATTTCGTTAAAAAAGGTCAGAAAATCCAATTAAAGGTAATCCGGCTGGATCCTGAAGAACAGAGGATCAACCTATCGCTGAAGCATTTTACAGAAGACCCATGGCTTCACTTTGAAGACCGGTACAATGAAGGGGATGTTGTAAAAGGAAAAGTTACAAAACTTACCGATTTCGGCGCATTTATTGAACTCGAAGAAGGCATAGAAGGACTTGCTCATATTTCTGAACTTTCATGGGTTAAGCGCATCTCCCATCCGAAGGAAATACTGGCTATTGGAGATGAAGTTGAAACAAAAATTCTCGGATACGATATACAGCAGGGTAGAGTATCTCTCGGTTTGAAACAGGTTTATCCGAATCCTTGGGAAAACATCGAAGAAAAGTATCCTGTAGGCAAGCGGATGAAATGTGTTGTGAAAAAGATTACAAACGCAGGTGCATTTCTCGAACTAGAGGAAGGCATAGACGGCTTCCTGCACGTTGATGACTTATCCTGGACCCAGCGTATAAAAAGTCCAAATTCTGTATTAACAGAAGGTGAAGAACAAGAAGTTGTAGTTATCTCAATAAATAAAGAAAACAACCGTATTCAGCTTGGGGTAAAACAACTTTCAGATGATCCATGGAAAGGTTTTGCACGATCTTATCCAAAAGGAAGCATAATAGAAGGTGAAGTTACTACAATTACTGATTTCGGAATGTTTGTAAAAGTCCCTGGGGGCATCGAAGGTTTAATCAACAAAAACCAGTTAAGCGACCCGGCTATTGCGACCATTGAAGAAGCGTTTGCAAAGTATGAACCAGGTTCAAAGGTAAAGGCTGTGGTATCGGATATAAATCCAAACCGTCAAAAACTTTCCCTTTCTATTCGGGAATATCAGAACAAGATCCAGAGAGAAGAACTTTCAAAATATATTCATGATGATGATGAAGAACCAAAAGCAACTTTGGGTGATCTGCTAAAAAAAGACGATAAGGACAATCTGTAATAGTATTGTTTTTCGGATATTCGCCCCTTTACAAGTATTGTAAAGGGTATTTTTCTGCTTTCGATGTAAAGCATCTATATTTAATGAAGGGCATATGTCTTTACTGCTATGTTTCAATCTGACATTGACAGAAATAAATTTGAGACTCTTATAGAGATTAATGCTCTGATTAACTCTCAGTATACAGACGTAAAAGTGCTGCTAACACGGATACTTGAGTCTGCGATGCGGCTGACAGAAGGGGAGGCATCGTCACTTCTTCTATTAAACCCTGAAAATAATAAGCTCTATTTTGAAATTGCACTTGGATCCAAGGGATCAGATGTTAAACACTTTTCCCTCAATCCGGGAGAAGGCATTGCAGGGTGGGTTGCACAGAATAATACCTCCCTATTAGTGAACGATGTAGAATCCGAACCCCGCTTCTTTTCTGATATCAGCAAAACAATAGGGTTTCCTACAAATTCAATCCTCGCGGTACCGATGCGCATGAAAGACCGCTGTATCGGGGTTATTGAGCTAATAAACAAAAAAACCGGCAAGACATTCAATCAGGAAGACCTCCAATGGTCTGAGATTTTTGCTACACAAGCTGCCATTGCAATTGAAAACGCACAAACTTACCAGAAGATGAGAGAGGAAGTATATCAGCTTCAGGATCAGGTACAAAAGCAAAAGGGTTTTCACCCGTTTATCTCACAAAGCAATGTGATTAATGAAAAACTTCAAATCGTTGAAAAAGTAGCAAAAACAGATACATCTGTTCTGATACTCGGCGAAAGTGGAGTCGGAAAAGAACTCTTTGCTGAGCAGATCCATCTAAAAAGCAGACGTGCAGGCCAGCCGTTTATCCGCGTAAACTGTGCAGCACTGCCTGACGCCTTACTCGAAAGCGAGCTTTTTGGACACGTAAAAGGTGCCTTTACTGACGCCTCATCCGACAGGCGCGGACGCTTTGAGCTTGCAGACGGCGGAACGCTATTCTTAGATGAGATCGCAGAAATACCACTTTCTCTTCAAGCAAAACTCTTGCGCGCAATACAGAACAAGACCTTTGAAAGAGTAGGTGCCAGTGAATCTACGGTAGTGGATGTTAGAATAATTGCAGCAACAAATAAAGACTTAGAAAAGGCTGTGGAGGACGGGCAATTCAGAAGCGACCTATATTACAGGCTCAATGTCCTTCCTCTTCACATCCCGGCACTTAGAGAGCGTCCTGACGACATACCGGCGCTTGCTGATTACTTTCTGAAATCATATTCGCGGGAGTCTAAAAAACAAATCCAGGGCTTCACTGACGAGGCTATGGAAACACTTATTTCCTACTCCTGGCCTGGAAACGCTAGAGAGCTTGAAAACGCGATAGAACGGGCTGTTGTCATTGCTTCTGACAGTTTGATCCATTCATCGGATTTAGTGCTCTCATCATCAAGCAGCAGCGGTGACACAGCATACGAAGGCGCAGGGCTAAAAGAAGCGGTTAATATATTCAAACGGAATTTCATACGAAAAAGTCTACATCAGCATGGATGGAACCAAACCGAGACTGCAAAAGACCTCGGTATCCAGAGGACATATCTGTCCAGACTGATACGAGAACTCGAAATAACCAAATAAAGGAGATTACTGAAGATGGTGAATACTCACGAACAGTCACCGAAAGAAAAACTAATCCAAGCATTGTCATCAGGTATTTATAAACACAGATTTTTACTTATCGGACTCTTTGTGTTTATGGTTGTATTCTTCATTGTTTTCGGCGTTTATTCTGAATTGCAGAAGTCAAGAAGTCAGGAAGCAGCTGAACATATTGAAGCTGTGAATGAGCAGTTTATCACATGGATCGATACAACGGACGAAGATGAAAAGACAGCCATTGCAGAGGAGATTTTTGAAAGCACAGAAAGTATCTTAGAAACATATCCTAATACTTTTGCTGCTCAGAAGGCTATGTTTATCCAAGCAAATCTGGATTTTAACCAGGAAAACTATGAAGAAGCGATCACAGGGTTTACACAGCTTATTGACAGATATCCGGAAACATATTTAGCACCGATTGCTCAGTTTAATATTGCAGCAGCATATGAGAATCTCGAAGAAGCTGATAATGCAATTGCAGCTTTTGAAAGTCTTCTCGCAGATTTTCCTCAAGCAGTTGCTCAGAACACCCGTGCACTCATGAATGTCGGAAGACTGCATGAATCACAGGAAGAGTGGGAAGAGGCTGAGATAGCATACACAAGACTAATTGACGGATATCCGGAAAGTCATTGGACAAATATTGCCGAAAACCGTATAATTTATTTAACCGTGTCCGGTTATATTGACCAGGAGTAGGGGGCTTTCCCCCTGCTTCCACTGCTTTCCTGGGGGGTTAAAGCATGGCAAAAACAAAAAAACGAGCTAAGATATTTGAAACAAAGTATTTTGGACTAATTATTGGACTTTTTATTGTAGTCCTTTTTACGCTATTTACGCATTACACAACCATACCAGCCAATTTGGAACTCAAAGTCCTGGATTTACATTTTAATTTGAAAATGCTCTTCCGTTCAAGAAGCCTTCAGGAAGGTGTAACAATACAGGAAAGAAACCCCAACATATCTGAAGACATTCTCATCGTTGGGATAGACTTTAACAGTTTAAGCAGGTTTGGCAGATGGCCATTCCCTCGGTATAGATGGGCAAACCTTCTAGACTCGCTTGCACGGATCCAGAACCAGGAAGAGCGGGAACGGGCAGTTTTCCTGGATATTTTCTACATTGAACCTGCTGACAATGCATACAACGATGCCCTCCTTGTTGAAAGTATTGAAAATAGCGGCAGAGTCTTTCTCGAAACCGTTCTCAGCAATAATCCTCCGCCTCCGGGTACAGAAGAAGAGATGTTCCGGCGTCAACACACCCTTTATGAACAGTATGGATACATAGAAAATGTATACGGCGATTGGGAAAACATGCGTGCCTTTCACGGGCTTCAGCCGCCCCTAGTTCCATATGCTGAAGCGACAAACGGATACGGCCATGCAAACTACGTGGAAGATGCAGATAAAGTTTACAGAAGACAGCCGCTTATTGCAAAATCTTCAGAACTTGTCGAACGATTTCGCCTTGAGGAGTTAACTGTTAACACTGCAGTAAACTATGGAGATTTTGAGCGCCTAGCATGGATTGATTCAGATGGTTTTGAGCGCCACATACCGCATCCTCTGACTCCGGAAGTTTTAGCCCAGGTAAGACGGGATATGCAGGAATTCGCACCATTAAAAACTGAGGATACTGATGGAGACGGAGTACCTGATGATTATTATTATGTAATACGGAGATACAGAGACCGTCTGGTACCTGCTATTACCTTATCACTTGCTTTGGAATACTTTAATAAAAGCCTTGATGATGTAACTGTAGTGCTTGGAGAGTCAATTACAATTCCAAGCCCTGAGCATTTTGATATTGAAACCCAACAATGGGTACCCTATGAAATAACAGAGGTACCTGCGGAAATGGACAGTGAAGGGAATGTAATAACCCCAGCACAAACAAGGGTGCTGGAAGAAATAAACATCCCGATTAACGAATCTGGCCAGATGATTGTAAATTTTATGGGAATGCCATCTTCTTCTGACGGATACCAGACCTTTCCGGTCCGTTCATTTTCAGGATACGCTTCCCGTGTACCGTCTCCAGCTCCAAGCCAGTGGCCGCGGACAAAACTCCTTGGAAACACACTGGTAATGGTAGGTCCCTTTGCCAAAGGTATTGCCGAAGATGAAAAACCGACACCCTATGGCTTAATGTATGGTATTGAGATCCACGCAAATGCGCTCAATACCATTGTTATGGATCGTTTTCTTGATTACGCTCCCTGGTGGGTCGATTTTCTTATTCTTTTCGGATTTGTCATGCTCATTGCATTTATGACTTCCAGGAGTTCTACGCTTATATCATTGATTCTTTCAGTCGTGCTTATTTTGGTGCTTTTTATTACCATTACTTTGGTGTTTGATTTCCAAGCATACATCCTGAACTTTACTACGCCCGCAATGGCAGTATTTTTCACTTTTCTTTCTGTTGTAGTATTTAGGGTAATGACTGAAGAGCGGGATAAACGGAGAATTCGTGATATGTTCGGCAAATATGTAAGCCCTCAGGTTGTTGATCAGATACTCGAAAATCCTCCGGAACTTGGGGGAGTGGATAAGGAGCTTACAGTACTTTTCTCAGATATTCGCGGATTTACCACGCTCTCTGAAAGCTTGACACCGCAGGAGTTAGTAAATCATCTAAACCTTTACTTAACTGCAATGACAGACCTTATACTAGAATTTCGCGGTACTCTTGATAAGTATGTTGGAGACGAGATAATGTGTTTCTGGGGAGCACCGCTTCCACAGGAAGACCATGCGTTATTTGCATGTAAATGTGCTTTAAAACAGATGAAAGTGCTCAATGAACTGAATGAATCCTGGCCGCCTGAAAAGCGTATTGATATTGGTATTGGTCTTAATTCCGGAATTATGACAGTTGGAAACATGGGATCTCTTGGAAGAATGAACTACACACTCATGGGAGACAATGTAAACCTTGGGGCTCGCCTTGAAGGAACCAACAAACAGTACAAAACAAATATCATTATTAGCGAGTACACTTATGGGCTTGTTAAGGACAAATTCATTGTCAGAGAGCTTGACAACATCCGAGTAAAAGGAAAGAATAAACCGGTATTAATTTATGAGCTTATTGACAGTATTGAACCACTTGAGCCGGAAAAATCCGAAGACACACAACAGAACAAAGAATAGGGGAGGTTTTCCCTTATTCTTTGCAATCTGTATTTCAGTATTATTTCTCACAACCTGCGGACTTGAGTACACCCCGTATTTAGAAGAAGTGCAAGCTGTTTCCGATGAATTCTCGCGTGTAAATGAACGGTGCGTGTTTGAAAATAATCCTGATAATATACCGGAAAACTTTTTAGGATATGAGATCTACTATCGTTTTTATGATCCCACCACAATAGACAATCCGGATACTGATCCAAGCCTCATTCCCACTGGAAGTGAAAACCGAACAGTAGAACAGCTTACATCCAGTCAATTCAAATACCGCAGACTCGCGCGGGC
Source organism: uncultured Spirochaetales bacterium (assembly GCA_964428555.1). Taxonomy (GTDB): domain Bacteria; phylum Spirochaetota; class Spirochaetia; order CAYRYS01; family CAYRYS01; genus CAYRYS01. The sequence goes on along the minus strand of CAYRYS010000003.1, from coordinate 22,573 downwards.
AACAGCTCCAGGCCAACCGATAGACGATACAAGACCGGCTATTCAGATACTTCCTGCAGAAAGAAACACTTCTTTTAATATTACCGTCAATCTTGATCCTGAGACAGGGGCTTTTACTGCATCTTATCTTTCGAATTCTATATCATTGGTCCGTCATATCCAGACTACTGATACAGAAGAAATCGTTCAGGAGGGTTTTCTACCAGAGGATCTTTCCTATGAGGACGAGGACATAGAAAACATTCTTCCAGAGAGTTACGATGATATTATTATTGGTATCTCATTCTTTGTAGCAGTATACGGAAGATTTGAATTATCTACTGAAATTTATAGTTTAGCTAAATATATAGGATATACAGAATTACCGTATTCACCGTATTAGGAAGGGACAAGCATGATAGCATATTACTTTAACATTGGACTTATTTATTTTATAATTGGTTTTGCAGCAGCATTATACTTTCGATATGTACTAAAGAAGCCTCTGCTTGGTAATTTCTTTGGTGCTCTTATTGTCGGTGTTATCGGTGCATATCTTGGGGGAGTCATTGATTATCTATTTCAGGATATAATTGAATATCTTGCGAACTTTAATAATTCGGTTAACTTATTTCCTCCAATCCTGACAGCATTATTTCTTTTATGGATACTGACAAAGGTAAGTGATAAAAAATAAACCCTTTTGTTACTTCTGATAATATATATTCTGTCTACTTTAATGGAGTTTTCCAAAATGCACACCCAAAATAACAAACCAGAGTCCACTCAAGACGCTTTTACCAGACTTTACAGAGTGATACAAAAACTCAGAAGTCCTGACGGCTGCCCCTGGGACAGAAAACAGACACCCGAATCCCTCCTTCCGAACATTATTGAAGAAGCATACGAATGCATTGATGCAATCAAAAACAAAGATACAGAGAACACCAAAGAAGAACTTGGAGACCTTTTTTTGCTCGCCGCTATGATTACTTCAATTTACGAAGAAAAAGAGCAATTTACCATCTGTGATGTACTGAATAATCTTACTGACAAGCTCGTTCGGCGGCACCCCCATGTCTTCAGCAACTCAAATGCAGACAATCCTGAAGAGGTAATCAAGCTTTGGGACAATGTAAAGAACCAGGAAAAACAGAAAAAAAACCAAGACAGCAGCCCTACTTCAATCCTGGATTCTGTACCAAAGTCTGCACCGCCAATAGAACGCAGCTACAAGATCCAAAAGGCTATTTCAAAAGTCGGTTTTGACTGGAAATACAGTGAGGGCATCTTCGGTAAGCTCAATGAAGAGATACTCGAGTTTAAAGAAGCGCTCGAAACAGAGGACAAAGAAAAACAGGAAGAAGAGCTTGGAGACATCATTTTTTCTGCAATTAATCTAGGAAGATATTACAAAATACACCCCGAGCTCGCACTCCACAGGACAAACAAAAAGTTTGAAAACCGCTTTCGCAAAATGGAGACTGAAATGCAGCAAACTAATACAGAACTAAATACAGAAAACATGCCAAAAATGGACGTAATTTGGAACAAAATCAAAGGTCAAATGTAATAATTCGGTTCACCATGTATGCTTTTTAATACACTTTTCCGGATTATATCCATTTCTGCCCACCAATTGTGGGCATACATCTTTTTTACCAGAGAAATAAGGCCCCTACCATTGTTTTTATCATTCTCCAAAAGGACCTGCACAGTATCCTCACCCTCTTGCGCTACAATAGTCTCACCATTCCTTGCATGGACTTCCCACTTCTCCTGGAATTCCTTAGTAGTGTCATTAATTAAGTGTATTTGATACCGAGCTCCATAATACTGTGCCATTAAAGACTTTTGCTTCTTTCCGTCTTCTCTTTGATACTCTTCGCACTTCACCTTTCTTACTATAACCCCCTGGGGCAAAGCATCATTCAAAGATTCTATAACTATATCTTCATCATTCTGCTGGTATACGATGATACCAGCAATTTCTTTAACTCCTTTTACTCCAAGAGACAATGGATGTACGAATTCGATCCTTGGTTTCGGATTAAACCCTTTTGTATAAGAAACAGGGAGCCCTGCCCGCTGCGAGGCACGCTCAAATATTTTCATTGTGTTTAAGTGTGAATAGAACACTGCTTTGCCCGATTTCTCATATTCAATGAGTAGACGGTATAGAACATTTCCCTGCTCTTCCTTTGTAATTTTATGTTCTGCTTCTGTTGTTTCTTCCGTTAACTGCAAGGTATTATCGCCTCTGCAGATACCGCAATTATGCGAACACGATAGGCTGCATTCAGAAGTTAACTCCCCTTTCCTGCTTTTCTGCTTTTCCTTGATCAGGTATTTTTTGGTACCGCCCAAATCAATATCATCCCATGGAAGCATTTGTTCAACATCCCGTTCATTTATATACTCCTGGGCATTTTCGCCTGCTAACACATCTTGCCATACAGGCTTGTTCAGCTTATCCTCCCAGGCATCAAAAGAAGCCCCGTTTTCAAAAGCTTTAATTATTATCCCTGAGACTTTCTCATCTCCCCGGGAAATAATACCTTCAAGGTAGGATTGAAAAGGCTCATGATAGTTCACTTTAATACCTGATCCTTTTAGCGTATTTTTGATATACTGCAAAGCACTCTTTGACTGTTCAAGGGTGAGCTGCTTGTCCCATTGATATGGAGTATGCGGTTTTGGCACAAAAGTACCGATATTTGTATTAATCTTTATCTTTGTTTTTGCTTTTATATCCAGAAGATACTCAACGATTCTTTCTGCTTCTTGCATTTCATCTGCAACAGGTAAACCAATCATAAAATAGAACTTAGCAAGCTTCCATCCCCGTTTTTTTGCATCTTCTATTATCTCCAGTATTTTTTCTTTACTTATATCCTTATTGATTGCGTGTTGCCATTTTTTATCTGCAGTCTCTATAGCAAATGTTAATCCGCTCTTTCGCACACTAGACACTTCTTCCAGCAGGCTGATTGTAAATGAGTTTAACCTTAGAGAAGGAAGAGAAAAGGAAACATGCTTATCTTTGTACCGGCTGTTAAGTATCTGCATAAGTTCATAAATACTCTGATAATCTCCTGTAGACAAAGATGAAAGGGTAATCTCTCTATACCCTGCCTCGTTTATTAAATAATCTGATTCTTCAATAATTCCGGTAAAATCTTTACACCGCATCGGGCGATAGAAAAACCCGGCATGGCAAAATCGGCAGCCATTAGGACACCCCCGCATTACCTCAATAACTCCGTGGTCCTGAACAACAGAAACATTAGGAACCGGCAGGTACTTCCATTGTATACTTTTTTTTCCAAAATCCGACCAGATTGCTCTGGATGTCGGCTCTTTTTTTCCGGAATGCCATATGTGTTTTGAAGATATTATTAGATCTATTATTTCCTTCCGTGAAAAACCATCGGCTTTACAGTCAGCTAATTTTTGAATGAGATCAGAAAACTCTTTTTCAGCTTCTCCAATAAATACAGCGTCAAATATGTCCGCAAAGGGCTTAGGGTTCGTCAGTCCAGTCCCGCCGGCAACTACTATCGGTTCCTTGCTTGTTCTATTTTGCTTCTGAACAGAAATACCGCCTGCATCCAGTACATTGAGAATATTCGTTGCACTCAGCTCATAACCAACAGTGAAAGCAAGAATATCCATTTCCAATATCGGTGTACCAGTCTCCAATGTAAAAAGTGTTTTATTCTCATTTTTCAAAAGCGCCCTGAAATCATCTGCAGGTGCAAAAACACGCTCACAATAAACGCCTGGTATTTGATTCAGAAGGTTATACAAAAGCTTAATAGTTTGATTAGACATTCCTATTTCGTATAGATCAGGAAAGCATATTGCAATTCTTAGTCTTGGCGTAAAATTCAGACATCGTGAGCCATATTCGCCGCCTACGTATCTGCCAGGCATTTCAATATCTAATAACTTGTTAGACAACAATGTGATTCTCCTTTATAAGTATCCGGGATGCTGATCTTTTTATTAATTTACGTACACTATTAGATGCGGTTTTTTTTCATTGCTATGTTTACCAGAATACCAACCCCTACCAATGCAGTCCACAAGGATGATCCGCCGTAACTTATAAAAAGAAGAGGAATCCCGGTAATTGGCATAATGCCCATGGCCATACCAATGTTAATGACAAAATGGAAAAAGAACATGCCAACTAAGCCTGCAGCAATGTATCCGCTAAATTTATCCTGTGCAGTACCTGCAATAACGAGACCACGGACTAATATTATCAGAAAAAGGGTAAAGACTAAGATTCCTCCAATAAACCCCCACTCCTCTGCGATTACAGAAAATATGAAGTCAGTACTTTGTTGAGGAAGGAAACGATAATGGCTTTGTGTGCCTTGGAGAAATCCCTTACCAAGGAAGCCTCCTGATCCGACTGCAGTCACAGATTGAATAATATGCCACCCTGCACCCCTGGGATCAACTTCCGGGTCTAAAAAAACTATGAGCCGCATTATTTGATAATCCTGAAGTACCATCTGAGCCCCGATTGCAAAGAAAAATGAAAGGGTAACTATAGAAAGCACATAGGTAATCCAATAAAAATATATTCGCTTGAATACAAGAAAACCTATTCCAGCGATACTTGTCATAAGCAGAAATGACAGTGCAACAATAATCGTCAAGGACCTTTCTGTTAAAAAGGCAAGCCAATTGATTGTTTCTCCGTGGATAAACTGTACCCAGGATGGTACCATAGCCAACACTATAGTAAGCAAACCTGTAAAAAAGATAAACAGGATATGCCGCACCTTTGCACCGGAAACAAATGTCATAAAGAAGAAAATAGGAAGATATACTAGGGCAGTACCCATATCCGGCTGCAGTAGAATTAAAAGGACCGGCACCATAATGATTGCAAAAGCAATAAGAAATTGCTGTATCTTATGTATCTCCTGTGCAGAAGTAGATAAATACCTGGCAAGAAAAATTATCACAGCAATTTTCATGAATTCTGAAGGTTGTATTCCTATTCCGCCTATCTGTAGCCATGACCGTGCTCCATTAACTATAGCTCCAAAAAATAACGTTAGAACCAGCAACAGAACAATTAATCCGTATATAATCGGCGACCAATCAAAAAAATACTGATAATCGAAGAATGCAATAGTAAACATGATAATAATTCCGGTAATAACCCAAACTATCTGTTTAATATATTCATTGGAAAATACCACTCCAGTAGACGTTACGCCGCTGGAATATATAAAGAGTATTCCGATTATCATGAGAATTATGGTTGCCAGTATCAGCAATATATCTATATTTAATATACTCTTCGATTTCATTCTCGTATTCCTAATACCACAGGCTCATTGATTCAACTGCTTCTTCATATGTTTGTCCAGCAAATATTCCTTGAAGAATAATATTAGTTGCTTTAGGCGCCCACCACTCATATTCATTTACTGCTTCAATTTGGGTAACAATAACAACTTGATCTTCCGGGTTCTCAGCCTCATACGGTGCATATGAAACATACCAGGAGTGAAAATTCTCCTCAATCGCGACCTGTCCTGTACCTGTCTTTCCGGCAGACTCTACTGCATCAGTGGTAATGACAAATTGTGCTGTTCCCTCAGTGACAACCATCCGCATTGCATCCTGCACCTGCTGCAGCATTTCTTCCCGAAATGGCGGACTCAACAGCACCTCCGGTTCAGTCTCATGGATAACCTCATTAGATATTGGGTCACGTATTTCACTTACAAGATGCGGCCTGTAGACTACACCGTCATTTGCAATCATAGCAACAGCGTTGGCTATTTGAAGCGGTGTAACCAAAAGATACCCCTGGCCTATCGAAGTATTTACCGTATCTCCCCCTACCCAAGGAGAATTATAGGAACGTTCTTTCCACTGCGGAGTAGGAACAAGTCCGGAAAGTTCTCCTGGAAGGTCAATACCAGTGGGCAGACCAAAGCCGAATCTATTTGCATAGTCTGCAATTCTTTCTATTCCCAGGTATTCCCGGCCAACAGTATAGTAATATATATTACAGGAGTGCGCAAATGCTTCTAATAAAGCAACAGGTCCATGCCCGCTTTGCCGCCAGCAATTAAAGCGGCGGTCACCCAGAGTAATGCTTCCATCACAGGTTATTTCTTGATCAGCAGTAAGAACCTCTTCCTCCAGCATTGCAAGGGACATAATAATCTTGAAAGTTGAAGCTGGAGGATACAGGGATTGTATTGTTCTATTAAGAAAAGGTGAATAAGGGTTTAGAGAAAGCTCACGAAAGACATGGTTACCATTTTCTGTATAAAATTGGTTCGGATTATAGTATGGATAAGAAACCATAGCCAGCACCTCACCAGTTGAGGGTTTCAATACTATCACCGAACCGATCCTTTCACCGAGGGCTTGTTCTGCAAGACGCTGTGTATGCCTGTCTATTGTCAATACAAGGTCATTCCCGAGTACTGGGGGAACCTCTTCCAAGATTTCATCCTCTATTACTCTCCTGCCTGTAACATCTACAGTTCTGTATCTGGTACCATCTTCTCCTCTCAGGATCTGGTCATAGCGCCTTTCAATTCCGCTTTTCCCAATAACTGAACCACTCGTATACCCTGCGTTGTATAGAACCTGAAGCTCTTCCCTGGTAATATCTCCAACATACCCGAGTACATGAGCAATAGATCCGGTTTCTACATAGCTCCGGATAGGCTTACTGTGCCACCCTACTCCTGGGAAGTCTTGAATATGTTCAGCAATGTAGACTATGGTTTCGAAATCGACACCGCTTTTTATTTCCACTGACTGGTATAAATGATAGTTCGAAGGAGGTACAGCATCGCGGATTGCCTGAACTTCCATCTCCAGTATCTCTGCAAGAGATTGAAAAAGCTCTTCAAATTGACCTTGGGGTACTTCTGCAGGGATTATATCCACAGCATAGGAGTCAATATTAGTAACAAGAGGAGTATCAAAATTTCTGTCAAAGATTTCTCCTCTCTGAGCCGGAATTGGAATAGTCCTTCTTGAGACCTGTCTTGCCCTTTGCAGAAATTCCATACCCTTTGTTATTTGAAGATTGTACAGAAAACCAAGATATATGACTGTAGTGAATATTATGAGTATGCCTAATACGATTGTCCGTCTTTTTGATATTGTAGTTTCTTGTTTTTTACCAAAGCCTCTGGGCATTTTATTACAACCCTTCCTGCCTTGTTTTTTTGTATATAGGTACCAATCCTAATAAAGCAAACAAAAATGGGGTCAATATTGCATTAAATCCGAGCTCAAGAAAAAATCCGTATTGAAACAGACCGCTTACTGTAATATCCAGATTTAACAGAACTATTAAAAAACCAGAGATAATTGTTTTAATAAAGGTTGAAACAGAAACCATCAGAATTGGGACAAATATCGGATCTACGATAACAGCACCCTTTAACAGTCCATATAAAAAACCTATTGTTGTTTTCAGAAATGCATGAAACCCCAAAGGTGCAAGACTCAGAAAATCCTCGAGAATGCCTCCGATAAATCCATTTACTTGTCCTACTTGACTTCCCTTACGTAAAGAAATGAAAACTAAACAAATTAACGCAATATCAGGTGTAATTCCTTGAAAAGAAACGTATCTGAGAATTGTGCTTTGTATAACAATAGCAGCAAATATTATTAATGTGGATAAAACATACTCAGCTCTCATTATCTAATACTCTCAAAATAAACACGTTTTCAAGCCTCCGGAAATCGATTACAGGCTCAACCTGAATATGAAGGGATGTTTCGTAATCCCTGGCCTGGATTGCTCGGACCCGTCCGATATATATTCCTTCAGGAAATACAGAACTCATTCCTGAAGTAACAACTAAATCTCCGTATTCGATATTATCTATTGCCTGTTTTCTTACATACTGCATAAACAGCTGATCCTCTGAAATACCGCTTCCATTTACCATTCCCTCGTATCTGGTCTCTTGAAGCCGTGCAGCAACATAAGATCCGCTATCATACACCGGCAATATGATTGATGTGTATAACCCTACATCTCTAATTCTGCCAACAAGTCCCTGATACCCATCATAATACGCAATAACAGGCATGCCAGGCTGAATTCCATGCACTCTCCCGCGGTTCAATTGTATTGAGTTAAATATATTTTCAGGGTCTTTTGCAATAATCTGTGCAGCAATGTGATCGAACTCAATAGATTCAGAAAAATTCAGCAACTCACTCAGGCGCTCATTTTCCAGGCGAAGCTCCTCCAGCTCTGTTTCATAGGTCTGCATCTCGAAAACCCTATCCTGAAGCTCTTCATAGTCTTCCTGGAGTTCTGCAAGCTCTTGAATAGAATAAATTGTTTCTGAAAACCAGTTAGTAACCCCGGATACAGTCTGCTGGAAAAATGAGAAAATACTGAGCCCTATCTCATCCGGACGAAAAGATACCGTGTTTGTGGAGAATACCATACTTATTGATGAAACACAGAGCAGTCCTGCAAAGACCAGGCCTGTTCTATGCTTTTGAAAAAAACCGCGTAGTTGTAACATTCTCTATGTTTTATACATTTAGCTTGTTATATATATTTCTATTGGCGTTATTCGCACCTTTTGCATGATCATAATACATTCCTGCACCAAGAGCAACACAATACAATGGATTTTCAGCCAATATAACAGGAACGCCTGTTTCTTTTGCAATGAGTTTTGGAAATCCTTTTAATAACGATCCTCCACCAGTCATTACAATGCCGCGTTCCACAATATCTGCTGCAAGCTCCGGCGGTGTTTGCCCTAATGTCCGCTTTATCTCTTCTATAACCGCATTGATGGGTTCCTGCAAGGCCTCTCTGACCTCAACACTATCAATTTCAAGTCTTCTGGGAAGTCCGGTAATAGCATCTGTGCCTTTTATTTCCATTTTCTCAATCTTTTTATCAGGCGATGCATTTCCAATAGTCACTTTCAAATTTTCTGCTGTCTGCTCCCCTATAATTAAGTTATGAACAGTCCGTACATGTTTAATTATTGCTTCATCGAACTCATCGCCCCCTAGGCGGATCGCATTAGTTACTACCATACCGCCGAGCGAAATAACTGATATCTCAGTCGTACCGCCTCCGATATCACATACCATATGTCCTGCCGGTTCAAAGATTGGTATATTTGCTCCAATTGCAGCAGCAAGCGATTCTTCAATGACCTTAACTTCCCGAGCATTAAACGCGCTCTCTTCAACAGCACGCCGCTCAACCTCTGTTATACAGCTTGGTACACCGATTACCATTCTCGGTTTAACAAACCAGCTCCGAGGCAGTACTTTCGTGATAAAGTACTTAATCATTTTTTCAGTGGTCTCCAGGTCAGCAATAACACCATCCCGCAAAGGCCGTATTGCAATTATATCGCCCGGGGTCTTCCAAAGCATTCTTTTTGCTTCAGCTCCGACAGCAACTACTTTTTTTGTACCTCGTTCTACAGCAACAACTGACGGTTCCGAGATTACAATTCCCTTTCCGCGGACATAAACCAGGGTATTACAAGTACCAAGATCTATTCCTATGTCCGCAGAAAAGGCATCAAAAAATTTTCCCAACCCCATATAATATTACCTCCCAGTAATAACTTTCTATTAAAAGCCGTTTTTAAAAGCCGATATTACACTATTATTATTACATTATTGATAATAACGCAAGCGGGCTCCGTAATGATCTGGATTTATTCTTAAAGCTTCTCTCCATTCATATCGGGCACGGACCGTATCCCCTATCTCCTCGTAGAGTTCACCTAAGTAAAAATGAACATCAGCTGAACGAGGGTCAATCTCGAGCAGTCTTCTATACTGCTCTTCAGCACGCTCATATTCTTCACTATTCATATAGATTTCAGCAAGAAGAGAAACACATTTCTCCTCTAATTCCGGATCTTCAGTTATTTCAACAGCACGTGTAAGATATTCCTCTGCAGCACCGAAATTCTCCATGATATAGTAAGTGCGGCCAAGAGTATGAAATAGCAGATCACTCTCGTTTTCTTCCAATGCTAAAAGAAAATAGTGAATACTATTTTCATAGTCTCCTATTTGGCTATATGAAAGTCCAAGATACTCGTACAAGTCGTCATTAATGAACCCGGACTCCAGTGCTGTCTCAAGATACTGTATCGCTAAATCTGCATAAAACTTACCCTTTAGATAGTATGCTTTTCCAAGGACATAATCTACCTGCCTAGCGAGGGGTGCTTCAGCCACAAGTTCTGACTTTCTAAGGTGTGCAATTGATATATCCAGCAAGCGGATTTTTTCTTCTAAAGAATTTTGAGAAAGGGCGTGATAAAAATAAGAAAAACCGCTAAGAACAAGTGCAGTCCCATTCATAGGTTCTTCAATTAGAATGGTATTACACTCTTCGATAATAAGAGTATAGTTACCCTCGTTCCACAATGCTAATAAATCAACATCTTCTGCTTCATTTGTTTGAATAAAGGGAATGGAGTCTCGAAATACAAAGACAGAAATAACTGTTACAAATAGCAGAATACTTCCTGCTATCAGAATGAGCAGCTTTCTACTCTTCTTCTTTTTTCGAGATCTAAACTGGAATCTAGAATTCGGGTAATTCATAGCATTTTATATATAAAAGACTGAATGGAAAAGCAGGTCTGTAAGCCGGGTTCTGTAAGGTAATACCTTGGTTATCATCTATCTTACACCGTATGTTCCCATACGGTTTTTGCAGCCTACCCGCGGTTTCACAAAGAGCAGTGCATCCGCTGCTTGGCTTTGCTCCTAATGAGGTTTACCATACATCTGCTATTACTAACAGACAGGTGAGCTCTTACCTCACCCTTTCACCCTTACCTTGCTTGGTAATCTTTCGACTAACCAGGCAGGCGGTCTGGTTTCTGCGGCACTTTCTGTACCTCTATTCTTTTCGAATACAAGCCCCGGGAATTACCCGGCATTATGCTCTTTGGGAGCCCGGACTTTCCTCTGCAGCAACCATCTGCTGCAGCGATAACCCGACCTGCTTTTTCATTCTTTTTTTAATCCTCTTCCTCCTCTAAGTCATCATCCTCGGTCTGGTCATCTTCTTCGTCTTCTATTCCTTCTACATCATCGTCATCAAGCTCTTCATCATCAAGCTCTTCATCTGCAATACCCTCATCCTCGAGTTCTTCCTCTCCAAGGTCTTCTTCATCGAGCTCTTCACCCATCTCATCTTCAAGATTTTCATCTTCTTCATCCTCAGCATCAAAGTCTGTAATAACGAGCTCTTCTTCATCAATAAAGTCTTCGTCATCAAAATCTTCAAGGTCAGCAAGACTTCCTGCGTCTTCCTCGTTAAAGTACATATTTTCTTCGATCTGTTCTTCCTGTTCATAAAAAAGGATTCTGGAACAGTATGGACAAAACAGGATACCCTTCCCGCTTCTTACATCATTCACAAACTGCGCAGGGAGGATCATATGACAGCCTGTACATACGCCGCCGCGGATCGGAACAATTCCGAGACCGGATTTACTTCGGATAATCCGTTCAAACTTGAAGATCATCTCTTCATCCAGGCCGGGAGTAATCTTTTCCTCCTGGTTCTCCAAATCCCTCAGTAGGTCGCGCTTTTCTCCAGTTTCTTCTTCAACATTAGCCTGCTCTTTTTTCAACTCTTCTTCCTGCTGCTGGATCATCGCTTCTTCACGCTCAAGTATTTTTGTCAACTCCTCAAGGTTCTTTTCCTCTTTTTGGAGTTCACGGCGTAAATGCTGCTCTTTTTCAGTTGCATCTTTAATTTCCTTATCCAGAGCTTCATATTCACGCTGCGTCTTAATTTCTGAATACTGCTTTTCATAGGCTTCTCTTTGAGAAATTGCATCATCCATCCGAATCCTAAGGCTCGAAATCTTTTTCTTCAACCGGTCGTATTTTTCATTCCGCTCTATATAACTTTTTTTTAGTCGATTCAAAAGCTCAGTTTTTGTTGAAAGCGCTTTTGGTATATCATTAATTTCCTGTTCAACTTCGAATTTTTTTGACAGTACATCCTGTAAATCACGTAATTTTTCAAGGACATTATGCATCATATTATAACCCCTTACTGTTCTAGATAATCTTTCAGCCTTCTACTGCGTTTAGGATGACGCAGCCTTCTGAGGGCTTTTGCTTCTATCTGACGAATTCTTTCTCGCGTAACATTAAAATATAATCCGACCTCTTCGAGGGTCAGAGAATAGCCATCTTCTAAACCAAACCGCATTTTAAGTACTTCCTGTTCACGCGGCGGCAGTGTTTCCAACACATCTTTCAACTGTTCCTGGAGTAATTTAAAAGCCGTTTGACTTGCAGGATTTTCCACGTCCTTATCTTCGATAAAGTCACCAAGCAGGCTGTCTTCCTCTTCACCGATAGGTGTTTCAAGAGATATTGGTTCTCTTGCTACATTTTTTACTGCCTTTACTCTAGCAACTGTCCAGCCAAGGCGTTCTGCAATCTCTTCGTCGCTGGGCTCGCGGCCTAATACCTGCATGAGCTGCCTGGATTCGCGTACGACCTTATTTATCTGTTCGATCATATGTACTGGAACACGGATTGTTCTTGCCTGGTCCGAAATTGACCTGGTAATTGCCTGCCGTATCCACCATGTAGCATAGGTAGAAAATTTATATCCTTTTCTATATTCAAACTTTTCAACCGCTTTTATAAGCCCGATATTGCCTTCTTGTACCAGATCAAAAAAATGAAGTCCACGGTTCGTATATTTTTTGGCAATACTCACAACCAAACGAAGGTTTGCCTTAATTAGGCGGTCCTTCGCGCTTTTCATAAGGTCTCTACCGCGGGCAATCTCCTCGGTCATGTCTACAATTTCTTCTATAGAGTGCTCAAATTCGATCTCCAGCTGACGCAGCTTTTTCTCGTTCATTTGGATTTGCCGGATCTTTTCTTTTATTTCGTCAGCAGAAAGAGCAAGATCTTCTTCAATACGTCTGCACTCTTCGCTCATTGCAAGCTTTCTGCCTAGGCTTCTCAGCTCTCTCATGCTTCCAACACGAAGCCGTTTTTCTATTTTTTCCTGTTCCTTCTGGTTTTTTCGGATTTTTCGGCTTGCACTGGTAAATTTTTCTGAAAAACTGAGTATTTCTTCCTGATGGATGTCAATATCCTTCATTACCACTAGAAGCTCATTGCGTCTTTTTGCAAGCTTTTCATCAGTTAAAACATCACCACCAGTGTCTACAATCTTTTGCTTTAATTCAATGTAATTCTTTATGCTTGGGATGACCTCGCGTATTGCATCCCTGTAAAAGTGGTTCAATCTCCGCTTTTCAGCAAGATGTTCAGAAATCTGTTTTTTAGTTAACCCCATTTCCCTTGGATCTTTTTTCGAAAAAGCCTTCTGCGCAAGAGAATAGAATTCTGGAATAATAATACCGGAGTTTCGGATTATTGCTTTTATAATATTTTCTCCTTCTTCCATTTGCTTAGAAAGCTCTACTTCCTGTTCAGCTGTAAGAAGGTTCTCTTTTCCTATTTCACGTAGATACAGGCGAATCGGGTCATCAATTGCGCCATCTTTTTCACTTTGTACTACTTTTTTCTTTTTTTCAGTCTTTTTTTTCTGTTCCTGCTCTTCTTCTTCATCTTCGTCATTAAGATCCAGACCCTCTTCCTCTACTTGAATATTGTTTTTTTCAAGCAAGGCGAGGACATCTTCGATCTTGTCAGTGTTGGTTATATCCTCTGGAAGAAAGTCATTAATTTCATCATAATTAATGACTTTCTTCTTTTTTGCATATTCTAGTAGTTTTGTAATTGCAGAATTATACTGCACATCAATCATGCTTTCCTACCCTCTAATTTTTTAAGTTCATTATCCAAATACATTTTTTCTAACACCAGGTCCTTATATTCATCATTATCCTGATTGCTTTTTTCAAGCTTCTTGATCTTGGCAATAAGGTCTTGCTGTTTCTTTTTCAGGCTTTTTTCCTTCAGTCTATTCACTGAATCCTTTACCAGTTTTTCCGGATTTTGGGAGAATTCCTCTGAAGACATTTTTCCCTGAATAAATTCTACCACAGACTTGTTATCCATTCTTGCAAACAAAGAATCAATAGATTCTTCTTCGTTTCTATAGCATTCCTCCAACGCACAATATACCTCTATTGCATTTTCGTCAGAAAGGTCGTCGGAGTTAATAATACTTCTTACAAAAGAAAAAAGCGATTTATTTGCAGTTACCGCAGTCATTAAAAAAAGCTCAGGAGTCATAGTAACCGCTCTTTCCTCTTTTTCCCTTTTATTTATTGAGTCATGAGTATTGTTTTTCTTACCCCTTGAATAGTAATCCAGAATTATCGATCGCTGTTCCACCATAAGGGCATCTGCCAATTCCTGAAAAAAACTCTCTTTCCTAACCTCTGAATTAACTATATCAATATATGGAAATACTGATTGTAAAATTGCCTGTCTGCCCCCTGGTTCTCTATAATTATACCGTTCTATTAGTGAATTTACCAAAAACTTAAAGCTATTTATAGAATATTTTACATATTTTTTCAACGCATTCGGACCTTCTTTTTGCAGAATATCCATTGGGTCCATATTTTCCGGCAATATACAAACCTCTGAATCTATACTGCATTTTTCACAGAGATAAATAGATTTTTCAGCAGCGTGAAGCCCTGCTTTATCTCCATCAAACACAAGTATTACCTTGTCCGCTAAACGCTTTATAATAAATATCTGCTCCTCTGTTAATGCAGTGCCTAAGGGTGCACACACATTTTCGATTCCAGCCATGTGCATCGCAATCACATCAAAATACCCTTCAGTAATATAACACTGTCCTGTCCTACGAATTCTATCAGCTGCATTCCTATATCCATACAGGTTCCGCCGCTTTTGAAATACAGGGGATTCCGGTGAATTTATATATTTCGGGCCCTGCTTGCCAAGGAGTCTACCCCCAAAGCCAATAACCCTTCCCTGCTTATCAGTGATAGGAAACACAAGCCTATGCTGAAAAAGAGAACGCCCCGGATTTTTCGATGAAAAAAGTCCACTTTTTCTTAGCAATTCATCTGAATAATTCTTTTTTTTCAAGAACTGATATAACCAGCTTCCCCCTGAAGGAGCATATCCAATATCATATTTTTCCCATACCTCTTCAGGTATTCCTCTGCTTTTCAAATACTCCCTGGCTGTATTTCCCCTTTTATCATTTACAAGGAGATAATGAAAACTTTTTGCGACACGTCCCAGAAGGTCAAGTATTGATTTTGATTCACTGACCTCTGAGAAATCCTGTTCTGAAAGCTCCAAAGGAACGCCGGCTTTCTCTGCTAAACGCTTTACTGCCTCGGGAAAGTTTATCCCCTCCATTTCCATAAGAAAGTTAAAAACACTCCCACCTTTTTTACACCCAAAACAATAATACATATTCCGTTCCGGTGTTACGGAAAAAGAAGGGGTCTTTTCCTCATGAAAAGGACAGAGCCCAGTATACCTGCTTCCTGAACGCTTCAAAGTTACATAATTACTCACTATATCAATAATATCCGTACGTTCAGATATTTCGGCGATTTTATTATCAGGAATCCTCATGTATTTTTTTTATCAGCTCCTGCTTCTGAGATATCTCCTTGATGCTCTCTGATGCTCTTCCCAGGTTCTTGAAAAATGATGCCGCGATTCATTATCCGGATCTACAACAAAATACAGGTAATCTGTCTCTCCAGGATGAAAAACTGCATCCAAAGCCACACTTCCCGGACTTGCAATCGGTGCCGGGGGCAGCCCCTGATTCAAATAGGTGTTATACTCAGATTGCCGCAGGTAATGATAATCAGTAATCCTTTCCGGACGCGGTTCTCCCTCTACCTCTGTAATAAAATATTCAACTGTTGCACAGGATTCAAGCTTTTGGTTATTTTCGAGCCGATTAAGAAAAACAGAGGCAATAATCGGAGCTTCTTCTGCAAATGCATATTCACGTTCAATAATCGAGGCTAATACTACAGCATCATACAACTCGCTTCTATCCAGAAGCACATAATCCGGGTATATATCCTCCATATTCTCGAAAAACCTTACTATTAAATGCCTGACAACTTCGAGGGCAGGATAATTCTCTGCAAAATAATAGGTATCCGGAAAAAGAAATCCCTCTGCTGTTCTGCCTGGAATGTCAAATTCCTGAAGAATACCCTGGTTCATAGCAGCCTGAGTAAATTCCTCAGCACTCACAATACCTGCTTCATCCATAATCCGTGCTATTTCTGACAAGGTCTTTCCTTCCGGGATTGTGACTCGCAGCAGCATCTGTCTACCTGATATAAGCAGATCATGGACTTCCACAAGACCCATTTCAGGCTGTATCCTATATGTACCTACCTTAAAATCCGCAGAAGTCCCTTTCAGCCTTGCATATACACGCAAGGCCAAGCTGCTCTGGATAGCACCTTCTGATTCCAGCCTTGCGGCAATAGTATTCAGGGCTTGGCCCTGTTCAATTTCAAATATCAAGGGTGAATGCAAATTACCAGTAGGTTCTAAAAAGCTATAAACTGTAACTGTTCCTACAATCGCGACAGCTGCAACTATCACTGCCGCGATTACTAAAATAATTATCTTCTTCATTTTTTCCTTACCGTACCAATATAAATTCTACTCTTCGGTTTCTCCAAGCATTTTCCGGATCTGTATGAGGATGCAAGGGATCCCGTCCCCCGCGTCCAACAGCAGTAAGCCGGTTTGGATCAACTCCCAGTTCAATAAGATATTGCCGTACTGTTTCCGCCCGCGCAAGGGAAAGCGGAGCAAGAATATTTTCCTCTTCCTGTTCTATTGCAGCCGGATCGTCATTATTAATTCTTCTGGCATGTCCTTCAATCCGAATCTGATACCTGCTGTATCTGTTCAGGATCTCAGCCAGCCGCGCAAGTACGCGTTCATTTGTGGCCATATCCTCAGGATCACTGCTATTCAATGACGACACACCTCCATCAAATGTAATATTTGTTATCGCAATTCTCAACCTATCACCGTCGCGAACTACAAGAATATCGACAGGAATATCATCTTCGATTCTCGCGGTATTGCCAAGAGCATCGGTTATTTCGAAATACATCTCATAATCCCGTGCAGTTTCTACCAATTCGCCGGTTGCAGACCGTCCGTCCCAGATGATCTCCTGTGCAGGCGCAGAACCGCCTTCATACCTTGTAAATTCTTCTCCATATGGGTCAATAATAACCAGCTCCCATTCAGAGATTTGTGAAAGATCATCTACATCTATGCTTATTGTCAGTTCATCATCCACTCCGTCATTATCAGGAGAGAACGGCTTTGGTGTTATAGAAAGATCAACATCCGGCTCTGAAATGTCAAGCAAAAATGGCTGGGTGTGTTCCTGCGGTCGGTTCCCTTTAAGATACACCACACTCAGCTGAGCATACATCATCCCTTGTTCATAGGAACCTTCATCGCTTAATCCGTCCCATGTAATTGTTTCAGGGGGTACACTGTTTTCTCCGGTCCATGTACGTATGACCTCATCATCAGCCTCAGAGAGGATTTCTAACGACCAACTCTCTATCCCTTCTTGGAGGTTCAGCATGGTACTAATCTCCATTGTATCCAGATACTCATCGCCATTGGGGGAAAAGCCGTCTTTATCTACTGTAATGAATATGGTTGTCGGCCGTATATCAATGCGGATATTCTCAATCTGTGCTTCTGCACTATTCCCAGCAATATCTGTTGTGGATATCGTATATGTGTAGCTGCCATTGGGCAAAAGGTTACCTTCAGCATCAGTACCATCCCAAGTAAAAGAAGGAGCATTACCTTCCCATACCATCTGATGTACTGTTTCTCCTTCTGAATCCTCTATCCGGGCATTCCACCGGTTTTCACTGCTGGATTCTTGGGTAATCCGAATAGCATCCTTAAACCCGTCGCCGTCCGGAGAGAAGAGCCGGTAATTCGCTGAAGCAGTAATTCTCGGAACTGTTATGTCCACAATAAATTCTTCGCTTCTCGCTGTCTTAACCGCTCCGCCGATATCTTCAATTTCTATGGTACTGTAATAGGTCCCATTACCTACTAGCTGGCCACCCCCTGTCAGACCATCCCATACAATTTGCTCAGGAGGAGCGGACCTGCCTGTGTATTCACGGACCAGCTCTCCTTCTTGAGAAAAAACACTCATATTGTAACGCACTATATCAAGCTCGGTGCGGATCTGAGGAACAATATTCAGTCTGTCATTTACTCCATCACCATTTGGAGAAAATGCCCTACTGCCTGTTGATAAGAATACCTCGGTTTCTTCTGTTGTGAGGGTAAATCTTACCGGCTGAGAACTCCCTGTATTTCCGGCTCTGTCAGTAGAGATAAGATAAAAACTATACTCTCCGTCAGGCATAAGAAGCCCGTCCGAGTCTCTACCATTCCAAACAATCCGCATGTCCGGCCTGTTCATCCATTCATACGTCCGTACAGTCTCACCTTCGTCATTGGAAATTTCCCCACGCCATTCTTCTTCTCTGGAAGTCTCCTGGAAAAAGGATATTGTGTCATTATTCCCATCGCCGTTTGGACTGAATACTTCTAGATTCGCAGTTACCATCGCTTCAGGATCTGTAATATCAAGCGTACTGTATGCAGAGTTTTCAACCGGTGAATTCCCGTTTTGGTAGAAAACCGAAAGCTCAGCTCTGTATCGCCCTTCAGGGAGCAAATCGCCATCATCGTCCCTGCCGTCAAACACGATCGTTTCCGGAGGCTCGCTTGTACTTTCATATGAACGAACAGCTCTCTGGTCACTATCTTCAATAACCAGCTGCCAGCTTGTTATTCCGGTACGCACTGGAATGTTCAGTGTGTATTCAACAGTATCCTGAACAGAATCTCCGTTCGGTGAAAAATGCGCTCTGTCAATTGTTACAGTTACCGGTGTTGATTGCGTATTAATAATAATATTTTCTACAACAGCAGCATTTGAATTCAGTGCTCTATCTGTACTGGTTATCCGGTATTGATACACACCGTCAGGCACCAAAACTCCGGAGTCATCAGTTCCGTCCCAAACAATCTGACTTGGAGACGCTTCTTCAAATTCGAAGGTGCGGACAGGTTCGCCATCAACATTGGAAATAACTGCCTGCCAACTCTGTTCTACTGAACCATCCTGCTCCAGAACAAGGGTGTCTTTATTTCCATCGCCATTGGGAGAAATGATGAGGTCCAGGGCTTGCGGCTGTTCAACCGTAATTTGAGGAGCTGTGCTGTCTACGGTAAATTCTACCGGATCTGTGCGCTGCACATTTCCATTATCGTCCCACGCTTCAAGAACATAGGTGTAGTTACCGTCAGAGACAACCTGCCCGTCACCGCCAATACCGTCCCAACGCAGCTGGTCAGGTACCGATAGACCGGTTTTCACATAAAGGAACCTGTCAATAATATTGCGGAAATTCAGGTTCTCCGGCCGTTCATCCTTATTCTCAATTTCCCGCACCACGGCTCCTTCGCTGTTATATATATACAATGTATATCCGCGGATATACCGCTGGTCCCGGATATCTATAGGTATAACTAATGTGTCTAAGGAGCCGTCATTGTTGGGAGAGATAAATTCGCTTTGTATCTCCTGAGTAATCTGCGGTGGCTGTGAATCAAGAACACCAAGGGGAATATTCAGTCCAGCGCCGAAAGCCCATAAGCCATTTCTCAGCGGTGCTGCTGTTATGTGGCTTCTAACTTCACTTCTATTCCATCCGCGTTCAGATATTCTTAAAAACTCTACATCTTCAGAAAAATTAGTAGTAATGTTTACAAATATCCCGCCTGACAAAGGAACAGATCTTGGAGTAAGGCTGCTGTTTAACAGTTCCTGAAGCGTTATACCTCCGCCGAGACGGAACCCGACAAAGTCCTGAAAAGAAAACTCCATACCGTATGTAAGGCCTACATCCTGGAATGAAGGAAATACCAGGTCACTAGAAAATCTAAGCTCGAAATCATCTGTCAGCAGCGGTGAAAACGCAGCACCCACAGCAGGTGTAAATGCAGCAGGATAAGCACTTCTGGATTCCACAGGATCAAACCATTTACCTGCATGGCGGAATGCGCCAGCCCAGACAAAATCCTTCATGAATCCTATATCACCCAATATATGGGTAAAACCAAGATCAAGGTCCCAGCGCCAATCAAAGCTTGTATTGTATCCGAAGAATACATTTGTACCTGCGCCTACTAGAAAACTTGGAAATAAATCTTTTGAAAATGATGCATGAACACCCCCGAGGGTTCCCAAACCGAAACCATCCGGTGAAGCAGTAAGAAAATGGCCGCTTCCTGAAAAAACTCCTGCAGGAGTGGGTATAGACAGCCCCATATTTACAACCGATCCGTGATACCCCGGATTATCAGCAAGTCCTGCAATTCCGATGAAGCTTAAGTCTAGTATAGTTCTCTGGATAAGTGCTGAAGAAGACGGATTAATTATATCTGTCATAGGAGGATAGGAAGAAGTCACATGCTCCCCAGCCGAAAGAATGTGCGGCGAGGTTACTTCCAGCAACTCGTTTGTACCGTCCGGCGGCAAATACTGGGAAAACCCCATTGAGATAAAGTAAGCAAAAAGAAGCATAAAGAATAAAATCCGTTTCATTCGAAACCCCTTCAGTTTTGTTTAAGATTTTCTATTTCTTCAATTGACAGCAAAGCATACAAGTACCGCTCAAGGCGTACAAGCAACGGATACATCGAATTATTAAGTCCAAGCTCATTGGCTTTCAGAAATCTATATAAATTTTTTAATTCGTTTGTTGTAAGATTAAAATCGTCCATAGACTAAACCTGAAATTCTTCTCCTTCTACAGCAAGCCGGATATTTACAATTGTCTGGTCAATATGCTCTAAATACCAACCTGCACTTTGCAGTATTTTTTCAATTTTCTGATCATCGTACAATGGCTCATGATGAAAAAGATACAGGTTCCGTATTCCCCACTCAGCAGCAAAGTCCACAGCCATACTGTAGGAGGTATGTCCCCAATTAAACTTTTCGATTGCCTCTCCAAGTGTATACTGCGAATCTAAAATCATTGCATCAACATCTCTGTAAAATGATATATTTTCCTTTGTCTTGTTGAAATCTTCCTCATTCAGCTCCGTATCTGTTGAATAGATCATGCTGCTGTGCTGTTCTGCTACTTTGTAAGAAAAACACCCTCCAGGATGATTCACCCCTTTCCAATAGACCTGGCCTGCACCAATATTCATCGGCTGTTTGGTAAGCTGTACAAACTTAATATCCGCGTACATTACCTTCATGCTTACAGGAAAATAGGGAAGCTTCATTTGTGACCGGATATACAGCTCAAAGTCGTCCACTGGGCTGTAGAATGTTATTTTTACACTTGGATCATATGCTGGAGCAAAAAACGGTATCCCCTGGATATGGTCCCAGTGAAAATGAGAGAAGAAAATATGATACTCTTTTACCGGCTGCTTCAGCTGCTTATGGTATGCACCCAATTCCCTGAGTCCAGAACCTCCGTCAAAGATTATCTCAGACCCATCGCTTAGAGAGACCTCGATACACGGAGTATTGCCACCAATTGTACCGAATATATAGTTTGGGAGTTTGCTCATGAATATTTCGCGGGATTCGGGTGATTCAAGATCTCCAGGCCGTATCCTCTGAACAACTGCTGCGATTTTGCGTTTTAATCTCTCAGGTGTTAACGGTGTTGGAATTGACCCTCTAACTCCCCAGAATCTTACATTCATTAGCAAACTCCCTTATTATTCAGTCAACATCTATCAATGGTTCACCCCGGCGTTTATTCAGCCAGGCGTTAATTTCCTGCTCTGAATGATTATACCCGGTATTCACACCAGGGCAAGAACGGGAAAGCTGCTCCCATGCCTGCTTGGAATATAGGTTTCCATGCCAAAACGGATAGCTTCTGCACTGGAGCGGTCTGGCTGAATATACAATGCATCCTCCATCTTCCCAGAAAATGCAGTCATAGTTATCTTTTTCAATAAGGCTCAGTCGCTTTATCCCGCTCAAATCTACTACTCTGCAATATGAATTAAGAAATTCCTTGAGTTCCAATTCCAGGTGTTCCATTAATGCGAGTACATCGTTTTCTGAGAGGAAAACGTGGCCAGGATCGTGCCTGCAGCATTGCGAGCATTGTTGACAAGTAAAGCGGAGCCCTTGTTTGTAAAATATCTGATTCATTAGCTTTTCCTACAAGTGTAATATACCCTTTCTACTGAGAAACATCAATTTACCATACAAATCAATTTGAATTTTCAGTTCATCTTTTTATAATTGCGTTCATTTTTCTTTCCTGCAGGTATTTTATGGAAGGTGTACGCTTCATTTACCCTGTAAACTCCATGTGTATTTTACAAATGCGGTGTAATTTGCACGAGATTTTTTACATTGAAAATTAAAAAAATATGACCTGACCACTTAATAAAGAAAAAGCCCTTCTTCATAAGAAGAAGGGCTTATGGGGAGAGAAGGATTCGAACCTTCGAAGGCTGAGCCAACAGATTTACAGTCTGC
>CAYRYS010000002.1:72334-132907 GCA_964428555.1 uncultured Spirochaetales bacterium | reverse complement strand
CTATGTTGATGTGCTGGGGTTGGACGCAGCATTAGTAACAGACTCTACTACATTGCATGGTTTAGGGCACACTGCTTTATATGTACAAGATTCAGATGGCAACTGGGTTGCAGGGAATTTTAGTGGGACTGAACCTGGTATAGGGCATATAATAGCTGCTTTCACTGGTAGTGAAGATGGAACTTTTACAACAACCGAAACTGGTGAAAATAATTTATCGGAAGCTATAGAAAATATGAATGATGAGGCTGCTCCGGTTATTGCTGTGGTCTTTGAAACGACAAACTGACCACACAGCCGCCTGTTCCTTATGTCCCTGCGTCTAAAGAGATTACTGCATAGAATACGGCTGATTTGTTATCTCTACTATATTAGTTACTTCAATGTATTTCAGATACGGGTCAAACTCAGAGTTTGTTACAACCCCTTCAACCTCAGCAAACATACCCGGGTTTTCGCTCAACTCCTGTGCTAAGTCCCCTGAAACATAGTATGCAGTTCGTGTCTGAAGGGCCCAATCCGAGATTATACAAATCTGGCGTTCAGCACCGTACTCTAAAAGCCCGTTCACTGTAGCCATGTATGCTTCAGAAGAGCCCTCCTCTGAATTGTCCTGAGCAGAAAGCCCAAAAGCTAAAAGTATGAATATAATAATAGTAATACTAAGTATTTTCTTCATTTTACACATCCTAATTTTCATAAGTTTCCAAGAAGAGGCGCACCATATTCTTGTATAAAGAAGAATATATGAAATCCTGGTTTTTTGTCAAAGCAGGCAATTAGCTTTTCCAGGAAAAAGCTCATAGATTATGTCCGGAATATTGGTATTCCTAACATTTTCTTATCATCAAACCTAAATTTTCTTCCTTCTCTGTTCATTTAATGTATACTATGTGTAGGAATATTCACAGGAGGCGAACATGCAGAAAAGTCAAGTAAATACAATACCACAGCTACTAAGAAAAACCGCACTGGAAAAAGGGAATTTTAATGCCCAGCTATCAAAAAACGATAAGGGCGCGTTTATACCAACCACTTATGAAGAGCTGTATGAAAATGTATTACAAGCAGCAGCTGGTCTGATTGAGCTGAAAGTTAAACGCGGAGCACATATTGGTCTCCTATCAGACAATAGAAAAGAATGGCTTATTGCGAATCTGGCGATTCTTTCACTCGGCGCAGCTGACATACCAAGGGGCAGAGATTCAACTACTCAGGAGATACAGTACATCCTTGCAAAAACAGAAAGCGCTCTCTGTTTCGTTGAAAACAAGGAAATAGCAGAGAAGGTTTTTTCTGTTATAGACGATCTGCCTCGTTTAAAGACCATAATTATTATGGACAAGCGGACTGATATTTCAGAACTTTCAACCCCAAGAAAAATAACCATTTATTCATTTAACGACCTTATGGAAAAGGGTGAAAAAAAGCTGCAAAAATCCCCGAACTGCGTTGAAAAAGAGATTGATGAAACTCAGGAAGGTGACTTAGCTACCATAATTTTCACCTCCGGAACAACGGGCACGCCAAAAGGGGTCATGCTATGCCATAAAAACTTTCTGCACCAGACAAAAAACGTGCCAAAGGTAGCAGATATTAAAGAAGGAGATATCTGGCTCAGCGTGCTTCCTGTCTGGCATTCCTTTGAACGGATTATGCAGTTCATTGCAATCCAAACAGCTTCTACCATTGCATACTCAAAGCCGATCGGCAAAATAATGCTCCATGACTTCACCCTTGTCAAACCGATGTGGATGGCTTCAGTTCCCAGGATCTGGGAAGCTGTCATGGATGGAGTATATAAAAAGGTGAATGCAAAAGGCGGGATAACTAAGGTTTTATTTAATTTCTTTGTTGGGATTGGAAGCTTTCATGTTGTTCTGAGAAACATGTTTACTGGCAAGATGCCGGAATTTAAAAAACGTTCCAGATTTCTCGATGCATTAATCAGTATTGTGCCGATGGTACTTCTTTGGCCCTTGAAGAAACTCGGAGATATTCTGGTGTTTAAATCCATACAGCAAAAGCTCGGCGGCAGGCTCAAAGCCGGAGTTTCCGGCGGAGGCTCACTACCGGATTCTGTAGACAGTTTCTTTGCAGCCGCAGGTATCACCCTGCTAAACGGATACGGACTAACAGAAACAGCGCCGGTTATTGCTATCCGGCCAATGCATCACCAGGTGCCTTACACTGTAGAACCATTCCCGGAAACAGAGATCCGCATTTTAGACGAAAAAGGCAATGACTGCCCTCCAGGCGTAAAAGGAAAGATTTACGCGCGTGGAGAACAGATCATGCTTGGCTATTATAAAGACCCGGAAGCAACACGCAAGATCCTCTCAGAGAATGGACTTTTAGATACCGGAGACCTTGGAGTATGGACTCATAACGGCGAGTTCGCAATCCGCGGCAGAGCAAAAGACACCATTGTACTTATCGGCGGTGAGAACCTGGAACCAGGACCAATTGAGGCAAAACTCAGAGAGTCCCAATACATCCAACAAGCCGTAGTAGTCGGACAGGATAGAAAATACCTTGGTGCACTTATAGTTCCTGACTTTAAAGAAATAGAGGTGTATCTGAAAAATAATGGCATTGTGTATCACAATAAGTCCTCCCTTGCAGATATGGATGCAGTAAGAGAACTTATTCAATGCGAAATCTCAGAAAGAATTAATACACATAATGGGTTTAAAAGCTTTGAGCACATATACAAGTTTGCTATACTGAAAAAGGGATTCGAACTTGGAGCGGAACTTTCTGCAAAGCAGGAAGTAAAACGCCATGTTATCCGGGAAAAATTCAAAAAGGAAATTGAGTCCCTGTATAAATCCTAAGTTCAAGGAAACGCAATGAATATAGTAGATTTTCTCATTTCATGGTTTTTAGAGATAAATTTCTCCCACGGAACCGCTCAGTTTCTCGCAAGAACGCTGCTGCTAACAGCTATTGTACTTATGTCCCTTATTGCGAACTTTATTACCAAGCGGTTCATATTCTCTATTTCTAAAAGAGTTGTAAAACACACCAAAACAAAATGGGATGACATTATTGTAGAACAGGGTGTGATTAAGCGTTTTAGTCATATCGCGCCTGCTGCTGTTATCTATTTTCTCATTCCCATTGTATTTCCAGAACTGGACGCATTTTCCAGCTTTATTCAACGCCTGTGTATTGCGTACATGATAGGTGTCTCTATCTTCATTTTAGATGCAGTTCTTGAAGCTGGTCTTGAAATTTATGAAACATTCCCAATATCAAAATCCAGGCCCCTAAAGGGGTATGCCCAGCTTCTTAAAATCTTCATTTATATAATCGGCACTATTCTCGTGGTCACCACAATCCTGAACCGCTCAGCATGGGGGCTAATCTCAGGAATCGGTGCAATGACTGCAGTACTCCTTCTTGTTTTCAAAGATTCCATTCTCGGTCTAGTCGCCAGTGTCCAGCTCAGTCTGAATAATATGATTCAGCTTGGAGACTGGATTTCGATGCCGAAATACGGGGCTGACGGAGATGTAATTGATATTTCTCTGCAGTCTATCAAGGTGCAAAACTGGGACAAGACGATCACCACAATTCCCATTTACGCATTAATCAGCGATTCATTTACAAACTGGAGGGGAATGACAGAGTCAGGGGGAAGACGAATCAAACGCGCAATCAATATTGATATGCGCTCAATCTCCTTTCTTGACAGAAACATGATAAACAGGTTCAAAAATTATGCCTTGTTAAAAGACTATATTGAATCCAAGGAAAAAGAAGTTATTGAGTACAATCAATCCAGGGGTTTCAATCAAACATCTGTGACAAACGGAAGAAGGCTTACAAACATCGGTACTTTCAGGGCATATATAGACGCCTACCTTCGGGACAACCCGAATGTACATACAGACATGACCTTTCTTGTCCGCCACCTTCCGCCCGGACCTAAGGGACTGCCGATTGAAATCTATGTATTTTCAAAGGACCAGAGGTGGGCATATTACGAGGGAATTCAGGCAGATATTTTTGACCATCTTCTTGCTATACTCCCGGAGTTCAGTCTACGAGCCTTCCAGGAGCCTTCTGGATATGACATTCAGGACATTGCGGACGCGCTCCATGCACCCTCTTTGAAAGTCAATAAATAATACTAGTGTTTGCCCAGCTTGCATGCCGACTGCTGCAGCTGGAAACTGTCATCATCCTGTTGTACGTGCAATAAACTCTGCCCTTGCAGCAAGAAATAAAAGGAAAAGAGCAAATACTCCGGCAACTAAGGTTAAGACACCCTGCGCTGTAATTGAAAGCCGTACCGGTAAAAAGAAAAACCAAAGAATGTTTAGTACTGCATGAAAAACAGTAGCTGCCCATACATTGAATCCGCTGAACATAATAACAAACCTGATAATAATTGAGAGAAAAAAGATGAATAAGAAAAACAGAACAATAAAGCCAAGCTCCCGCGAATATACCGACACATGCCAAGCTGCCCATAAAAGAGCAACAATTGGTGTCGCCTTAATAGGAGGAAGGAGCTTTTCAGCCTGAGGCTGCAGGTATGCTCTCCATCCCATCTCCTCTCCAAAGGCACCAAGAGCAATAAACAGAACTGTAAGAAGAATTCCCCATGAAAAACCTCTCTCCGGCCCTGAATACAATGAAAACAACAAAAGAACTAGTACAGTAATCCCAATAATCCCAACTGGAAGCCAAAATGCATAGGTAAAACACCGCAAGCTCTTTCTTCTGGGTTTTCCTGCCCTATGCACCAGAAACTGTTTAATTTTCCTTCGCTTATTTAAAATAATAAGCAGCATAGCAGCTAAAGCAGGCGCAAATTGAGCAAGAATAAGACCTTCTGTGTACCAGCCCTGTGCCTGTTGAAAACCCCCAAGAAAGATAGTAAGCCCCAGTGTCAGTAAATAGAATGCAATTACTCGTATTATTACATTACCTTTTCCCTGCATATCAATCCCTCACTTCTCTGCCGTTTTTCTGGGTTTTACCGGTCTCTTGTACAGCCTTTACAACTATCTTCTCATAGATCTTCGCTCCGGCAGTATTTAGATGTACGCCGTCAATTGTCAGATGAAGTCCCCGCTGCTCACTGAGCTTATCCGGAGCCTGAATAATCTGGGAATGCAAAAGATCGGTAAGAAGCACTTGCATCGGAGTTCCAAGAAAAAAATCCGTCTGCTCCGCGCCCTCCAGCTCTGCGTCAAAGTATTCACCAATATCCGCAAGTATGCATTTATTGTTATAAGCCACCTTCCGTATCACACCATTATATTCTTTTCTCTGCTGATTGAGAATGAAATTCTGGTCTTCATTTAAACAGCTGAGAGTTGTAATAATAATTGGGGATGATGTCAGGTCCTTTGCTTTACGTAATACATCATCATACAATTGTGAAAAGTGATGCAGGTTATCCGCAGGGACACTTCCCCGTGCTTTCAGGCTTTTCGCGCTCATTGTAAAGGGAAAACCCATTTGCTCAAGCTGTGGAATAATTAGATCGTTATGACCTGCTTCAAAAACAATAAGGTCATAGGAATTTTTCTTTTTGAGCTCACCAAGGAACCGCTTTGAAATCCCGATCAGGGTATCTCCGCCGATCCCTTTGTTCACCCAAGTCCATTCAGGAAAGTGTTTCATAACTTCTGGTAAGAAATCGACTCCCAGAATTCCTTCAATTATGCTGTCACCGATGAATAGTATCTTTTTCTTCTTTGCCATTTATGCTCTTTCCAATTTTCTGTGTAGGCTTAGTATAATCAAACTTTCATTCATTTGTAACAGAGGAAGAGCAAAAACAGTTAAATTCCTTTATTCAATTCTCAATCAAGGTACTAAATATTTCTGAAAACTAGGACTTTACTGCGCATTTTTTGCGCAACAATCAGAACTGTGCAATTTCCGCGCAGTACGGATCCTCAAAACGTTTAATCTTTTACATCACAGTTTCATTAAATCATTGTAATATATGGAAATACTTTTTAAATTCCCTTCTGTATTATAGTTGGCATTACTTTTGCTCTATAAATACACATGAAAACAGCAATCTTTTTTTTATATATTACACTGTTACCATTTACCATAGGCAGTCAAACACTGGAAGACTACTTCTCCAGCGCCATAGAACAGAGCGAAGCGTATCAGATCATCCAGCATCAGCTTGAGCTCCTGGATATCCTGGAAGAACGGAATAACGTGTCCCAAGGATTTACTGTATCCGGGGGCATGCTTCAAAACGGGACCAACACTATAGCATCTGTAACAACATCATCCGAAAGAGATACCATACTCCAGGGAGATCCTAATATTTCCTATCAATTCCATGAGAATACTGGCAGCAAAATATCTGTTTCTTTCCCATATTCATTCAATTTTGATCAAGAAGAGGGGCTTCAGCTCACTCCTGCTTTCAGATTCTATCAAAACCTGGATCCTTTTTTCGGGATAGAAAGAGACAGGCTTTCAGAAATGCGTCTTTCGGCTGACAGAGAAAGCCTGTTTTGGGACATAAGCGTACAGGAAAACCGTATCCGCAGAGAGGTTTCTGCAGCAGTTTTGGAAATGATGAACCTTGACCGCCAAAGGGCAGCAGCTGAATTTCAGCTTAATAGTTCCCTGGATTCCTTAGAAGATGCAAGGCGACTTGACAGATACGGGGAGGAAAGTATTGAATTTCAGCGTCTTGAAATGCAAGTCAGAAGAGCAGAGATCGAACTTTCTCAAAACCAGCTTGACCGTGAAACTGCTGAACAAGACTTCTTTCAGTTAACAGCTATGGAATATGTGCCTCCGGAAATTCCTGAAACAGAAACGATCCCAGAGTCATTTAGATTTGGAAACAGCTACATTGCTGCTCTTGAAACCGCCTATGCAACAGCCGAATTAGAAGAAACAGCTTCAGGATCCCCCCCTGAATTTCTGGTTGATACTGAATACCAATTTTCACTGGCGCCTAGCCCGAGTGCTGCAGATCGTCTCAGTCTAACTCTTCAAATAAATAATGGACCCTACAGTGCAAGCGCAACTATGGCATATAACTTCATTGCTGATGAATTATCATTTTCAACCGGTTTTTCCTGGAACGCATCAACCTTAATATCGCAGGACCTGGACATCCGTCAGCAGGAAACAGAACAAAGCATCCAAAGGCTGAGAGAATCATCGGCGGCAGAAACTGACGCAGAAACCCACAGAAACTACCTGCGTGAGCTGGAAAGCCTCTCTGTGGACATAGAACTTTCACTCATGGAAATAGAATTAGCTGAGCAGGAGGCAGAAAGGCTCAGAGAACGGATAAACAGAGGCATGGCCTCTCAAAATGACCTGGACCAGAAAGTCCACGAGATTGAAATTGCTGAATTGAACCTAAGAATTACCCGAATGCAGATGTACTCAGCAATACTGCAGATACAAGGGCTTTTTATCGAGGAGAACAACTGATGAAACGAAGAAAAAAAAGAAATAAGTTAATTCCACTGCTTATCATTATTACCCTTGTCGGAGCAGGAGCAGGGGTCTGGTATTTTGTAATACATCCTCGGACTGCCCTAAACAATCAATCTGAACAGATAACATACATTGTACGCGAGGAAACCTATACCAGAACAATTGAAATTTCAGGGAATGTCTCACCATTCAGAGAGCAGGATTTAGCCTTCCCGGAATCAGGTAGAATTACCCAAATTTCAGTATCAGAGGGTATGTATATATCCCCAAACCAGGAAGTCGCCAGGCTGAGTACCACACAGCAGGAATTCAGCCTTGCACAGACGCAAAACAATCTTGAAGAAGCAAGAATCGATGGAAACCAGAGGACAATAGAATTATTAGAACTTGAGTTGGAAGTAAGAGAAGAAGCCCTTGAAAACAGGATCCTCCGCGCCCCTTTCGGAGGATTAATTTCCTCGGTTGATGTGGAGGGAAAAGAATGGATCAGCCCTTCTAACCGGATTGCAAGAATCATCAATACATCATCACTTACAGCTGAAGTAGAAATCGACGAGATGGACGCTTCATTAATACAGAGGGAACAGGCGGTATCGTTTATTTTTGACGCCTACCCTGACATGGAAATCACAGGATATATTTCCAGCCTACCCCATGAGTCAAGGATTACTTCCCAGGGTATTGCTGTAATGGACACTGAAGTCCGGATCGACGCGCCGCCAGCTGAGATACTCCCTGGCTTTACCTTTATTGGAGAAATTCAAATCGCGGAGCCAAGACAGGTACTTCTCCTTCCAAAAGAAGCGGTTAGTGAAGCAGGAAATCGGTACGTGACCTTTATTGAAGATGAAAACTCCGAACACGGTATTAGACCGGTTCCGATCGAAGTGAGTGAATTTGATACAATGCACTATGAAGTATACTCAGGTTTATCGCCTGGAGATGAAGTAATTGCTGTTAATATAAGCCCGGAAAACAGTGAAGGCGGCAGAAGCAGTCTTTTTCCCGCACCGTCAAGAGGCGGAGGCATGCCCTCAGGTACAGGAAGCGGGAGACCCGGCGGTGGTATGGGGGGAGGCAGATAATGGCTGTCATTGAAACAAAGGGACTGAAACGTTTTTATGAAATGGGGGATGTAGTAGTCAAAGCTTTACAGGACATAGATCTTTTGATAGATAAAGGTGAGCTTGTTTCAATTATGGGGCCTTCAGGATCAGGCAAGTCCACACTTATGCACCTTATCGGCTGCTTGGATACCCCCACAGAGGGACAGCTCATTATTGATGATGAAGATGTATCCAAACTCTATGAAGAAGAACTCGCTGAAATCCGGAACACAAAAATCGGTTTCGTCTTCCAGCAGTTTAACCTTCTTCCTAAGCTTAATATTATTGAAAATGTGATGACTCCGCTAATGTACGCAGGAATTCCGGTTAGAGAACGAAAAAAAATGGCAGAAAAAGCCCTTGTCAGAGTTGGACTGGAAGACAGACTAAATCATAAGCCCGCTGAACTCTCAGGCGGACAGCGTCAGCGCGTTGCAATAGCACGAGCCATTGTCACCGAGCCTTCAATTATCCTCGCGGATGAACCCACAGGCGCTCTGGACACAGCAACAGGGCAGGCAATACTCGATCTATTTACTGAACTGCACAATGAGGGTAATACCATGATCATGGTGACCCATGACCCGGAGGTGGGCGATTTCTGTAAAAGGAAGATCCTATTACGCGATGGGAGGATTGATAACTGATGATAATCGAAAACATACGCCTTTCACTAAAAACCTTTGTTTCTAACAAAATGCGTACAAGTTTATCTATGCTGGGAATCATAATCGGTATTGCATCTGTAATTTTGATAACAACATTAGGGAACAGTGCGACCAACAGCATAACAGGTCAAATTATGGAAGCAGGAGCAGATATGATATCTGTAATGCTCAGAGAAGAGAATGCCGTCACTTCGCAGGTTTTTGATGAAGATCTTCCTTCAGAGCTTGAAACAGTGTTTCCAGAAATAGCCTATGCTCTACCCTACCATTCTTCGTCCTTTACTCTTCAGAACAGCAGAAACATAGAAGAGGGGGTCCAAGTCATCGGCGTACCCTCTCAGTTCTTTCAAGCTATGCACTATCAAAGCAACGGAGGTACGGTTTTTTCATCCACAGATGACGCACAACGCAGGTCTGTAGTCGTCCTGGGTGCTGAAATAGCAGAAAACCTTTTTCCTAACAGCGAAGCTGTGGGTTCTTACATAAGAATTACGAGAAACCAAGCCAGAACTTTCAAAGTCATTGCTGTAATGCAAGAGAAATCAGATACAATGGGGATGTCATACAATACTTCAGTGTACATCCCCTATCAGACCTATGTCACACGTCTGCGGAATACAAACCTCATATCAAGACTTATTATTACCATAGCTGAAGGCAGAGATGTTCTTGAAGCAAGCGACGCAATAGAAGCTTATCTTACACGGAGAACAGGTAACTCAGATACATTCCGGGTTATCTCTCCTTCAACCATCGCTGAAATGGCAGAAGGAATACTGAACACACTAAACCTGCTCCTTGTAGGTGTAGCCGCCATCTCTCTTCTGGTTGGAGGAATCGGAATTATGAATATCATGCTGGTTTCTGTCTCTGAACGGACAAAGGAAATTGGAATACGGAAAGCATTAGGGGCTTCTCCAACTGTTATACGTGGACAATTCCTAATCGAATCCATATGCCTGACAATGATCGGTGGTGTCTTCGGTATAATAATAGGTCTGGGTACTTCATATGCTGCATCGAGCCTGCTGAATTGGGTGTTTTTACCGAATTACCTTGCTGTACTGCTTGCTATGGGTTTCTCAAGCCTTGTCGGCATTTTCTTCGGTCTCTATCCTGCTGTCAAAGCAAGCAAACTGGACCCGATAAAAGCACTCTCTTTTGAATAAGACCTGGCAGGAAAGGAATGCTATGAGTATACTTAAACGTATGCGAAAAGATAATTCCCTGAAATACAGCACATTCCTCACAATTGCAGGTTCTGCTGCTGCATTTATTTTCGTTTCCTTGATCTCTGTTTTTGTATTTCTAATATACCTAAATCAAGTCCGTGTAATTACATTGTACAAAGTACAGCAGCAGTCAATCTTTGCGCTTGAAGCAGGAAGAGAGTCTATTCGTCCAGACAGGTCTTACAGAAACAGGCCTTCTCCCATGCCTGAAAACCTGGAAGCTGAAGATGTTTGGAACATAATTGCTGAAACAGTTTCCGGTCTCGGCTTTTACGGACCAGAAGGAGAACCAGTTTTTTTCCAAGGAACAGCACCTGAATCCTTTCCAGATACAGAACTCGAAATAGACCATGAAAAAATTATTTTCAACGAAGAAGAACAGTCCCTGACAATTCTCCGGGAGTCCGGTCTATTTTCCTCCCCGCGTTTCCGAGGAAGAATACCTGAAGTTACAGGCTATCCAGTAATTCGGTATATCTATGTTGATGTTCCTGCTAAAGGGTATTGGGGTAAAAAGCGGAAAGCTTTTATTTTTCTTATTACGAGCATACTTTTAAGCCTTCTCTTTTTTTCACTTCTCGGATATTCACTTATCCGGAATGCCAGGTATAAACGCGCCCTTCAAAAACAGGAAGAGCTGGTAGTACTCGGCATGGCAGCCCGAACATTAGCACATGAAATTAAAAACCCCTTAAGCGCAATCCGGCTTCAAACCACACTTTTACGGAAGCAGCTGCCAGCCCCAGCGAAACAGGAACTTTCCATTATTGATGAAGAAACCCAGCGGCTGAAAGAATTGGCAGACAGAGTCAGCAATTACCTGAAAGATCCTCTTGGAAGAACGGAACAAATTGACATAGCACCCTACCTGGAGGAAATTGTTCAGCGCTTTGAAACAGATATTCCAGTATACTATAAAAACAGCGGTCCTTTTTTTATCAATTTTGACAAACAGCGCTTTCGCTCTGTTATTGAAAACCTTATAAAAAATGCGCTTGAAAGCAGCGAAACCCCGGAGGTATTGGTAACAGTACACCAGGAAAAACAAGAGGTAAAGATCAAAATACATGATAATGGACCAGGAATAAGTGATGACAATTCAATGGTATTTCATCCGTTTTACACAACAAAGGAACACGGTTCAGGAGTTGGGCTGGCAATATCAAAAAGATTTATTGAAGCAGCAGGAGGCTCTTTGCAATTGGTCCCCAGAGAAGAAGGAGGGACAACAGCACAAATGGTAGTACCAAAAAGCTGAGGTGAACACATGAAAATACTCGTAGCAGACGATGAAAAAAACATACGTGAATCAATCCGCCGCCTTCTTGAACTTGAAGGATTCACAGTAAAGACAGCTGAAAACGGACTTTCAGCACACCGGCATTTGAACTCAGAGATATTCGATATAATTATTTTAGACTTAAAAATGCCTGGAATGAACGGCATGGAACTCCTCGCATGGATTACTGAACAGGGTCTTCAGGCAGAAGTAATTATGATCTCAGCACACGGAGATGTCCAGGACGCAGTCCAGGCAATGAAGCTGGGAGCAAACGATTATATTGTAAAGCCCTTTGACCCTGAAGAACTTGTACTCCGGCTAAATAGAATCTCCGAGACAATTCAGCTAAAGCGCAGCATACACGAATCCAAGCCGCATAAAGACTTCCAAATGCATTCGGACAGTCCAGAAATGCGGAAAGTACTTACTACAGCAGAAAAAACAGCTGAAACAAAGGCAACAATACTGATAACAGGGGAAAGTGGCACAGGAAAAGAGGTTTTGGCAAGGCATATCCACAGTATTTCGAATTTCAGAGAAGGCCCCTTTATTCCGGTAAACATCGGTGGAATGCCTGAGAATTTTATAGAAACAGAGCTTTTTGGCCATGAAAAAGGTGCTTTCACAGGTGCTGACTCGCTAAAGCTGGGTATGTTTGAGCTGGCACAGGAAGGTACACTTTTTCTTGATGAAATTGGCGACATGCCTTTGCAGCTTCAGGTAAAACTGCTACGGGCACTACAGGAAAAGAAGATAAAACGCCTGGGAGGTATTCGTGAAATTCCAGTCGACACAAGAATTATTGCTGCTACAAACGCGGATTTAGAAACAAGAGTTTCGTCAGGAGAATTCAGAGAAGATCTTTACTATAGACTTAATATTGTACGTATAAACATCCCTCCGTTGCGACAACGAATGGAAGATCTATATAGGATAGCAGGCAAGCTTTTAAAGAATATTTCAAAAGGATTAGGAAAACAGGTAAAAAGTATTTCTCCGGAAGCAATGGAACTGTTAAAAAGCTATCCATTTCCCGGAAATATCCGTGAACTGGAGAATTTTCTGGAACGCGGATGTATTCTTTCTTCTCATAAAGAACTGCAGCCTAAAGACTTTCCAGTACTGGAAACCACATACAACTCGGCTCCTTCCGAACTTCCGAAAGCGATGACTCTTTCAGAACTCGAAAAAAATGCAATTCAGAGAGCCTTACTCAAATGGGAAGGAAACAGGACCCGTGCTGCCCAGGAATTAGGTATTTCCCGTCGCACAATAATCAATAAGATACAAGAATTTAGTCTATAAAATAGAAGGACCAGCGCGAAGGCTGGTCCTATGTACTCCCCTGCTTAATACTTTTCTAATCCAAAACTGCTGCTGAAAATTCACTTTCCGGAAATAAGTTTTCAGAAACAAGGTCCACATGAAGCTCCTGTCCTGCTGTATCAAGAACAGCGAGCCGCGCCTGTCTGCCGGATCCATTCGAAGAGGGCTGCCTTCCAACAATAAAGATTTCGGAATTCTCTGAAAACACTAAATCAAGTGGATAGGAATCTCCGTTTGTAGAGATATAACTGTACAACTCATTGTTTGTTCCAGTTGTCATGTTCACATTGTATAAATACCATCCCTGATAATTGTTTTGACCGTTTCCAACCACAAGTATTGTATTATTTTCTTCATCTATGGCTGCTGCCCGTGCTCTGTCATCATCACCAATATCCATTGAAACAATTCCCGATGAGCCAAAATCTGAGACAAGGGAAAAACTAGTATCATATTTCATAATATACCAGTTATTATCTCCTGAATTACCGTAACCTATGTAATATACATTATCACTAGCGTCTACTGCTGAATTTATTGGATATCCATTCTGTGCAGAATGGATGTCACTCTGGGTTACGGAAAGATCACTCCCCCGCAGCGAAAGTTCCCATGACCAAGAACCCTGGTCAGTTAAACCGCCTGCATAAATATTGCCGACTGAGTCAGCAGAGAGTGTTTGGCATATAGCATTGTCATTGCTGCCGGGATCCCAATTTGCATTAATTACATTGGTAAAATCAAGATCCGAACGCAGCATCATCCTGTCTCCATCCACACCAGCTCTATTTGTTCTTCCACCAATATACAGATAGCTGTTTACTATCAGAACATCATATACCTGGTCCTGGCGGGAAGCAGTGGCTCCGCCGTTACCCGCAAACTGGGTAGAATCTACTTCATCCAGGTTAGAATCAAGTTTCAGTACAAAAGCATCTCTGGTAAGATTATCTGAGTCATCTCCTGTATACCCTCCAACATAAATATTCCCCTCCTCGTCTACATCAATACTTGTAGCATGATCATCCATTAATTTAAAGTCAAAATCTATTACTGTTGAATCTTCAAGTGAGTAATCAGCAGCTGAATATCGTGCAACATAGATGTCCCAACCTGAACCTGCTGAACTATGATCAACGCTTCCTGCAACTAAAACAGATTGTGTACTTGTTTGCGCTTCCACAGTAATTGTGTATACTACTTCATCAGTTGCTCCTTTATCATCTGTTACAACTAGCTTTACTTGATATGATCCGGATACGGTATATGTATTTTCAACCATATTGCCTGTGGCAGTATTTCCGTCGCCGAATTCCCACTCCCAGGTTTCTACTGTACCATCATTATCAGAGGCGGATTCAGTAAAATAAACTGTATCTCCTTCTACCGGATTTGTCGGTGTCCAGAAAAAGTCTGCTGTTGGTGCATTGTTTGTCGTTCCTGTTGTTACCGTTAGTGTATATGTTGCTGTATCTGTGTTTTCAGCTGTATCAGTGGCTGTTAGTGTTACATCATATTCCCCTGCCGCGCTATAGGTATGGCTTGGATCTGTATCTGAATAATCCTCTGTTCCATCACCATCTATGTCCCAGGAAAAGGTCAGCTCTTCACTTTCTGGATCTGTTGACTCGTTTGTAAAGCTTACTGTCTCGCCTTCTACCGGATTTGTCGGCGTCCAGCTGAAATCTGCTATTGGTCTTCCTGTTGTGTTTTCAAATACAGTAATAGGATATGTTGCTGTGTCTATGTTTCCAACTGTGTCTGTAGCTGTTAATACCACCTCATATTCTCCAGCTGACTCGAACACATGGCTTGGATTTTCATCTGTATATTCTTCTGTTCCATCATTCTCCATGTCCCAAGAATAGGTTAGCTCATCATTTTCAGAATGGGTCGAAAGGTTAGCAAACTCGATTCTTTCTCCTTCTAGCGGTTCTTCCGGAGTCCAGGTAAAATCCGCTGTTAATCCTGTTTGGTCACTATTGTCTGTTATTTCAATAGACTGTGTTGTATTCGCGGTTGCACCATCATTATCTGTCACAGTTAAGGTTACCGTATAAGTGCCTGCTTCAGTATAGCTATAGGCAACATTTTCACCTTCCTGAATTTCACCATCACCAAACTCCCAATAGTATCTATCTATAATACCATCAGGATCATTTGCGTTCGCAGTAAAATCTATTTCTGTTCCAATAGCCGCGGATGTTGTGCTTACCTCTATCGAAACCACCGGCTTTTCATTTCCTCCGCCCAACATACCCATAAATTCGCTACAACTCATAATTAAAAACAGTGTTGTTATTATGATAGAACACATAATTCTCCGCATAAATTTACTCCTTCATTTAATATTACGCTTATACTATTAAGTAAAAGGTTTTAAACAGAAAGAGTAAATGGAACTTTAGTCCCATTTTATCGACTGCGGTAAAAGATATTAATTATCTGAACGCGGTTCTCAGCACCGGTTTTTTGAAATATATGGTGAAGATGATTTTTCACTGTTTTAATAGATATAAACATTTTCTCAGCGATTTCCTGATTACTTAATCCTTGGGAAAGCATTGAAATAAGCTCACGCTCTCTTTGAGTAATTCCATATCCACTGCATATATCCAGGTCTATTGAAAGCAACGTCCCCGGCTCTTCCCGCTTTGAGAACCATAGAAGAAAGTACGACATTTCAAAAGCGAATATAAGCAAAGATGCAAAACCGCTGCCAAATATGAGTACAATCAACTGTTTATTTGTTACATGATCAGAAACATCGTAGAGCAAAATAGCCAAGAGAATATACATAGCAACAGAGAGAAGAATAATTGAAAACGGCAATATAATAATAAGCCATTTTATTCTGAACTGTTTAATTTTTATATTCTTAATATGGGTTTCCGCTTCAGAATTCTTGCGCATAAAGCGGTGTATTATATATTTTGAAGCGGCATACATAACAACACCCATAACAATGATCCAGGCTATTGTTACAAACCACCCTTGGCAAAAAAAAGAAATTTCCATATCCAAAATAAAGAGCGCGGGTATGCTCAATGAAAGGGCTCCGTAAAGATTATAAAAGAAGTGCAGCCCTGTTATAAACACAGGTAAATGCCGGAGCCTAGTTAACGCTGGTTCAATACACCCAATCTGATCATCTCTCCAGGACAGCAGCGGCCTTGTATAAATCCAGAGCATAAGATAGCAGATACCAAGAAGAAAAACCATTGACCATGGAAGGATAAAAAGGAGTACAGAACTATATGGCTGTGCAAAATGTAAGAGTATATTAATTGAGGTAGGAACAATTGCAGATACAAATGATACACAAAAAAACACAATGCGTATATTACGGATAAGTCTGCCAATACCAATAATTCTCATTACATAAAATAGTAATTTTTTACTTCCTTAAAATCAAGCCGATATCGAATCTATACACAGAAGAAAGAACACAAACCTAGAGTAAATATATAATTTTATAAAAATACTTGTTTCCTTTGTTACCCGCAGTATAATATTAATATAATCCTTTACTAGAGAAAGCAGAAATGAAAAAAACTATACTATTTATAATATTATTCCTAATCTGTATCTTCGGCTTGTTTAGCCAGGAGGAAGAGCGGCAAAGGCTGCTTCTTATTGACATAGAAGCACCGGAAGACGCGACAACTCTTCAGACAATGGCTATTACCTTTACCGATACCTTGGAAATAACCTTACGCCTCCTAGACCAATTCCAGGTAAATAGAGCGCAGTTTTTAACACCAAGCTATAACTTTAACCGCGCAAAATCATACTTCCTTCGGTACAACCAAGATCTTGCAGTCTATGGGTCAATAAACAGATTGGATGATGATAGTTATTCAATGACTGTTTCAATATGGTCTCTTGCAGATGATGATGTAATCATAGAAGAAACCAGGGAGTTTGAGAGTATATTCGATATTTTTGATGTAGTAGATGAACTTTCCATCACTATTGCTGAAGAGATAACTGGAGAACATATTGGCTTTGGCACTGTACTATTCAACAATATAGGAGACAATGTACAATACAGTGTTTATATTGATGATCTGCTCTTGGGTACATCCATTGATGAAGCAGATGTACTTTTCGGTGAAAGAACAATAAAGATTACCAGACCGACAGTCTTGGGTGATGAAACAGTTATAGAAGAAGTAATAAATATTGAAGAAGGCCAAGAGTATACTATCCGGTTTGAACTGGAAACATCCGGAAACGAAGAAGATCAGGAAGTTCCACGTTCTGAAAATACAGAACGTGGAAATATAGTTATTACCTCAGTTCCAGAGGATTCGGAGGTCTTTCTCTCAGGCCAGAGTCTCGGTACGACCCCGCTGGAGCGATTAGGTATTCCTGAAGGCATTTACCCGCTCACAATTTCCCGTATAGGCTATTTCGCTGAAGAACGTGCATTAACAGTACAGCCGAACCGATGGACTGAAATGGAAATAGAATTAAGCTTGAATGCAGACTCTGAATTGGTACAGCCGTACTTAATTGATCCGGGAAAGCTTGCATTATACAATGTAATTTATAATCTATCTAGAATTACAATTATTACAACAGCTGCGTTTAACCAGCACTTCTCCGGGCCTATACCCATGGGAACCTATCATCCCTGGAATATTGACTCACAACTCCTGGCAAGCGCAAACCTAGGCTTCTTTATTGCCGGAGAGCCTATCTTCGGATTAATCAGTATGGGACTGCCTTTACTCTACGATTTTGCAGTGCTCCCTATTACTGATCCGTATTTAGACAGGAGCGATGTACTTGCTGTGGTGTTATACAGCACTATACATATTGCTCCAATACTAGCGGACATGATTTTCACCTATCAATTTGCTCTTGGAACACGGAATGAACAGATAGAAGAATATGAGGAAACAGGTCTGCCGGAAGAGATTCCGGAAACTGTTCCTTTACCGGAACGGAATTGGGGTATAATTACAGATTTCGGAGGAGGAGGACTCCTCCACACAGGGGGGTACTACTCCTTTCTTGACCGAATAATCCAGGTCAAACTTCTTGCTGGAGCAGCCTTTACTTCGCCATACGACTACCTTGATATCGGAATATCTGTACTATCTTCTGCTGACTTCCTCCTCTTTAACAGCATTTACCGCTGGGCCACTCCTGTCTTGGGGATAGGCGCCCAGATGACATATGACTTCTATTCAGGAGAAACTGGGGTACTTCCCTTTTACCAGCTCGGCCTTGCACTGCGGATGCCTGTAGATAGTCCACGGATACTTGCAGAAACACAGCTTGAAATCGGGTCGCGGGTATACATGCATTTTCCTGATCATAGCCTTGATTCTGATACACAGTTTGCAGTACATATACCAAAAATATATGCAGGGATAAGGTTTTAGATATGAAAAAGATTATACTAATAATTCTAACCGTAATCGCGCTTATTAGCTGTAATTTCACTAAGATGCAGTTTATTACACCGACCCAATTCCCTTACACCGGAGATGTTGCAGCAGGAATTACAATGAACTGGAGTAATACAAGTGAGAACATCCGCATTGCCTATGGAAATTCAGAGTCTAATATTAGCATTGAATATGAGCCAGGGGTAAAGGTCATAGCTAATGAAACAGACGGCGGCAGCTGGCCTTTTGAGTTCATTCCCAGGGCTCAGGTTCCTGGTCTTGCTGAGCTGCATATAAACAGCCCTTCTGATATAATCGATATGCTCTTAAATATCGGCTTAAATCTAACCCCTGGGAATCATAGCGGCTCCTACCAAGAGGGCCTTGCTGTTATTGACCTGACAACACAAGCCTATGACGGCCAAAGAATACTATCAATCACTGCTCCAAATGGCATTTTTGAAAGCGGCCCCACAGAAGAACTAACAGGAAACCTAATAGTTAATACATATAGTATTGTTTCTGATAATTCTTTTTTAGCAGGAAGTGCTGAAGTAATCTTTCGAGATGGAGAATATGGCGGACTTCTTTATCTCAGTTACAACCACGGCAACGGATTTCAGACAATCATGTATGCACATTCAGGAGACCAGACAGCAACAGGGACCTATTTCCCGGATTGCAATTATACCTATTATTGGCATTTCTTTCTGCCAGATAACAACTAAATTCTAAATAAGCCGGCTTTACTAACCGGCTTTTCAAATTATTCCTTGCATAATGCGCGCATAAACAGTCCGTTTCCTGAACCTGTCTCATATTGCCCCATATTAATAACATCTCCAATAGGCACACTCAAAACAGTGGATGACCCTGAGTTGTCTAAAAGAATAATACAGCTTCTCACTGTACTAAGGGATGTCTCAGGACCAATAATAATTGTACGTTCAGCATCTATACTTAGAGCATCTTCTGGGCTACCGTAAAGCGTTGAACTATTGAATTGAGATAGATCAAGCGATGATAGGGTATCCGGGTGAACAATAGAAGCTGTCCAGGTCGTACTCAGATTTCCAAGACATCCTGTGACAACCAGTCCACCGAACTCATCTATACAAATACCTGTTACCTCTGTTTCTTCGGTTGAAGCAAAGACATCCGACACTATTAACCCAGGATCCATATATCCAGTTAAAAAATTGACTGGACTTACTGCTCCGGCTCCAGTATTATCCGGATAAGTTCCAGCTGCATACCAAAGGTCATTACGAATGTCCCCTGCCTGAGCCCTGCCGGTAATGCCTATATCTCCAAAGTTATGCTCGTTTATTTCCTTAAATTCCGATGATATTTTCCAAACAACCCATTGATCTCCTTCCCCGGCATTTTCATACCCACAAACAAACAAATTCCCTATTGAATCCGCTTGTATCCACTCACAAATTTGCATTTCACTGCTTTGCCCCATAATATTTAATCCATTAATAGATGCTGCGACAGAAAGAGATAATGGTTCAATTTGATAGACTATACCCTGTGAAGTTGTACCATTAAAAGCTCCAATACCTGCCGCATATACGTAAGAGCCGGAATACTCCACAGAATTAAATCTGTCATCATCTCTTACATCAAAACTGACACCACTGGGCATTCCCAAGGCACTGGTAAACCGTACAATCAGTGCATCTTCATCTGTTCCATTATGCCTATATCCAACAACAAAAACATTACCGCTTCCATCCACAGTAACATCTTCGGCATAATCATTTTCAAGAGTATCATACACACCTGAGCTTACGAGCCTTATCTGCTCATTTGTTATCTCGTATCGTGCAACAAAGATACTGCGCGTACCGTTATATGAAGAAAAATCTCCAGCTATT
The DNA here is from genome assembly GCA_964428555.1 of uncultured Spirochaetales bacterium. Classification (GTDB taxonomy): domain Bacteria; phylum Spirochaetota; class Spirochaetia; order CAYRYS01; family CAYRYS01; genus CAYRYS01. Next base: position 112,559 of record CAYRYS010000002.1, on the reverse strand, counting down.
ATAAAGCTTGAATTTGTAAGTGTTGTTGCATTTGAAATAGTATAAGCATCATATAATCCGCCCGGATCCTGTACAACTACGGTAAAATAATACTGAGTATTCGGGTCAAGATAAGATATGACTCCTTGATCCACGGCCTGACCGCTCGGTCCTATACTTGCCCTTGCTTGTATTTCAGAAAGTGTACCTTGCAGGTCAGTTAAACGTGAGCTGTAGTACACTGTATATGTTAAATCTGACGGATTATCATCTGCGTCAGTAGCAGAATCCCAACTTACTGAAATTGACGATTCACTTATAGATACAACAGAAATAGCACCGCCATTTCCAGCAACCGGCGGCGCGTAAACCATAAAGCTATTACTCACAGGTTCAGAGGTCGCCCCCCCGGAATCAGTTACCGTAAGAGTAACCGTCTTCTCTCCAGGAGAAGAGAATGTATAGCTTGGATTCTGGACATCTGAACTTCCTTCACCAAAGTCCCAATTCCAGGTACTTACCCCGTTTTCTTCATCCATTGATTGGTCAATAAAACTTGCAGTTAGTCCACTAACAGAATATGTAAAATCAGCAACAGGAGTATCATTTACCTCTTGAACTGAAATGGTCTGCTCATAACTGTCAGACAGTGAGCCGTCACTTACTGTCAGTGTTACAGTTTTCGATCCGCCAGTCTGATACACATGCTCAATAGTCGCGTTACTTATATCTGTTACTATTGTTCCGTCTCCAAAATCCCATGAATAGGTTAATGTATCCAATGGATTTGGATCAGTACTTGTTGAAGCATCAAATGTAATAGGACTCTCCTCAGCTGGTGAGGCGTTCACAGAGAAATCCGCTGTTGGTCCATAGTTAACATACACTGACACATCTTGGGAAATAGTATCAGTTCTGCCTTCTTCATCTGTAGCAGTTAAGGAAACAGAATATGTTCCATTTGCTGAGTAGACATGGGTCGCAAGCTCACCTTCGCCAGTACCTCCGTCGCCAAAATCCCAGGCATAAGAAAGGCTATGGCCAAAGCTCTCATCAGCATTAAAATATACTGTTTCCCCTGGCTCTGCAGGATTTGGTATCCAAGTAAAAGAAGCAATTGGTCCAGAATCTATGGTTGTGGCACTTGTTGAAAGCCCTGTAGAATAGCTTCCATCTGACACCCGCAAACGCAGAGTAAACATATACATAGTTTCATAGGACAGCCCAGTTACCTGATAGCTTGTGGCACCAGTAACATCGATAGGTTGTACCTGTCCTTCATCCGGAGAAAACAACAACTGGGCTGCTTCATAAGTAAGGTCAGCTCCAGGCAATTCCCATGTAAGATTCGCGAAATTAGGTCCAATCTCTACTGATAGATTTGAAATATCGTATAAGGTGATGGTAATGTCCTGATGCACCATCTCCTTTCCATCATCTACAAATACCCGGACTCGGTACGTACCAGGTGTATCTGAGGAAAAATTTGTAATGCTGCTCCCTTGGTCAGATAATTCTATCTCTGAACCGATCGGCATTTCTTCAATCTGCCATGCAGTTTGCAAGGCATCCCCATCGCTATCATAGCTTGCAGAGCTGTCAAGAGCTAAAGCAACACCGGCTATTCCATGCAGCTCCGTTTGTGCAAGAACAATAACCGGATTGGTGTTAGACGCGAATAGCCCGGCAATCTGTTCACACCCTAAGCACACAAGGATAGCCAGCAGAATAAGAAATATCATACATATCTTTTTCACTGAAATACCTCTTTCTAAATAGCAATGTATAAATATTAATATATCTCAAACTTTCACTGACCTCACTCAGGTGTTTCCCTTGTTTTTATAGGGGATTCTCCCTATTTTGAGTTTTTCCCTTTATTTTCATAAATTTTACTGCAAACCAGCTGCCTTGAACTAAATGTCCCCTGCAAAGCTGCTCCACAATTCTGATTGAGTTACTTACCTGTATGGATTATACTCTCCACTTTCGGAAATTATAGAAATATAGCCGCCTGGTGAAATATCGCCGCCGTCACTACGGTCAAACTGATACAGACACAAACCTCCGCTTGGGTCATACCCGCTGACATACCAATTTCCGCTGCCGTTTACCATGCTTACTGTGGGACTTCCGTTTGTAACTGCGGACCCGTATGTATTCTCTGAATCAGGATCATTTACCAAGACAGTGTAGTAGTATGCAAGGTCTGGGACAAGATCCGGCACCACAGCCCAGTCCCTGTTAGAAACTCTGGGCCCAGGCTGAGCAAGCGATTGGATCTGGGAAACACTACCCTCCAGGTGTGTATAATTATTGGTATAGTACACTTGGTATTCAAGCTGTTCTAGAGGTGTGTCAACGTCTGTTGCTAAGTTCCACTGAAGAGTAGCTGATGTGTCAGTTGTATGTATCACATTTATGTTCGACGTACCGCCGCCAGGCACAGGTGTATTTGTCTCTACAATATGAACCGAGTGTTCAACGAAACTGGTATCTCCAAAATTATCTGTTACAGTCAGTCTTACTGTATAAGTACCGACTGAATTATACGCATGGGAATTATCCAGAACACCATTTGTTAGGGAAGAACCGCCGTCTCCAAAGTCCCATCTACAGGTGCTTATTCCGTCATCAGGATCGCTCGAGGTATTAGAAAAAGAGGCTGTCATTCCAGTCACAGAAATACTAAATTCAGCAACAGACAAATCATTAACCTCTGTAACAGTAACACTAAAGAGCTCTGAAACGGTTTCAATCCCGTCTGAGACTGAAGCAGTAATATAATATGTACCGCCTGCTGTGTATGAGTATGTTGCCTGAGCTCCTGTCTGGGTTGAACTGTCATGATGAAATTCCCAGGAATAGGTAAGATTATCTCCGTCTGCATCTGATCCAGCTGCAGTAAAGGTAATCTCCTCATCCTCCAGCGGGTTTTCTATATCCTGCGAAACAGTAAGCACAGGGCTAATATTATCAGCGATTGTAATTTCTTCTGTAATTGAATCTGTTCTGCCCTGGTCATCGATTATTGTAAGGGTAACCTGGTAACTTCCCTCTGTATTATATGTATGGTTAATTAAGACACTCCCCGAATCCGTAGTATTATCACCAAAGTCCAAGAAATAACTCAAGTTTGAGCCAGCACTCTGATCAGCAATAAATACAACATCTTCTCCCGGATCCGCCACAGAAGGGGTATGAGTAAACGCAGCAATAGGACCGGCATCTGTAGTAGCTGTTTCAATGGACGCACCGAGAGAATAATCAGTCTCATTTACTTTTACACGCAGTAAAAATGTGTACAAAGTTTCGTTTGCAAGGTTTGTTACAGTATATGTCTCCAAATCAGTAACATCCGCGGTATTCTCTACACTGTCAGGACCGGACCAAGTTAATTCCAGGGAATCATATACCACCTGGGTATTCGGCATGGTCCAAGACAGATTAGCTGACTCTGCTCCTGTCTGAACAGAAAAATCTGTAATATCAAGCACAGTTACTGTAATATCTCTATTTACCCTGTTTTCCCCGTCAGAGGCAAAGCAGGTAATAATATATTCTCCTGAAAATGTCTGTTGGCTTGTAGATGCAAAGACAATAACCGGACTAGCCTGGCCTCGAAATGGCCCGCTGCACCCGCAAATAATAAAAACTAAACAAAGACCAATGATATAAAGGCTGGCGGACTTCAGTCTCATGCCCCCCTTTAATACTGCTTTAAACATAGTAACTACTGTAGTAAAATTATACTTTCTAAAGAAATAGGGAATTTCCCTTAAAAAATACAAAAGGCCGTACCTTCCCTGTAAACTCTTTGCCGCAAAGAAAAGGCACTAATAGCATACCCTTTCTATATAAATTATACAGCTCTGAAATTGTAAAAATAGAGAATGTATTTTTTTATTGTGGTTTCGGTTACTGACCAGTCCGGACAAGCTGACCGCAGGCAGCACAGATTGATCTACCCTTTGTATTTCTTACCCTTGCACTTTGTCCTATTTCTGTGAGCCAGTAGAAGAAATTTGCAACTTCCTCATTATTAGGTTTCCGGAGAGATTGTTCTGCACCTGGATTAAGCGGAATAATATTGACACATGCATTGAGGTCTTTGAGATACTCAGTTAATGCCAGAGCATCCTCAAAGCTGTTATTTACTCCGGAAATAAGGACATATTCAATAAAAAAACCTTTTTGCTTATTATGAATTGGATAGTTATTAAGAACTGAGTGCAATTCTTCCATTGAGTACTTCCTGTTTACCGGCATAAGCCTATTTCTAGTCTCTTCATCTGCTGCATTTAAACTAACTGCAATTCTGAGACTATCAAAACCCTTATCCGGTTCAGCAAGTATCCTATTTTTTAGAGCCTTCAGCCCGGGTAGAAAACCAACAGTTGATACTGTAATCCGCTTTTTAGGGATGTTCAGACCGCGTTGGTCGCTTACTACTTCCACAGCCTTTAAAACCGCATCAATATTATCAAGCGGCTCTCCCATACCCATGAACACAATATTCCGGACTCTCATCTTAAGAACAAATACAGCAACCAATACCTGGGAAATAATTTCTCCTGAAGACAGGTTTCGGACAAAACCCATTTTTGCTGTTCTGCAGAATGCGCACCCCCATCTGCATCCAACCTGGGATGAAATACAGATGGTATTATACCCCTGCATGGAAAGGATCACTGTCTCTATAACAGCGCTGTCAGCAAGCCGTAGTGCAAGCTTCCGAACTCCCTCTTCTTGTTTTTCTTCGATTATCTCGGGCAGGAAAGTGTGGAAGTCTGAATCTATCAGGCGGGCTAACTTCTGGTTTTCAGAAAAAACGGTATTTCCGGTGACATCCGTATTTCCATAAGAGTAGAAATGACGAAAAAATGCAGAGGCATGGTATTCTGTCTTTCCGTATCTTTGCGAAAAAAGAGAAACAAGTTCTTGAAATGTGTAATCTTGAGGAAACAGATGGTCCTTCATTATCTGTATTAGCTTTTCATTGTTTTAATATATTCTTTATACCACTTTCCGGAGTCTTTAATTATCCGCTCCTTGGTTTGGTAATCTACATAGACAATCCCAAACCGTTTTGACAGACCGTATGCCCATTCAAAGTTATCCATAAGACTCCAGAGGAAATATCCCTGTACAGGTATACCCTCTTTCACGGTTTTCTCAAGCTCTTTGAGATAAGAATTAAGAAAACTGATACGTTTTTCATCCTTGACTCTTCCATTTTCAACAGAGTCCTGAAATGCAGCACCGTTTTCTGTAATAATTATCGGTTTATCCGTGTACTCATTGTGCACCATTCTTAGTATTCTAGACACTCCTTGTGGATAGACTTCCCAACCCATGTCAGTATGTTCAACTCCATTGAACACACCTTCCGCTTCCGGAACAGAATCATCTCCAATCTTCGCGTGTATAAAAGGTACAGTCCATTTGTATGACACTTTCTCCCTGGTGTAATAATTTATACCGAGAAAGTCGATATCTTCTCCGATTAATTCCATATCCCCTTGTTGGATTTTCGGAGAGAAGAAGGAAAACTTCTTCCACAATGGTTCAGGATAGGACCCTTTAAATAGGGGATGAAGAAAGAGGCGGTTAATAAACTGGTTAGCCATTTCAGCAGCTTTTTTATCCTTCTGGGCATCCGTTCTTGGATCTGTGGGCATAAGGTTCAATGCGATACCTATCTGTGCATCCTTTACCATTCCCCGTATCACCTGAACAGCAGCGCCATGAGCAAGCAGCTGATTATGCACTGACCTAGTAAAAGCAAAGGGGTTTTTCTTACCAGGAGCATGGACTCCAAGAAAGTGGCCAAGCACACTAGTTACCCAGGGTTCATTAATTGTTATCCAATTATTCACCCTGTCACCCAATGCATTTACAACAGTTTCCGTATACTCTGAAAAGTCGCGGACAATTTTCCGAGAGGTCCACCCCCCGTATTCTTTTTGAAGACTAAGCGGAAGATCCCAGTGATACAGTGTAAAATACGGAGTTATTCCTGCTTCAAGAAGTTCGTCAGTAAGGCGGGAATAGAAATCCAAACCTTTTTTGTTTATTTTACCCCGCCCTTCAGGATATATCCTCGGCCACGAGATAGACCCACGATAAGACTCCAGACCAAGTTCTTTCATAATCTTCACATCATCCTTATAGTGATGATAGTGGTCACATGCTAAATCGCCGTTAGTCTTGTCTTGGATATTCCCCGAATTATGGGAAAACTCATCCCAAATAGAAGGACCTTTACCGTCAACATTCCATGCACCTTCTATTTGATATGCTGCAGCAGCAGCTCCGAATGTAAAATCCTCAGGATATACTGACATGCTTACCTCCAAATATCTATTTTTCCGGTCCAATTACACGAATCGAAAAACCAGGCAGAATCAGATTAATCTCTTCATCACTTTTCTCAAAACTAATCCCCTGTCTTGTTAGCCGTTTTTCCATTCGTGCAAGAGAGTTCACCTGAAGCAGAACTTCTCCACTATTCTCCAGTACATCCTTTTTTGAAAGCACGCTAGAAAAAACCTGAAAAAGTTCTGAAGCAACATCGCTTGGGGGAGTAAAACCCACTGTTTTTAAACCAAGTGCAGTAATATAGGCATCTGCTGCTGTTTTCTCTATTTCAGCAAAGTTCCCCCTGGAAAGCAAGTCCTGAGGTACAACCCAGGATCCGCCGCAGGCAATAACATTTGGCAAGCGCAAATAGTCGATTAAATTTTCCTGGTTTATCCCGCCTGTTGGAAAAAAGGTTACATCCGGGTACGGCCCTTTCATAGCTTTTAAAAAGCCTGTCCCCCCGCTTTGCTGAGCTGGAAAAAACTTCATTACCTTTATTCCAAGCTGCAAAGCCTGCTCAATTGCAGTTGGTGAATCCACACCAGGAAATATCGGTAAACCTACCTCCTGGGCAGCATGTACAACATTCTGATTTAATCCCGGAGAAACCAGAAAATCGGCACCGGACTGATAAGCCTGAGTTACCTGCTCAGGCGTCAATACTGTCCCTGCCCCCACTGTCAGCTCAGGACATCTGTCCTTCATTTTCCGCATACTCTCAGACGCGGCTTTTGTGCGGAATGTAATCTCAGCTGCAGGAAGGCCTGCTTGAAACAAGGTTTCACCCAATCTTGGTGCTAATACCGGGTCCGATATTTTAATTACCGGCACAATTCCTGCTTCTTCTAATACATGTAATACCTTCATATATACCTCTATCTTCCTAAAATTCATTTACCTTATTAACAGGCGCCTTGCCTGATAACACGGCAGCTGCATTCTTTGCTGTCTGGCTTTTCAGTTCCCTGAGGGACTCCTCTGAATAATATGCAACATGGTCAGTAAGCACAACATTGTGCAAAGCAAGAAGGGGTGAGTCCGGCGATATCGGCTCATCAGCATATACATCCAATCCTGCAGCAAATATTCTTCTATCAGCCAAGGCGCTGCCTAGGGCGTTTTCATCAACAATCCCGCCCCGTGCTGTATTAATCAATATAGCATTTGGTTTCATACTATCAATTTCCTTTTTTCCCAAAAGACCCTTTGTTTCTTCTGTAAGCGGAAGATGCACAGAGATTATATCTGCGGATTGTAGTAATGTATCAAGACTAGTCAGTTCAGCACTCTGGGGAATATCTTCAGGCTGGCTGCCGCTTTGATTGGTATAGAGTATCCGGGAAAACCCGAGACTTCCACACCGCCGTGCGAACTCTCTTCCTATTGTCCCGAGTCCGATAATACCTAATGTCTTACCACGAAGCTTGAGTACCTCAAGTTCAGTATTACTATTCCAGCCGCCTGAACGCACGAGGCTGTCAATTGTTGTAACTCTACGCAGGCAGGAAAACATCAGTGCCAAAGCATGCTCTGCGGTTTCATCCACACAGTAATCCGGTACATTGCAAACAGGTATCCCCTTACTGGAAGCAGCACTTACATCCACATTGTCATACCCTATTCCATACCGCGAAATAACTTTGCAGTTTTCGAGACTATCTATAATTTCTTTAGTAATCTGTGTCTGATTTACAAGCAGAGCATCCGCTTGCTGCACTGCCTCTGCCCAACCCTCATCCAGGGAGTTTTTAAAAACGACCAGCTCTGCGGCTATATTTGCAAAAACCTCTTTTTCAATATCGTATGATGAAAAACGGCTGTCAGTAACAACAACAGAAAACATGAATTCTCCTTTCATTCACTTGCCTAGTGTATCAACTTTATGATTCAATTTACCTATGATTCAACATATACTTTTCGATCTTGACAATACCCTCTATCCCATTTCAAGCGGATTCTCCAGACAAATATCCAAGCTAATGACAGAATATGTTGCCGATTTACTCTCAATATCTGTTGAAGATGCTGCTGAGTTGAGGAAAAAGACAACACCTGTTTATGGGACTACTTTAAAATGGCTTCAAAAAGAACACGGCTTCTCTGCAGCAGAAGACTATTACGAAAAAGTCCACCCCCAAGATGTGAGTACTTTTTTGTCAAAATCCCCATCTCTTCCAAGATTACTTGATTCTCTGCCTCAGGGCAAGTCCATTCTTTCGAACGCGCCCATTGAACATGTAAACCGGGTTCTTCGATTTTTAGAAGTAGAAGATTTCTTTGATACAATATTCGAGGTCCGTTCAGGCCCTGGTACAGGGAAACCGGATGCAGATGTATATACACACGCTATCCGCACATTACAAATTCCGCAGGAAAATATGCTTTTTGTTGATGATGTACCCGGATACCTTCTTCCTTTTGAAAAAATGGGCGGATATACCGTACTGATTGATGAGCTAAACCTTTATCCAGATTCGGGTTTCAGGAGGATTCCAATGATTGATCAGTTACCAGACATTGTAAAGGAGTTACCATGATTTCCCTCCACCTAAAACTACGAAAAATAAATGATGATATTCTCATACTAAGTCTCCCTATTTGGTTCAGGGTTATGTTTCTGCTCATATGCGGATCTTTTATTATTGGAATGATTGCAGCACAAACAGTCAGCCTATTGGTTGTTATCATTATTATCGTGTCTGCACTTTTGGCAATGTATAATGAGACCTGGATCTTCAATACAAAAGACCAGATAATTGAATCACGTTTTGGTACGATTCCTTTTTTTAAGACAGACCGCATTCCGATTACCGACATCCTCAATATTGAGCTGCGTTCATTTACTAAAGGATCTCTAAAGGAAGATACCAAGGAGCAGCCGAAATTCTTCCAAACAAAATACGCAACACTGTCACTCATAGACAATGCAGAAGAACGGCATGTAATTGAAATGAGAAATTACAGACAAAAGGAAGAACTTCAGAAAAACGGGACTGTTATTGCCAGTTTTATAGGGAAGGAACTCAAAGGTGAAACAAACTCCTCTGAGTAATTATTTACTGCACTATTTTTGGATCAAAATCTGAATATCGCATACATTGGTATTTGTTGCACCAGGCTTAAACTGCCCCCCTACCTCTTCCAAAAAGTGGTAGGAGTCATTGTTTTTTAGGTATTCTGCTGAATTAACTTGTTTATCCGAAATGGCTTTAAGGACTTCTTTATCGCATATCCCCCCTGCAGAATTAGTAGGACCGTCATTCCCGTCAGTACCTGCTGAGAGAAATATTCCATTGTTGAGTGCTTCAGGTTTTTGCTTAAGCTCATGAGCGAAGGAAAGTACCATTTCCTGGTTTCTCCCGCCTAATCCATTCCCCCTGATAGTGACAGTTGTTTCTCCTCCTGCAATAAGGCATATCGGCGGTGTAAATGTTGACCGCCGGTGCCCAATATCTAAAGCAATACCAGCGTAGTATTTTGCTATTTCCCTCGATTCTCCGGTTATTCTGCTCGAAAGAACCACAGTCGTAAACCCCATGGATTTTGCCTCCTGGGCTGCAGCTTGGAGAGCAGAAATATTGGATCCAAGAAGAATATTATCTGTGTGCTCAAAAACACTGTCTCCCTGCTTTGGCGTATCAGGAATATGTCCCTTTTTACCAGCCATGATTATCTGCTTAACAGAATCAGGAACCAAGCTGAGTATGTCATAAGAGGTAAGAACATTTTCTGTATCCGCAAAACTGGTAGGATCCGGTACAGTCAACCCGGAAGCAATGAATGAAAGATCATCGCCTACAACATCAGAGAGTATTAGAGTTACACAATGCGCAGGATACACTGCCTCTGCAAGCCGTCCGCCCTTTACTGCTGAAAGGTGTTTTCTCACTGTATTAACTTCTGTTATCGATGCACCGCTGTCCAACAACAATTTTGTTGTATCCTGAATGTCTTGCAAATTTATCCGAAAATCCCGCGAACAAAGCGGATATTCTAATAATGCAGACCCCCCGCCTGAAATAAGAGAAATTACAAGATCCTGTTTTCCTGCATTCTTACACAGCTCGAGTATTTCCTTCCCTGCGCGGATACTATTAGTATCCGGAACCGGGTGGCCGGCTTGTATCATTTTAATATTCTGTAAATCAGATGCTATTTTAGATTTCACACTCACAAAGCCTTTTGTAACATAGCTTTCTGCGACATTTTGCAAGCCTATCGCCATTTTACCGCTTGCTTTACCTGCACCAACCAAATAAATGTTTTCATACTGAGAAAGATTAAATGACTTCATTTGGTTCACACCCTTTACAGTCATTATTCCTTCTGTAATTTGAATACATTTTTCTATCATTTTTTCCGGGCTCACCGCATCAACTGCTTTATTGAATATATGCCGTACTGTTTGCCTAAGTTCCATTTGCTTCCTCCTGGTATAAAAAAAGAGGATATGTACATGTACACATCCCCTGTATTATAACATTCATTTTGTTTCGGATATATTATTTTGGATCTTCGCCGGGTTCAAAGTAAAGAAAACAAGCTACCTTATGGTCTTTTTTTACTTCCTTCAGTTCAGGAATATTACCTCTGCATTTGTCCATTCGTTTTGGACAACGGTCATAGAAATAACAGCCATGACGCTCTTTATCTGGAGAAGGTACATCACCAGTAAGAATTATGCGCTTACGCTCTTTTTCTACCTTTGGGTCTGGAATTGGTACAGCAGAAAGCAATGCTTCAGTATATGGATGCAAGGGGTCCTTATAAAGAGTTTGCGAATTTGCAATCTCTACAATTTTCCCAAGATACATAACTGCGATGTTTGCACAAATATACTCAATTACCGCAAGGTCATGAGCAATGAACAGATAGGAAAGGTTCATTTCCTTCTGTAGGTCTTTCATTAGATTTAAGATCTGAGACTGAATTGAAACATCCAGAGCTGATACAGGCTCATCTGCAAGAATCAATTTTGGGTTTAGCGCAAGAGCCCGTGTGATACCAATTCTCTGGCGCTGTCCACCTGAGAACTCATGAGGGTATCTGTTACGGAAATAGCGGGAAAGTCCGACTTTTTCCATAAGATACTCAACACGCTCAAGGATCTCTTTTTTGTTCATAGTGATGAGCTTCCGCTTTGAGTAAATATGCAGGGGTTCTGCAATAATATCACCAGCTGTCATACGGGGGTTCAGAGAGGCATAGGGATCCTGAAAAATCATCTGCATCTCTTTCCGCGCTTTTAGCAGTTCAAGCCTTCTTGCCTTTTTCTTAAGCTTTGAAAGGTTCCTTCCCTCGAAGATTACATCTCCTGCAGTAACCTCATACAGCTGAGCAATTGCCCGGGCAGTAGTAGATTTACCGCAGCCGGACTCTCCAACCAAGCCCATCGTCTCTCCGCGTTTAAGGTCAAAACTAATTCCGTCAACAGCACGGATCGCACCAACTTGTTTCTTAAAAAAGATTCCTTCTTCTATTGGAAAGTGGAGCTTCAGATCACGTACTTCTAGTAAATTCTGGTTTTCCACGTTATTTCTCCTCTCTATACAGCCAACAGCTCACCATTCTGTCTTCTGATATCATTGTTTCTCCAGGATGCTTTGTTCTACATATATCCATTGCAAACTCACACCGTGGGTGAAAAGGACAGCAGTCAGGCAGATTAATCAGGTTCGGAGGCTGTCCTTCAATAGAGTAAAGCCTATCTGTGTGTGGTTTGTCCAAGCGGGGCACGGATTTAATCAAGCCCTTTGTATAAGGATGCTTGGGGTCAGCAAAAAGCTTGTCAGTCTCAGCTTTTTCAACAATCCGTCCGGCATACATTACACAAATACGGTCACACATACCTGCCACGACCCCAAGGTCATGGGTAATTACAATAACAGCAGTACCAAGCTTATCTGAGAGGTCTTTAATCAGCTCAAGGATCTGTGCCTGGATTGTAACATCCAGTGCGGTAGTAGGCTCATCTGCAATAAGTATCTCAGCATTACAACTAAGCGCCATTGCGATCATAACTCTCTGGCGCATACCGCCTGAGAATTGATGGGGATAATTATCCACACGCTTTTCTGCTGCAGGTATACCAACAAGCTTCAGCATTTCTATTGCCTTTGCTTTTGCCGCCTGCTTATCTAGCCCCTGATGAAGCTGTATTGTTTCAATTAATTGCGTTGATATCTTCAAAAACGGATTCAGAGATGTCATAGGGTCCTGGAAAATCATAGAGATCTTATTCCCCCGGATATCGCGGATCCCAGCCTCGCTCTTTTCCAGGAGATCCTCACCATTAAAGAGCACCTCTCCGTCAACTATCTTTCCAGGAGGTGAAGGAATTAAGCGCATCACTGATAAATTCGTTACAGATTTCCCGCTTCCTGACTCTCCTACGATTCCAATTGTTTCACCTTTACAAAGGTTAAACGAAACTCCATCCACAGCCTTTACAATGCCGTCGTCAGTTTTAAAATGTGTTTTCAGGTTTTTCACCTGTAATATCATATTGTCGTTATTCATTCGCCACATTCTCCTATGCTATATTCTGTTCTTACTCTGCGGATCTAGAGCATCCCTTAAACCATCACCAAGAAAATTCATAAAGAAGAGGAACAGTGTCATTGCCAAAGCAGGAAAAATCAACCGCCATGGATACAGTCCCATACCCTGCACTCCGTCACGAACCAAAGAACCCCATGAAGCAAAGGGGGCTGAAATTCCTAACCCAAGAAAGGAAAGGAATGCTTCCATCATAATAAACTGGGGAATTCTCAAGGTAGAAAATACGATGATAATACCCAATGTATTTGGTACAAGGTGCTTAAAAATAATTCGAGCACTCCCTGCACCCATGGACTGGGCTGCTTCAACAAATTCTGAGTTCTTCAGAGAAATAATCTGTCCACGTACAACACGTGCTACGGTTAGCCAACTTACTAAGGCTAATGCAAGAAACAGGTTAAAGATTTGCCTACCAAAGAGGGCCATAAGTATAATAATAAGGAGCATGTAGGGAAGACCGTACATTACATCAACTACACGCATAATAAAGTAGTCTGTTTTACCGCCTACATATCCTGCTATTGCTCCAATTATAATTCCGATTATTACAGAAGTTATAGTACCGATAAGTCCTATGAGCATTGATACCTGACCGCCGAAAATAATACGGGAAAAAAGGTCACGTCCAAGCTCGTCAGTTCCAAGCAAATACCTTCTCTGGTGGATTGGGTCAGTTTCTACTTCCTGTCGAAGTTCAACCAATTCAGTAAGCTCTTCTTCGTTCAGCTCTTCCCTTCCATCCCGTTCGGCAAGGAGACGCATTTGCGATTCCGTTCTTTCATACAAGAGTTCTCCGCCAGTCTGGGTTAAGCTTGGCGGTAAATACTGGTGTGAAAGGACCTGATATTTGTAATCGTGAATTGGTAAGATAGGTGCAAACAGAGAGAGCAGCGCGTATATACCGATTATAACAACAGCGAAGATCGCCATTTTATTTTTTTTCAGTCTGCGCCAAGCGTCTACCCAGAGGCTGACACCTTTTACAGGCTGGCTAAATTCATTTACTGCTACCGGGTTCTCGCCAGTCTTTATAATTTTTTCTTCATTTTTCTTTGTTTTATTCAACTCTATCCCCCTATTTATACGTAATTCTGGGGTCCAGGAACCCATAAATAATATCAACAAGAAAGTTCATAATAATCAGTATCACTGAAAATACAATTACCGTACCCATAATGAGCGTATAGTCACGGTTAATCGCTGAGTTAACAAAGTATCTTCCCATGCCTGGTACACGGAATATGTATTCAATAACAACGGAACCGGTTACTATCCCTGCAAACGCAGGGCCAAGATAGCTCACAACCGGAAGCAGTGCACCTTTAATAACATGCTTAAACATTATCACATTGCCTTTTAAACCTTTTGCCCTTGCTGTTCGAATATAATCGCTCCGAAGCACTTCCAAAATACTGGCCCTTGTTAACCTGGCAATATAAGCAAAATAAGGAAACATTAATGCGATTGCCGGCATTATGACTGTTTCAAACCCGTATTGGCGTAAATTAAACCACCCGGAAGTAGGCAGCCACCTGAGCCGCACTGCAAAAACAAGCTGCAATAGCGGCGCTGTCACAAAGAGCGGGATGGATATCCCTAACACCGCAAGTGACATTACTAAATAGTCAACAATGCTGTTTTGCTTTACAGCTGAGATCATTCCTGACCCCACTCCTAAAAAGAGTGCCAGCAGCAACGCCAAAATACCAAGAAAGAGAGAATGCGGTAAACCCATAGCAATGTATTCATTTACCGAATAGTCAAAATTCCGGTATGACGGACCAAGATCCAGCTTAAGCGCGTTAAAAAGATACCGTCCGTACTGCATAATAAGCGGTTCATCCAGATGATACTTCGCTTCCAAATTTTGCAAGACATGGTCAGGGACCCTGCGCTCACTCGCAAAGGGACCACCCGGTGCAATACGAATTATAAAAAAACTAATTGTAATAATAACCCAGAGGGTCGGAATTAGTCCGATAAAACGCCGGATAAAATATTTAGTCATTCGTTACCCCTCAAACTCCTTATAGCAGGAATTTCTACACATAAGGAATAGTAAAATATTCTGTCAAACAAGACAGTATTAATAACATATTAAAAAGCATTGCGCTTTAAGGATGTAAGATTCTCACATATCCTTCCTCTCCAGTATTACCGGAAGCGCATTCATTAAAAAATAGTATCCATACTAATCATTCGAAATTAACCAGTACTAATCTTTTCTGTATTTACTTACTTCAAGGAAATAATAGATAATTCAAGGACCAAGTATATACTGCTTTCTTCCTTTTTTCAAGATACACTAGCCCATTCTGCGTCATGAACAGTAAAGCTAAGGAATATTTCCATTGATTATTCCAGAAATAAACAAGCAAAAAAAGGACCGGGAAATTCACCCGGCCCTTGTAGTATTCAGATTAGTAGATACTATTCTGGAATTCTGTAGATGTCTTTTAACGGATGAATATCAAGAGTATTTTCATACCATCCGCCCCAAACATCTGTGTCAATCATGTTAGTGATTGCATAGTAGTAGAGAGGCATAATTCCCTGATCTTCGTTGTGAAGAATCTGAGAAGCTCTTCTAAGAACTTCATTTCTTTCAGGTCCGCCAGGCATTGTTGCTGCTTCATCGATGAGTCTGTCGTATTCAGGGTTAGAATACTCGCCGGAGTTGTTTCCAGAACCTGTAATAAACATATCAAGAAAAGTATTTGGATCCTGGTAGTCTCCTGCCCAACCTGCACGAGCGATTTCAAAATCGTGCTCGTTTCTTGAAGCCAGGTATGTCTGCCATTCCTGGTTAACAAGTGTTACATCGATACCAAGTACTTCGCTCCACTTCTGCTGAATGTATTCAGCAATCTTTCTGTGGCCTTCTGAAGTATTGTAAAGGATTTCGAGTTCAGGAAAACCTTCGCCGCCAGGGAAACCTGCGTCTGCAAGGTATTCACGTGCAAGGTCGAAATCTTCCGGATTACCTTCAACAGGTTCATATCCGTTAAGCGGAGGACATACGTCAAACGCTGGGATCTGACCACCGCGGGTAACCATTTCAACAAGTTCCTGTCTGTCAATTGCCATTGAAAGTGCTTTTCTTACTCGTGAGTCATCGAGAGGTTCTCTTTCAACATTAAATACATAGTAGTAAGTAATAAGAGCAGGATTGTTGTGGTAGTCTTCTCTCAGACGTGCTTCATCCAGAGAGTCAAGCGGTACTGTTGTACACCAGTCCATCTCTCCGTTTTTGTACATATTGTAAGCAGTTACATTGTCTTCGATTGGAAGGTAAACAACTCTGTCCAGCTGTACAGCTTCTGCGTCCCAGTATGTTTCGTTTGGAACAACAGTTAGTTCCTGTTGTGGTCTCCAGTTTTCAAGTGTAAAAGGACCATTACCAACAAAGTTTTCAGGGCGTGTCCATTCATCACCATATTCTTCGATTACGTGAAGAGGTACTGGCGCAAAAGCATAGTGCGCAAGCATTCCAAGAACATACGGTGCTGGACCAGTTAGGTCAAACTGGAAGGTGTGGTCATCGACAGCACGGATCTGTACTGCATCAGGACCGGCTTCGCC
Organism: uncultured Spirochaetales bacterium; assembly: GCA_964428555.1. Lineage (GTDB taxonomy): Bacteria > Spirochaetota > Spirochaetia > CAYRYS01 > CAYRYS01 > CAYRYS01. Next base: position 96,074 of record CAYRYS010000002.1, on the reverse strand, counting down.
GGCATTGTAGTCACGAGCACCTGCAATAACCATGTTTACCATATAAGAGTAAACAGCAGCTGTGTCAGGACTTAGAAAACGAAGCCAAGAGTCAACAAAAGTCTGTGCAGTGATTGGAGTTCCGTCACTCCACTGTGCATCTTCACGAAGGTGAAAAGTATACTGCATACCGTCATCGCTTACTTCCCAGCTTTCAGCAACGCCTGGAGTAGCTTCAAGGGTTTCAGGGTCATAACTTACAAGACCTTCGAAAAGAGACATGTAAATTCTGTGCTCTGGTACACCGGAAATATTTGCCGGGTCAAGAGACTGTGGTTCTCCGCCGTTATATAGTACGAATTCAACGGGTTCTTCTTCTGCTTCCTGTCCACCGCCTGCAAACAGACCAGTAACAGCAATTAGCAGGACTAAGAGCATAATACTCAATTTTTTCATGCATTCCTCCTTTTAGAATGAATAAATAGATTACATAACTCATTAATGTAAAGTGAAATTTCAATTTTGCCAAGGGTAGAAATGCTAAATTCGACTATTCTTATACACAAAATTGAATGCACAGCGTTTATAAGGTAAAATTCTTTGACATATAGCTAATCCAGGCTTAGCATACAAGAGATTATATAGTCGAATAGACCCTGACTATACATGCAAATATGATTGACACGTATTACGCAATACCGCTAAGCTGTAGTATACTATAAAAGAGTTCTTTTTCTGTATCAGAACTAAAACGGTAAAGCATGGTAAGGAGATAAAAATGGTCCCGGTTAGTGAGCTATTTAAGGATAAAATTGCGGAAATGGTAAAAAACTCTAAGCAATCCCAGATAATAACCCCTGAAAATGTGTATCAGGAAGCAAACATGCAAAACCGCCCGACAATAGATGAGGCATTGGAAAAACTGCTGCTAAAAGGCAGCCGCATTATAAACTCTGAGGCATTGGAAAAACTCTATGACTTGTCCCAGGAAGGAAAGTCCTGCCTAATATTGATGGAGCATTATTCTAACTTCGACCTGCCGATACTCCATTACCTCCTAAAAAAAGAAGGCAAAAAAGGCGAAAAAGCAGCTGATTCAATAATTGCAATGGCAGGAATGAAACTAAACGAAACAAATAAATTCGTATCTGCATTTACAGAAGCATATTCAAGGATTGTAATTTTCCCTTCCCGTTCCCTTGCAAGTGTAGCAAAAGACAGCCCTGAAAAACTAAAAGAAGCTGAAAAGCGTTCACGCACAATTAATAGAGCAGCCCTCCATTCAATGATTCGAGCAAAGCATGACGGAAATATTATACTCGTCTTTCCATCCGGCACTCGGTACAGACCCTGGGAGCCTGAGACAAAGAAAGGCTTACGGGAAATAGATAGCTATATTAAATCATTCGACCACATGGTACTCATTGGTATTAATGGCAATGCCCTCCGTATAAACCCGAAAGGCGCAATGAATGAGGACCTTGTTGAAAAAGACCAGGTAATTCTTACGGCAAGCGAGATAATAGATTGCGGCAGCTTCCGTGAAAAAGCAAGAGAAGCATGCCCTGAAGGATATGACCCAAAACAATATACTGTAGATTCTGTCATGGAAAAGCTGGATAAAATCCATGAGGAAACAGAAAAGATCAGACAATCAGAGCTGAAAGCAAACAGATAATCTACAGCTAATATTCAATACCCCCAGGCGTTTCCCATGCACTGACATCCAGAGAAAGACGGATTCCTGTACGCAGGAATCCCATCTCGCGGAGCACCTCGAGTAGCACCATAGATTTTCCCTGAAGATCGCAATAGAGTTTATCAATAGCGGCATTTGCGGATTCAGAGCAATAGCGCTCTAGAAGCAGCCTCCCTATTCCAAGCCCCCTGTACTGAGGAACAACATATAACTGGAGCAGCCTTGACATTCGCGTTCCTGAGCTAAGCTCTGTTTCATCAGCCCACAGAAAACCTGCCAACCCGGAATCCATAGCCTCAGCATGAATTAGCAAGGATCCCTCACTTTCAAGGGAACACCCTTTTCTTGAAATAGAATACAGGTACTCTATTTCATCCTTAGGAAGGTCAGTAAACATCTCAAGGAATCCTTCCCAATCTAGGGCCTTACATTGTTCAAGATAATCCTCTGAATCGTATTTTATAGTAAAATCCGACAAAAGCAGCTGCTCATTATCTTCCGGCTCAGGTCCAATACGCTCTAGCCCTTGGGCTTCCATCTGGCTGTTATACCACTCTATCACCTTTCTGCGCATAGACCGATCTTTAAATATGTACCAAAGCTTTTCCACACTTGGATACGACCGGAGAACATCCTTAAAATTCCGGAACACACCCTTTCCGCTCGATAATGCCTGCCGCAGCTCTTCCCGAACAATTGGATTCCGAAGAGAGGCAACAAACTGCTCCATTAAATTAAATCCATCAACAGAGCGCCATTCGGGTATCCGCAGATACCGCTGCATATCATCCTTCCATGCAGCATCTTTTGTAACCAGCTGCAGAGTCCTTGTATCCAAATAGAAAATCCCTTCCTGATTTTCCATCCCAAATATTATCTGATCAATTATCTCAGGAGATATTTCAAATTCCATTGCTTACCTAATTCCATCTATTTTTATGATTTCTTGATTCTTGATATTGCCTCTGCAATGGGAAGAACTTTTTTCTTTCCGGACCTCCGCTCCAGTAGTTCCACCTTCTGGTCCTCCAAATGCTTTGCAGTAACTACAATACGAAAAGGAAAACCTAGCAGGTCAGAATCCTGAAACTTTACACCAGGCGATTCTCCCCGGTCATCTACCAATACAAGGGTACCAAGCTGCCGGTGAATCTCATCTACCACCCGCTTCACGGATATTGATTTCCCAATACCCATTAAAAACGCCTTGAATGGAGAGATTCTGATGGGCCAAACAACCCCTTGCTCATCATGATTCGTTTCCACAATAGCAGAAAGCAGCCTACCCATCCCAATTCCATAGGAACCCATGAACGGATGAGTTTCCTTGCCTTTATCATCAGTAAAAATAAGCCCCATTGACCTGGAATAAAAATTCCCAAGCTTAAAAATATTAGCAACTTCTAACACTGGCTGGGCTTCTAGGTCAGCACCGCACTGAAAACACCTGGCAGGGGTTTTTATTTTTACAATATCTGCAACATTCTCAGTCTCAAAATCCCGTCCGAAATTTACATTGACAAAATGGCGCTCCCATTCATTAGCACCAATTACCAAGTTTGCAGAATTTGAAACTGAATCATCTACAACAATAATCATCCTCTCAGGCGCATCCAATGGGCTTAAATATCCGGGCACAAGGCCTAGGGATATCAGCTCATCTTTTGAAGCAAGACGGATAATGGGAGCTTTAATGTATTTGGATAGTTTATCAATACTAACAGTGAAATCAGCGCGAACAACTGCCATAACAAAACCAATTGTACTTCTATATACCATAGACTTTACTAGTGATGTTTTCGGCTTATCCAAGTAAACTGACAACTGATCCATTGTCGAGCATTGGGGTGTTTCAATCTTTTTCACCTGCTTCAGCGGCCCAGTAAAGTACCGCTTTGTCCCCATTGCAATGTCCTGATTTGCTTTATACCCGCAGGATGTACAGTAAATTAGGTTATTGTCCCCCCAATCCACAGGAGCAAGGAACTCATAGGCTTTCTCTCCGCCCATATATCCGACACCGGACTCAGCTGTATAAATCTGTACTCCGCATTTCTTAAAAATCCGTTCATAGGCAGAAAAAACTTTCGGGAAAAAGTTGTTCAGATCCGAATAGGATGAATGAAAGGAATATCCGTCGTTCATTGTAAACTCTTTAGCGCGGATCAAACCATACCCTGGTTTTTCTTCATCCCTGAATTTTAGCTGAAACTGATACAGGAGAATCGGAAGATCACGGTAAGACTGTATCCCCTGACGGACCAGCTCAACCATTGCTTCCTCGTGAGTTGGAGAAATGACAAGGTCTTTCCCACTCCTATCCCGGAACCTCACCATATCCATGGCTACAAGTTCATCCCTGCCTGAACGCTTCCAAATATCCAAGGGGTTTATCATCGGAACATTTACTTCCTGCCCGCCAAGCAGTTCAAGTTCCTCAATAATTATCTCACGAATATTCTTCATAACCTTGTGACCCAGAGGCAAAAGAGAAAACAGGCCTTGACCTAATGAACGGATAAATCCGCCGCGAATCAGATACTCATGGCTCTTTGTTTTCAGTTCATGAGGTACAGTACGCAATGTTTTTCCGAAAAGTTTTGTATACAGCATCACCCATATTGTACGTTCACTTATCATACCGGGTCAAGTACAGTATTTAATTGTTCAACATCTTTGGTATCTACTTGACAGCTAAGGCCAATCACTCCATAGTAAAATGAAGGAAAATTTATATCAGAGGAGATTTATAATGAGCATTATTGAATACGTAGAAGCTCGAGAAATTTTAGACTCGCGGGGAAACCCTACTGTTGAGGTAGATGTTATGCTTGAAGACGGCTCTATGGGAAGAGCTGCAGTACCTTCAGGTGCATCTACAGGTGAACACGAAGCAGTAGAGCTGCGGGATGGAGACAAAAAACGCTACATGGGAAAAGGTGTTCTGAAAGCTGTTGAAAATGTAAATAACAAAATTGCTTCAGAGATTATCGGAATGTGCGCCCTTGAACAAGTTGAGATAGACAAAACAATGATTGAACTTGACGGCACAGATAATAAGTCAAAACTCGGTGCAAACGCAATGCTTGGAGTATCTATGGCAGTAGCGCGCGCAGCTGCAAACTACCTTGACTTAGAACTGTACAAGTATCTCGGCGGAATGCACACTGTTACCCTGCCAGTACCAATGGCAAACATTATTAACGGCGGTTCACACGCTGACAATTCTGTAGACTTCCAGGAATTCATGGTAATGCCGGTTGGCGCTGACAGCTTTCGAGGCGGCCTAAGGATGATCACCGAAGTTTTCCACACATTAAAAGGCATTCTCAAAAGCAAAGGATACTCAACAGCAGTTGGAGATGAAGGCGGATTTGCTCCGAACCTTAAATCCAATGACGAAGCATGTGAAGTAATTATTGAAAGCATTGAAAAAGCCGGTTACAAACCAGGTGAAGAGATTATGATCGCACTCGACCCTGCCACTAGCGAGCTATACGATGCAGATAAAAAACGATACATCCTCAGCCACTCCACCGGCGCTGAACTGACTTCAGAAGAAATGGCAGCTCACTGGGAAAAATGGGTAGATAAGTATCCAATTATCTCAATTGAAGACGGTATTGATGAAAACGACTGGGAAGGCTGGAAGCATTTGACAGAAAAGCTCGGAAAAAAATGTCAGCTTGTTGGCGATGACTTGTTTGTAACTAATACCAAAAGACTGTCCCAGGGAATTGAACAGGGTATTGCAAACTCTATCCTGATCAAAGTAAACCAGATTGGTACCCTTACTGAGACATACGAAGCAGTTGACATGGCAAAACGTGCCGGATACACAGCAATTGTATCTCACCGCTCAGGAGAAACTGAAGATGCATTTATTGCAGACCTTGTGGTTGCACTTGAAACCGGTCAGATCAAAACCGGCTCTCTTTCTCGGTCTGACAGACTCGCGAAATATAATCAGCTCCTCCGCATAGAAGACCAGCTGGAAGGTATTGCCGAATATCCAGGGAAAAAGGCATTTTACTCAATCCGCTAAACCCAGCAGGATAAAAAAAAAAAAGGATGAAACACAAAGCGGTTTCATCCTTTTTTTTGTATACTCAAATTAATGCGCAATATGGAAGGAGGTATATTCTTCCCTCGGCCGTGTTTCCTGCTCATCCACCCGCTCTACATTTGCTGTGCCTGGTCCATGCTCTAACCAGGAAACATAAGACTCTACAGCATCTTTCGGGCCTTGGGCAAATGTCTCGACAGTTCCGTCAGGCATGTTCCTTACCCATCCGGAAACACCAAAGCGGCGGGCTCTTTGCATTGCAGAGTACCGGAATCCGACACCCTGCACCCTGCCATGTACTGTACAAATCTTAGCTATTCTTCCATCAGACATTATTCTCTCTCTCCGTTTACTTCCAAACGGGAAGCAATTTGTTTTTCGAGTTCTGAGTAATCAAAAGGCTTGTATAATACAGGAAAGGGAATCGGAAACTCAGGTTTTAGAAATCCGGATGTAATCAGAACTTTCATGTTCGGACAGAAACGCTGAAGAAATTTAATCCAGTAATCTCCGCCGAGGATATCCATGCGGTAATCAGTTACAACCATATCTATAGAATTATCCAAAAGCTGCTTTATCGCACCAACACCATCGGATGCAACATACACGTTATACCCTTTTTTTGTCAGGTAATCCCGCAAGGTCAAACGGATTGCATCTTCATCTTCAACGATTAATACATGATATTCTGAAATATCTTTCATATAAAACAACCCCTAGTTTTTATTATTTAAAGAGCGACCCAAAATACGCAGTCATAGTTATCATTTTCTGTACATAAAATACGCTTTAGTTGCGCAGCTCTTCAACCTTTTCAACCAGAACATCAATATCTAGTGGTTTTCCATAAAATGCATCTGCCCCGTCACTAAGAATACTTTCTTCTTCCTGGGGATCATTCAATCCGGAAATAGAAATTATCTTTGGTGTTCCAAGGGAATCATCTTCCTTTATTCTCCGGCATAACTTATGCCCATCAATTCCCGGAAGGTCTATGTCAAGAATAATGACATCAGGCTTTTCTTCTGAAAGCAGTCTGCCCGCTTCAAAACCGTCAAATGCTTGAAGAACATCTATATCAGGTTTCTTTCTTGAAAGTATACGCTTTATTAAATTGTTGAGTTCTTCATCATCATCTACAATAAGCAATTTACCGGAAGTTTTATCATCTTCAGAATTAACAAATTCAGCAAGGTCATCGGGCACCCGCATCCCCCTCGAGTCAAGGAAGGAAACAAGATCCTCAGCATACACCCGATACTGACCCCCTGGAGTGGTAAATGCCTTCAGATAGTTATTTTTAATCCAGTTTATTGCTGTCTGATTGACAACACCGCATATATTTGCAACTTCCAAAGCTGAAAATATACGGATTTTCTTTTCTTTTCTTGCCATGCAGGGTATCCTTTATAATAGAAAACAGCTGACTATATCTCAATATTTTTCAGTATATTAAATTAGTCCAGAATGTCAACATATTATTTTTTAAATGGGTGTAAAGATTATCAATATCTCATAAACAGAGGGTATCCGGAGAAAGCTGTAAGAAAAGTCGTTGGAGACAGGTACCGCCTAACCGGAGACCAAAGAAATGCCCTACTCCGCGGGGTCTTTTCTCAAGAGGAATCTATGGAGAGGAGAAATAAGCTTATCCCTTTTGAACAAATTCAGCAAAACCGGATAGGCATAGACTGGTTTAACTGCCTTATCACTGTTGAAAGCTATTTAAAAGGCAAGCCAGTATTTATATCCACAGATAACCTAATCCGGGACAGCGCAGCAAACCATGGGTCATACAGAAAGACTAAGATTACAGAAAAGGCACTTAAAACTTTTTACACAGCAATTACAAGCTTAGAACCGATAGAGGCAGTATTTTATATAGATTCACCAGTGTCATTTTCCGGAAAAATGGCTTCTGATTTACGTACAATGTTTAGAGACCGCCCCGAAGTATCCATAGAGGTAACCAAATCAGCTGATTACCCATTAAAACGCTTTGCCGGTATTGTATGCACTAGCGATACCATAATAATCAACGCTTCCACTAAAGTTTTCGACTTGGCGGGATACATAATTACATCTTTACTTGCCAAAAAAGTTTCATATATTACAGATCTATATTAGTTCCAAGGAAGGTCCAGCTTTTCCAGATACCGATAAATAAGATTGGAAGGAAATCCGCGGGAAGCAAGTTTTCTCCCAAGCTTCTCCTTTGTCATATTCTTTTTTTTCTGCAGCCTCTCCCCAAGCAATTCAAGACTGTCATTCTCTATAGATTCAGAAACCATGGCTGAAACTACTTCTTCTGCAATATGCTTATCCACAAATCTCTGGGTTAACTCTGAGACAAGCTTACCTTTACCTTCCTGTCTTCTATCTATCCTAGACCTCGTCCACATTTCTGCATAGCGTTTATCATCAACAAAACGTTCTTCCTGAAACTCTCGTATTACTTTTTCTACTACCTCTGCATCATAGTTTCTGGAAACAAGCTTCTTCCTAAGCATTCCGGCTGAATGCTCAGACCTTGCAATCAGGTCCATTCCCTTCTTCCTTACTTCAGATTCTTTTAGATCCGTAAGCAGGCTGTCATACTCCTGATCATCCAGCTCTTTCCCGGAATACAATGCATAATCACTAATAATGCGGAGGGGACAAAAAAAAGAGGTCCCATCTGAGAACTGTATTCTCTGGGACCCTCTTTTGTCTGCGAACAGGCGTTCGATACGCATGTTATCTCTTTGAGAACTGAAACTTTCTCCGTGCGCCGCGCTGTCCGAACTTCTTTCTTTCGACCATTCTTGAATCTCTTGTGAGAAACCCATTAGCACGTAATGCAGAAGTATTGCTCTCATCGTATTTCACAAGTGCACGCGATAGGCCATGAAGACAAGCTCCAGCCTGACCGGTAAGGCCGCCGCCTTTTACATTCACAAGCACGTCAAACTTACCTGTGTTATCAGTTACATCCAGGGCTTTAAGAATAAGAGTCACCTGCTGAGGATTAGAAAAGTACTGGCTAATTTCCTTTCCGTTTATCAGGAAATCTCCTTTTCCCTCGCGAAGATACACCCGGGCTACTGAAGTTTTTCGTCTTCCGGTTCCGTTTGATACATTCTTTACCACTTATTCTCTCCTGATTAATCTATCTCGATCTTTTCCGGTTTCTGAGCAGCATGAGGATGCGCCTCTCCTGCATAAACCTTCACATTGTTAATAATCTTCCTGCCGATCTTATTTTTAGGAAGCATTCCTTTAATTGCATTTTCCAGAGGAAAACTTGGTTTCCGCGCAATTATATCTTCAAAATTTTCAGCATAGATACCGCCTGGATATCCTGAATGATGATAATAAATCTTATTCTGTCTCTTTCTTCCAGAGAGTTCTACTTTATCTGCATTGATGATTACCACATAATCGCCTGTTTCTTCATTAGGCACATATGTAGGTTTATTTTTACCCTGGAGAATCGTAGCCGCTTGGACTGCAACCCTTCCGAGTCGTTTTCCTTTTGCATCAATGAGAAACCATTTTCTCTCTATCTCATTTTGTTTCTTAAAAATGGTCTTCATATCGTAACCTTCTTTACCATAGTATTTTCAGTTGTAACGGGGCAGGAAAGAATATTCACACATTTCCAAAAAACTGTCAACCCAAACACAGAAAAGACAGCTATGAAACGGAAAACTTCTTCCCTTTCATTCCTGAGATAACAGCCACACATAAGCTCAAATTCTCAATTTTTTCTTACCGCTGCGGATAGCCAATCCTATATGTTCTTGACTATTCGCTTTTTTCTTCCTGCTGCTCTTCCTGTTCTTCTTTTTTCGCGTCCATTCTATCTTTAATATCTGCAATTCCAATAAAAAGCGCGATAAGCCCTACAAAAACAGCGATAACAGGGATTCCGCCGACAAGAAAGTTAGATACTAAAGGCCACCAGCCCAATCCGACTCCGGCAGGAAGAACAGAAAATACCGCAAATCCGATAAAAAGCAGTCCTACTACTAATGCCATTACTTACCTCCAGTTGCATTTATACGATTTTATCTATCTGTAACAACAATACAGAATTTCCAGAAAGTGTCAATACTTTCATCACTCAACTATAACCATGCTGCCATACTCAATACTTTCGCTTCCGAAAAATCATAATACAAAAAGCGATAATAAGAAATACAGTCGGTAAATTCGACAACACAATACGCAGAACTTCAACATTCCATAGTACATACGCACCTGCACGTACAATACCAAACATATCCAGTGCCTGAAAGACAATTTCTCCGTAGTTCACAATAACAGCAATCACAATAAACATCCAGGCAGGGTCTCTAGTCTTTGACCAAAGAATGATTGCAAGAAAAGTGGCAACTGCGGTTATACCGAAACGGATGCTCAATAAAAGTATTTCATTCAATTCAATCATCAGCGTCCCCCAATGCTTTCTGCAGCAAATTCTTTAATGGCGCTATTTCTCCGCGTGAGTAACAAGCAGGGAGGATGCTTGGTGTATTATAATAAGGAGAAATGAGTATTTGCTTTTCCAATAAATAGGTAAAGAGCTTACTATACTCAGCCTGTGTACAGTCTGGTATAAGATAGGGGGTGCTCACCTTCCAAACCCCGCTGCTCCACGCTGCTTCAGCAGCAGCTGTATACACATCCAGATCAATATTTAAGGCTTTTACCAGACAATGATGAAGCCCTTCCGCTAATACTGGTGAAATAGGGGGCAATTCACGTTCCGGCGCGTCACTGTTATGAAAACACAATACAGTACCGTTCCAAAGACCAGGAAAGGGGATAACCGGTACCAGGACCCTGTACTGAGGAATAGATTCCACCAATGGCCGCCAAAAACCCGGAGCATTACAGTCAGCCTGCCCTAATAGAGGATCCTGTATTTCTGAAAAATCAAGCAAACCGGGGAAGATTTTCTGCAGGTCTGATAACGCATGGCCGGAGTTTTCATATATTCTGATCTGCGCATATGCAGGAAAACTCTTTTTTAAGGCAGCAGCAAGCCTCTGATGCTCTGCACTAGGCACTCCGGAGACAAGACCCCTGGATATAGTATTCTTAAGCTTCACCGAAAGCCCCTCCGGTCTATGCCCCAACAATGCATTCCCTGAATTTTGAAACATATCCAAAAATCTCCTGCCTGCACAGTCATAAAGCCGATACTCCCTCGCCCGACGTATTCGAGGAAGGACGGAAAGCATGTTATAAAGCTTGTCCACGGTTCTCACCCTTTCCAAATTACTAATAAAAACAAATATAGCTTTCCAGTAAAAACACTAAAAAGCTGCCTCCGGAGATTTTTTCCGGAACCAATGCAGAAAGATTATCAGTCATCCGCGATTTTCTCCAGCCCATAAGAATACTTCGGAAAAAAAGTACCCTGCTCACCAGAGTCAAAGGCAACTATAATGAGCTCTTCTGCACCGTTATACCATTTTTTAATAACAGTACCGCTTCCATACTCATCGTGATACACCCTATCCCCAGGAGAGAAACCGCTCGATTGTGAGGGCACAGTACCGCCAATCCCCTTTTCTTCACAAACACCCTCCGGAACTTCGGTAAGAAAACGGGAAGGCTGCATTGGCGAGGTCTTGCCATGGAGGAACCTCCGCCTGCATGAGAGGAGATAAAGCTCATCTTCTGCCCTGGTAACAGACACATAAAAGAGCCGCCGTTCCTCTTCAAGGTCTTCCTCATCCTGGTCAAAACCGCGAGGGAAAATTCCTTCTTCCATTCCAGTGATGATTACCCGGGCAAACTCAAGCCCCTTGGTATTGTGCATGGTAATAAGAGTCACTCCCTCAGGGTCTTGGCCTGCCTCTTGCTGCAATCTGTCCAACTCAACCATTTCCAGAAATTCAGCAAGACCCTCCTCACCATTAGGAAACTGTGATGCTGAACTCACCAACTCCTCAAGATTTCCTACCCTATCTGTAAAATTCTCCCTGTCAATTTCAAGAAAGTGTTCATACAGTCCGAGCTCATCCAAGCCGTGCATAAGCAAGTCAGATATTTTGGCTGATGACAACTCCCGTTTCAACTTGGAAAATACCGCATGGGCTTCATCAAGGTTTTTACCGGCTTTTCCGGATAAACCTGCTTCACCGCATGCATCCAAAAGATCCCCTTTTGTTTTTCCGGAAGCTGCAACAATTTTCTCAATTGACTTCTTTCCAATACCCCGGGAAGGCTTATTTACGATCCTCCGGAATGAAACCTCGTCCTTCGGATTAAGAATAAACCGAAGCAGCGCAAGAGCATCTTTTACTTCCTCTCTGTCATAAAACCTTGCAGATCCGACAATATGATATGGAATTCCGTTTTTGGCAAACTCAGTTTCAAATGCCCTGGATTGGGCATTTGTACGATACAGTATGGCAGTATTTTCCCATCCCCTCTCTGTCAGGAGCTTTGTGCAAAACTCAGCCTCTTCCCTATAGTCATCAAGAAAAACAATAATCGGCTTAACATCACTCTCTCTTTCTGTCCAAAGGGTTTTTCCAAGCCGGTTCGTATTGTTTTTCACAACAGAAGAAGCAAGCTCAAGGATCCGATTCGTTGAGCGGTAGTTTTGCTCAAGCCGTACCACCTTGGTATTCTTAAAAACATCCGGAAACGAAACAATGTTTTGCACCTCTGCTCCGCGGAACCTGTATATGGACTGATCATCATCCCCTACCACGCAGAGCTGGCTTTCCGGGGTAACAAGGCGCTTTAAAAATTCGAATTGAGCAACATTAGAGTCCTGGTATTCATCAACCAGAATCAGTTTAAAACGTGAAGCAATTCTGGCTGCAACTTCCGGGTTTTCCTTGAGAAGCCGGACACAAAGAAGAATCAAGTCCCCGAAATCCGCATTTCCGATTTCCCGGAGGCGTTTTTCATATGCTTCATACATTGTATTAATTTCTGAGTTATAGGTAAGGGAAGACAAATCATCATCAGGGCCGAGGCAATAGTCCTTTGCCCTGCTAATAATATGCGCAACCTTCTTAAGCTGCTTTTTTTTTAATGAAGGATACAGGGTTAAAAGTACAGAGACCATGTCATCATCATCATAAATAGTAAATGTTGACTTCATTCCGAAAAACGCTGCATTCCGGCGCAAAAGCCACGCGCCAAATGAATGAAAAGTACGGATCATAGCCTCATTGCTTCCAGGCACCATTTGGGCAACCCTGTCGCGCATCTCCCGGGCAGCTTTATTTGTAAAAGTTACTGCAAGAGTCGACCGCGGGTCATACCCGAGAACATCGATAAAGTATGCAATTTTAGTGGTTATCACCCGTGTCTTACCTGATCCGGCTCCGGCAAGTATGAGCAAAGGCGCTCCCTGGTGCAGAACAGCTTCCCTTTGCACTGGATTCAGGCGCGCAATATAATCAGGCAGTTCATTCATCAATCTCTGCCTCCAGGTCCACCCCGTTTACTGCTGTTATCCTCACTCTCACGAACTCACCAGGCACAAGGCCTTCTCCGTTTACCACAACAAATCCATCGACATCCGGAGCTTGGGCATAACTCCTTGTAATAAACATATCCTCTTCCTTGATTTCTTCCTCTACAATAACTGTCAGAGTTTTCCCAAGAAAACTGTCAAGGCGCTTTTCTGTAATAAGCAGCTGCTTCTCTTCAACCTTGGCTTTTCGCTCTTCTGCAGTCTCATGGTCAACTTGGTTCTCCATTTCTCCGGCTCTTGTACCTTCCTCAAGAGAATATGCAAATGCACCAAGCCAGTCAAACTCCACAGTATCCTGAAATTGAAGCACATCCTGAAGGTCTTCCTCTGTCTCTCCGGGAAAACCGAGGAGCATAGTTGTGCGCAGTACAGCATGGGGAATTTCTTCTCTTATATAGTGAAAAAGCTCGGCATATTCTTTGTCTGTCCTTTTTCTTCCCATCTTTTTTAGAATCCGGTTCGAGGCATGTTGTACTGGAATATCGAAATACGGAAGAAACCTCGGATCCTCCTTACAGATTTTTACAATTTCCAAAGAAAAGTGGTCAGGATGTATGTAGAGCATTCGGATCCAGAACTCTCCTGAAATATTCTGTATTTTCCGCAGAAGGCTTACAAAACTGGCTTTACCAGTATCCTTTCCAAAATTTCCAAGATCCTGGCCAATGAGAATAATTTCCTTAATCCCTTTTCGAATTAGTGCCGCTATCTCATTTACAACCGCCTCTTCGTTTCTACTTTTCAATCCTCCCCGGATAATCGGGATTGCACAGTAGGCGCAGTTATTACTGCACCCTTCAGAAATCTTCACATATGCACTGCCTGGAAAAGAGAGGGTACGTATACGCTCTGGATATTCAAGTTTCAGCTCTTCAGGGTACAAACTATTCTCTTCTGCTTCAGAAAGCGGCTCAAGCAGACTTGAAATAAGAAAAAGATCCTTATTTCCAAAAAAAGCATCTGCTTCCGTCAACTCTTTTGACAACTCTTCCTTATAGCGCTCTGCCAGGCACCCTGCAGCAACAATCTTTTTGTCAGGAAATTCGTTTCTGTACTCCAACACTGTATTGATTGATTCTTCTTTTGCAGGTCCAATAAAACCGCAGGTATTAACAATAATAACCTCAGCCTTTTCAGGACTCTCTTTCCAATGCCATCCATCTTTTACCAAGAACGTACCGATTGTTTCAGCATCAACCTGGTTTTTAGAACACCCGAGATTTTCAATATAAAAAGACTTTTTCGCTGTCATTTTTTTCCTCATCTATAGAAACAGAAAGAGCCGGACCTTGTATCCAGCTCTCATTCAGTTAGTAACAATGCATATGGTATGTAATAAAAGCTAGTACACCGGGAGAATAACAAGCTGATATAAGCCCTCAGCTTCCTGCCAGCTGATCAGTCTGGTCGACACTTCTCCAGGACCGCCAAGATCCAAGGTCTCTCCACCTATCCGTGCACGGAAAGCACCTGCATTTGATAACCACAGCATAATTTCCTGTGTTACATCGATCCTGAATGATTCACCATTATTAAAATACCGTTCTTCCCTGAGCTGCCCGTCCACTATATACCGCATATAGCAGTGTTTGTTGAAAGCCATATCCAGAGTAAAGGGCTCGGCCTCGTCAGACTCTAAAACAACAATAGGTTCAATTACACGGGAGAGAACAGTTGTTTCTCCAATAGAGGGTACTGACTCAGTATCACCTTCTTCAATCTCCCCAGGTTCTTCCTGTTCACTCTCTTCCAATTCAATCCTGAGGATTGCAGCACCGGCTTCCTCTTCAATGTCGCTTACCAGAATACTTACATCAGCAACTTCATCCCCGTTTAGGTCAAAAAACTGCTGAGTATCTAGCGCAATAAGATTACTTCCCTCTGGTGTAATCAGAGTAACCGCATTACCAATTGACTCCACAAGCAAGGTATACTCAGTATCTCTAACAGGCACAATTATTTCGTCGCCTTCCATAAACCTTTGTTCAAGCCCTTCATCTGAAAGATGGAAGGTCCCTCCCTCAGATTCCGGTACTTCAAGGTCCGCTGGAGAAGTCATCGTCTGTACTGCATCCAGAACAACAGGATAGAGGAGGTACCCGACACCTCCAATGAGTGCGACACCGAGAATAACGATCAGAGCAATAATAAAAGGGTTCGGCCCCTTATTATCCAGAAGCTCATCCATGGGGACAGGCTGTTCCTGGATCTGTATGTTTTTATACAGTGTAACCAGCTCATCAGGATCAAGGGAAAGATATTCAGCGTAATTACGCAGAAATCCAAGAAGATACGTCTCCCCTGGAAACACAGCGAAATCCTCGCTTTCCATTGCCACAACAAAACGTTTTGCAATATGCGTATCTCTTGCTACCTGCTCTAGGGTTACACCCTTCGCTTCTCTTGCTATCCGTAATTTTTCACCTAATGATTCCATAATTTTTTATTCATCCAATTCAAATAGAAAGTTTTCAAAGACATTCGCATTTGAGGGAAGCTCATATTCAAAACGGTTGTCTGGAATGTCTATATTGGTCTGGGTATTCAAAAGATCGAAGCGCACCTGCCGGTAATCGATAGTAACACCTTCTATTCTCCTAATTAATCCATTCTCACCGATGGCTATATCGATTTGCCGAAACCCTTCTTCTGTAGTCCGCCACGTCAAGCGAAGCTTCACTACCATTTCCTGAGAATCCTCTTCTAAAGGAACAGGACTCGGACCGGTAACATAGGCAACACTGTAATTCTCCTGTAAAATTTCAAGCCCTTCCCTGCTAGCCATTCCTGCAACATCCGCGGTATCGCCTTGGCGGAGACGCTGTTCCATTACAACACGATAATCCGGTAAATACAAATAGAGTTTTTCGCCGTCACTAACAAGCACCTGCTCTTCAGGCTCCGAAAAATCAAGCCGCAACATTGAAGGATGCTTATAGTAGAGAATGCCGGAGAGCCGTGTATCTTCCTGGCTTATTACAATCTGAGAGCGGTAATCCTGTATTCTCGCATAGTTATCGCCTATGCTGGAAAAATACGTCTCAGCGGTAGTAATGTCTTGAGAAAACCCGGCAGCAGAGACCATAAGTAAAAGGATTCCGAAGATAATGTGTTTATATATATGCAATTTCGATTCCAACTCCTAATTTTTTCTTCATAATAATGATAGTGTCTGCTTTGTCAAGTCGATGATTTGCCGATCAATCCCATTAATATATACTTTAAATGTTCATCCGAAAAGCTGAGCTTTTCCCTGCAGTCAGGGCAAACAAAGCGCTTATCATGCAGATACCCGCTCGCACATTTAATGCAGTACACCTTTCCGCAGCTCGGACACTTTCCTGCTGGAGCATCTTCCGGAGGTTCGCCATGGACTCGAAAATTCGGCTGGCTCGGGATTTCCTTCGGAGCAGTCCATGTATTATTGCACAAATCGCAGGAATACGCAACTTCCAAGTTACTCACTATTCGTTGGAGCAGGTGCTGCGCTTTTTGATCATTATATAATTCTCCTGCTTTTTCAGCAAACGGCCGGGCCTCTTTGAAGTTACGGACATCATAGTAATATGCAGCAATGTTTAATAAAGCCTCCCTGTTCTCCGGATCCAGCTCTAGAGCTTTTTTATAAGCTACCAATGCACGTGACCTTTCCCCTTTGAGCAATGCTAAATTACCAATACGGTTATAGACTGAAACGCTTTGCGTCATTTCCAGTACTTTTGATAAATACTCTTCTGCCACTGAGAATCTGTCCAATTCAATGTACACAGCAGCTGCATTCTCAAGAATTTCAGGCCTCTCCGGCCCGATTCTTATTGCTTTTTCATATGCCTGGGCAGCCTCTTGAATTCTGCCTTCCCTGGACAACAAAGTCCCTCTGCGGTTCCACGATTCCTGCATTTCCTGGGAGCTGTCCAGAACAGCAAAAGCCTTGTCCTTATATCCTGATCTGTAGAGTGCTTCCACATAGTTCCCGAGTATTATCTGGTCATACGGTTCCAGAGCAAATGCCTTTTCCATATATTCCAATGCCTGCTCTGTATCCCCTTCAAGAAATGCTCTTTCAGCCTGCAAGTTTAAAACCCATGGATCTTCCGGAGAAAGCTCCGCAGCTTTTTCAAGGTAGTCCGAAAAACTCTTTCCCTGAAGAAACGCATTTTCAGCTAATCTGAACCAGTACAAGGGATACTCAGGTTCAATTTCAGCAGCTTTCAAAAAAAGTTCCTGTGCCTTGCCCCGATTGCCTGCTTCTTTCAATAAAACGCCTTGGAGATAATACACCGCACTATCTGAATACCCCTGCTCAATAAGCCTTGTGAATATGTTTTCAGCTTCACGGTACTTTTTCTCATGAAAGAGTTTTTTTCCTTGAAAAGCATTTACTTCCGGAGATTCCACACCCAAGGCGTTTATCCGTACTGTAATATCTTCCAGATCTGCGTATGCCTCCTGCCGAAAGAGGAGCCTTGAAGCATCTGTATAATAGGTAAGAGCCAACTCCTTTTTCCCTGCTTTTTCAGCAGCAGAGGCAGCATTGATCATAAAGATAGGCATATCCGGCTCAATCTCAAACGCTTTCACATACCACTTGATTGACTCTTCCCACTCTCCAATACCGAAATAGGCATTTCCCAAGAGATTATGAGCTGCAGAAGACTCAGGGATGAGTTCTATTTTTTCCAGCATGAAATCTCTTAGTTTCAGGTACCTATTCTGCATGTAAAGTGACTCTGCATAGAGCAGTACTGCTTCCCGCGTATCCGGGTATTCAGAGAGACATTTTTCACATGTCTCCTCTGCCTCACTAAACATATTTAGATGAAATAATATTTCTGCCAAGAAAACGAAATCCTCTTTCTCGGGACTTTTTGTGCGGAGCGCTTTTTTCATTTGCACTAGGCTGGCGGAAAACTGTCCAGTACGAAAAAAGCTTTGCGCAAGCTGGATTCGCGACTCCGGCTGCGGTAAGAGGTAATCATTAAAGCGCTGGTTTTCCTGCTCAACTTTTATTGGTCTGCTTTCCACAGAAAGTCTGGATATTGTTATTTCACATGACTTCTGTTCGCTGTAGTTTTGACCGCAGAGAGTAATGTATCCTGCATCAATGCCTTCATCTTCAATTTCCGCTACCCATTCCGCATCAACAAAAAAGGTAAACCTGGTATCCCGGGCAAGAACCCTCAGAGTGAAATCTCTATTGATAGGAACAGGAAGCCTAGTCCAGGGTACACGCACCATTGGAGTACCGTTAAATACTAGGTCAAATCTGAACATGCCGTCTGTTGATACAAGGCAGTAGTAATAGTTAAACTCATTTACATAGCGGAACATAAAACCTGCACTTGAATCACCGTTTTTCGGAGAAAACGAAAAGTCTCCTTCAAGCACAAAATCCCGATATCTGTAATAATCATTCTCAAGCCATGCAAAAAAATCTTTTTTTTCCAGCGAAAAATGCAGACCTTGTTTATCAATTGAAGCAGAATATCCCTCTTGCCTCGTTTCCTGAAACCGGGGCTCAGATTGTTTAAAAAACTTTGTTTCCCACTTTTCCCGGACAATTGAGTCTTTTGGTGGTTTTTGCTTTTTCTTTCTTCGAAAGGGCCAAATCATAGGTTATTCCGGCAGTATTACAGCAAGGAATTCCAAAGTCTCAGGACCTGGATTTATAATCGAATGAGATTCTCCTTTACCGGTCAACAGAGAATCACCGGGATACAGAGTCTGCCGAGAACCATTATCACTTACTTCGGCTCTTCCTTTCACGATATAATAAATTTCGCTATCATCACTATGCTCATGCTGGCCAACAGAAGCCCCAGGGGGAAGGGAGACCAATGTAAACATATTCAGTTTATCGCGCATTTGCTCAGGAGAAAAAACTGTACGCAAAGAGGCAACACCGTTTCCGCCTCTCAGTTTTTCTTTTTCTATAGGTGATATTTTTTCGTACCTTCTTACCATGTAAATCTCCGGCCGTGATATGAATTAATTAGGGTATATATAAGATATATTAAAATGCTGCTGCTACAAAAGAGATTTCCCGCAAAGAATTATACAATGTATCGTATGTCCCTCTGTCTGCAACTGTGACAGGAATAATCATTGTATAATATTTCCCCCCCTTTTTCGCCTCTCCGGTCATTTCTCCATAGGCAATTCCAACCTGTTCAAGGGTCTTTGCAATAGAGGCAAAATATTCAGCAGTATTATCTGAACCATTACAAATAATCCTTAAATTAAAATCCACTGGAAATTCCATATTAGGTTCCATAGCTTCCCCATTTACGTGTTTTTCATAACAATATCAAAAAAATCGGAAAATGCCAATTACTGGAACAGTCAGGAACAAAGTATTGTCTTATATAGAGCACAGAAAATATCGTTTTTAGAAAACTTTTTTTAACTTACTCTTGCAAAATGTTCACTGGAAAACTACTCTTAGACATATGCCATGTAGATGCAAATTTCACGAGCGGTTAAACAATGCAAGATTGAGACCCGAACCGAAACGCAGTATATATCTGGATTATAATGCCACTACTCCTGTCGATATCCGGGTAATAGGCAAAATGGAACACTGTATGCGCAATAATTGGGGTAATCCTTCAAGCTTGCATATTCATGGTGCCCAGGCAGACAAAATAACCACAGAAGCTGAACAGGTCCTGCACTCATACTTTCAAGACCGCGGTAATTTGCTCCACTTCTGTTCCTCCGGATCTGAAGCAGTCTACGCAGGGATTTATGGGCTTTGGACCCAGGGGAATTGTCATCTCATTTCTACAAACATTGAACATGCATCCATCCAAAACTCAATTCGCCTATTACGCGCCCTCGGATCGAAGGCAATAACCGTACTTTCAGTAGATAGAAACGGCCAAGTGGATCTTGCGGAACTTACAGAGAGTGCTGGTAAAAGAGGTACTCCGGTTTTCGTATATTCTCCAGTTAATCATGAAACAGGAGCTCTACAACAAATAGAAGAAATATACAGCATTATAAAAGCAGCAGAAGGTATTGTCTTTATTGATGGAGTACAAGCAGCAGCACGGCTTGAACCAAGCGCATGGGTTCCTTATTGCGATATGTTTACTATCTCAGGTCATAAAATATACGGACCAAAGGGAATCGGAGCTCTGTCAGTAAAAAAGGATATTGATCTGATACCTTTCCGTTCAAGCGAACAGGAGAACTTATTCCCCGGGACTGTTAATCTCCAGGGCATTGCGGGAATTACCAAAGCAGTAGAGATATTATCCGAAGAGCTGAAAGATGACTTAAAAGAGCAAAAAGTTTTAATCGACGAGCTTATTAGGCTACTAACAAAGCAGAAAGTCCCCTACTTTTTGGAGTCACCGGAAATGCGCGCACCGGGTATTGCCTGCCTAAGCTTTCCGGACATCACTAATATTGAAGATTTTATGTTCCACCTGAGCAGAGACCAGATCTCAGTTAGCCGCTTTTCTGCATGTACAAAAAGCATTGAAGGAGCATCCGGAATACTGCTGAACATGCATAGAGAAAAGAACAGGGCAGAAACATCCATACGAGTCAGCCTTGGGCGGCAAAGTAAAAGGGAGGATATTCTTCGGTTTGTAAGCTCGGTTGAACAGGCGCTTACAAAAACCTCAGGCAAACCCCCGGTTTAATACACAATGGCACCTTAATAAGTATCTTGCATTTTCTCCCATTCGCCTGTATCATTTTTTCACATTACGAACAAAACTTGCTATTTTTGGAGTCTAAAGTGGTCACAGTAATTTCCCTTGGAGGGTCAATAGTTGCCCCGGACAAGCCTGATACAGATTTTATAACAAAATACTTTACCCTATTACAACGCTATCTGAATACTGATAAAAACAGAAAGGTTGTACTTGTTATCGGAGGCGGCGGCCCAGCGCGGGTATATCAAAAGGCATTTCGGGAAATAATCCCGGAGAGCGAATCCTCTGAACAGGATTGGATCGGAATTATGGCAACCCGCCTGAATGCACAATTAATTAAAGCAGTCTTCACAGACTACTGCACCCAGCCGGTTGTTACTGACCCTACCATTATCCACGATATAAAAGACCAGGTCCTGGTTGCAGCTGGCTGGAAGCCGGGGTTTTCAACTGATTTTGATGCAGTTGTACTTGCAGAAAATTTAGGCGCAGATACTGTTATGAATCTTTCAAATATAGAAAAGGTCTTTACAGCTGACCCTAAGGTTGACCCAAGCGCAGAACCTGTAGATGCAATGAGCTGGAAAGACTTCCGTCAGATGGTTGGGGATGAATGGGTACCTGGTAAAAACACCCCCTTTGATCCTGTTGCTGCAAAAAAAGCATCAGAGATGGGCTTGAAGGTCATTGTTGCCGGAGGCAAGGATATTGAAAATATAGAGAAAATCCTTACTGGCAAAGACTTCTTCGGTACAACCATCGGTCCTGAATAAGGCCTATACAAATCCTTTCTGCCAGCTCCATACAACACGGGACATGCTGGAAGGAAATGGATTTTCTTGGCAGAAATCCGGAAGCCATGTATCTTCAACATCAAGCTCTTGGACAAAACCATCTTCAATATCGTATTCCTCCAGCAGACCGATTATCCGGTCATACTCAATAAAGTCGATCCTTGAATCCGGAACAAGCTCAGGCTTCCTCCTATCACGTTCCATTGGTGTATACTGTACCATGAGTGAAAGCAAAGCCTTTCCTTTACAGTTCTTGCTAAACCATTGGAGCATCCCTCTTGTAGATTCTAACTGTCCAGGGAGCACCAAGTGCCGTACAATAAGCCCTTGCTGCAATAGTGAATCTGAATACTGAATACTTCTGTTTTCCGCCATCCACTTTACACAAGCAGCGGCAAACTCCGGATAATCAGGTGCATGAAAAATGCCTTCCGAAAGCTTGGGGTCAAGTGTTTTTAAATCAGGAAGGAAGACAGTAACTTCTGAAAGCAAAGAAAGGTATTCCGGCTTTTCGTAGCCTGAAGAATTCCACAACACAGGAAGAGTCAGCCCTTTGTTCCTGGCAATTTCCAAGCCTTCAGCAATTGAAGGAATGAAGTGCGTGCCGGTTACAAGGTTAATATTGCTCGCTCCGTTTTTCTGAAGCGCAATGCAGATCTCCGCAAGATCTTCAGGAGAAGCTGTTTTTCCGACTCCCTCCTGCGACACCTGATGATTTTGACAAAAATAACACCGTAAAGAACACCCGGAAAAGAATACAGTACCTGACCCCCCTTCTCCTGTAAGAACCGGCTCTTCTCCATGATGGATACTTGCCAAAGCAATCCGCATTTCTCCAGTCTCACCGCAGATACCGATTTCTCCTGCCTCTCTATTTACTCCGCAGTTTCTTCCGCAGAGCCTACAGTCCTGATAAACTTTCATTTTATTTTCCATACCTCATTTTACCGGGCTTATCATTATGTAGCAAGAGAATGTCTGATTTACAAACCTATCCGAATGGGAAGCACGGTCTTCAAAAAGGCTGCATACACTTCCCAGCTATGCGGGCCGTATCCGCCTGCCATTAAGTATGCAGCTGGAATATTGAGGGAGTCTAAAAAGTCATACACAAGCATATCCCTTTCCAGCATCTGCTCAGCTGTTAACTGTAATCCTGCAGCTGAAGGGAGGAGGTCTTTTTCATATGGATCAACCCCCATAACTACTATTGCCGCATCCGGTTTTGGATAGCTGCTCAGCTTCTCCAGCCCCTCTGCAAGCTTAGACACATATGCACTATCCTCTCCACGAAACACAGGAATATCAATGTCTGAGGGGATGAATGCAGGATTAATGGCTCCGTTAGAAAGAACCTCACCACAGTCAAGGGGCCAACCATTTCCCATGTGAATGCTTAATGTGACAATTGACTGATCGAATTGGCACATATGCGCAGTGCCGTCTCCTTTGTGAGCATCAACATCTAAAATCCAGAGGTTCTTTAATCCCCTTTCCTTTTGTGCCTTCCGTGCAGCAAGAACAATATCATTAATTAAGCAAAACCCGGATCCATAATCTATGTGACCGTGATGCATCCCCCCTTCTGTATAAAAACAGAAGCCGGTCTCAAGCGCATTGTATAAACATTGGACAGAGCCTCCTGCTTTGCGCAGGATCCAGTCTCTCAAGTCTGATAGAGGAGAAAGCGCCTTGCCTGGATCATAACGGTGATACCCTCCAGCATAGTCTACAAGCTCAAACGCTGCAATTATTTTATTTTCCAGCTCCGGAGTATAGAGTGACCTGACATATTCTTGACTGTGACAGAGTTCCAAATCACTTCTGGAAATTTCAACCGGATCAAAAGATAGATCCCATATTTTCCACAAATCACCGAGTATATTATCCTGAAGCAGAGACTTGTATGTCTTTTCTGCGCGCAAATCTTCAATGGGAATGAGTATACCGAACTCCTGCAAACCGGATCTCTGCAGATGATTATATATGACCATTGTCATCTCCTTTGTGCCCATGGGCACAACAGGGTTTTTGTGAAATAATTAT
>CAYRYS010000002.1:0-72234 GCA_964428555.1 uncultured Spirochaetales bacterium | reverse complement strand
TTTTTTATGGAAATCTTCCACTGGGATAGATACATGTACATGCTGTAATACTGGAGTCCTGCGCATTGCTTCTTCCATAGCTTGATCTGAGCTGAATATCTCGCTGCCAACTTTTCTCGCAAGCTCCGGATCACCCATCTCGATGATCTTCACAAAGGTATTCACTGATCTGGATTCAATATTGATAGATTCCTCTGGTGCATCAATAACATCGCTCTCGTCTTCCCCCCAGCTGCGCATACTATGCAGCAACTGCAGAGAAGGTCCGATAAGCATGAGCAGCTTATTACCGGTTGCCTCGAAAATTGCATCCATGTAGCTGAGAGCGCCCTTGCCTAAAGCCTCTCTTTCCGCATCTGTAATCATCCGGTTATCGCTTGCGGCTTCCCGCATTACATCACTGAACTGCTTTAGGTAGGAGCGTACTCTATTTCTAATTTTTTCTATTCCCTCTGGATCAGCATTTCTCGCAGCAAGTGCCAGAATTTCAGGAAGGAGCATCTGTTCAAACTCTTCAACATCCCAGACTGTAGCGTATTCCCGACGCAAAGCAGTCTTCAGGGCCTCTCCAAATGCCGGAAGCTGGGAAGAAGTAATATACATTCCCTTCCCGTGTTGAATATCAACCAGACCTTGAGCTAAGAGCATTCTTGCTGCATCCCGCACTACAGCTCTGCTTACATTGAACTGCTGAGAGAGCTCAGGTTCTGTGGGGAGGTTTTCCCCAGGTTTCAACTCTCCCCGCAGGATAGAGTCTTTACTTTCTTTACTTACATACTCAGCTAATGTCTGCTTTCTGGGGGCTGCTTTGAACTCCACTACCTACTCCTTGCGCATCTTTACTGTCAATAAACAAGTATACAACCGCTGATCCTGCCATGACAATGCCGGCAACAGTGAATACAGCAGGTATTGAAACAAATTGGGCAATAAGCCCGAGAAGAATACTGCTCGCAATTCCTCCGGCATAATTAAACAAGGACTGGAAGGAAAGCAGTGTTGACCGCTTTTCAGCAGGGATTACATTATTAAGGATTGTACTATGGGGGGATGTGAACACTCCAACCTGAAGAAAGAGGAGCATGTAAAAAACTGCGAATCCAGGCACAGTGTTTTGCAGAGCAAGAACAATAAACGCAGCACCGGTTAGGGCTTTAAAAACTGCTGCAGTAACTGCGTAGTTCTTTTTGAAAACCCTGCACGCCCAAATACTTACAGCACTGCCAAGGGATGCTGCAAAAAAATATCCTGACGAGAGCAGACCGAATATCACTTTAGGGGCCTCTTCTCCTGCAATATTTTGAACCCGGGGCTGCCAAAATGCTTCCAGTCCTGCAACCGCAAATGCCATGCCTGCACTGCTTATAACAAGCAGCAGCACTGTCTTATTTTTCAAACCGTAGGTAATGCTTGTAGAGAGTACATCTTTGAATGCTGAGAACCCCTGGACTTGCTGGCTTTCTTCTTTTCTCCAGGTCTCATGAACAAACAAGGCAGTAAATGCTGCGAGAAAAATAGTGCCACACAGAGAGGCGAGTATATTCACTGTATAAATGGTAAACACTGGGTGTCCTTCAAATATCCTTCCAACAGTATCAGGGAGAATACCCCCTGTAAGAGCACCTAGGGCTAGTCCGAGGGGAATAAATATTTCCATTTTAGCAAGAGCCTGCTGTAGGTCGAGATTCGGGTCAGCAGCTTTTAGTTCATCAATAAAATGTGCTTCAATTGATCCTGAAGCAAGAGTCCTGAATATACCCAGCAGAACAAATCCAACAAGAAAGAGCGCCATATTTTGTGCAAAAAGGAAAACTGCGTAACCGCCAAGCTTTACCGCAAGTGCTAAAAGATATACATTTTTCCTTCCAAGCACATCTGCCAACCCTCCGGTTGGTAGTTCTAAGAGCATAATCACTGCTGAGTAGATGCCCATATTGAGACTTACCTGGAGCAGAGAAAGCCCTTGTTCCAGCTGAAACAATGCAGTTATAGGGATGAGAAACCCCATTGAAAACCAATGAAGGCTTTGGTGAAAAATTGCAAGGGTTAAGACCTTTTTTGCCAGTGTATTCATACTGTTCTCCTTTATTCTTATTATCATAATGTCATCATATGACTATACGACTTATAAGTCAAGGATTTTCCCTGAAATTCTCTATATTCCCCTGTTTTCAGCAAAAAAAATGAAGATGGGGCAGAAAGGCGCCGGCTGGTTATACTTCTACTGTTATTGCAGCTACAGCATCTACCGGACACTGGTCAACGCACATTGCACAAGCTTCACATTTATCAGGATCAATTGTGTAGGTACCACAGTCATCAGTGATTGCATCGTATGTACAAACATTGTAGCACGTACCGCAATGAGTGCAGTCATCCTGATTGATTGTAAATACATCTTTTTCCATAGTTTGGACTCCCTATTTATATTGTTCTTTCTTATTAAAACAGTATATCATCAATAAAGAAACTCACAATGTTTTTTTATCTTCTGGAAACAAGAGCAAGGACTAAGCCCAATACTGCTCCCCCTGCGCCGCACAGGAGAATATTCCGCCGTATCTCTTCAATATTCAACACAGCTTCAGTTAATTCACCGATAATATTTCCCTGATTACCACTTATTAAGCGGCCGATCGCGATATATTCACCGGCAAATTTTGTAAAAACCGCATAGCCCACACCCAAACCTGCAGCTGCAAAGATGAGCACAAAAAAAAACTATTGTAATGACATCAGTTTTTTTTACCATAATTCTACCTTTTTCTGTTTTCTATATTATAAAATGAATACCTCCTGTTGAAAAATGTATATTTAAGATACAGACTACTATAGACAGGATTCCACAGAAGGAGTGTTTTATGAAACGTTTATTATTTTGTATTTTATTTGTCGGAACCATTCTCTGTTCATATGCAGCAGATGTACCTGAATTCCGGTACCCGGTTGCAGCTTCAGAGAATTTTTTTGCTATAGTAAACAACCCTGCCCTCTTGTCAGCAAGGAATATCTCCGGCTTGGGACTTGGTGTTTACTCAGAGTCTTGGACACAAATTCTGGATAACCAGCCCTTAGCATTTTATATCAATTCCATATCTCCCTTTTTAAGCAGTTTTCATGCATATAGAGACGGTGTTTGGCAAAACACTGTTAACCTTTCATTCCCTCTAATACGGAACCTTTACTTTGGTGCAGGTGCAGTATGGGATAATTTAAACTTCGGTACTGCAAGATACCATTCCAGTATGCTTTTTCGGCCAATGGACTTTGTTTCCCTAGGTGTTAGAGTAAATCAGAATGCTGATGAAACAATGGACAAAAACATCGGCATAGCCCTGCGCCCCCTTGCCTTCACTGCAGGAAGCCAGCACAGACTTACTGTATACAGCGACATCCAAATGGATAATAGCTTTACCTTTACGAACCCATTAATCGGTGCTTCTATTGAACCTATAGACGGCTTGTTAATTGATGGTTTCTGGGAAACAGATACAAGCAACATTTCCCTCACAGTTGCAGCAAGGATGGGAACTACCCAAACTGAAATTGAAAACTCACTGAATACAGCTATGGATTACTCAGGCTTTCGAGCATCACTCTTTTTCAGCTCCCATAGATACGAAGGTGCACTGGATAACATGGGAAATACCTTCATGGAATTTCAGGAGCTTCCCGAGCTCACAGAATCACCGTATCAGACAGGGGGTGATTTTATGGTTTTTGATACTCCCACTATTACGGTTCAAAGTTTTATTTCTGAGATCCGGAGTATTGCAGAAGATGAAACAATCGAGGGTCTGATTTTTAATAACAATCTAATTTCAACTGACTCTGCGAATTTCCTTGAAATACTGGAAGCACTCCAATACGCAAAGGAACAGGGGAAATCTATCATCTTCTATTTTGAATATGCTGACCTTATGAATTACATCTTAGCTGCTGCTGTTGCTGATGCAATATATCTGAATCCTGCAGGTTCTGTATACATAACAGGTATGTCATCCACAAATATCTATTTAGCAGATCTCTTTACTGAGTATGGAATCGAGGTTATCAATTACCAAAGTCACGAATATAAAACAGCATATAACAGTTTCACAGAATCTGATATGACTGATGCTGAAAGGGAGAGCATAACCGCAGTACTGGAAAGTCTCCAGATAACGTATGAGACTGCACTTAGCAATGGACGAGGAAATGCGCTTTCAGCTGCAGTTGAAGAGATCTTTAGTCACGGACCCTACCTAATTGCAGACCAGGCTCATGAAGCAGGATTAGTAGATGGACTTTTATATGATGATGATCTCTTAGATACAATCAGAGAGCAAATTCCAGATACTAATTTTGTTTTTCAGTCTTTTACTGAAGCCTACAGACAAGACTGGGCAGACGACTATCTGAATCAGGTAGCTGTAATTTATGCTACCGGCGCAATCCACACAGGCAGAGGCACCCCTGGGGAAACCATTGGATCCGATACCCTCGTACAGGCAATTAGAAACGCCAGAAACAACCCCAACATTCGCGGGATTATACTTAGAGTCAACTCAGGCGGAGGCTCTACATTAGCATCCAATATTATTGCCAGAGAGATACGGGAGTGCACTCAAGGTGACAACCCGATACCTGTAGTAGTATCAATGGGCTCAGCTGCAGCTTCAGGAGGATATTATATTTCCTGTTACGCTGACAGAATCGTAGCAAATGAAAACACAATTACCGGTTCAATTGGAGTAATTACTATTGATTTTTCCATCCTGGGATTACTGGATATGCTAAATATTGAAACTGAGAGTGTTGCTATTCGGGAAATGTCACACATACAGAATCCCTTAACAGAAATTACAGAAGAAGAACAGGAGGCTTTACAGGCAGCGATCGGGTCATATTATGAAACCTTTGTGAATGCTGTAGCAGAAGGAAGAGAGATGTCCTATGACGAAGTTCATGAAATTGCCAGGGGCAGAATATGGACCGGAGCTCAGGCAGTTGAAAACGGACTCATAGACACTATAGGCAGCTTTAGAACAGCTGTTGATGAGATGGAAGAACTACTAAACACAGACGAAATCGAACTTATCCTATTTGACGCATATCAGATGCAGGATATAGTTAATCCGTCGATAATTGTTTCAGCGTTCAGCCAGGAGTTCCAGCCGCAGACTCCGCTTAATGAGCTCTATAAGCAGGCAGAACTCCTTTCTACTTTTAGACCGTATGAGCCGCTTTCTATAATGCTCTATTCTTTTTCGCAATAGGATCTGCATCCGTCCCTTTTCAGGGACGGACATCGATCCTGGCAGGGAGATCGGAAGACAACTCCACCTCCCTGTCCAAAACTGTTAAACAAATTACCTCATCAGAGCTATCCAAGCGTGTAAGCAGGATATTTTCATGACTAATCTCAGCCTGAATAGTTGCTGACCTATATTGAAAACAGAATGTAATCCGTTTCCAGTCTTCCGGGAGATTAGGGGTTACCGAAAGACCGTTTTCTACAGACACCCTGATCCCAGCAAAACCATTCACAGCTGCCTGCCAGTTCCCTCCCAAAGAGGCAGCATGCAGCCCTGGATCGGAAGATTTCATATTTTCACCAAGATCTATTTTTAAACTTCTCAGAAAGAAGCGGTATGCCTCTTTGACCTCGCCCATCCGAGCTCCTGCAGCTGCGTGCATACCCATACTTAAGGATGAGTCATGAAGTGTACGCCTTTCATAAAAATCCCAATTTGCTTTTCTGGTTTCTGCATCAAAGTGCTCTTCCATAAGATACATAAGCATAACAATATCGGCCTGCTTAATGACTTGAGAATGTATTACTTCTTCCCACCCATACTTTGTAAATATTGTGCCTGCCCTGCCTTTGAAATTGGTTATATCAAGCTCAGGTAAATCAAAGAACCCATCATACTGACTTATCACTCCAGTATCAGAGTATTTCCGGAAAACCAGCTTCTCCCCCAATTCTTTCCAATGCAGCGGTTCATCCCTTTTTAGCTTAAGCTTTTCGGTTATCTGTTTCCACGAAGCAGAATCATTCTGGAAAAGGTTTTCCGAAACAGCAAAACTTTTTTTCAGCTGCCACTTTACCATATAGTTCGTAAAACCATTGTTATTTACATTCTCACCGAATTCATCCGGTCCAATAATACCGGTAATTTCGTAGACATCTGTTTCTGCATCATATTCCAAACGATCTACCCAGTAACGGGCTGTTTCGATCATCACCTCTAAAAACTTTGAATAGAAAAATTGAAGGTCCCCGGTTATCTTACAGTACATCCACATTGCATAAAAAACATCGCAAGTAATATGCTGCTCAAGCTCGCCTGTCCAAATACGGATCGGTTCTCCTGTTTTAATATCTACGGCTCCCCATTTCGGGGTGACCTCATCTCCAGTAGCTGCACTTTCCCATGGAAACATTGCCCCAGCCCATCCATTACTGCGGGCTTTCCTGCGTGCCCCATCAAGACAGTTATAACGGTATGTAAGCAAACTACAAGCATGCTCAGGAAAGGTATAGGTGTAAAACGGAATGTTGAAAATCTCAGCATCCCAAAACACATGGCCTTTGTACCCCTCTCCTGATAATCCTTTTGCAGCAATACTGATTCTATCATCATGAACCGGAGCCATTTGAAACATATGGAACATGCTGAACCGAAGCCCCAGCTGATCAAAATCCGGTCCCTCAATCTGAATATCCATACGGTCCCAGATTCGGCTCCACCTTATCGCATGCTCTTTCTTTAGCTCTTGAAAGGATTTCTCCCTCGCAGCGTTTATTGTTTTTTTACCACGCTCCATTAATACTGAGGCAGACACATCTTTTTCATGAATAAATTCCCTATCTCTGCTTGTCCAGAAACTCGTATACTTTTGAAAACAAAATTCCTGTTTCTCTGCTGCAGTTACCCGGATATCCTGCGCAATGTAACGCCGATCAGTTTGTATATGGGAAGTGCTTTCGATTTCCCCGCTGCTACTCACCATACAATGTGAATTTATATACAGTGTTTCTTTAGATGCCGTAGTCCTAGCCGTGTATCCTATACTCCCGTTTTCATAATGCCTCAGCGCAGCATCAAGGAAATGCTGCACACCGGAGTTTGTCTGCTGACCATCGATACCTGATAGTATTTGTATATCACCAGAGTAATTTACCGGTCGGATTTTTATATTCAGTACTGCTAAATGAAGGTCTGCAAGAGAGAGAAAGCGCTCAAATTCAAACTGTGTTTCCTTTCCGGAAGCCGAAACCCACGTAAAGCTTCTGGTAACTGTCCCTGCTTTCATATTCAGTCTGCGTGAGTAATGCAGCACCTTTCCTGAAAGCAGATTCATTCTCTCACCGCGGATATAAATTTCAGCATTTGTCCAATCCGGTATATTTACCAGCTCTGTCACTTCCTCAGGAAAGGCATTAAACAGGCCTGCAATAAAGGTTCCCTTTCTCTGGCAGGCATAAGCTTCCTCTGTGGCAGACCTCGAGCCCATATATCCATTTCCTAACGAGAAAATCGTTTCGAATTTTCCTGAATATTCAGGACGATAATTTGTTTCTTCTATGATCCAATTTTTTTCATTGCCTGTTCCTGCATTATAATTAATGCCCATTCTCCGCTCCTTCTATTGTTGTAGTGTGTTCGGCAATTTTCCTAGAAAAAGGATTGCCGGAACCGGAGCTCCGGCAATTTACTTTATTTAATTCCTGAAAAGCTTGCGCCTTCCACAAAATACTTTTGAAATATAAAAAACAGAATAACAATCGGTAATGCAGAAATAATCGCACCTGCAAGGATAAGGCCCCAATCCATTGCACCAGCTCCGTACATTTGCCGTAAATTCAACAGACCGACAGTAAGTGGAAACTTACTTTCAGGTGAAGTAATAACAACAAGGGGCCAGAAAAATTCATTCCACACTCCCTGAAATGTTAAAATACTTACTGCACCTAAAGCAGGTTTTGCCATTGGCAGCATGATAGATGAAAAGATCTTAAAAGTACCTGCACCATCGATCCTTGCAGCCTCCATCATAGAATCAGGAAGACCTTCAAAGAATTGCTTCATAATAAAAACAGCAGGCGCATTTACTAAACCTGATATAATCAAACCGGTAAAAGTATTCAACAGACTATCCACTCCAAATATCTGGGTAATTCCAAAAATACCGTCCCTAAGCACTAAATAGTTCGATATAAATATTACCTGTGGAGGCACCATCATTGAAAAAAGCATTAAGTAAAAAACTGCTCTTGCGCCAGTAAACTTGAATTTAGCAAGGGCAAAACCTGCCATTGACGCAAACAGAACAGTAGTTACCATACGGGAAACTGAGAGAAACAAACTATTGAAAATCCAGCTAAGAAAGAGGGGAATGCCGGTGCGTCTAGAGACATTTTCACTGAACACCCTGTTATAATTTTTAAAGATATATGGGAACACTCCTGCAGCAATATTATTCCAACTTTGAACCCTTCCCAACCGCTCAACTCTATTAGGATGCAGTGTTGCATCCACAAACTCCACATCAGCATCTATGAGAACATCGAACGGCACATGGCGAAATGCCAAATCCGAGTTATTCTGCACAGTAATTGCCCATGTAACCTGGACACCCTCATTCACTGTAGTACGGTCCAGCTCAACTGCATCATTAA
Organism: uncultured Spirochaetales bacterium; assembly: GCA_964428555.1. Classification (GTDB taxonomy): domain Bacteria; phylum Spirochaetota; class Spirochaetia; order CAYRYS01; family CAYRYS01; genus CAYRYS01. The sequence goes on along the minus strand of CAYRYS010000002.1, from coordinate 63,566 downwards.
CTGCAACAAAATCAGCTGCAAATTCCTGATCTAACCTCAGTGCTTGTCTTCCGGACCCTGGCATTCGTCTCGGAACCGTCCCTTCCGGCGGATTAACCTGACTTCCGGCTGGATACAGGTATGTCATCTCCATCGTAATGGTGTGCCCAGGCTGAAACTCACCTACCCATCCATTGCCTCCTGCTTGACTAGCAAGTGAGAATGCACCAATCCAATTTTTAACCTTAAGCTGCTCGGCAGTTAACCTTGGAGGATACTCATTAGCATTATCCTTAAAACTGGATATTACACCAAAAACAAATGGTCCCATGAATACAATAGAAATAAACAGCATGAACACATATATAGCAGCAACATTTGCCCATCTCCGTCTTTTCTCATCATATATTTTCTGTTTAACTTCATGAGATACCTTGTCTTTTCCTACTACTTCTTCTTCAAACGCAGGGTGGCGTTTATCAATTGGGTTACTCATTTTCTAGTCCCTCCCTTCTTTCAGAATTAGGCGCTGAATAACAACAACAGTTAAAGTAATTATTGCTAGTACAATTGCAGCAGCACTTGCCAATCCGATATTCGGGATAGCAGATGAAGGAAACGCGTTGTTATAAACATAGTATGCAAGGGTGACAACCGACTCTAGCGGCGCCTGGTTACCGAGGATAGCAACCTGGTCAAACATCTGAAGAGTTCCGATAAGCCCCATGGTTACTACTAAAAAGGTAATATTACTCAACTGGGGCACTGTTATGTAGAAGAACTTCTGAAACCCATTGGCGCCTTCCACTTCTGCAGCCTCATACAACTGCTTAGGAATATCCTGAAGCCCTGCAAGGTAGAGAAGCATAAAAGTAGGTATGGTGGTCCAGATATTCAGCATCATTATTGCGCCCAAAGGCCTGGGCCACGCAAAAGGGCCGAGCCAGCTGGGTACAGACTCCCGAGTGTTGAACCAAATAATATTCGCCTGTTCAATATCTCTTGGTGAAATAAGACCCAATCTACTGAAAAGAATAAACACCAAACTAGTTACAAATATGGAAATAAGGAGATATGCAGGGTCAACTATTGTCATTTTTCTTTTTTGCGCAAGATCTAGAAGGTTTAACAGAAAAAGACACCCTGCTACGAAAAGAATGAATATCCCAATATTAAAAAGGTGTGCATTAAATTGCGTAATTAAAAAATTGATCAGCCCTTGCCTCTGGAACATCCACATAAAAATAAGCGTAATAACAACACTGGAAGTAATGCTCGGCATGTAATAGAGTGTACGGAAATACCGGATCCCCTTCAGCTTCTGATTCATTGCCAAGGCAAGGAGCATAGCAAATATTGTCTGAGTAAATGTAACAATCACTGCAAAGGTGAGCGAGTTTTTCAGGGCCTTTGTAAAGAGAAACTCTCCGATTAGATCAATGTAATTCTGAAACCCTACAAACTGCGGCGGATTAAAAAGATCATAATCCATAAAGCTAAAATAAATAACACGGACACTAGCGTATCCGAAAAAGACAATCAGCACAAAAAGAAAGGGTAGCAGGAGAATCCATGGAGCAGCCTTTTCTTTTAGTGCCAACCAGTTGGTTTTTTTCTTATTCTCATTTTTCATAGTAACCTCCAGGGTTTTGAGAAAGACGGTGTGCCAGAGAACTGACACACCGTTATGAAAGTCCTGTCAGCGTGAAGTTCTGATTTACTCTGCTTGTAAGCCAGCTGTTGTTCCTTTTTCAAACAAACAAAGCAGAACAGTACCTTACTTACAGGACCTTTGACTTCCTTCTAATCCATCACATCCCGCTCCAAGCGCTGCTGCGCGGTTTCAAGTGCAGAATTTACTTCTGTCTGGCCGCTGAACACTTCATTGAGAGCTGAATTAATGGGTTCCATCCATGTCCCGCCGTATTCATGAAAGAAATAGGGAAGCACATTACCTTCAGAAGCGCCCATGAAAACGATTTTATTTGCCTGGGCTTCAGGGTTGTCTTGGTCAAAGTATTCATTATCACTGAGGGCTGCCCTGCTCGGAATCGCGAGGCCGCGCTCCAAAACCCACTGCTGTGCCTCAGGACTAGTAAGCAACTCAACAACCCGGAATGCTTCTTCTGTATTTGCAGAGCCTGCATTTATACCCCAGGCTACAGTAAATATAAAGTTTCCGCGTTCACCGGTGTTTGGCGATTGTGGAAGCATAACAGCGCCGTAGTTAAGATTAGGGGCATTGTCGCGCAGAAACCCAAGTATCCATGCGCCTTCAAGACACGCTGCCACATTGCCCTGCGCAAAAGCGCCTCCGCCCCAGCCTTGTCCTATATCATTTGGAACAACACCAGTACCATTTTCTTTTAATGAGGTATACCATTCAAAAGACTCTACAAAAGCAGGATCCATAAGATTAGTTTCCCCGTTTTCAAAGGGTTGCCATCCATTAGCAAAGCTGAATGCACCCATCCGGGCATAATCTGGAGGAACAGCAAGACCATGCATGTCTTCTGTGTTTTCCATGACCTGTGCAAGCTTCTCTTCAAGCTCTTCCCAGGTGTCATCATTATCAGGATACTCAACCCCTGCAATATCAAAGATGTCCTTATTAAAGAAGAGTGCAAGACTGTTAAAGTCCTTTGGTATACCATAGACATCTCCATCAATTGTGAATGCATCAAGTAGAGACGGAATAATATCACCATCATTAATTATATCTGAATCATCGATATAATCATTTAAGGCTGCTACCCTTCCGGTATTGATCACATTCCGTGCCCAGAAAATGTCCATATAGAACAGGTCTGCTGCTGTTCCTGCAGACAGAGAATTGATAAGGTTCTGCTCATAATTTTCCGGAACAGGTTCGTACACAACGCTTATTCCTTCGTCTTCAATAACCGGAGTCACAAAATTGCTCAGAAGCTCTTCCACAATGTTCTGGTCAATTCCTCCAAATCCGGATATCCGTACTTCAACAGGTCCGGTCTCTTCTTCCTGGCCGCCGTTTGCCCAAAGATTTGCAGTAAAAAGCAAACAACTGACAGTGAGAAGTATAAATAATTTTCGCGGTTTCATAAAAACCCTCCTTTTTTCTGATTGGAAAACGTTTTCAATGTTGATTAAAAAAAAGGATCAATGCACTGCACACAGGGAAAACGTTTTCCTTTACTTTCAACAAAATCATACGCCCGAATTCTTTATCTGTCAACAGCTTTTTACGTAAATTCTATTTCTATAGCGCCGTTTTGCTTGATATGGTGTTCATCTCCACCCGAATAGAGAACTAGTACATCAGGAATAGTGTCAATGCGGATGATGTTCATGCGGGTCGTGCTTATTTTTACCTGTAACAAGAACTCCCGGAATGTCATTGTAAACTCCAAGGAGTTCCACTGTTGCGGTAAGTGAGGATTAACAGACAGTGCACCTGCCTCACTCACGCGGACCCCTGCAAATCCATTTACAACAGCCTGCCAATTACCCCCAAGCGAGGCAGCGTGAATACCTGAATTGGAGGAATTCATCTTTTTTCCAAAATCAATTTCTAATGAGCTTTGAAAATAGTCATATGCCTGGTCCGTTTTCCCCAGTCTTGAGCTGACAATTGCATGCATAGCAGGGCTAAGAGAAGAATCGTGGACTGTTCTCGATTCATAATAGTTATAGTTGTTTTCCCGTATTTCCCGTGAAAATTCTTTTTCCATAAGGTACAGAAGCATAACCACATCTGCTTGCTTAACAACCTGAGAATGGACAACTTCCTCCCATCCGTACCTTTTCAAGATCGAATTTACTTCTCCCCGGAATGGAGTAACATCTATTTCCGGCTGCATGGAAAATCCGTCATATTGACTGATAATCTTTGTTTCAGGGTCAATGGTAAATACTAGTTTATCAGCATGTGATGCCCACAATGAAGATTCCTCCTCATTATATCGAATTTTTGCTGACACTCGATCCCAAAGCTCGGGATTCGCGGATTTCAGATAATTCACCGTATCTGCTGCTTTTCTCAGCTGCCACCGCACGAGAAAATTAGTATATCCATTATTATTGATGTTTTCACCATATTCATCAGGACCAATAACCCCATTGATTTCGTATACATCATTCTTAGAATTATATTCTAAGCGGTCTACCCAGAAACGGGATGTCTCAAACAATATCTCCAGAAATATATTTTCATAGAAATCAGTATCTCCGGTTATCTGGAAATACTGCCACATACTGTAAACAACATCCGCTGTTATATGCTGTTCCTTTTCTCCGGTCCATATACGGATCGGCTCACCTGTTTTTAGGTCCACACTCCACCACATTGGTGTTGTTTCTTCCCCTGTAGCCGCACTCTCCCAGGGGAACATTGCGCCTGAATATCCATTTGCTCGAGCCTTTTGTTTCGCACCCTCTATGCAATGATACCTGTATGTAAGAAGCTTTCTCGCCATTTCAGGAAATACGTACATATGAAAAGGAATATTAAAGATTTCTGCATCCCAAAAAACGTGGCCCTTATATCCCTCGCCCGCAAGGCCTTTTGCAGCTATACTGATTCTATCATCATGAAAAGGAGTCATTTGATACATATGGTACAAGCTGAATCGTATCCCAAGCTGATCAAAGTCCGGACCATCCAGTTTTATATCCATCCTTTCCCATGCCTTCTGCCATACACTTACATGTTCGGAAAACTGAGCATCATAGCCTTGAGTCTTTATTTCTTTTAAGTCTGCAAGGGCTTTTTCCTCTACCTGCTCAGGGCTTGTTCCTTCAGAAAATTCAGGATCCCGTTCTGTATAAATGACCACATATTTTTCGCAAGACAAAGGCTCACCCTGAAGGCAATCAAATTCAAATTGAAAAGCAATATACCGCCTGTCAATCTTCATTGTATAATCCGGAACAAAGAATTTTCCGTTTTGAGAAAAAGCAAATGATGCGGCTTCTGTTATACAAACACCGGACTCTTGAGTCTTCGTTGAAAGCGTGATCGTTTCTTCGCTGTACTGCCGAACTCTGGAGTCCAGCAAGTGCTGTACACCGGAGTTAGTTACCTGGCCATTAATTCCTGAAACCAGTGTTATTTTTCCGGAATAGTTTAAGGGAATAATTTCAACCTTCATATTTGCAGCATGTAGGTTCGATAGGGACAGAAACCGTTTAAAAATGAATTTTGTTTTATTGCCTTTCGGAGATGTCCAGATAAAATCGCGGACAAGCTGGGCATTTCTCAAATCTATGCGCCTGGAGTACTCCTGTGCGCTGCCTGATAGAAGGTCCATTTTTTCTTCCTGTAAATACAGCTCCATTCCAGTCCAGTCCGGAAGATTCGGGAGTTCAGTTACCTCTCCCGGAAACTCATCAAAAAGTCCTGCAATATACGTGCCTCTGGTCTGACCGGCATAGGGTTCTTCAGTTACAGACCTGGTACCCATATACCCATTTGCCAAACTAAATATTGTTTCAAATTTTCCCTGGTATTCAGGGTGAAATTCTGTTTCTTCGATAATCCAGTTGCGGTGTTCGCCTTTTCCATAGTTGTAATTAATAGTCATTTTTTCTTCCTATACCTTTCAAAATAAATCGCCTACATTCGGAGCAATCAGCCCGCAGAACTATTCATCCTGCACTTCCTCCAGCTCCTCCTGAGATAAAGGTTCTTTTGTTGCGAGCGTTTCAAGCACATGCTTTTCATCATACTGAAGGAATATTACCAATCCTGCAATACAAAAAACTAATGCAACCACAGCACTGAGGCGGATGCCCAGGTCATTCTGGACGCTCTTGCCAAGAAGCAGAAGTGAGGGAAAGATCAGGTTTGCTGCGGAAATACCAAGCTTCTGTACAAACCCCCTTGCACCAAAAAACACCCCTGCCTTATAGTTGCCAGTCAAAATTCCATCAGCTTCAGCTACATCTGCAACTACTGCATTCGGCAGAATACCGAAAATTGCCATAGGAACCGCGCACCAAACCATAATAAAATACCCTTGTACAATTGCAGGCATAAAGGGTATTCGGCCCATAAAAAGAATAAAAAGATACCCAAGCGCAAAAAGGAAGAACCCAAAAACAATGACCTTTTTTTTGCCTAGCTTTTGCGCAGTAAGGTTAACAGGAACATAAAAAGCGAAGCTTACAATGAAAAGAACAATCATAAACAGGGAAGCCATGTTTTTCGGAAGCTGAAGGAGCACAATTACATAATAGGATATTCCAATTTGTATAACCGTGAGTGCAAGAAAGTACACAAGATCAGAGAATGTGAAAAAGAGAAAGTTTCTATTCTTTAAAGCTGAGACAACTGCTTCGAATGATCCCTCTTTGGAAACATGGTAATCTCCATAAGTATGTTCATCAATAAAAATAACAGGCAAGAGCATTGTTACAAGGCCTACACCTCCGAAAATCAAAATTACAATTTGAAACGCATTCGTAGGCGAAAAACCGAATCCTTCAAATAGCCCTTGAAACGCATATGCCTGGCTTCCAACCATAAAACCAAGCGCCCAGGTAATTGCAATAATTGTACTTAACTGGAGGCGCTCCTTTGGGGAGTGGCCGAGCTCTGATAGGAGTGCATAATACGGGGTAAGGTACATAGTAAAAAAAAGGTAGAATAAGAAAATACATACTGCTACCCATACTGCATTCACAACACTTTGCTGCGGAACAATAGGAATAAAAATCAGGATTGCAAACAGGGTAAAGGGAATAGAACCAATCAATAAAAAGGTCCTTCGTTTTCCAAATTTGGATGTAGACCTGTCACTCAGCCCTGCAATTATCGGGTCAGTAATTGCATCAAAGACCCGTCCCCCAAAAGCAAGAACTCCGATAATAGTGAGCCCGAGAAAAATGGAACCCTGAAAAATGTACACAGGGAATACAGCCTCACCTGTTGATTCAGGGGGCATGTAAAAATACGTAAGCAGATTCCCGACACCATAACTTGCAATACACCATCCAAATTGGCCGGCCGCATACATCAATTTTTTCCAGAAAGGAAGAGATTGCGCCATAATGACACCTCTTATGTTTACGTTAAAATTGCACTATCGTATCATACTTCTGTATTAAATTGTTTAACAAGGCCTTCAATTTTTGCGATATTTTCTGCGTTTTCTATACGCACATCTGAGAGCTGCTGAAGAGAATCCCAGACCTGGCTAATTTTAGTTACAATGTCCTGGGTCTTTTCATAGGTGTTTCCTGAAACAGACCGCATTTTGCCAATAAAATCCGCAATTGACCGTATCTGCTCTTCCATGTCACTGGAATTCTTTTCAACACCTTCAGTCTTTTCCAACAGCCTGGTAAGTACTGTTGAAATATCCTGACTATTGGATGAGAGTTCGCTTGTGGAGTGATGGATTGAGCCGATTGCATTGGTCATCTTTTCAACGCCTGTTACAATATTCGAAAAGATTGCTCCTGTATGCTTGGTTGACTCACCTGAACGCTCTATAGACTCAGTAATACCTTTTAAAGCCCCAGAGATCTCCTTTGCATTTTTACTAGTGTCCTCTGCCAGCTCACGGATTTCACCAGCAACAACGCTGAACCCCTGTCCCATCTCTCCTGCGTGCGCAGCTTCTATTGCTGCATTCATTGCAAGCATATTTGTCTGGGCTGCAATCTTATTGATTATCTTCATCATCTTCCTGATAACACCGATTGATTCTGAGACCTGGATAATAGCATTTATTGTCTCGTCCATCTCCTTTCCGCCTTCTTCAGCAAGCTGCAATAATTCAGAGGACTTCTTTTGCTGCTCATCCGCCACTCCTGCTACCTGTTTAATAGATTTCGCCATTGTACGGATCGAAGATGCTGACTCGTCGATATCCGCTGATTGAAGCTTGATAAGATCAGCAAGCTCGGAAATAAACCTTGCCACCTCCTGAGCCTGATCAGATACCCGGTTAATCTCATCATTCAGCTCGCCCGTACGGACTTTCACTCCCTCTACAGCATCCTTCATTTTGTTCAGGGAATCTGCTGCTTCATCTGAAAACGCAGCATTGGTGAGTGAATTTATTGCTGTCTTCTCACTAACCTGGCGGATATCATTGATCATTGAATTCATAAAAGCCATGAACTCATTAAAATAATGACCCAAGTATCCAAGCTCGTCATTCGTATTCTGCACAACCCGTACACTAAGATCACCTTTGCCTTTTACAATAGACTTCATTACACCACTCATTTCATTAAGCGAGTTTTTGATATTGGATACAAGCAATACTGCCACAATTACCGGCAAAAGCACTGCAGAAATGAAAAGTACCGGAAAGACAGGAGCAACCCCTTCTATTGCAAAAATACCTGCATTTATATACGCCATAAGTGTGGCTAACATAATAAACGGATAAAGGACCGAACAGATTATTGAGAAAAGCAAACGGAATCCTAGACTGATTTTTAAAAGCTTCTTCGTGTCTATGTGAATAGACTCTACCACAGGTATACCCAGGAATCTGGCACACTCCTTTTCAGTAATTGAGAAGAAAATAGGCAATGTAACGAGAAGAAGAGCAGTTAATACCAGATTACCGTAAACAATGTACGCAACTGCAGACTCAATAAAAAACCAGGGAAAAAAAACAATTAAATTCACGAAAAAAAATATCCTGAGCATCCACAGCGCATCAATAACTGGATATGAGAAGGCTGCTTTTTTTGCCTTACCCATAAGCTCTGTATCAGGCTGGTCTTTTTCTAGCTCCTTCTGTGCTTTGCCATACCAAGAAAAGGTCAACTTTTTAAATATTATATTTACAATAACTTCGCTAACAGCAGCTAGAGCTATCCTTATGAAGAACCCGGGATGAACAAGGGTTGGCGGAAGAACAACAGAAAGAATATAGGTAAAAACCGGCACCTGTAAAATTGCAATAACCGCCTCCTGCCTGAACAGGACCTTTGCAGGAGTAGACAGTCGGAATAATTTGAAGGACTGTAAAAACTTCATAATAGGCAATATCTCCAAAACATGGCTACTAGTATTATCGTGTAAAATGCCTATTTGGTAAATACAATAAAAATGATTCTGGTATTTCCTATGGAGCTATGGTAAAACGTATACAACGAGACTACAAACAATCCGAGCTGTGTGAACAGCTGTTTGAATAGTCTAGCAGGAGAAACATATGAAAGCAATTATTCAAAGTATTGGAAAAGCATTTTTAGGTGTTTTCAACACCATTTTTCCTTTTCAGCTAGTCGAACATAAATTAAGCATTGGCATACTTATATCTGCATTCATTATTTGGCTCAATTTCAGTTTTTCTCAAATTATTGCCGGCCCTGGGTTTTTCCTTATAATTTTCCTTCTTTTCATTTTTCCTTTACTCGTATTCATTATCTCTATTGTATTTCTCCTTTTACAAGCCTTGTTCAAGCATATATCATTCCCCATTGCTGCAGCGTTTTCATTCTTTCTTGTTTTTACTGGTGCAGTAATGCTTCAACTTGAAAACATTGGTCTTGTTCTCAGTGTTGTACTGCTTTTTCTCATCATTCTATTGCTCACACCGCTCCTCATCTTTATTTCCGGCAGCTTCGGAGAACTGAAAAATGCACAGAAGATTTTTCTTATTCTCGAGCTCATTCTTTCAAGCAGTGTACTTATTACATTTTCTGTATTTTTCTGGATTATCCCAGCCTTTACCCAGCCGGCTGAAATGCACTTTCCCGCTTCAATGGTAGAGACACCGGTAGTGCAGAGTCCGGGCGAAAGAGGGCAGTACAATGTATTAGAAATGTACTATGGAACAGGAACAGATCAGCTAAGAAGCGAATACTCAGAATATGTAAATTTAAGGACTGACCCTGTAGATTTTTCATCGGTTATACAGGGATGGTCTGGTATTACCGGGTTTTTTCGTACCTCATTTTGGGGATTTACCCCTGAAGCATTCCCAATAAACGGCAGGGTATGGTACCCCCAAGGTGATGGGAGGTTTCCCCTTGTTCTTATTGTACACGGAAATCATCAAATGCAGGATTTTTCGGATCCAGGATACAGATACCTTGGTGAACATCTTGCAAGTATAGGTTACATCGCAGTATCGATAGATGAAAATTTTCTCAATATGAGTTTATATGATGTAGTGTTCGGAGGCATTGAAAACGATATAAAAATTCGGTCGCTTCTGCTTTTAGAACACCTTCGCAATTGGCAGGAATGGACAGAAACTCCTGGAAACCCATTCTACAACAAGGCCGATATAAGCAGAATCGCTGTAATCGGTCATTCACGCGGCGGAGAGGCTGCTGCTGCTGCAGCCTATCTTGCTACAATTGACAGGCTGCCTGGAGAAGCTACATACCAGCTCCCCGATGTTCCGGATATTGATTCAGTCATTGCTCTTTCTCCTACCAATTCTATGTATAGTTCTTACGACAGACAATTCCATCTGGAAAACACATGCTACCTAGTGCTTCACGGAACCCATGACAGAGACATTCAACAGTTTCACGGGTTGGAGCAGTATGATGCAGTATCTGCAGAAAGCACCTACCGCTTCGCCATGCTTGTTTACGGGGCTAATCATAATTCCTGGAATACCGGGTGGGGAAGCACGGATATCATTTTCCCTGCATCCCTTTTTCAACCCGAGCAATATAGAATGAGCCCTGAAGCCCAGCAGCAGTACCTAATAACAACAGCATCTGCATTTCTAGATTTATCGCTCTTTGGTAACACGCAGTATCTCAACTTCCTTCAAGACCCGAATAGGTATGCAGAATGGATCCCTGAAACATATGTATTCACAAGGGACCAGGGACCATACTTTCAGGCTATCGCAGATTTTAACGAAGATACGGATCCTGAAACAGCGTCCATTCCTGGAAGTATTAGTGAGGCGGAATCTATACTCCGCTGGCACGAAGGCGCGCCAACACTGTCGCATTACGGCGATAGTGAACGGGTCCTTCATCTGACCATTTCACCAGAAACCCCGGGAAGGTACCAGGTATCTGTGCCGCGGCTTTCTTTGGAAGAGGCTCTGCTCTTTGACATTGCTTACTTTCAGGAACCCGCGCACCCTGCTGACCAGGATTTTCACGAGGTATTTCTGGAACTTGAGATAACAGTGAGCGATACAGCGGGAAGAAGTGCTTCAGCAATAGTAACAGACTTCACTCCAGTAATGCCGCAAATAGAAACCGAGCAAAACCTGCTGTATCAAGCACTTTCAATACAACCGCATATACCTGTTTACCAAACATGCAGAATACCGGCAACAGCATTTATCAGTGAATCTGACGTTAATATTCATAGAATATCAGAAATATCCTTTCTATTTCCCCAGCTGGATGAAGAATACTCTGTAATGCTTGATAATATCGGTATCTGCAGATAGCAGGCATGGAAATATCAGGATAAACGCTGAGAGAACCCCTCCAAGGATTCAAAGATTACACAGCCCTATACTAGTTATCTCTACACACCAGCTTAAAGAACCGTATTTTTTAGGGTTACTGAATTCCTGTCCGCTGCATTGTCAAAACAGTGTTCTTTGGATAAAATTACGGATACAGTGGCAATATTGACCATCAACCTTGTAAAGGATATTTTCAATTATGAATAACTACGATTTCACCAAAATTGAGCAGAAATGGCAAAAATACTGGGAGGACAACAAGACCTTTTCAGTAAAAGAAGATCCTTCAGTGCCAAAAGAGAAGAGAAAATACGTACTGGATATGTTTCCCTACCCCTCAGCTCAGGGGCTCCATGTCGGCCACCCTGAAGGCTATACAGCTACGGATATTTACTGCAGGTATCTAAGAATGAACGGATACAAAGTCCTGCATCCAATGGGCTTTGACTCTTTCGGGCTTCCTGCTGAAAACTATGCAGTTCAGACAGGCACCCATCCAAAAGTAACTACTGAAAAGAACATTGAGCAGTTCCGCAAGCAGATCAAGTCTCTTGGATTTTCCTATGACTGGTCTCGGGAAGTTTCTACTCACACTGCAGAATACTACAAATGGACCCAATGGATTTTCCTTCAGCTGTATAAAAAAGGTCTCGCCTATGTAGCAGAAATCCCGATGTGGTACTGCGCAGAGTTGGGTACAGTGCTTGCAAACGAAGAAGTACTGAACACCCCGGAAGGCCCACGTTCAGAACGGGGCAACCATCCGGTAGAGCGTAAACCCTTGCGCCAGTGGATGCGGAAAATAACTGCCTATGCAGAGAAGCTCCTTGAAGGCCTAGACAAACTCAACTGGTCAGACTCTATCAAAGCAATGCAGAGAAACTGGATTGGGAAAAGTGTGGGTGCTAATGTTAAATTTCAGATCGAAGGAAGAGAAGATTCCCTTGAGGTATACACTACACGACCGGACACCCTTTTCGGTGCTACATATATGGTTCTTGCACCAGAGCACCCCTTTGTTGAAGAAATAACCACAGAGGAGCAAAAGGAAGACGTAAGGCACTATGTAGACAAAGCAAAATTAAAATCCGATCTCGAACGCACAGACCTTGCAAAAGGAAAAACCGGTGTTTTTACCGGCGCATTTGCAGTAAATCCGGTAAATGGAGAGAAAATTCCTATCTGGATTTCCGACTATATCCTCATTTCCTATGGTACAGGTGCTATTATGGCTGTTCCTGGCCATGACGAAAGGGATTGGGAGTTCGCGAAAGAATTCGGCCTTCCTATTATCCAAGTCGTATCAAAAGACGGCAAAGCTGGTGACTTAAAAGAAGCATTTACAGAAGAAGGAATAGCAGTAAACTCCGGACAGTTCTCAGGAATGAAGACAGCAGAATTTAAAGAAGCGATTATCTCATGGCTTTCTGAACAAAACTTTGGAGAACGTGCGGTAAACTACAAGCTCAGGGACTGGATTTTTTCAAGACAGCGGTACTGGGGTGAACCAATTCCATTAGTACATTGCGAAAAATGCGGTATAGTACCTGTACCTGAGAGCAAGCTGCCGCTAAAGCTGCCTGAGGTTGAGAGTTATAAACCTACAGGCACAGGAGAATCTCCTTTAGCAGCAATTGAAGACTGGGTAAACACCGAATGTCCATCTTGCGGAGGACCGGGAAAACGGGAAACAAACACCATGCCCCAATGGGCAGGCTCCTGCTGGTACTATCTACGGTACCTTGACCCCCACAATAAAAAAGAATTTGCAGCAAAAGACAAGATTGATTACTGGATGCCAGTGGACTTATACGTTGGAGGAGCAGAACACGCTGTTCTTCACCTCCTCTACTCACGGTTTTGGCATAAGGTGCTTTTTGATCTCGGTTTTGTTGCAAATGATGAGCCGTTTCAACGCCTGGTGAACCAGGGCATGATTCTTGGAGAAGGCGGAGTGAAGATGTCAAAGTCGTTGGGAAATGTTATCAACCCTGATGATATTGTGAGAGACTTTGGCGCTGACTCAATGCGTATGTATGAAATGTTTATGGGACCGCTTGAAACATCAAAACCATGGTCCACCTCCGGGCTTGCGGGAATCCACCGCTTTTTGGATAGGGTATGGCGTACATCTGAACGAGAATTATCTGACAGAGAACCAACAAAAAACGAATTGAAGATCCTCCATAAAACTATAAAAAAGGTATCCCAGGACACCGGAAACCTTGAATTCAACACAGCAATTGCTCAAATGATGATATTCATAAACGAAGTTTTTAAGATTGATGACTTACCCAGAGCAATATGGGAGCCATTCGTCCAGCTGTTAGCGCCCTATGCCCCCCATCTTGGTGAAGAACTTTGGGAGAAGCTGGGAAATAAAGCATCGATATCCAATGCAGAGTGGCCTCAATGGCAGGAAGAGCTGACCAAGGATGAAGAGCTCACAGTAGTAGTCCAGGTCAATGGTAAAGTTCGGGCAAAACTTCAGGTTGAACGGGACCTGCCCAAGGACGAGCTTGAGCGTCTTGCATTTGCAAATGAGAGAATAGCTGAGTGGACAGAAGGAAAGACAGTTCGTAAAGTGATAACTGTGCCGAATAAACTGGTAAACATAGTGGTCAGCTAATGAATGAATATACAAAACGACAAGAAGCTGCAGCCCAATATCTGAGACAGCATGGACTTGCAGCAGCAGTACTTGAAGACACAGAGGGCAGACGGAATATATCAATACGGTATCTTACAGGGCATCCAGGGGATGCTCTGCTTTTTTTCTTTGCATCCGGAGAGGTAATCCTTGTTCCATGGGACCTTCACCTTGCAGAAAAAATAGCTGTATGCAGTAAAATTATCCCATACACAGATTTTGAAAGAAAAATTACCAATGCTTCTAAACATATACTAAAAAAGGCTGCGAATGAAAAGGCAGAATTCCAAAGCTCAACCCCCTACCCTCTCATGCTGGAGTTACAGAAAGAGCTTCCTGAAATCAGTACTGTATGTAAGGATCATGGTTTCAGCACTTTTTTACAGGAGATGCGCTCAGTAAAAACCACGGAAGAGATAGAAACATACAGGACTGCATGGGAAATAACTGAAGAAATCCGGAGAGAAATTGTTTCAGGAATTAAAGCAGGTACACTAAAAACAGAATTCGATACAGCAATGCATATTGAAAAACGATGCAGGGAACTGGGGTGCGAAGGTACTGGATTTGAAACCCTTTGCGCAGGACCTGAAAGAAGCTGGGGTATACACGCATTTCCAGCCTATACCTCCGGTTCTATTCAAAGCAAGGGCCTTACTATTATTGACTTTGGCGTTAACTATAACGGCTACCGGACTGACATCACCATGACTATTGCCAGCGGCCCCCTTTCCCAAAAACAAAGCACCATGTGCAGTCTTGTGGAAGAAGCTTATAAAAAAGCCGTCCGCTCATGCATAATTGGGGCTGATTCCACGAAAATCACTGGTGAAATTCAGGACTTTTTCAAGCAAAACAGCTATTCAATGCCACACGCATTGGGTCATGGTATCGGCCTGGAAGCCCATGAGCTGCCTGTATTTAGAACAAGAGAAAAGTGCAGCATGAAATTGAAAGAGAATATGGTGCTTGCAATAGAGCCGGGCCTGTATGACCAGGAAGCAGGCGGGGTCCGTTTGGAAAACGATGTAATTATTACTTCCCAGGGCCCGGAAATACCAACAAAGTCACAAATTATTTACATCTAAGCGGAGAACTTCTACAGCCCCTTCCTCATCTATAAGAAAGGATAAATAGGCAGATGTATCAATAGAAACTGCTTGATAATATCCGGAGATGAATGAATACATTTCCGGCTCTCCCCTTGCATTGAGAATAGGCAGAAATGGATTGGTAAAAATCCACGAGCCTGCGGGCAAAGACATCTCAACATCCACCGGATCAATGGGATCAAGAAGCCGCGCAGAAAAACCGCTTTCCGACAAAGCCCTGCAGGTTCGGTCAATATCAAAAGCCCAGGGGTTCTCCATGCAGCGTTCTGCAATCTCTGAACTCAGTCTCCCGGTATTTACAGTTTCCCTGCATAACCTCTGAGTTTTAGCAACAACTGCTGCAAGGGAGCCCTGGTCCCAGGTTAACACCAACCCTCCGTCCTCAGTCAAACCATCCGGCCATACAGAACCTGCGGGCCGAAAACGGAGAGGGAGACCTTGATATTCAGGATACGCTAAAAAAGCAGTATTGTAGTTTTTTTGTGCTTCATATCTGATCACTTCTCCCGGACTCAGGCAAAACTCTTGGACCTGACCGTCGGGTGAATACACAAAAAGGGAATAACTCAGGTGCTGTTCCAAACCCTTCCAAACATAAGGAACCTCCTGGACTGTTATATCCACAGCAGTGTTTGGGGAAAACACAGAACAGGAAGTAAAAACAATAGAAAAAAGTATAATTCGGTACATACCTATTAATACGCGGCTATTTTTCTTCCTGCTTCAGCTGCAGGCTATATTTTTTTCGTATTTCTGAAAGAATTTGTTTATACTCTTCACTTTTATAATCAGGATATGTCCAAAAAAGATCGACAAACTCGCCATGCATATATTGGAGAGTAATCTCTGCAAAAATCCCCTTTTTAAGAGGAACCCGCTGTACATTATCTTTTGTAGAGGCAAGTATGAGCCTGCTATTGTTTAGAATACCAGGGTCAAGATTCACCTTTCGCGCACCCGCAAAAGCAAAGCGCTGTTCAAGGGTGTTTGTAAATATTTTAATATCTGAGAGCCGTTCAGGGGAAATAAGATTCTTAAACGATAGGAATATGCGGTAAATTTCGGTGCCCATTTCCTTTGTGTAATACTTTGTATAGGTAAACAGAAGCGGCTCAGATTCATAGTCAATCTCTCCATACTCCGGAATCAGCCATGCTTTAACTGATGAGATTTCATCAAGATTACTCAATAAAACACCGATTATTAGCTTTTCCTTTTGAAATTTCTGTATATTTCCCATAAAATACTACCTAAAATTTGCCTGTTCGGGCAATATGTCCGATAATAGAAGCGTTGGGATAAGAATATGACAGATAATAACAACTTTCAAGATGAACTAGCTCGTGTAATAGAAGAGCGTAAAGAGTTTATCGAAAAAAAGCAGCTGCCGAAACTCAAGGAACAATATCAAATTATGTATTCCTCGTTCCAAGCTGTTTTTAATGTTCTCATGAGAAAGGGGCTGATCCACGAAGACCCCTATAAATATGATCAAAAGATATCCGAGGTATCTACACCTGCAGAAGGGCCTTTTCTGGAGTCAGAGAAAGCTGACGCTATTTCTGTACGATTATCCGACTATGAATCTCAGCTGGAATTTCTCGTTAACTACTACCAGTTCAGTATCAATTTCCTTTCACTAAAGCGCATAAAAAAATTGATAGCTTTAACAAAATATATTCGGTGGTCCAGCCTTTCTGAATCATCAACCAGTTTAAATACCAGGGTATTAGCAGAGCTGCTAAACAAGGTAAAGCAAGGTACGGACAACCTCTCAACCGGAATTATATCAGACTCGATTACTCAACTAGACAAGTCTTCTAAACAGGCACTCTCCATTTTAAAGGCACTGACCGGATTTCACAGGGAAGAGTACAAACTCACAGTGCGGGAAGAGGTAATTTCCCAGATAAACCTTGATCCTAGTGTTGTTGCAAGAAAGCCGGAAGAAGCAATGAAACTGGTCAAACGTGGATTCAGCCAGCGCTTGGGGGACAAGCCCTTTTACCCTGAGCTTATCCGCGAGATTTTCGATGAAGACCATTCTCCTGATTCCCAAACCCTGCAAACATCGCTTCTGAAAAAGCTCGCAGTTCAATCAAACAAACCGGAGCAGGAAGAGAAGGAAGTCACTTTTAAGCACCATCTCGTTGAAGCAATGCGTGTACTTGCAAGCGCAACCTATCAGATTGATGATGCTGTGAAAAAGCTGACAGATAACAGCAACTTGCTTTCGAGCAGAAAAAAAAGTTTTGGAGAAATGCTAAAAAACTGGATTATAAAGATGGTCCAAGGGGAAAATACTAAACTCATTTATGAAGTAGAGTTCTTTGATATTACAACTTCAGCAACAAAAACTGAGAAGCTAAACTTTTACCAGTTTATCGAAGAAGCAGAAAAAAAAGCAAAGCTCTTGTCCGGATTCAATAATAAGATGTCTCCTGCTTTTAAGAAGCTAAGCAATGCAAAGGAAGACCAGCTCTTTGATTTTTTGAATCAAAACCTGGAAGAAGTTCAGCTCCTCCACAGGAGAATGGCGGCTTTAGATACTTTTTTCAAATCTGAAATACCGCGGGAACAGAGAAACAAACTCAGAGGAATAAAACTGGAACTGAATGCAATTAAGAACAGTATGACAAAGGCAAACCAAAAGAAACACGAGTATGTTGCAGAAAAAGAGGAATTCGAACAGATGAAGAAATTGGGAATTAAAACCAACCCGTCTTAATATCTGATACTTACGATCTATACTGGCCTAACACCCGAAGATCTCTGCTTTTCTCTTTAAGATTCTGGATAGCAGGGGCTATATCGTAGTCCTCTGAAGGGATCTCCACATCCACATAAAACATATACTGCCACGGTTTGCCCTGAATAGGCCTGGACTCAAGCTTTTTCATATTTAGCTTTGCCTCAGTAAGGACTTTTAAGCAGGCAAATAATGCTCCAGGTTCATCCGGAGTAGAAAAAACAAAAGAGACCATGTTCGGAACAAAACCTAAATCCCGTTCTTTTCTCGCAATAATAAAGAATTTGGTGTAATTCCGGGGGTTTGTTTCAATGCCCTCTTTAAGGATCTGCATATTATATGCTTCTGCTGCAACCCTACTGGCAATTGCAGCATTACCTGAAGTATTTTCCGCTGCAATATGAGCAACAGAACCTGCTGTGTCATAAAATGGTACCCGCTGCCACGAAGGGTGCTCTTCTAAAAAATCTGCACACTGAGCAAGACCCTGGGGATGGGAAAAAACCTTCCCTATCTGTGCTATTTCTGCTTCAGGGAGACCGATTAGACAATGCTCAATTCTGATCTTTTGCTCTCCCACAATATGAATATCCGGGTACTGTAACAGAAGATCATAATTCTCATGAATAGAGCCTGCAAGCGAGTTTTCTATGGGCACAATTCCGAAATCCGCATCTCCGGCCAGGACTGTTTCAAAAACATCCTTAAAGTGCTGCTGGGGGAGTGCTGTATGATCTGATTGAGAAAAAAAGTGCTCAGCAGCCATTTCACTAAAAGCACCTCGTTCCCCTTGAAAGGCAACCTGCAGATGTGGAGAAGCAACATCCTCGCTTATTGCCTTTTCTACAGAAATCTGTACAGACCGGGATTTTGGGAGCCGTGCTACCTCTTTTCCTACCACTGGAGAAAGTGCTTCAACGTCACGCATGAGTTTTTCAAACTGTTCCGGGTAGAGCGACTGAGCACCATCAGACATTGCCTTCTCAGGCCTTGGATGGACTTCTACCAATAGCCCGTCTGCTCCAGCTGCTACTGCAGCAAGTCCCATTGGCGGGACTTTCTCTCTAATACCTGTTGCATGGCTCGGATCAACAATAACAGGGAGGTGGCTAAGCTTTTTTACAACCGGAATAGCAGAAAGATCCAGTGTGTTTCTGGTATAGGTTTCAAAAGTCCGGATTCCTCTTTCACAGAGAATTACATCATCAGTACCATGAGCCATGAGATATTCAGCAGCCATGAGCCATTCCTGAATAGTTGCCGATAGACCCCGCTTCAAAATAACCGGCTTTCCTAACGCTCCGACCTTTTTCAAAAGCTCAAAATTCTGCATATTCCGAGCACCGATTTGAAAGACATCCACATATTCTGACATAACCGGGATATGGTCAGTTGAAACAATTTCTGTTGCAACAGGTATTCCTACAGCATCTCCTGCTTCTTTCAGATACCGAAGCCCCTCTTCCCCAAGCCCCTGAAAAGAATAAGGAGATGTACGAGGCTTAAACGCTCCGCCCCGTAGCATTACAGCCCCTGACTCACGCACAGCATATGCTGCCTCAAGAATAGATTCTCTGCTCTCTATTGCACAGGGACCGGCAATGACAGTAATTCTTGCACCGCCAATCTTGACAGGGCCGATATTTATGATCGTATCTTCTTTTTTCAGTTCTCTGGAAGCAAGCTTATAGGGCTTGCTGATCGGTATTACCCGGTCTACACCCGGCAGCACCAGCACTTCCCTGTGATCAATTGTCATCTGGCCTACTGCTCCGAAGATCGTCTCTTCTTCTCCGACAATTTCCTTTACTTTGAATCCATGCTTTACAAGGAATTCACGGATCCTGAACTTTTCTTCAGTTTTAACATCTTTCTGAAGGATAATAATCATTTTTTTCTCCGGAGCTTATTCAGATAGGTTATTTTAACAGGGTTTGCTCATCTACCACAAGCCTGTAAGATATTTCACTACGTTCCCGCAGCTCTTGGTTCCTTTTGCTTAAACGCCACATATGCTCTGAAAAATTGGCTTCAAGCTCTGCATGATAATCTAATATTCGCGAGATATACACAAGGGTACTCCGCGGGGTACCAGTATCAACACCGCGTCTTCCTGCATTGTACATAGCAAGTGCGACTACCTCAGTTTCCCCCTCTTCCAGACAAAAACTAAGATATTCCATTGCATTTACTACATTCGTTGTTATATCAAAGAAGTCTTCGATTCCAAGCTCAGGGAAAGAACGGGAATTGAGCTGGAATAGTCCCCTGTCTATTGAGCGGGAATTATGATTAACCGCATAGGGGTTATATCTACTCTCTACCCAAGAGAGAGCAAACGCAAGCGTAGGGGATATGTTATATTCATCAGCATATTGAAGCACTGTCTGCGCTATCTGCTGCGAACCGGTTAATGCAACAAAGAAATCGATAACCCGGACCCTGGAGACAGGATTTCGATAAAGAGTAAGAACAAGGTCATTTGTTTCTTCGGGATCAATGTTATTCATTACTTCAAAATCGAGTGACTGAGCCGCAAGCTGTGTATGCTGCTGGCGTTCTTCTCTTTCAACCTCAACTACAGCAGGATTCTGTACACATGCAGAAAATGCCATAACCATTATTGATATTCCAAACCGTTTGATAAGCGTCCTCCCCATTTCTACGGTTGATAATCTGATCAATTGTCCCAGGAAATTTACATTTTCCTTCAAAAGAATCAAGTCTGAGGATCGCTGAATTTCTAAAAAAACAGGACTATTTTCTAACTTTTTTCTGCAGAATCTAGAATGTCTCTTACCATGCGAATCAGCTTCTCGGAAGTAAAGGGCTTTGCAATAAACGAGCCCTCTTTGTAGAGCATTTGATTCCTTCGTATGTTTTCTTCAGTATATCCGGACATGAAAAGTACTGGTGTCCGGTCTTTGAGCTCCTCCCGGATTTTTCGCACAGTTTGAAATCCGGTCATTCCAGGCATAATAATGTCCGTTATGATAAGATCAAAAGATTTTTTTGCTTTTTTTAGTGTTTTAATACCGGACTCACCATCATTTTTTACTGTAACTGTGTATCCTTTGTATGTTAATAACCGGGAAATAAACTTACGTACTTGTTTTTCATCTTCTATTACGAGAATATTCTCAGTTCCATGAGCACCTGAGAGCTCTGTGACCTGATGGCCTGCTGTCTCTGCATCATTAACCCCTGTTACAGGAAAATGGATGACAAAACTCGTTCCTGCTCCGGGAACACTGTTTACTTCCAACTGTCCTGAGCTTTGCTTCACAATGCCGTACACAGTAGCTAATCCCAAACCAGTACCAGCACCCTGCTCCTTTGTAGTAAAAAAGGGATCGAATATCCGCCGAACTGTTTCTTCATCCATACCAATTCCAGTATCAGAAATAGTTAATGCAACATAGCTGCCTGGAAGCATAAAAAACTCTTTCTTATACCGGGTTTCTTCCAGGTGTTCCATTTTTGTCATAACCCGAAGCTCACCGCCTTCCGGCATCGCGTCCCTTGCGTTTAGGACCAAATTCATAATCACCTGTTCCAGCTGCGATCTATCAGCCTCTATTACACCAATCTGGGGCTTAAGGTCGGTAATAAGCTTGATATCTTCCCGTAAGAGCCGCCTCAGCATTTTTTGCAGCTCTAGTATTACTGTATTCAAATTCAGCTGCTGAGAAGTAACTACCTGGCGCCTAGAGAATGCAAGCAGCTGGTTTGTTAAAGCTGCTGCCCGTTTGCCTGCTTTAATTATTTCCAGAACATCCTCATGCAAATCCGATTCTTCTTCCAATGTATCACGTAGAAGCTCTGAATATCCGTTTATCGCAGTTAAGAGATTATTAAAATCGTGGGCCACCCCACCTGCAAGCCGGCCAAGGGCTTCCATTTTCTGGGACTGCCGAAGCATATCTTCCAGGTTCTTTCGCGGCGTAATATCAAATACATACCCGCGTATCTGTGAATAGCTGTGAACTGTCCCAGGCTCTCCAACAATTGAAACAATTATGCTTATCTTCGCACCATCTTCCCGTATAAGCTCTGCCTCATAGTAATCCAGCCTGCCTTGTGCATAGAAGAGCTGTTTCATTTCTTCAAGCTGCGCTGTTGAAATAAGATCCCCAATCTTCTTACCCTGCACATAGTTTGCATTTTCAAAGCCGAAAATCTTTGCAAAAGCCTTATTACAGGTTTGAATTACCCCTCTTTGATCCAAAATAAAATTACCAGTAATTGATTCACGGAAGTATGTTCTATATTTCTGCTCACTTTCAAAGAGTTCCTTTGTACGGAGCTTGACCTTCTCCTCAAGGGTCATTTTTTGCTCCTCTACCTCTTCAACGAGTAACGCAGCCTTTACTGCATTGGAAAGGATTCCCCTGAAGTACTCCAAGACTTCACCCATTTCAGGATCAGCATTAACTACCATATAGCCAAGAACATCCTGTTTTACTGATAAGGGGAGTATGACCAGGGAATATGCCGGAATTGCACCCAGGATCTCCCCTGGAAGTAGATCGCTCACTTGGAATTCCCTGCCCGCAAGGTGCGTGTATTCACCTGAGTCTGACAAAACAAATGAAAGAAGGGCCTTCCCTTTTGTATCTAGATCTTTATTTGTTAAAGCAATAAAACATTCAGTTATATTTATTTCCCGAAGTCTTTCAGATAGTATTTGATAGATATCTTTCAGAGCAAAAGCTGAAATTATGCTATTGCCAATGCTTCTGGCTTTTTTCTTAACTCTCTCAGATGATTCAATCTGCCAGCTGTATTTTCGTTCTGAAGCTAAGCTAATCAGAACCCTGGCCTCATGCAGGCAGTTTTCAATAACATCACGGTCATGTTCTATACAACCACAGGAAAGTATGGTTTTTCTGCATTCAGAAAGGCCTTCCTGCCACTTTGTGACATCATAGCCCTTTACAGCCCAGAGCCGCAAAATGCTATCTAGGAGATTAAGAAAATTATTTTGATACTCATCCTCAGCGCCGAAAACCCCAGTAATAACAAATTTATCAATACGATTTTTTGACTCAGTATCTTCAGCACGAATTTGCATAATACGGTGCAGCCTCGCCTTAAGCTGACTGCGTTTTTCTTCTATGGCAATTGAAGAATTCATGCTTATATAGAGACTGCTTACAGAGGCATGCTGTATTTCAGGCTTAAAGCATCCGCATGTCTGCCGTATCACCGGCCTTGAAGGAAGCTGTATCCATTCTTGGACATCCTCATCTTCTAAAAGGGAGTACATCTGCTGTGCAGCAAGCTCTGCTTGATAACTAATGTTTTGAGACACAGTAGTAAGCGATGGAAAAGAAAACTGACTGCCTAGAATGTTATCGAAACCAGTTACAATTACATCATCCGGAACAAGGTAACCGTATTGGTTTAATTCATACATAATCTGTATAGCTACCTCGTCATTGCTTGCCATAACTGCATCGCACTCTACTTTTCTTTGCCGGAAAAGTATATCCACTGCCCTGCTTCCGAATTCCGGAAAAAATGTACCGTTTCTAACAATAAGCTCCTCATCCAGCTGTATTCCATATCTTTGTAATGTTTCCTGATAGCTGGAAAAGCGTGCGATTGCATCTGGGTGCGATTTTGGTCCTTGGACAAAGGCAATCCTCTTACACCCATGAGCTTCAATAAGGTGCGAAATAAGATCTGAGATTCCTGTCTCATTGTCCCCTGCTACACTTACTATATTTTCAATTAATAACCCTAAACTAATCACTTTTTTATCGGAAAAGGAAGAGCAAAATTTCTGGATACGCTCTTTCTCCGAGAAATGACCAAGCGCTCCTGCTACTATAATAATTCCATCAATAATTGGAATGTTCAGCAGCGAATATATTCTGCAATTAAAGAGTAAGTCATAATCCGAGGATTCTATGGGTCCTCCGGCAACAACAAAAAGCCGGATCCCTTTCTTCTCAAGATACTCACCGATACCTGCCCAAAAATTTTTTTGGTAATACATCTCAATGCGATCAAGAAAGAGCGCAACTGTTTTTCGCCATTTTTTCTTTCCCATATTTTTATCCTAACCGGAAACTCCTAAAAAATCCAGAACTGTTACAAATACACATTGCCAAAATATTACTCTTGTAATTTAATTCATTATAGCCTTATACTGTTAAATGCAGGAAGTACCAATTTTCAGAAAGGATAACTGTACCAATGAAACACGTTTTGTATGCAGAGGATGATTTCACAAACCGAAAACTTGTTAAACATTTTTTACAAAAACATAATATTGAATGCGAACTAGTATCTAATGGCGTAGATGCCTTTAAATACGCAAAGGACAAGAACTACCAGCTGATAATACTTGACCAGTATATGCCAGGCATGAATGGTATTGATATAGTAAAAAAGCTGCGGCAAGACGGAAATAATATTCCAGCAATTGCCATAACCAGCGATGACTCCCTTATTGAAGAATTAAAACATGCAGGATTTAACGAAGTTTTTATTAAACCTTTACACCAAACCGTGTATAATGAAATAGTAAAAACCTATCTAACAGAAAAATAAAGGAGAGCGTATGTGGATAGTCAGCATAGTATTACTTGGTATAGCAGGCGGGCTGTTTGTTGCACAGAATTTCCAGAGAAAAAAAGTATTTCTTATGAAATCTACAAAAACCTCAACAGCAGCGGAACTAAAAACCTTGGCAAAGTCAGTTGCTGAAGACATTGGTCCTGGGTCTTTTCATGAATATACAGAGGTTAAGGGAAAATCTGAAACAGAGGAGCCCCTTATTTCCGAACTTGCTGAGATACAATGTGTCTCTTATACAATGAAGGTAAGCAGAGAATACGAGGAAACTTATTACACAACAGATTCTGAAGGCAGAAATGTTCAAAGAACGCGGAGAGGTTCAGAAATTGTAAGCAGCAACAGCAGAATGGTTCCATTCGACATTAATGACGGAACTGGGAAAATTCGGATAAATCCGGAAGGTGCGAAAATGGTCACCGAAAAGGTATTCTCCAGGTTTGACCAAGGGGAACCACAGGGTATGAAGGTATCAATGGGTAAGTTCAACATTAACCTTGGAAATATGGCCCCGAAAACCGGAAGAAGGACTATCGGATATCGTTACGAAGAAGAGATTGTACCGCTTAACCGTGAACTTTACATTATCGGCGAAGCCTCGGATTCAAGCGGACAGCTTCAGATGCAGCTTCCTGACGAAAAAGAACAAAAATATATTATTAGCGTAAAAAGCGAAGAGGAGCTGACGCGTTCTGCCGAGGGCTTAGTAAAGGGCTTTCTTTACGGAAGCATTGCTTGTGTTGTTCTTGCAGCAGCTATATTCATAATTAGCTTTTTTATCTAATTAGCCCCTATGCTTACTTTTTCTCCTAATTATAATATGGTATTTTAGAGGAATGAAATCCGTTCCTCTTTTTTTTATCCAGGAGCTGTTATGAAACGTGTCTTTTTATTTTTAAGTCTCTTCTGTATTTTATGTAATGCTCTATACGCAGAAGATGAACAAACTTTTACAATGGTAGCTTCTCCTACGAATGTAGCCTATGATCCGCATCATACCTTTACTGCTTTTGAAGCACAGTTTTACACAGGTATTTATGAAGGATTAGTCTCCTATCATCCTATTACAATGGAGCCTCTTCCTGCAGTAGCTCACGCATGGGAGATATCAGAAGATAGACGCACATATACCTTCACAATCCGCAGGAATGCACGGTACTGGAATGGAGACAGGATAACAGCTGAACACTTTTATGAAACATGGTTTCGACTAATTGATCCCCAAGAGGATGCAGATTACGCATTTCTTTTTGATATTATTCAAGGAGTCCCTGAATACCGAAGCGGCGAATCAGATGACAGAGATTCGGTAGGTATTCAAGCAATCAATGAGAATACACTGGAAGTTACCCTCACCCAACCGGCAACTCATTTTTTAAAGATCCTATGCCACCATAGTTTTGTACCAATCCATCCTGACTTTATAGATATTGATGACTGGTCCGGCCATGCTTCAATTCCAGGTAATGGTCCATACTATATCCACGAAAAGAGCGAAGAAGAAATTCTACTGAGGAGAAACCGCTATTATTGGGACTCAAATACTGTGTCTATTCCCCAGATACGTATTCTCTTTACTGACAATGCATCACGGGCTACTGCATTATTCAATTCAGGTGAAGCTCATTGGCTTGCTGATTCTTTTTCCATACAAGAACTGCACAACAGAAATGCCATTGTACTCAATCCGATGTTTGCAACAAGCTATTTCTTTTTTCACGTTGATTCCGGCCCATGGGAAGACTACCGCATTCGGCGGGCTCTTGCACTTTTACTGCCTTGGCAAAGCATTCGGGGAGAACGCTATTTCCCTACAGACCGCTTGGTTCCTGATATCCCCTATTATCCTGAACCTGAAGGTATTGAAGCTCCTAACAGGCAAGAAGCCCTGAGACTGCTTGAAGAATCAGGATACGCACAGGGCGAAGGACTCCCTGAAATTGAAATCCATATACCCGAAGGAAGCGAAAGCAGAAGGATCGCAGAAATAATGCAGGAGTCCTGGGAAGAGACTCTTTCTGTAAATGTCATCATTACAGCAATGAACTATACCGGCTATTTTGAGAGCTTGGCAAACAATGAAAGCTACACACTAGGCACTCTTACCTGGATCGGCGATTTTCCAGATCCGCTGACCTTTCTCCAAATGTGGTCTGCTGCATCTAATTTAAATGACTCAGGATATACCGACCCTGCATTCGAATCCGCTATGGAAAACGCCACTAGCCTTACTGGCAGGGAACGCTATCAAGCCCTTTCTGAAGCAGAGGAAGTACTGCTTCAAGGTGCAATTGTGCTGCCATTAAGCCATACACCATCATTGAATATTATAGACCTTGGTGTAATAGATGGATGGATTCCAAATCCCCTTGACCTTCATCCGTTTAAGTATTTAGCATTCAGCGCTCTGAGAGAACTTCCGGGATTAGCATTGCTTGAAGATTAAAAAATCGGCAATTCAGGGCTTACAAAGCATGCCTGGTTACTGTTCACTGGGTTCTTTGGTATGTTTTGAGAGCTGTTCAATAACTTTATGAATTCTATCCCGGAACAACACGCCAAGAAGAAAAAGAACACTTGCTAAAACCATGACAATTATTGCGACTAGCCATTGATTATTTGCTGCAGCGCTTCCCATCATTGCACTTCCGAGTATGCCGGGCGCACGGGCAATTGAAGAAAGAAGCATGAACGCAAGTAAGCTCAATGGCGAGAGACCGGCTACATAGCATAATATATCTTTTGGAATACCAGGTATAAGAAAAAAAAGGAAGAAGCCTATCTGGGCATTACCGGAATGACTAATCTTTTCGAACCTGTATATTTGGGATTCATTAAACAATGCCTGCACAAAAGGCCGGCCAAGAAAGCGTGCGAGGTAAAAATTTACAGCAGAACCTATACCTATTCCAAGGGATGATAGCAGAAAGCCTTCCCATAAACCGAAAAGATACCCCCCGGCTATTTGCGGAACCTCTCCAGGGATTATAAAAATAACAACTTGAAGCACCTGCAGTCCCACAAAAATGATCGGCGCCCAGACTCCTGATCCCTCAACCCAGTTTCTCAGATTTTCTGCAGATGAAAAGAGGGGCCAGAGCTTATCCCAAAATATAATAGTGACCGCAATAATTAGTATAAACAGCAGAGGAAATAGAATAATCTGAACATAATCCAGGAATTTCTTTTTCATAGCAATGTATACACACTATACTCAGGAACAGTGAATAAAACAACTGATTATTTTATATTTATTAAACCGTCAGTTTGAAAAACAGGGAGATAGGATTTCAAAAGGCCGGCTGCTTTACTATATTATAACTTTTTGATATACTATGCTTTATGGCAGTAGAATCAAATTCAACAACATTCAAGAAAAATCAACACGTTGTGTATCCGTTACAAGGTGTTGGAGAAATAACAGATATTCAGGAACGTGAATTCAAAGAGCAGAACATGCTGTATTACGTCATATACCTAGACGTAACAGACATGACAGTGATGGTACCTGTAGATAAAGCTGAAGAGCTGGGAATACGGGCCATAGTAGACAAAAAGAAGGCAAAGGAAGCCCTAGAGCTTATTTCTGAAGAGTATGAACCTGTACAGACAGACTGGAAAATGCGGTATCAAATGAACCTGGACCTTTTAAAACTGGGTAGCGTCACCGATATTGCAACCGTTGTCCGTTCACTGTATCACAGAAGCAAGATCAAAGAGCTTCCCATCCTTGAAAGAAAGCTCTTTGATAATGCTCTTCGTCTACTTGTGGATGAAATTACCTACTCCTTGGAAAAAGAGAAGGATGAGGTAGAGCAAATGATATTCAACAAGCTGGAATCTGAATAACCGATAGTTTTACAGGATAAAACATGGTTAACATTGGACTCATAATTACTGCTGCAGGAAAGAGCACTCGCTTTGGCAGGGGACGCAGCAAAATTTTTGCAGAGATTGACGGGAAAAGTGTTATTAATAAGACAGTCTCATGTTTTCACAATATCCCAGACATTCGGAATATTGTTATCACCCATTCTGCAGGCGCAGAAAATGATATCAAAAACGCACTGTACCCGCTGGAAACCAAAGCAGATATCTGCTTTACAAAAGGCGGAACAACACGCCAAAAATCAGTCTTTCTCGGACTGAAGAAGCTTTTACCAAAACATACTGATTATGTTCTTATTCACGATGCCGCACGGCCATGGGTCGACCAAACGCTTATTCAACAGGTAATTACATCAATGAAACAGCACCAGGCCTGCATACCCGTTCTGCCGATTATAGACGCAGTGAAAGAAGTAGATAGCAACGGCTTTATTCAACAGGCACTTGACCGTACAAACCTCAGGCGAGCTCAAACCCCTCAAGGCTTTTCTTTTCAAGAAATATACGCAGCCCATGAAACAGCAGAAGAAAACGGTTACAACGCCCATGATGATGCAGAGCTTTTCAGTATTTTCTGCGGACCAGTTGCAACTGTACCTGGAAATGAAAAAAACAAAAAAATTACTCATAAGGAAGATATTCGGTGGACATAAGAATAGGGATCGGGTATGACATTCACCGCCTCTCCCCGGAAAGGAAAATCTTTCTCGGTGGATCAGAAATCCCTTCCAGTCTCGGCTGTATTGCCCACTCGGATGGAGACGTACTTATCCACGCAGTTA
The DNA here is from genome assembly GCA_964428555.1 of uncultured Spirochaetales bacterium. GTDB lineage: Bacteria > Spirochaetota > Spirochaetia > CAYRYS01 > CAYRYS01 > CAYRYS01. The sequence goes on along the minus strand of CAYRYS010000002.1, from coordinate 34,422 downwards.
TAGACGCCCTCTTAGGGGCAGCAGCGCTTGGTGACATTGGCACACATTTCCCGCCTAGTGACCAACAGTATAAAAACATATCCAGCAGGAAGCTGTTAGAAAAAATCCACGCACTTCTGGCCAAAGAAGGCTACAGGATAATCAATCTTGATTCTACCATTATTACTGAAGAACCAAAACTCAAACCGCATATACAACACATCCGCAGATCTCTTGCATCTCTCTTAGAGCTGAATATTGATACTGTGTCTGTTAAGGCAAAAACAAACGAGAATTGCGATGCAGTGGGCAGCAAACATGCAATCGCTGCACAGGCTGCAGTACTTATATTTAGGAATAAGGATTTTGAAGAACACTGATTACTGGAGCAAGGTATTTACTGTTCTCAGAAAGATTCGGGCAGCCTATGACCTGCCTTCTGTCAGTAAAATAGCTAGAGAGTTCTCTAATGACCCCTACAAAATACTAACAAGCACAGTTATATCCTTAAGAACAAAAGACAAGGTAACACTTGAATCATCTTACCAGCTGTTTGAGAAGGCACAGAATTTTGAAGAACTAATGAAGCTTGACGTAGATGCTATAAGAGAAGCCATTTATCCATGTGCATACTACCGTGTAAAAGCGGAAAACTTGAAAAGGATTGCAACTATCATTTCCGGGCAGCACAAAGGCTCTATACCGGATTCAGCTGAGGACCTGCTATCCCTTCCCGGAGTGGGAAGAAAAACTGCGAATCTGGTATTGAATCTTGCTTTTCACAAACAAGCAGTTTGTGTAGACACCCATGTACATAGAGTATCGAACCAGCTTGGCTGGGTAGATTCAAAAACCCCTGAAAAAACAGAATACAGACTAATGGAAACTGTCCCGCAAAAGTACTGGATTGAACTTAACGAAGAACTGATAATAATCGGACAGAACTTCTGCAAGCCTCGAAATCCGAAATGCAAGCACTGCCCGATATCGTCTTACTGCGACTCGGCTGCTTTTCAGGATCTCTAAATCAATTTACTCATTCTTCCTTACTGCTGCCTTATTGATATTCTCAAAATGGTTTTCAAGAAAATCATGATGATCCTGTTCCCATCTGGAAAGGGATTCAAAAAAAGTCTTTATATTTGTGTCCTCTACTTGTTTTGCAATTTTCGCATAATGATCCACTCCGTTCTTTTCGAGCTGTACAGCAAAAGCCAAAGTTGAGGATTCATAGCGGCCTGATTTGATGTCCTGCTTCAGCTTCTCAGTAACAATAGGCGTTCTTAAAGCCTCAATATCAAACTTACGTTGCGGCAGCACAGGTCTATTATCTCCTTCTTGTAAACCGTAGAGTTTCTTCAAGCTGTTTATTGCGGCGTAGTGGGACTTCTCTTCATCAGCAAGATACGAAAATATTTCACGAATTCTATCATCCTCTGTCTGTTCAGCTAGTCCCCTGTATAATACCTCGCTCTCATGCTCGGCTGATAATGCTGTATCAAATGCTTCCTGGATATCCATATCCTCTCCTTCTATGTTTTATGCTGTTCAATTTCTACATTTCCTATTATAATTATACGCAATCTGCCGGATTTACACAAATGCTGTTTGAGTATCAGTTCTTAATTCGTATTTGTAAAAACAACGAAACAGAAGGAGTCTTCTATTAAAAGGTTTTGCGCGAAAAATAATCTTTAGCGTTGCAAAGTATTCACTTGTTTCCGTTACTCTAATGTGGATGTATCATGTTTTCTACTTTGTTCAAGCACCGGATCAGTTAATTCAGCTTAAAAAAGAATAGGGTCAGCATAATGCTGACCCTAAATACTATTCTTCAACTATAAGAAGACTCTTTGAATCAAGAATTAAGTGCAGCTCCTCTACAGGAACATGTCCATGGTCCTTGACTAGCTGCAATTTAATATGATTATTATCAGGTTTTAATGTAACAAGCACGGAAATCTGGCCAAGGAAATCCTTGAGCAGCATAGGTGTTCCATTCTCATCAAAATTAGAACCCTCAGGAAGGGACACACTAAACCAGATTTCAATATTAAGCTCTTTTGCAAAGTTCTTAACCTGCTGTAGGTCTTCAGGGTTGGCTTTTGCAAAATCAAACCCATCTACCACAACCATATCTGCGCCAAAGTTGCCGTCCTTGATCATAGCTTTTAGGCTGTGCAGCACCTGCTCAGTCTGAATTCCATCCTGATTAAAATTCATAATTACACGATTTTTAATAATCGTGTTGTGCACTTCCATTGCATGTTCCAGCTCACGTTTTTTTGTAATTTCTTTAAAGATATCTTCATACCAACTGATAATATGATCAGTCCGGGACGAAAAAGATACATGGATTACGTGCTTTTCCTGAAAAAGCTTATCCGTACCAATATGGACAAGACAGGCAGTTTTTCCTACACCTTTTCTAGATGCAATAACACCGATGTTTCCTTTTCCAAGTCCTCCATGAATTGATTTTTCCAGAATTCTCAAAGGGCTTCTTTTAATCAGCTCCGATTTTACCATTCATAAACTCCTTGATTATCGTTCAATCCTCTATTATTAGAATAATTCATTTTCCTTGAGAAGTCACTGAAAAGAAGGGTATTAGCCCTTTTTCTTTTCAGCAAGCTCCTTTTTCAGTTCCTCAGCAACACTCTGAGGTACTTTACCGTATTTATCAAATTCCATAGTAAATTCTGCTTTACCCTGAGTTAGCGAACGGAGGGTTGTTGAATATCCGAACATTTCACTCAAGGGTACTTCAGCTTCAACTACAGAAAAGGCATCATCTTCACTTGAGCTGAGAATAATACCTCTGCGCTGATTAATGCTCGCAAAGATATTTCCTTGGAATTCTGTAGGTCCTTCTACAGTAACCTTCATTATCGGTTCCAAAATTGTCGGCTTAGCCTTTGGATAGGCATCTTTAAATGCCCCAATTGCAGCCTGCTGAAAAGCCATGTCAGAAGAGTCCACAGAATGGGTAGAACCATCGTTTATTACAGCACGGACACCGACAATTGGAAATCCGATAACCGGACCCTTGTGCATTGCAGATTTGAACCCTTTATCACAGGAAGGTATATATTCGTTTGGAATTACACCACCTTTGATCTTGTCAACAAATTCGTAATCGCCCTCTTCAAGTGGTTCAATATAGCCCGCAACACGGCCATACTGTCCGGAACCACCGGACTGCTTTTTATGAGTATAGTCAAAATCTGCCCGCTGACTGATTGCTTCTCTATACGCTACCTGAGGCATTCCGGTCTCAACCTCAGCTTTGTATTCACGCTTCATTCGCTCGATATACACATCAAGGTGAAGCTCACCCATTCCCTGTATAATTGTTTCATTAGATTCCGGATCAACATAGGTCCTGAATGTTGGGTCCTCTTTTGTGAATCTATTCAGTGCTTTTGCCATGTTATCAGCAGCTTTCTTATCCTTTGGAGAAACTGCAAGAGAAATAACCGGCAATGGTACAAACATGGAGGTCATTGAATAGTTCAGATTCGGATCGCAGAACGTATCACCTGACGCACAGTCAATTCCAAACAACGCAACAATATCTCCGCTTTCTGCCTCATTGATATCTTCCATGGAATTCGCATGCATCCTGATAAGTCTACCAACTTTAAATTTCTTTCTAGAACGGGTATTATATAGGTCGCTTCCTTTTCTTACTGTTCCCTGATAGATCCTAATATAGGTCAACTGTCCATACTGACCGTCTTCAAGCTTAAAGGCAAGCGCAACAGTAGGCTCCTTGTTCTTATTAGCCAATTCAACCTCTGCTTCCTCATTATCCAGATCCAGAGCAACATTCGTAATATCATCAGGGCTTGGTAAATAGCTTTTTACTGCATCCAGTAAAGGTTGAACTCCCTTATTTTTATACGCAGAGCCCATGAAAACCGGAGTCAGATCGAGAGATAGGGTTCCTTTCCGTATTGCGTCCATTACCATCTCTTCTGTTTCTTCACCTTCCAAAAAGGCTTCAGCAAGTTCATCAGAAAACATGGATGCAGCATCGATCAATTCTTCTCTCAGCTCCTGGCACTTATCAACAAGCTCAGCTGGGATCTCAGCCTCACGCACTGCCTCTCCGGATCCTCCGTCAAAATAAAGAGCTTTCATGGTAACAAGGTCAACTACGCCTTCATGCTTGTCCTCAAGACCAATTGGATATTGCATCAACACCGCATTGTGACCTAGTTTTTCAACAAGCTGGTCTTTTACCTTAAACGGGTTTCCCCCTGTTCGGTCCATCTTATTAATAAACGCAAGCCTTGGTACATTATACCGTTTCAGCTGCCTATCTACAGTTATAGACTGGGACTGTACACCGCCGACTGAACAGAGAACAAGAATTGCTCCATCTAATACACGAAGCGCACGCTCTACCTCAATAGTAAAGTCCACGTGTCCGGGAGTGTCAATAATATTGACCGGAGTGCCTTTCCATTCAACATGGGTGGATGCTGAAGCAATGGTAATTCCACGCTCTTTTTCGAGCTCCATGGAATCCATAGTAGCACCGACACCATCTTTACCGCGGACTTCATGAATTGCGTGAATTTTATTACAGTAATACAGAATCCGCTCTGTCAACGTCGTTTTTCCTGAATCAATATGCGCACTAATTCCAATATTCCGCAAATTTTGGACGTCATTGTTCATAGAATATATTACCTCTCTTTATTTTTTGGCTTTTTGCCGGAAGGTCTTATTTGCTTTTGGGGTCGAAGTATAATTATTTTCATAGGCTTATTCAACCCCTCCCGAATCTATATACCAATAATTCATTCTCAAATTGATGGTTCCACAATACGTATGCTATACTCTTTATATGGAACTGTATATTGGGACTTCAGGTTATTCCTATTCAGATTGGAAGAACACTTTCTATCCAGAGGACCTGAAGCAATCTGGCATGCTTAAGTTCTACTCTAACCAGTTTAATTTTGTTGAACTCAATTTCAGCTATTACAGAGAACCCTCTCTCCACCAATTAGAAAAGATGTCACGGATTGTACCTGAAAACTTTAAATTCACAATAAAAGCTCATAAATCGATCACCCATGAGACTTACCACTTTATCAAAAATAGAATTAAACTATTTAAAGAGAATATACATATTCTATCGGAAAGTGGCAAGCTCTTAGGAGTTCTCCTCCAATTTCCATACAGCTTTCATTACACAAAGGCAAACCGAATATACCTCGCAAAAGTCTGTGATGAATTTGCACCCTTCCCGGTATTTATCGAATTTCGAAACCGCGATTGGCATAAACAAACTGTTTACAATACGATGCTGAAAAAAGAACTCTCCCTGGTTACCACAGACTTACCTGAGATAGCTAACCTGCCGAATTGGCAGATTATCAGAACCACAGAAACCCTATACTGCCGTTTCCATGGCAGGAATTATGAAAGTTGGTGGAAAGGAACAAATGTAAGCAGGTATGATTACTTATATGAAAAGAATGCCCTTGAACAAAGGGCAGACGAGATAATTCAGAAGATACAAAGCGGGTCTGTCCTTATCGTTGCTTTTAATAATCATTATAAAGGCAAAGCCATACGCAATGCCATTACCATGAAATCTCTGCTCGAACAGAAATTTCAAAGACATCTCATTAAATAGATTGTACTGCTATTTATTATAATTGTGTATCTGCACCTTCACTCTTCGAATATTTTTTTATTTTCTGCAAAAATAGCTGTGCAGCCCGGTCTTGGGGACATTTCTTTACAATACCAGAAAAAATCTCCCTCGCCTCATCAAAATTCCGTTTTGCAAACCTGATAATTGCAGTTTCAAATTCATTTTTGGTATTATTCTTTTTCGTTACTATTTTATCTTCCTCTCCATTAAATATTTCAAACACAGAGACTGTTTTTTCTTTTCCTTTTACTTTTACCCTTCCAAGGAATCGGAAAAAATAATCAGTAGGGTTGTCTAGGCGTATGAAAGTATCCTGACTTATAAGAATATTAGCACCATAGAGCTTTGTCAGGTCCTGTACTCTGGAAGCGAGGTTAACTGCATCTGAGATAACAGTCCCTTCCATTCTCTGTTTGTCCCCAATAATTCCGAGAATCAGCTTTCCGGTATGGATACCAATACCAATCTTAATAGGTACATATCCGGAGTTGTGTCTATGCTGATTATAGACAGTCACATGCTTTATCATTTCAACAGCTGTATCTATAGCGTCTTCAGGCCTGAACGGGAAAAGCGCCATAATTGAATCGCCTATGTACTTATCAATAAACCCATTGTGCTCCTTAATAATCGGGCTAATCCTGCTTAGATATGAATTAATGAATTTAAAATTCTCTTGCGGCGACATGTTCTCGGACAAGGAAGTAAAGGAACGAATATCAACAAATAAGATTGTCATCTCTTTCTGAACCTGTTCACCCAGTGAAATATCAACAATATTGTCATGCCCAAGGAAACGGAGAAATTCCTTTGGAATAAACCTGCCGTATATCGTGTTCAGTTTGGACAATTCTAAATGTGTTCTTACTCTTCGTACTAATTCATCTCTGGTAAACGGCTTTGCCAGATAATCATTCGCACCCCGAATGAGTCCTTCAGCCATGTCAGCAACTTTGCTCTTAGCTGTTGTAAGAATAATCGGAAGCTCACTGGTGGAATACTTTTTTCTAACCCGCTCACACACCTCTAAACCGCTCATCTTCGGCATCATTATATCTAAAAGCAGCAGGTCCGGAGGATCGCTTGACTCAATTATTGCAAGAGCTCCCTCACCAGTACCGGTCGAGTCAACAACATAGTCTTCGTTAAGAAGGTAATTTTTCATTACCTGTAACGATACCGGATCATCGTCAACGACTAAAAGTTTAAACTTGTCAGTATCAATAATCGGCTCTAAAGCTGTGACTTCCTGTTGAAGCGTTTCTCTATGCAGAGCAAGATCAGAGTGCCTTGCTTCTATTGTTCCTATCTCTGAAAGAGGAAACGTAAGCTCATAAACTGAGTATGTATCAGTCTTAGAGCGCATTTTCACTGCGCCTCCAAGCTGTTCTGTCAAAAGTTTGACCATTATAGCCTCTATCCCGGTTCCTGCAGTAGGATGAGTTACATTTCCTAAGTCATGTTGAAATGCTAGATAGATTTCACCCTCGGAATATAGGACTTCCGGTAGGTTTCCGGATAATGCTACATCCACAGACTCCTTTCCCTGTTGAATTGAGAGTGTAACAGCAGCAGACTCAACATTCCTGGATATTACATTAAACAAGTTAATAAATACCTGAGTAATCCGATCTTCATCAAGGTACAGCACAGGCAGTTTGTCTTCTGCAGTATATTCAATAGTGATAGACTTACTATCCAAATACGGCTTCATTATTTCCATACAGAAATCAATCACCTCATCTATCTTAACCGCATCCTTTTGCAGCTCCAATGGCTGGGATTGAATATGCAAATAATCCCTAATATTATAAAGCATGTATTTAAGCCGCATCTGAGAGGTAAATACTATCGGTAGTGCTGAATCATTGATTTTCTTAAGATTCTGTTCATGAATCATGGATTCGGTTATACCCAAGACCCCATCAACCGGCACCAAAGCCTCGGCTACTGCATTTAGCAGAATTTCTTCACTAAGCTTCTCATGAGTAGCTTCCTGCTCTGAGGAACGCTCTGCCTTCGCATAATCCTGAATAAGCATCAGCAATATGACCAATGCTTCTAAAACACAAAAAAGACTGTATATGAACTCGCTAAAAGCCGGAATCCCCAGTACACCGAAAAATACAAGAACCTCATGTACTACAGCTACCCATAATAAAAATGCAGACACAGCTGCGCTTACAGAATACAAACTCCAGTCTTGTAGATATTGGTAAAAACTTGCAGCCTGATAAATAAAGGCGAGCCCTGCAAATAAAGCAAAAACACTAAAAGCCCAAAAGGACTGGTTCGGTATAAGCACAAAGAGTAAAACAGCACAAGGAAGCCAAATTGTACTAAATGCTATTTTCATTGTTCTTTTTACAGGTTGACTCATCCGTATCTGCATATAAAGAAGTGAAACAGAAATAATGGCCAATGTGATGATATGCGGGGTTAATACAGTAAGTAAAACCGGAGCAGAGGGAATGAGACGTATCAACCCAACGGTAGAAGAAAAGAAAACTCTCAGCCCAACAAGGAAAGCCATTACTGATAACAAAAGGGCAGATTTATTCTTCTTCCTAAACAAATATCCAATAAAACAGAATATGGAAATTATCAGCATAATAGTAAACAAGGCTGTTCCAAAAATTGGCGATATCATAATTATTGACCTCTATAGCGCGCTATACTTAGTAATACTATTGCTTGCTTTTCATTATAGAGAAGTTTACAGGAATGTTGTAGTCCTTGAATTATTTATTTTATTCAAATTCATTAAAATACGCGCCGAATACATTTCTTATTACATTAACAGACACACTCACCTCTTGCTCACTCAACCGAGCCTGTACATCGCTAATAGTAAACTCTGGATTATCCTGTTTTATTTGAACAATTTGAGCTACAACATTCGGATCAACCTGATTAATCCCTCCGAAAAACCCGCGGTTTTCAAAAGAAAGAACGGAAAGGCGAAGTGTTTGAAACTGCTCTGTAAGATCTGAAAGGGACGAGTTTAAAGTAGATAGGCTCTCAGAAAGTTCTGCAATCTGTGCAAATAGTTCAGCTACAGATTCTGCGAGCACTGCATCACCGGATTCTGTCTCTTCAGCTAGTGCTAAAGCTGTCTGTTCGAGAGCAGTAATCTCATCATACACCGCACTAAAATTCGTCTGTATATACTCAGGATCATAGGTTTGAATGAAGGCGACCGGATTATTAACAGCACGAAGTATTTTTTCACAGAGCTGGGTTTCATTGTACAGCTGGCCACGCATCCTTACAAACAGGTTATTTGCAAGCATTCTGAAATTGTAGAGTATTTCATTACCAATATAAAAAAGCATGCCTGAAGGCATGTATTCAGATAGATCTGCTGAATTATAGACAAAACTTTCAGGCACAATGTTCAATTCAATGTTCTGCTCTGAAACAACGAAGCTCATTGAGTCTATTTCCAGATACTGCCAGTTGTAAAAACGTTGAGCAGCTGATGCAATGTTTTGTGCCATCTGATCGGTGATAGTAATGTAGCTGGCTATCCTAAAGGTCTGTCCACTGCTGTTCTCTGCCGAATAAAGCTGAGCTCCCCCTTGTGTGCCTGCCTCAGTAACATTCCATGCAGTTGAAGAAAAATCCGCCCCAAAAGCAAAAGACAGGCAAATAAATGTAAAAAGGATTATAACCAATATTTTTTTCATACAACTCTCCTACTGCACATCCACCAGAATAATGTCAAACGGCCGAATCGGCTCTTCTTGATTTGCAAGCTCCTCAACACGGGCGCGGACCTGATTATTCCGATAAAAGAATTCAATGGTCGCAATAAACTGATCGTCGCTTCGAAAGACGTATCCGGTATCGCCAGTCTCAAGGTTCAATATTTGATTTGTATAAACCAGAATATTGGACTGGTCTCTAGGATCAATAATATAGCCGTTTTCACCGCTTTCCCTAATAAGATAATCCATTGCATAGGTAACTCTAGTTAGCTGAGTATATAGGTAATTAGAGCGTGCAATTCTATCTTCTGCTAAGAGAGCAACATTGTGCCATAGGTCTTCATAATCTCGAACTATCCGTAACCCTATTTGTTCGAGACTATTCAAGGCTCTTGGAACGCTGTTCTGATAGGGTATTTCCCGCAAACGGTCGAGCACAGTCTGCAGTTCTCCGATACTGCTGCGCAGCTGGGTAAATTCCTCATTGGAAATAACGTCTCTGTCAGCAAGTACTTGGCGGTAACCATGAAGGATACCTGACTCATCTATTTCTTCAGACAGGGCTTGGTTTATGACGGAAAGAACATCATCTTCCGAAAAAACCGGATTATACAATTGGAAAGCTTCCTGGAGCTCTTGCTGATAATTTTCCCTTGTCTCTTCGAGCAGCTCTTGTCTGTGCTCTTCGAGTCTTACAATCTCCCTCTCGTACTCTTCTGTCAACTCATCTATCTGTTCTTCATAATCTTCAACAAGCTGCTGGCGCTCTATCTCAAACAGTCTGCGCTCATTACTTAGGACCTCTTCCTGCTCTCTGGCCATTTCAAGCTGCCTGGTATCAAAAGCTGATACTTGGTCTTCAAGTGCAGCTATCTCTGTTTCCAATTCAGTTATAGGTCCTGAATAGTTTTCCCGAGTCTGTTCTATTTCAGCATCACGCTCATCAGCAAGGGCCTGTGCACGGCGCTGCCTTTCTTGCTCTGAAATCCGCTGAGTGCTTAATATCTGAAGCTGTCTTTCGTAATCTGACCTAATCTGCTGAATTTCCTGTTCCATTCTCCTATTGACTGTAACCAGCTCTCTACGCAGCACCCTGAGGTCGTTCTCAGTTTTCTGTACAGTATCCAATAGCTCATTAAGATTTACACTCTGAAAATCCGCAATATCAATGGGGATCTCCGTACTTCTGGCTTGGATATAATTTGTAACAATTACTGCACTGACTGCAAATACCGCGATAAAGAGAAAGACAATCAACCCGATGATAGGATTTCTGTTTTTCTTTGTCTTCGCAAACTCAGTCTCCAGATCATATAATCCACTTATTCCCCGATCTCCAAGATCAGCAGAGCGGAGAAAAGTGTTCTTACTTTGAATAACTAGTTCTTTTACTTTGTCTTCATTGTCCATATACCATTCCAGTTTTCAGGACATTCTCTATTTCTCGTCCTCATTTCAAATACTTCAGAAAGGGGCAAGTTACAAGAGGAGAACATCTCGTATGCTTTTTCCCATTCTCCTTCATAATACTTCTCCAATGCAGATTGGAAAATCTCTAAATCTTTCTGTAAATCAGCATCAATAAACTCTTTCCTTACAGGCCAGTACACTTTTTTTCCAATTGTTTTTCCCTTTACCTGGACAGTATCGAGCTCAAGAAAATAAAAATCGTCAATATCCTTTTGAACTTCATTTTTTATATATTCCGAACAGATAACAGGCACTTTATAAATTCTGGTTAATCCTTCCAATCTTGAGGCAGAGTTTACATTGTCTCCGATGACTGTATTTGTCATACGCTCAGTAGACCCGATATTTCCGTAAAACACCTCTCCTCCGTCAATTCCTACTCCAACCTCAAGAAGCACTGCCTTATATATTTGTTCCTCAATCTTTGTCAGTCCACCTTTAACACGAATAACCTCTTCTCTCCGTTCATTCATCTCTTTTCTCAACTGTGCAGTCACTGCCTGAATCTCATAAGCTGCTAAAACAGATTTTAATGATTTATTCTCCGTGTTCTCATGAAAGGTCCCGAATACAGCGAGCAGGGCATCTCCAATAATTGAACCGATTACCCCATGGTGATCGTGAACACGGTGGATCGCGCGCTGATAATGGATATTCAATAGTTTTATGATATCAGTTCCCAGTGTTTCTGTAATAAAGGTGAAACTCTTAATATCGCTGAAAAGAATCGCTAAGTCTCTCGGCTCACCCTCCAGACGGATTTCCAGCTCTTTGTACGCCCGTTGAGCAACATCTTTCGCAACAAACTTCCGGAATATGCGCATTAAGTTATTAATTGTACTAGAGAGCGCATTAAAGGAAGCACCGAGATACGTGACCTCATCATTTGGCGCATGGGAAAGATCGATAATATCAATATGCTGTTTCTCATGCATCTCCATTATCTTATGAGTAATAATGTGAACAAAACGAAGATTATACCTGATGATATAGGTACCTAAAGCAGTACAAACAAGAGCAATAAGGATAATTAACAAAGAAATATTTCTAAATATTGCCCAGGATTCAGCATAGAACTCATTAAGCTCTTCAGCCCTGAGGAGAAACACGTCCCAGCTGGGGTTATATTTATACACACCGAAATACTGATCTCCATTCAGCATAAAGGTAATGCTGTTTTCCGTCAAATCCTCTTCCAAGGCTTCGTTCATTCTCTGGAGGGCATTTTCATCAGTAAAAGTTTCCCTTCTTTCCAAAGGAGATGCAAAAAAGAGATAGGTGCCGTCAGGACGGATCCCTAAACCAACAGAGCGCTCTCCGCGCATTTCAAGAAGTGCGTTTTCTTCTACAGTGCTAACCGCTTCCTCAAAATCCTGAGAATACTGATAAATCTCATACTGATTATTCGCAAATCCATACATTTCCTTCAAGTCTTTTACAAGAAGACGGTTCATAAGCTTCAAGAGTTCACCGCGGTTGAGCATAAGGTTAATATAGTTGGAGGCAAAATTAGACACCAGGATAAATATTACAAATAATATAATAATTTTTGTAGTAAGAGGTACGACCCGTGCGCCTTTAACTTTTTTCCCTAAATACTTATCAATTAAATTTCCCATTTACACTTCCAATATTAGAAAAAACCGCTGCTGGAGATAATAACACAATACAGAGTCAGCTTTGCATACCCATTCTCTACCCTGTTTAGACGGAGAGCAGACTACTAATGGAAATACCGGCAAACACTATTCTGTCTACTATAAAACTTTATATTGCTTAATGGAAAAATGCAAGGAAAATAATAAGAAGATTCATTTGGTTTCTTTCATTTTTCTTATAGTATTTCTATAGGTTATATATATACTCTATTATGTAGGCAGAATATGAAAAGACTCGATGATCAGCAGGCAGTTAAAATTCTCAAAGACATCTATTGGGTAGGCTTTGCTGACTACGAAGCAGGCTTTGCAAACAACCCATATCTCATTATCGACAACAATGAAGCAGTGCTTATAGACCCGGGTCCAGGACATCCCTTTTTCAGAGACCTAATCCTCGGTAAAATTCAAAGCTTGATAAAACCAGACCAGATTAAGTACATAATCGCCCATCATCAGGATCCAGACATCTGCGGACTTATTCCCTTTCTCGAATCACTGGTCCATCCAGAATGCACAATTATTGCCCATCCCCGGACTGCAATCTTCCTGCCCTATTACGGACTCCGTAATAATATTCTGCCGGTAGGAGACGGTGACTCCCTAAAGCTTGCCTCCGGAAGGACCCTGCAATTTGTACATCTTCCATACCTTCATTTTGCTGGAACAATGGGCACCTACGACAAAACAACCAAGACCCTGTTCTCCTCTGACTTATTTGCTGTCTTTAATAAGGATTGGAGTTTGTTCGCCTCTTTAGAACATAAACACCTTATGAAAGGCTTTATAGACCACTACATTGCCTCTCACGAACCTGTGGATTATGCCTATTCAAAATTAAAATCAATGGATATTGAACATATTCTGCCCCAGCACGGCGGCATAATTATGGAACAAGTTCCTGAATATCTTGAGATACTCAAAGAAGCAGAACCAGGACAATTACTAAAAACGCTCCAGCATCCTCCAACTGATAAAGACCTTGAAAGTATTATCGAAAGCGCTGTCCAATGGCTCGAGTTCTGGACAAATGAACCAGTTGAAGCAGAAACCTTTGACGATGTAATTAACCAAGCAATTAATTTCGGCCCAGCAGCAATCTCTCTGCTTACTGACTCGGTTGCAAGAAAGAGCTATGAACTTGGGGTAGCTAATCCTATGACCCGAAAGAAGGTCCACAGCTGGGACGGAATGAAAACAGTTAGATCTGACACACTGATTAGCTCTGCCAGAAATAAGCTCATGAAAGCCCAGTACTCCATGCAGTATGGAAATGAAGAGAACGTGGATGTGCTCCTTGAAAAACGGCTAATGGCAAGGAAAGCAAAGCTCATTATTTTCTTTACCGATATTCGCGGGTTTACCGGCTGGAGTGAAGAACTACCTCCGGATGAGATTGTACGGACGTTGAACCAACAGCAGGAATACATTGCAGGGCACATACGGGCAAAAGGCGGCAGAATAAACAAAGTGATGGGAGACGGTATTATGGCCTACTTCCCTGAATCCAGGGCATCAGAAGCCTACGATGTCGCAATTGATATCCAGGCAGGGCTTGGGGTACATAAACTCTTACCGATTGGTATCGGCATTGACGCAGGCCCTGTCATTATCGGTGATATTGGAGAAGAGACTAGGTTAGATTATACCCTAATCGGTAAACCGGTAAATTTTGCTTCCAGAATGTGCAACATTGCTAACACTGGAGAAATATGTTTTACTAGAGACTTTTACAATTATCTACCTGAACAAAAACAGATTGCTATCCAGACACACCCCAGCTATAAGGCAAAAAAAACACGGCTGAAAGAGAAAGACCCTTGGACCCAGGCTATTATCATTAATCCCTATAATAAATAGCAGTCAGTAAAAACCTTATTCCTTGAATTTGAATACTGAATCATAGTATAACAATAAAAAGATTTGTAATAATTCCATACTCAAATCCATAGGAGTGTCCATGCGCGTACTCATAACAGGGGGAAGCGGTTTTTTGGGAATCAACCTAATCCGGTACCTCAAAGAAAAAGGAATAAATGATATAATCTCTCTCGACATTGTCGACTTCGATTACCCGGAAAAGAATGAAATAGAAGCAGTAAAAGGGGATATCCGTGACAGGGTCTGTGTAGACCAATGTATGGACGGAGCAGACATTGTTATCCATACTGCAGCTGCGCTCCCTCTGTATTCGAAAAAGGATATTTTTTCAACTGACATTGAGGGAACAAGAAATGTAATGGATGCAGCATTCATGCATAATGTCAAACGGGCAATACAAATTTCCAGCACCGCAGTATATGGAATACCGGATCATCACCCATTGGTAGAGTCGGACAAGCTCGATGGTGTCGGTCCCTACGGTGAAGCAAAGATCCAGGCAGAAAACGTTTGTCTTGAATATAGGGAAAAGGGGATGACCGTTCCCATTATCAGACCGAAATCCTTTATCGGCCCAGAACGGCTTGGAGTATTTGCTCTGTTTTATGATTGGGCAAAGGACGGAAAAAACTTCCCTATGATCGGAAAAGGGGACAACAGGTATCAGTTTCTGGATGTTGAAGACCTCTGCGAATCTATTTATTTGTGCATGACCCTGGAAGCAGACCGGGTCAATGATACATTTAATATAGGAGCCAAGGAATTTACCACCATGAAGGAAGACTACCAAGCAGTACTGGATGAAGCTGGATTCGGGAGAAAGATTAAAGGCTTTCCAGCAGCACCAATGATTTGGACACTGCGGGTTCTTGAATTCTTTCATCTCTCACCGCTTTATAAATGGGTATATGAAACAGCTTCTAAAGATTCCTTTGTGGACATAGAAAAGGCAGAGAAAAAACTTGGATTCACCCCAAAGTTTTCGAACAAGGATGCTCTCCTACGAAACTACCGCTGGTACTTAAATAATCTTGATAATTTTTCTCAAAATAGCGGAGTGAGCCACAGGGTTCCATGGAAGCAGGGAATTCTTAAATTAGCAAAGGCACTCTTTTAATATGAAGAAAATCCAGGATATAGTATCCCTTATTCGGATAAAGCATTGGATTAAAAATGCCTTTGTGCTTGCACCATTTCTTTTCACCCTCCGGGTGGAGCAGATAATTCTGGTTCACCTTTCCACAACGTTCTTTGCGTTTTGTTTTGCCTCTTCATTTGTATATATACTCAATGATATCCTTGATAAACACCAGGACAGACTGCACCCGAAGAAAAAGGACCGGCCTATTGCCAGCGGAAGAGTTCCAGTAACACAAGCAGCAGCGCTTTTACTAGGACTTGGGCTCTTAACCGTATTGCTGCTTTCATTCAGCACCTTGCAAACCGGTGTTGTAATCTGTCTCTACATAACAATGAATATTATATATTCTAAATGGCTCAAAAGCTTCCCTATTCTGGATGTCATCATTATTGCACTTGGATTTGTGCTTAGAGTGACAGCAGGTACATTTGCTATTGGAGTCCAGCTTTCAAACTGGATGCTTCTTACCACCTTCTGCCTTTCACTTTTTCTCGGGTTCGGAAAAAGAAGAAACGAGCTGGCCCACGTTCAAGAAAACAATACCAGAAAGGTACTGCAGGAGTATTCTCTAGAAACTTTGAACATCTTTATTATTATATCTTCTGCATTAACAATTATCTGCTACGCAATGTACTCGATCGATATTGAGGTTATCAGCAGGACCGGTACTTCCAGTATTATATTTACTGTTCCTTTTGTAATTTACGGTATTTTCCGGTACATTCTTTTGCTATTCACTGATCCGGATATTGAAGATCCTACTGACGCGGTAACTACCGATATATCAATTATAGTAACCTGCATCCTCTGGGCCCTCTCAATTATCGGACTGCTTGTTTTTACAGGATAGGAGAACATATGCTTGCAGTAAAATATACAATTTTCGCGCTCACAGCAATGGGAATCAACCTAGCCACGCAAAAGGCCGTTCTTTTCATTTATTCCGGGAGCTTGTCACTATACCTAGCAATAATTGCAGGAACAGGAACAGGACTGATAGTTAAATACATGTTAGACAAGCGTTTTATTTTTTACTATAAGACTTCAGGACATGCGGAAAATGTCTCCAGGTTTTTCCTCTACTCATTCATGGGTGTGTTTACTACATTAATTTTCTGGTTTTCAGAACTCAGCGCACATTTTATCTTTCAAACTGACTATGCAAAATATATCGGCGGAGCCCTGGGACTTACCATTGGATATATTACAAAGTATTTTCTTGACAAACGCTTTGTCTTCATAAAAAAAGAGGTCTAACGTGGGATACCTCCTGCTATTCTCGTCTGTCGCTCTCGGAGCTTTCGGTCAGTTCTTTTTTAAGTACGGAATAAACAGAATACCACAAGAAGGGTTCGAATTTTATCTTTCCTTACTGCAGTCCTGGGGTGTAATTGCCGGTTTTTTTTGTTATGGAGTCAGTTTCATTCTATGGATGACAGTACTCAAGTACTTTGACCTGAGCTATGCCCGACCATTTACCAGTCTCGGATATGTAATCACCTTTCTTCTTGCAGTAGGTCTTCTTGGTGAGAATTTTACGCTTCAAAGGTTTATCGCAGTTCTGCTCATCACTTCCGGAGTATTCCTTTTGAAATAACATATTATTCCCTCGAAAACACTGAACCAGGCTCTGTATTATATATACTGCCGTATACATTATCCGGGTTTCTGTATACCTCGTCTGAGTACAAGGGCATATAATACCCTTCATCCCAATCCCTGGAATAGCCTTCCAGCTGTTTCGTACGTGAATAGGGAAGCAGGTAATAATACTGGTTATGCGCACAGAGCGAAAATGCAAAGAAAAGCACTATCCCTGCAGCAAGAGGCTTCAGGTTTACCGAAATGCCTTTCTTCAGCTTGGTAAATACAGCATCAATAAGCATAATAAATAAAAACACCTGCGATATCTGCGGAATAAGCCAGAACTCAAAATAGTATGGTTCCCAGTATGTGGTAAACAAAGAAAAAGAAATAAAGCTTGCAAACACGAGGAAAAAGGTGCGCCCATACATGCCCCAGAGTATGGGAAAATAGATGACGCAGCCGAAAAGAGTTATAAGAGTGATGAGTCCAACGATATTGTGTATCACTGCTGTATCAGAATCAAAGTCCCTGAAATTATAAGCAAAGGAATAGTTACGGTTAAACCTGTCTACATTTCCCGGCTGGGCAACCCATGCATCAGTATATCCGCGCAGCGGAGCTTCAGGAGCAAACTCTTCCAATCCATCTCCCCACAGATCGCTCGTGGTTTCATACAAAAAGAGCCACTGGTAAAACATACTATCGCGAAAAACACCCCTTCCTACAGAAGGATCATCCTCATGAAATGGAAGATTCTGCATTGTCTTTCCGGCCCAAAAGTATCCGGCAACAATAAATACAATTCCCAAAACAGCAATACTTACTGCTGCAGCCCACCGTGTGGGCGCGCTAGTCTCGAGTACTGGAACTACACCTTTCTTTCTATGCAATAAAAAAGGTGCAGGCTTCCAAGGAAGATTGAAGAGCCATGGAGGAAGTGCAATTGCTATACAGAGCAAAACACAGACAAGCCCCATATACTGATGTGCCATGACACCGGCAAAAAGAAGAAAAGCGGTTGGGATAACAAGGAGCCAAACCACGGGTTTTTTCACAGCATGCCTGTATATTTCAAGAATAAACACAGTCACAATAAAAATTGCAGCTGGGTATATCGGTGTGTCGAATTTTGTTGCATAATGAAGGTATCCATGGCTTACACCAATAAGCAGGGTGCCGGCCAATGATAGAAGTATGGAGCCTGTTATCCGGTACAGCAAAAGAAATGCGCAAATAATACCGATAGAAGCAAAAAGAAGGGATTTCATCCTATTGTTAAACATTACATCAGTAAATCCTGCATCTCCAAAGTATTCTGACATAAATTGATGGAAGACCATGCTTCCGGTCTCTACATGAAGATGATGAGGATTTAATAGTGGCATTCTTCCAGGAACAAGAGCACTATAGGTATTATTCGCATACACAATTTGGTCCCAGTCCAGAAACTGCTGCATAAAGTGCATATGAAACAGAAAATAAAGGATACCAAGGAAGATCCCCACGAGCAGAACTGGAAGGAATAAAGAGCGTGCCGCTGCATTGGAATTCATCTCTTTACTCTTTTCCAGGTTCTTCCTTCTTTTGAGCAGAAAGCAGTTTTACTGCTGAAGGCGCCATAAAAATACTTGAGACAGTAATAGTTTCTCCTGAGTTTTTATGAAAAACAACCGACCCCATACTGAACAATCGAAAAATCAGGTTCTGCTTGAGAACAACCATATCCATTTCAGGGAGAGGGAGGATGTATAGTTCCTTAGAAAGCAGAGAATTTTTTACGTAATACGCCCTATTACTTTCTGTATCAATTACTAAGGCAGAAAAGAAGGCAAGAATCTGATAGTACAGAAAATACAAGCCATAGTAAGCTATCACAAACAGAAACAGATATCTGGAGATGCGCTGAAAAAAGCTCGAAGAGGGAAAGTCAAAATTATAGATTTCCTCAAGCCGAAAAAAGGCGACCACTTCTTCAAACCAATTACCAACCGCTCCATGAAAGCTATAAATCTTTATTGACAGCAGAACAACAACAGTAACTTTCACAGCTACCCAGAGTACAGGCTGCCAAAATGCTTGGATTGAACCGAGAGAATCAATCTTGCTCTGGAGATAAAACCTAAGGATCTTAGCCCGTACAAAATGCACAGGACGCAGCTTCACCGCCCTCTGAATCTGTTTCCACGCATACGTGACTGCTGTTCCGATTGAAGAAAAGACCCCCTTCAATACAGATCCGGTCTTCCCAAGTACCTCTTTTGTTTTCTCTAGTAAATGCTGCCAATCCATGTATTCCGCCTCTCTACCAAAACCATTCCCAAATTGTTATCTCCGGCCAGGGAATTGAAGGGTCCGCACCATTCTCAAGCAGCATAGTGACAAGCTCAGAATTCTCCTGTTCTGCTGCATAATGATACGGGACCTTTCGATAGTCGTCTAATATATTAAGATCTATGCCTGCATTAATTGCGGCAGATAAAAGCTCAGAATCTCCCAAGAGAGCTGCCCAATGAGCCACTGTACGTCCTTCAGGGAGCTCAGCCTGCGGAACAGCACCGCTTTGCACAAGTACAAGGGCTGTATCCGGATGATTGTTTTTGCATGAAAAATAGAGGGGAGTATATCCGTGTTCATCTTCAATAGAAGGATCCAGTCCCCACTGTATTAAACTTTCAACAATATCCGAATGGCCTTCTCTGGCAGCAACATGCACAAGCGTCCCGTTTCTTGGGTACAGAGAAGGGACAATTCGATCATCCCTCAGCAAAAACTCCACAATCTCTGAATGCCCATAGCGCACAGCAAGGTACAGCGGCGTCTCATGATTCAAGTCCTCTGCATTAACATCTGCTCCGGTGCTTATTGCCTGTCTTACTATATCCGTATGGCCGTTTGCACTTGCCCAATGCAATAGAGTTTCTCCGCCTTGGGGAACAAAACAGGAAACACAGAATAAAATGATTATACTTACAATGAAAAAGGCTATTTTGTTCTTCACCCCGGACCCCTCACATACTGAACTGTATTCCAGATTTATTTATTGTTATATTTTTAACACCTAGAGGATACACAGGTCAATAAAGGGAGCTGATTTTTACCGCTGTCTTATAATCAAGTCAGACGCTCATTATACATTCGGAAACTCAAAAGAGATATCCGAATTAATTTCATCTATTACGGATTTCTTTTTGCCCATTTTCTTCCAGCTTTAGTTTTTAGTAAGAAATTATCTCATATCCATCTTCAATAAACCGGGCGATTGAAGGGTGACCATCCATTTCAGATGCTAAGGGCAATCCTAACTGCTGCACATCCTTTAGCACCCCGGTTTTCTGGCTGCACGCCTTGCATACACATTCCAGTAAAGAATGATCAATCATCTTCTTATACAGCCCGGAAAACGGAGACTCTCCTTATCCCACCCTAGAACAGCATTAAAAAAAACTCAAGGAAAAAAAGAAAACAGAGATAAATGAGTTACACAAGACATGTTCTTTTTGTATAATTGCAAAGCACAGAAAAGGAGGGTATGTATGCAGCATATTGTTTGTTTAGACCTGGAAGGTGTTCTTGTTCCGGAAATATGGATTGCCTTTGCTGAAAAGACCGGTATCTCAGAACTAAGGTTAACAACAAGAGATGTTCCTGACTATTCACAGCTCATGAACCGAAGAATTGCAATACTCGAAGAAAACAACCTAACACTTCAGGACATACAAAATGTTATCAGCTCTATGGCTCCTTTAGAGGGAGGAAAAGAATTCCTGGACACCCTGCGCAGCGAAACACAGGTAATCATACTTTCAGATACTTTCACCCAGTTTGCAAAACCCCTGATGAGGCAGCTTGACTGGCCGACACTCTTTTGTAATTCTCTTATAGTTGATGATAACACCAACAAAATAACCGGCTTCCAGCTCAGACAAGAAGACGGAAAACGGAAAGCTGTACTAGCACTCAAAGCATTGAATTACAATGTTATTGCTTCCGGTGATTCATATAACGATTTAACCATGATTGAAGAAGCAGGAAAAGGTGTTCTTTTCCGCCCCCCACAGTCAATAGTAAATGACTATCAGAATATTCCGGTTGCCCAAACCCATTCAGAGCTGCTTCATGAAATTCGAAAGCACCTGCGAGCCTAAACAGCAGCCAGCTGAAGAAGATTAATCTATTTGTCTAATACAGGAATAACATCGTATAATAGACAGTATGAAAAAGTGTATTATTATATTATTTACTTTAGTTCTTTTTTTCAGCTGCCAGAACCAGGAACCGGAAATTTCCCTTTCTGAAGTACGGTCCCAAGTAGAAGAAATATTACTGCTTCCTACAGTTGAGATGACATACAGGGATGTAATCTATTTCAGCGAAGAAGAAACCGCACTCTTTCTCTCATTATCAAACAGAGAGCTCCTTTTCTCCGTGAATATTACAGTAAATGCAGGATTCAATCTCACCCATGGGGTTTCTCTCAACCGTACCGAATCCGGTATAGTAATACACCTACCTGAACCGGAGATTCTTTCTATTGATGCGGACGAACAGTCAATACATGAATACTTTTCCTTTCAGCGAGGTAGACAGATCGAGCTTTCTGATTATTATCGGCCCATTGCAATAGGTAAGACTGAAATAGAAAACGATGCGGTATCTAGAGGAATTCTTGAAACTGCACAGGCAAACGGGGAACGTGTTATCAGGGAGATTTTTACTCCACTGAATATGGGAGAGCTAGAGTTTTCCTATTTTGAAGAACAGGAGGTGACCCCATGAAAAAGATCCTCCTTCTCATGATAGTAACAGTTATCCTGTTTTCTACTATTGCTGCTGTACTGCTGTTCACTAATACATCTTTAACTGCTTTGTTACCAAACTTCCAAATTATCCGAACAGAGACCAGGACCCATTCAGAAATCATGCTTACACAAATTAGAAGTATTTTTCAAATCCACACGGTCCAGTATATCTATGAAACAGTATTCCCATTCGACTTTGTTCCTGCAAATGTAAACTGGCCGAGTATTCTGTCCACAGCTGGACGGAACCTTGAGCTGCTTACAGACCAGGAGCGTGAATATCTAGAAGTATACCGTATGGCGCAGGAGTATGGCTTATCTTTATTACGAAACCCGAGAAGCTTTGTGGTTGTAACATCGATTATTACTGCAGGATTCGATATCTCAGAGGATTCTTCAGGAGAGATTACAATTACAGAAGAAGAGGACCGTATTCTCATCACCCTTCCTAATGCAGAGATTGTTCATTCCAGTATTGAAGATTTTCAACCGGACTCCTATCCCTATCCTGAATTTCATATTACCCCAGGCAACTGGCAGCAATTAAGCGGAGTGATCCAATCCCATGCTGAAGCAAGAGCAATTGAAGAAGGTATATTAGAAACAGCGGAAAGGAGAGGTAGAACATATATCCAAGACATATTTAATGGTACCATGAAAGAAGTTGAGGTTCATTTTGCAAGATAAGGAGTTACAATGCCGGAAAAAATCGAGCCACTAGTATTTATCAGTAAATGTCTTGGGTTTGCAAGCTGCAGATACAATGGGATAACTATAAATTCAGATCCAGTCTCTGGACTGAGACAATTTGCCAAAGTTATTACTTCCTGTCCGGAAGTAGAAATCGGCCTTGGTGTCCCGAGAGACCCTATTCGAATAGTTAATGAGAATGGTGAAAGGATTCTGTATCAGCCTGCTACTCAGAAAAAAATCACCCGTGAAATGGAAACATATACCGAGGAATACATAGCATCATTACCTGAAATTGACGGAATTATTTTAAAATCCCGTTCTCCATCGTGCGGATTTAAAGATGTTAAGATATACAATTCTTTAGAAAATCCAAGCCAACCGGGAAAAGGGCCGGGTTTTTTCGGCGGCAGAATGAGCGAAGTGTTTCCAGGCCATCCTTTGGAAGATGAAGGAAGACTGAATAATTTCACGATTCGCGAGCATTTCTTTACTTCTTTATGGGCGCTTGCATGGTTCCGCAAAGTGAAAAAGGAGAATAATTTCCAAGCCCTGCTTGAGTATCATACAAAAAACAAACTCCTGTTTATGGGATACAGTCAGTCAAAGCTCAGGGTACTGGGAAACATCGTAGCCACACATAAAAAGCGGGACTTTTATGAATTGATATCAGAATACGAATCAGTACTCAGAAGTTTATTCGAAGAGCCTCCGAATTTTTCATCTATTGTTAATGTACTTCACCATGCATTCGGCGGCGTATCGGACAACCTTAATTCGGATGAAAAGCAGTTCTTTCTTAATACTGCAGAAGAATATCGTGATGAAAGAGTTCCCCTCAGCACTGTGCTCCACTTGCTCCAGTCATGGGCTATCAGATTTGAAGATGACTGGCTAAAAGATCAGAGCTTTCTGCATCCTTACCCAAAGGAACTCATGTCAATAACAGATTCAGGGAAAGGCAGAAACTACTAAAGATGAAGAAAAGCACTACTATCTGGAGGGAATACCCCCTGGACTCACAAAAAAACTATTCATGGAAACTCGGACCATTAAGTCTTTGGGCACACCATAAAGAAGGTGAATGGAAAATAGCCTACACAAATACATATGACAATGAAGAAACCGAAGCAAATTTCCAGATTGGTTCTGAAAATCCGGATGATGTTGAATGGGACCGATTTATTCATTCCTCCTCTCCCCTATTTACGCTCAAGCCGACGCTTCCTGATAAACCGGTAGTCATTAAACCGAATCAAAATATTAGTATACTTCCCGGCCAATCCGGGTCCTTCATTTTCACCATCCCATTATTTGTCCAAGCTTTGGCAGGAAAAAAGAAGGACCTTCTAATTGAGCTTCCTATTGTCGATTTATCTGAAACATGGTTTGGGGATATGTATTCCGGTTTTTTAAGCTATGCACTTGGTTCTTCCCTGCTAACACAGGACTGTGATTACCATCCTGTAATGACAGAAGCAGTCTGTCCTGTTCAGATTAAAAACACCACAGGAAACACACTCACCTTCCAAAGGAGCTGTATACAGGTTGAATACCTCAGTCTTTTCTCAGCAGAAGATGCATTGGTCACCAACCAAGTAAGTATTCAGTTTAAAGGACAGGACCAGGAAAGCCAAATAAACTTTTCGAAAAAACCGCCCCATGAATACAAAGCCCCGAAACTGATTAGTGGTCCAAGGATACCGATTGAACAGAGCATATTAAGAAAAAGCTTTACAGTAATAAAATACTTCACAGGATTTTAGCGAGGAAATAAGATGACTGAAGTTTTTACTAACTTTATCAATAGTATACCACCACATTTTTTCACCCAGACACTCTCATTACTGGTATTTATCATTACGGGAATTCTCATTCTGCGTATACTAATTGCCCTAACCCAAAAAATTTTGCTAAAAAAAGCAACTGACCAGATAAAAATGCTTGTTACCAAAACAATAAATTATACTGGTTTGACAATAATTGTGTTTTTCGTACTCAGCGAACTTGGTGTACAGGCAGCTACTCTCTTCGGTGCTGCAGGTGTAGTAGGTATTGCAGTCGGTATCGCTTCACAGACCAGCCTCTCCCATATTATCAGCGGAATGTTTTTAATTTCTGAAAAACCTTTCGAAATCGGAGATGTTGTGTCAGTAGAGAATATAACAGGTATCATTCATTCTATTGACCTGCTCTCCATAAAAATACGGAAGTTCGACAATCAATTTGTTCGAATTCCTAATGAGCGGATTCTAAATACAAACGTAGTGAATATTACAAAGTTCCCAATTCGGAGACTTGATTTTTCACTGCGCGTTGATCTTCAGACAGATTTACCGAAACTGCAAAAAGTTTTAAAAAAAATAGCTTATGAAAACACTCATTGCCTGGAAGAACCGGAACCGATAATCCTGTTTAAAGAGTTCGAAGAATGGTCTATTTCCGTACTGCTTGGAGTCTGGTTTGAGAAGAGCAATTACGTCACTGTAAAAAATACAATTTTCCAGTCTATACAGGAAGATTTTAAGAAAGAAGGAATTATTATTCCAAAACCCTATAGGATTATTATAAATGAAAATCAATCCAAAGAAACAGAAGAGGAGGAGACATGAAATCATTAACAGAAGAGCTCTGGTTTAACACGAAAAGAAAGAGGGAGTTTATTAACATTACCCCCACAATTGAGAAGCTTGTACAAAAAAGCGACATAGAGGAAGGATTTGTGCTTGTAAACGCAATGCATATTACTGCTAGTGTTTTTATTAATGATGATGAATCAGGCCTTCATCATGATATGGATGTATGGCTGGAGCAGCTCGCACCCCACGAACCGGTTGCACAGTACCGCCATAATGTTGGAGAGGACAACGCAGACGCCCACCTAAAGCGCTCGGTTATGGGAAGGGAAGTTGTGGTTGCAATTACAAAAGGAAAAATGCATTTCGGGCCATGGGAGCAAATCTTTTATGGAGAGTTTGACGGACAAAGAAGAAAGCGGGTACTAGTAAAAATAATCGGTGAATAATCAGAACCCCGGATTTGTAGACTGAATTCCTACTATTGCAATAAGAGCTACAAGCAGGGCAAAAGCTACAGCAGTATACGCTAAAGCTTGAATAAACTTTTTGTGCTTCTGGTTCTGTATGTCTGCAATTAAGACTATGGATTTAACGAACTGCTGGTATATTTCTTCCTGCGACTCTATTGCAACTAGCTCATCAATATACCGCTTCATACGCTCTGTGGCATCCTTTCCAAGGGAAAGGATGTCGCCCGAATATAAAAGCCCGGTAAAATTGGTTTCCCGGATTGCGCCTACCCGCGGTTTTAGAACTGTGTAAACATAAATACTTGATATAATAAGCAGAACAAGAGAACAGCTTGCCATTATGCCTGTTGCGAAATTCAGCATATGTGCAGCAACCATCACAATCAATTCTCTTCCAAGCAGAACAGCACTGATTCCATTCCAAGAAAGCAAGATAGAAGTTTTAATATCCATATGCTGGATCTGCTTATTAATAGATTCATACACCTCCAGCACAAACTGTATTTTTACATCTTCAATGTGCCTTTTACCATTCGATGTATTACTCATTTGAGAAAAGCTCCCCTAACCTTTTTTGCAATGCTGAATACGAAGCTCTTAGACGATCCAAAGCTGAAGCACTTTTATCCGGATCTTCAGCCTTTGCTGCGTACTCCAAATCTTTCGCAGCATTTCCGATTCGGTTCATATGTAAATTCAGAGCACCGCCCTTTATTGCATGTGCAGCTGAAACTGCAGATTCAAAATCTCCAGAATTTAAGGCTTTTGATATCTCTTCCACTTGGCCTTTCATCTTCGCAGAAAGCCCTTTTGCAAGCCGCTTAACAACATCTGCTTTACCAAGGAATGTTTCAACAGCCTCCTGGTAATTAAATACCTCGTATTCCTGATATTCTTGACTATGGTCAGCTGGTTCCTTACTTTTTAGCTCAAGCCACTTTTCTATTATCGGAATCAAGTCTTTCTTTTTAAAAGGCTTTGTTAAAAAGTCATCCATTCCTGCATCAAGACATTTCTCCCGTTCACCCTTGATTGCGCTTGCTGTAACTGCGACTATGGGCAGATCAGGTCTTTTCTGTTTTAATTGATGCGCTGCCTCATATCCATTCATTACAGGCATCTGTACATCCATAAAAACAAGGTCAAAACCTTTTATTTCAACAGCTTCTAACACCTGCTTTCCATTCTCTACAAGGGTAACTGCAAAACCGAGTTTATCCAGTATAGTATAGAAAAGCTGCTGATTTACCACATGATCCTCTGCAACAAGTATATCTCCAACAAACTGGTCTTCCGCAGACTCTATAGGTTCCAATTCATCCACAGAAGGGGTCGAATCAAGTTCCTCGATAAGCTCCTTGTTTAGAGACTTAAATACAACCTCCAGCAGTTCGCCCCTTTTTATCGGCTTATCCAAGTAATACTCAAACCAATGGAGACGCTTCATACGGGACTCTTCTTCTCCAGTACCAATTGGCGAAACGAGGATTAAGGACAGGTCCTTTGTCCTTGGATCCTCCTTCAGCATACTAGCTAAACGCCATGCATCCATACCCTTTAACCGCAAATCCAAAATGCAGAGATCAAATCCTGATGCTTGAGAAACAGCTGCCTCAAGAGCCTTTTCTCCTGAAGGTACTAATACAACGGTACAACCCGCATCCATAAGGTAGGTTTTCATTACATTCCTTGCAGCCTCATTATCATCTACAACAAGCGTACGGACATCCTCAAAAAACATATCCGGAAAATCTTTATATATATTCGCCTTTTCCTGCTTTTCAAGCTCAAGGGTGAACCAAAATGTAGAGCCTGCCCCTTCTGTGCTCATTACATGGATCTCTCCATTCATCATCTCAACTAGCTTCCTAGAAATAGTTAACCCAAGACCGCTGCCTCCGTATTTCCTAGTAGTAGTTGAATCAGCTTGTGAAAAAGACTGAAAGATACGCTGGATACCCTCGTGAGAGATGCCTACCCCAGTATCACGCACATCTATACGAAGTCCTGCTTTTGCATCATTCTCCCATCTGGTAGAGACTCGCAGCTCCACTTCACCTGAATCTGTAAATTTCACTGCATTGTTCATCAGGTTCATAATAATCTCGCGTATCCTGACCGGATCTCCTTTTAACAGATGAGGTACATTTCTATCAAGGTAAACAATCACCTCTAGATTTTTTCTATGGGCCTCCAAAGTAATAAGATCCACGGCTCCGTGAACTACCTTGTACAAGTCAAATTCAGTTATTTCAAGACTCAGTTTTCCTGCTTCAATTTTTGAAAAATCAAGAATATCGTTTACTATACTCAGCAGAGCGTCTGCGGAAAATTGCACCTGTCTTGCATATCCGTTCTGTTCATCATCCAGGTCAGTATCCTGAAGCAATTCATTCATACCGAGAATAGTATGTATCGGAGTACGGATTTCATGACTCATATTTGCAAGAAACTCTGACTTCATTCTATCCGACCGTTCTGCCACCTCTTTTGCATTAATAAGTTTGTCAATGTTTGCTTTTTGAGAAGTTATGTCTTCACAGGAAAGAAATACATATGGAGAGTTATCCAAAAATGTAGAAGAAATGGAAATCTGTATCCACCGATCCTCTTTCTCACCATTTTCACATCGCACAGATACAGAACACTCTTCCTTCCGTGCTGTGAGAACATCATCAAAACAGCGGAGAAATTCCTCCCGGTCCTGTTTCTGGATTAACAATTTCATCCGGATATTTACAGCCTTAGTAGATACAGAAAACATTTCTTCAAAAGCAGCATTAAAATACAGAAGGTTATCTTCCTCATCCAGAACCGTAAAACCTACAGATGATTCATGAAAAAATGCACGGAAAAGATCGCTGTCTTTTTCATATTTTTCATTCCACTTGTGTGAAACAGATTCCGGCTTTTGGAGCAGTTTTTCAATAATTCCATCCTGATCATCGAAAAAGCTTGTTCGGGTTACATACCCATTTGCGCCTATCTGTACTGCAACATCCCCAAGCCTGGTTTCCCATGCACCGACCATCACGATAACAGGATATGCAGTTCCAGTAATAATTTTTTCGCAATCATGAAGGGTGCGCTCACCTTCAGCCAACTCAACAAGAATACTGTAAACTCTTCCCTCAGCTACATATTGGAGGACCTTTTCCATAGATTCTGCAAATAGATAAAACTGAACTTTTTCCGGAGGGAGTTTTAAAAATGTCTCTTTATTACACCAGAATGCAATTCGATTCTTCATCTTCTTCCTTCTATCTATTTCTTAAAGTGTATTACAAACCTGGTACCTGCAATATAATCAGGATCAATTGAGATATAACCGTCCTGTTTCCACATAATCTCTGCTGCTAAGGAAAGCCCTAGGCCTAGGGACTTTTCATCTCCTGTTGGTTTAGCAGAAAGCACAGAATATTTCTTAAAAAGCTTTTCCCTTTCCTCCGATTTTATTCCAGGTCCCTGATCAGAAACCTGCACACTCACATATGTTTCGTCCTGGCCATCAATCTGGACCGTAACCACAGAGCCGTGAGGTGAATATTTAATAGCATTATTTATGATATTATCAATAACCTCGACTGAACGGATGTGATCTGCTCTGACCTCTGCAGAATGCTCATAGTCCGGTATGAGCACGATCTTCTGGTCCTTCTTTTTTGCCTGCGCCCTGAGACGCTCTACTGTATCTGTACATACTACATTTATATCCAGCTGCGTTTTTTCCGGCACTATTGTTCCATTCTCCATTTTTATAAACTCTGCCATTTTATTTACTAATGTAATAAGGTGTTCTGAGGAAACCCGAATACTCTTCAAGAGCCTTTCAGATTCAACAGAAAGATCCTGATTTTGCTCTAATACCTCAGCAGCACCTGAGATTCCAGATAAGGGACTTCGGAGATCATGAGTTATTAACTGCATCATCCATTGATTCACAGCATTTGCTTCTGTGAGCCTAGCATTCGCCATAGTAAGCCGTTTTAGTTTTACCAAAGTCCTTACCCGCTCTTTCAGTTCTCTAGAATCAAATGGTTTTGTGAGAAAATCATTGGCTCCGGACTCAAGACCTGTAACTACATCTTCGGGCTGGTTCTTAATGGTCAGCAGTAAAATAGGAAGTTCATACATGCTTGCTCCTTTTCTCAGCTCCCTGCAAAGCTCGTATCCATTGAGACCAGGCATCATAACATCACTGATAACTACATCAATATCTTTGCGCCTAGGGATTTCAACAGAAGCATCCACACTATTTTGAAACGACACAACCATGTAGCGTTCCTGCTGAAGAATATTGGTCAGAAGCTGGAGATTCAGAGGCTCATCATCAATAATGGCAATGGTAGATACGATTTTCGTTTTGTCAGATTTAGATTCAGCCACTGGGCTGAGAGTACCGGATAACGCTGTTTCCTGTTCCTGGCTCTTCTCTCTCGGCATACTTCCGGCATATGCAGGGAGAGAAAAAGAAAAAACAGCACCCTCATTATTTTCTGCCCAAATATTTCCTCCATGCAGCTCGATCAATTTCTTACAGATGGCAAGTCCGAGGCCTGTTCCGGAAACCCGCTCATCAGGAACGCCCTTTTCGATCTGTTCATAAGCATTAAATATTGTCTGTAGTTGATCTTCCGGTATTCCAGGTCCTGTATCCGCAATCTTTACAATTACTTGACCGCTCACTTTTTCAGCAGTGAAAGTAACAGAGCCTCTTGTTGTATGTTTCATTGCATTAGAAAGAAGATTCTGTACTACCTGCTGAATTCTTCCTTCATCCGCAAACACAGGGGGTAAATCCTCGCTAATATTATTTCTAATGATTACCTCGCTCCCCATATATATTGTGCGCGAGAGTTCAATAACTACATCTACAACTGCATGCAGATAAATCGGTCTTCTATTGAGAATAATATCTTTATACTTTAATTTAGAAAGATCTAGAATATCATTGATTAAATATGAAAGACGTTTCCCGCTTGCATAAATCAGCTCTACATCTCTGCGCTGCGTCTCTGACAACCCTTCATCCTGAGACAGTAAAACTTCTGACATACCGATTATTCCGTGAAGAGGTGTTTTAAACTCGTGAGAAGTCTGAGCAAGAAAATCATCCTTCACCCTATTCATCCGCTCAAGCTGCATATTCACCAGTTCGAGTTTTCTTGTATGTTTTTGTAAATCCTTAGAAAGCTGTTCGTTTTTATCAAACGCAATGGCAAATTTCTGAGATAGTATTATGCCTTGGGAGATGACAAATATGAATGTTCCAATATGACTATAATTCCCGGTTACTATAATATTAGAGCCGTGAAGGATGTCGTTAATAACGGTAAAAAGTAAAAGAATGAAGCCTATAAGAGCTGTAAGACCTCCTGGTCTCTGTTTTGAAGCAGCGGAGATAAGGATTATCAAAACATAAACCTGGGCAAGCGCAAAAGCAACAAGAGATACATTGTTAACAAAAGTGAATATTATCGGAGGAGTAATGATAATAACCGCACTGATGACAATTCCCACTCCTGAAAACACCTGTTTTAAAGGCTTCCATGTCTCCTTTGGGAACATGAACGCAGTATATAAAAACTCTATCGGTAATGTAAGATAGATAGTGAGATACTCAATTTTTACGAGCAGCGTCCAGGGCAGAAATGGAATCATATAATTAATTAGGTATTCTCCGACAAGGAGGGCTCGAATACCAATAATCACACATAATCCGGCAAAATACAGACTTGACTTGTTCTGTTTTCGGATAAGATACAGAAAAAAATGATATATCGCAGCTATTATTAAACCGCCGAAAATGAGAAGACGGACGCCTGTATTCCATCTTTGGTACTGAATAAGCGGAAGGGCACGTCCGAACTGTATCGGATAAAATATTCCGCCCTTCATGTGATGAAAATTCGCTACCTCCAAGACCAGTTCAATCTGCCTCTGCTCTGGCGCAAAGATTCGCAGCCGTGGTTCCCATTGTGGAATAGTGGATTCGCGGTCAACACCTACCCTGCCGTTTGATGCGAACAGCTCGCCGTTTATGAAAAGGTTATAGCTATTGCCCATTTCAGGTAGAATGAAGGCATATACTTCATCTCTATCCGGAAGGGTAATAACACACCGATAGGAACAGTAACCGAAAAATGCATCTGCAGGAGTACTCTGATATTCACGCCAGAAACTGGGAA
Organism: uncultured Spirochaetales bacterium; assembly: GCA_964428555.1. GTDB lineage: Bacteria > Spirochaetota > Spirochaetia > CAYRYS01 > CAYRYS01 > CAYRYS01. The sequence goes on along the minus strand of CAYRYS010000002.1, from coordinate 2,593 downwards.
TCCGTACCGTTTCATCTGGCAAAGGTAAGCTGTTATCATCATGATACAACTCCTGCCAATAGAAATCCCACTCACCTTCCAATTGAACCATCGGATGTTCAGAAAAATCCCAATCACCCAGGTCGAGATGAGCAGATTGGGCTTCCAACGGCTCAATAAAAAGGTCAGTGACGCAGCCGGAGAGTATGAAAACTGCACACAAGAGGGCGCACAGTGATACTAGTTTTAATGATAGTATTTTTTTTCCCACATCAACAGAATAAACAGCTGTACCTACAATTGCAACTGATAAATGCTGTTTTATTGTTTTGGCTTACATCATTTTCATTGTACCTTTATAAAAATCAACATCCATTGTAAAAACCATGGCTCCCTGCCGTTTATCCATATCTCCAGTTATTTCTTCAATTCCTTCAATTAGTGCTTTAACCTTTGTTTCTGGGACTAGGCTCAGAAGGGTTTTACTTTGGTTTTTATTCTCATTCATAAAACCGATAAATGTGGCAAAGAGCGGTACATTTGATATATACTCACCCATTCCGTATGAATCAATCACAGTTGCACCCTCTATACCTTCTTCTATGAAGAATTCAAGAACATTATAGAGAAAGTCATCAACATAAAGTACAACTATCATAAGCTTCATCTTCTCTTTTGTTTTCTCCTGCTGCTCGCCTTCGATGCGCGTATATCGGACAAAGGTTTCATACAGGGTTTCGGGATTTCCTACCTGAAGCAGTTCTTTACGAAGCTGTGTCTTAGACAACATCCGGGAAATCGTTGCCAGTATTTTCAGATGAGCATCCACCTTATCCGGAGGTCCAAGAATTACAAAGAAGATATGCACAGAATGTTTATCCATAGCTTCATAGTTAACACCTTTCGGAGAAACTACGATGAACAAAAGAAAGTCTTTCATTCCTTCAATTCGAGCATGGGGTATCGCAATTCCATTGCCAAAGCCGGTAGTTCCCTGCTGCTCTCTTGTATGAAGCTTTTCGAATACCGTTTTCTCCTGAATATCTGCAAGCAGTTCGCTTTTACAGGCAATCTTTGCTAATTTTCTAACAACCTCTTCTTTTGTCTTTGCCTTTAAGCCGACAGTGCAGCAGCGTTTCTCTAATATTTTATACAGTTCCATTAATCCTCCAGATGAGCACCTTTCACAACTCCGTGCTTAGACAGAGGCGGCCCCACAAGTTCATTGATAAAAACAGAAAAAAGCACAATGTTTACCATATCTCCAATTATTGCACGCTGATTCTCTGCAAGTCCGGCTGTAAACGGGGAAGCCTGAACTAAAAGTACCAGGCCAATTGCTACACCGGCCTGAGGAAGCATACACCAGCCTAGGTTGTTTTTGATATACGAAGGCGTTTTGCTCAAAGCACCACCGAGCACAACACCCCCATACTTTCCTGCAGCCCGCACCAAAATGTAGACAAGCCCTAACATTAATATACTTCCTTGGAAAATTATTCCAGGTTGTAGCTCTGTTCCAGCTATAACGAAAAACAACGCATATATTGGGGGAGTCATGGGTTCGAGTATTCTGAATATACGATGGTTGCTTGCTGACATATTGATGATAATTGCGCCAGCGGCCATATTAGTCAAGAGCGGGGACAAGTGAAAGGTTATGGCTAAGGCGGTTCCAATAAAAACCATTCCAACTGTGATGATTAGTATTTCGTTCTGCTTTCTCTTTCTAGTAAAAAGGTGGATCAGAAAACCAATTACTATTCCAACCAAAATGGATAAAATTACTTCAAAAATCGCATGAATTACAATGCTTACAGTATTAACTGCTTCTCCGCCGGCATTCAGCATACCTGTTGCAAGGGCAAAGACAACACCAAATAGAATTACTGCACCGGCATCGTCCAAGGCAACAACTCCATACAGGTAGTCTATGAACAAACCCCTCGCACGAAGCGACTGAACAATAGCTACTGTTGCTGCAGGCGCTGTTGCAGAAGCAATTGCTCCCAGCATTAGCGCAAAAGGCAGATCCATTCCAAACACTATGAGCCCTAAAGCAACCGCACCGAAAGTCGTTGCAATTTGAACCAGTGTAATAATGACGACTTCTTTGCCCATACGTTTTAACTTTACAAGATAAAACTCTCCGCCAATTGTAAGTGCAATAAAACCCAGAGCAACTTCTGTTACTATCCGTAAGGATTCACCCATTTCCGTATGAACTACGCCAAGAAAAGTTTCACCAAGCAATAAGCCAGCAATAATAAAGCCCGTAATCTCCGGTAATCGTATCTTAGCTACGAGCTTTCCAATAAAATACCCGAAAATGAGCAACAAGCCCACAGCAAATAACGGATGATGACTCAACAGTGTCCGTAACCGAACTAGCTCTTCAATAACAATTTCCATAAATATCCTCTAGGCCCGGGCAGATACGCTTTGTTGATCCTACCACAGCAATAACAGCTTTGCAACGGGAAAGGAATGCCCCAAAGCACTGGAAACAAAGGCAAAAAAACCATGAATCAGCTCTATCCTGCATCAGACCACTGGCTTAGGGCACGGGAAAGCAGGTTTTTGCACTAAACCCTATAACGGCTCTGTCCCGTTT
>CAYRYS010000001.1:0-137811 GCA_964428555.1 uncultured Spirochaetales bacterium | reverse complement strand
CGCTTATTTCAATTTAAAAATTCAGTAGATTTTACCCTATTACTGAATTAAAATCGAGGGGCACCTGCAGGATAATTAAGCAATATTGAGTTTAGAAACTGCCCCAGGCAATTCTTCCGCCTATAACCGGAGTATACACAGTATCATTAGAAAATGGAGCTACACCTGCTCCCTCAGATATAAAGGGGTAATAGACGTGCATTCCGGCGAATCCGACAATCTGCATCCAGCTGTTCAGACTGAGCCCAACCTCTGCATTCACCTCACCAAAACCGAGAAACACACCCGGTTCTTCACGCAGCTTGTCATTTGTCTGCAGCTCCCCTGGACCCATTCCGCCTAATCCAAGCCAGAGGTTTACAGACAGCATTAAAGGTCCCTCAGAAAGTTCCTGTCCTAAGATTATTCCGCCGATACCCCCTGCAATGGTACCGTTCTCAAAATCATCGGATATTGCAAAGCCGAATCCACCGGTTCTGGCACCGCTTGAGCTTGTTGCATATCCAAAGCCTCCAAAATAGGCTGCTCCTAAATTGGTGTTAGCATAATCTTCTATGTAGTGATGCCTGCCGTAAAACATACCGCCACCGCTTGCAAAGGCAGTGCCTGACAGTACTATTATCAATGCTGTAATCATAAGTTTTTGTTTCATACTCACTCCTGTAGTTTCTGGGTTCTATTTATTCTAACACCGATCTCCAGAGAAACTGTTACCGTTTTTATCGTTTCTTACCCGCATTGGCTCAGGCATAGGTTTTAAAGGTATTAATATGATATTTTTTAATTATAATCTAATACATTTTCCCTATTACTTCTTTGTATTTAGCTATTGTACGTTCGAGATCTATTTTTATCAATTTCCAGTCTTTTTTTATCCACTCTCCGCTCCCCATAACATGTTTAACCAGTGCACTATTTCCGTGGTTAATAAGATTATGTATAAAAGTAGCTGGTTCTTTTTTAATTACCGGCTGAATTTGCGGATTTGAAAGATCAAGGAACACCATATCAGCATAAGCGCCTTCCTGCAGAATACCGAGTTTAGCTTTCATACCAATCACCTCTGCCCCGCCGGTTGTACCAAGGGAATATACATCTTCTGCTGAATATTTTGCTGCTTCCCCCAGGCTTTTAAGAAGCATATATGTTGTGCGCATAACATCCCAGAAATCTGCGTAGATAAAATCTGTCCCTAATCCTGCTGGAATGCTTTTATCCAGGATAGCTGATAGATTCGGGATACCAGTACCGCTCCACATGTTGGATACAGGACAAAGCACTGCTTTCGCTCCTGCAGCCTGTATTAGGTCAAGATCTTGTTCATTTGTATGAACAAGATGAAAAAGTACGGTTTGTTTATCTAATAACCCATAGTCCTTGAATACATCCGGAGAACTCTTGCCAAAACGCCTGAGTATTTCCACTCTCCGCCACTTGGTCTCAAGACAGTGGGTCATTCTTAAACCTGGAAATTTACCGGCGAGTTCTCTGCATTTTTGAAGTTCAACATGATCTGCATCCTCTTCTTCCGGGAGATGAGTGCAAAAGTGTATTCTGTTTGTTTCTCTTAGCTGGAAATCAGCTGCTTTTTCATATACATCGATAATGCCCCGCAAGCCGGATCTGTCCAATGCATGGATCAGGTCTTCCTCTGAGTCATCCCCCTGACCTGTCTCTACAATTGTTGTTACTCCCTGCGCTGCAAGCTCTGCATATGCAAAATCCAGCAGCACAGACATATCCTGTGTTCCGCTGATGGAGTCAACATATTCAAACGCACGGATCTGCCGCCTTCCTTCGGCAGTGTTTTCATTGCACCAATTTTCTATCGGAGTATCTCGAAACAGCCCCCGAAAGCAGGAAGCCGGATTATGGGTATGGCAGTTTATAAACCCCGGGGCTACCAGGAGCCCAGAGCAGTCAAGCCGCTCTCCGCCTTGAGGAAGGGTCTCAGAGCTGTTTAGAATTTTTACTATTATTTTTTTATCAACAACAATATTTCCTTGGTGTACAGATAGATTAGGACCGAGGTATTCAGCATTCTCTAAAATAATCATAGCATTTTTATATCACCCCTTATCTGTGGTGTCAAAATTTATCGACAGCTCTATCCCCTGTTTTTTTCCTGGAGCTTCCATGAAATACTTGTGCATTGCTCCTGAAAGTACTTCCTCCAACCCCTGTACTGCCGTAGCATCCATATAGTTCACTGGCTCATCAAGGATAATTAGCTTCGGCAAGCCCTGTCCATCCCAATGGAAAAGATTGAGTGAATTCAGAAACACCAGACTCGCAGCATCCGGGTATTCGAATGTGACCAATTGAAAATATAGATTCTTATGTGTCATATAGTATACCTTGCGTATGTGGAATATCACGGCATACTGTATTGTTGGAACAAAAAAAAGAGACTGCTCCAGAAAATATGAATACATTGAGAAGAGAGTTGCCGTCATGCATGAATAACCTTATGCATCATTTTTCTCTTCTGAGGTTATATTCTCATTCTCTAGAGAGCCTCCTGTGTTCGCTGCTATAAGCATACACCATTTTTTTTCAGGTATCAAGATTCAAGTAATCTCTAAGTACTGTTGTATTGTCATATCGCAGAAAAACGAGTATATTTATTGTATTCTCTAATTAAGACATACTATTTATAATTTTAGTTTCAGCAAGGTATACTATGAATATTCTATACGGAGTTCAGACAACGGGCCACGGACACCTTATCCGATCCAGAGCAATGATCCGGGAACTGAAGAAACGGGGACACACTGTTTTTACTGTCCTATCAGGACCTGATTTAAAAGCAGAATGGGATGTGAGCATGTTTGAACCCTATCAATTCTTCAAGGGCCTGACATTTATTACAAAACGGGGAAAAATTGAACTTTTTGAAACTGCCCAGCAGCTTGATTTTATCCAGTTTTATAAAGATATACTTAACTACGAGAATGTTGATAAAATCGATCTTGTTATTACCGATTATGAACCGATTACTGCGCGTTTGGCTAAAATGCATAAAATCCCCTCAATCGGAATAGGACATATGTATGCTTTTGCTCATAAAGTACCGATTGCAAGTTTTAACCCATTTGCCATACTTATTGTGAAGCGCTTTGCACCTGTCCAGTTCCCTATTGGTTTGCATTGGTTTCATTACAATCAGCCCATTCTGCCGCCAACAATACCCCCTGAAGTCGGCCAATGCGATGATTGCCAGGTAGACCCGAAAAAGATTCTTGTATATCTTTCTTTCGAATCCCTGGATGAGGTTAAGGATTATCTAAAACCCTTCAATTCGTATAATTTTTACATCTATTCAAAAGTTCCCTCTCCAATTGACGAAGGGCATATCCACATAAGACCCTTTTCAAGAGAGGGATTTCTAAAAGACTTACGGGAAAGCTCAGGTGCAATTGCAAACGCCGGGTTTTCCATGGCATCCGAAGCTCTCCATCTTGGCAAGAAACTCCTGTTAAAACCTATTAAGGGCCAGACAGAGCAGGAGTCTAATGCTCTGGCACTTCATAGATTAAAGCTTGGGTCTGTTATGAAAAATCTCAATCCTAAGGCACTTGAGAAATGGCTTGATTTCCCCTCTATCCTCCCTATGAACTATTCCTATCTTATTAATGATGTCATAGATTGGATTGAATCTGGAAATTGGGATAAAACAAAGGACCTAGTAGCAAAAGCCTGGGAATCTTCAAAAAAAGCCTTAGCACAAACCGGTTCTTTTAAATCCAGGGACTTTAGCGGCAAATATAAAAAATACCGAATTAAGTATCCACGACCAAAGACCCCGACTAAAAAATAACCTGCTTACTGTAATTGCGATATATTTAGACCTTTTTCAATCAGGGCTTTATGAAGCAAGACTGCTGCTTCCCCAGCTTTCAAGGGAATAAAAAGATCGGTTATCTCATCTGTGTATCCGGAGTAATCAGGGTTTATCTCTATAATCGTTGCACCCAGTCTGCTTGCCATTCTGGGAAGAATTGCAGCTGGATAAACTTCGCCGGTAGTGCCGATTAATATCATTACATCTGTAAGCCGTGCAGCTTCTTCTGCTTTTTGAGCAGCTTTGCTCGGAATCCCTTCTCCGAAAAATACAAAATCCGGTTTATACACACCTGAACAGCTGCACTTTGGAGGGAGTATATTTAGATCTATTTTTTCTGCTTCCTTCGTATCTCCGCATTTCATACAGACAAGCTTTCTCGAATTGCCGTGATATTCAGCTACATTTTTGCTGCCTGCATCAAAATGAAGATTATCAATATTCTGGGTAATTGTAAGATCGAGTTTTCCGATTTTTTCAAGCTCTGAAAGAAAAATATGTGCAGGATTCGGTTTTGCTTTTGCAAAAAAGTCATAAAATATTTTGCGGATAACCTTCCAAGAGTCTTCGGTATACCGCTTAAAATACCCAATATCAAGCACTGACGGGTCATAGGTATTCCACAATCCGTTTTCGCCCCGAAAACTGGGAACTCCGCTTTCAACTGATATTCCAGCTCCGGTAAATGCAGTCAAATACTGGGCAGCGATAATTTCATCCGCAGCTGCCTGGATAATGCTTGAGTTTTTGTTTAAGTTTTGCATTCCTTTTTCCTTATTCCTCTTGATACGCTCTGCGTACATATGCGGATACAGCACGCGCAGTATCTCTCCCCCGCTCTACCTGCGGCATATGACCACAATTATCATATGAAATTAGACGCGCATTTTGTAGCTGCTGCATAAACTGCCCAGAGTACCGGTACGGCAGTACATCGTCATCTACCCCCCAGATTAACAGCACAGGCAGTGTTATGGTATCAATCATCGAGTTTACATATTCCCTGCCGATTAGGTGTTTTGTGATACTCACAAGCGATCTAATCCCCTCAGATGTAAACAGCCAATTCGATACATAGGGAGCCAGCTCGGAAGGGATATTTTCCCTATCATAAAAAACATTTGTCTCCAGTGCCATTTGATAAAACCATCTATTGTGAAACAGATATGCGAAATTTACTAATGGACCGGTATTTGACAGAAACTCATACATACCGCCAATTTCACCAGGCATACCAAGGGGCGCCATGAGTATTAGCCCCTGTAAGTCATTCTGGTGTTCACATGCATAAGCTGCTGCAATCTGACCGCCCATTGAATGTCCGAGAATAACAAATCTATCCAGACCAATTTCAGATACAAAAATGTGGAGAGTATCTACAAAATATTCGGTTGTATACTCGATATTCGGCTTATCCGAATAACCGCAGCCAGGTAGATCGGGTATAATAATCCGGATATCATCATCAAAATACTCTAGGAAATAGGTAGCTGCTATATTACAGGAATTATACCCGTGTAAATACAGCAGAATTAAGGAAGAATCCCGGGAACCTATGTCAAGGTAGTGGATCGAAGTTCCGTCAGCATCAGCAAATCTGGAATACTCATACCAATGTACCTGCTCCCTAGAGATAGTGCTTCCTGCACAGGAGATACTTACCGTTGCTGTAATTAGGATACATAATATCCATATACTGTGTTTCATAATACTCAAATTCATATTCATAGTAGAAATATAATAAAACTAAAAGGTAAAGTGTATCTACCGGTCGCCATTTCTTATAAAAGCACTTATAACCCGAGCTGAATCCTCACTACGCTCAACTTGAGGCATGTGACCGCACCTGTCAAAGCTTACCAGTCTGGAATTCGGCAGGCGTGAGTGAAATTCATCAGCATACCGGTATGGAAGCAGCTCATCATTGACTCCCCATATAATTAAGGTGTTAACTTCTATTTCAGATAGCAACTCGTCTACATAATCATACCCAATAACGTGTTTTGTTACACTTACCACAGAGCGGATGGCTTCTTCTGTGAAAAGCCAGTTCGTAAAATACGGTACCATAATTTCCGGCATATTATCAGGATCATAAAAAATTATATTTTCAAGGCCAATACGGAAGAATGCCGGGTTATTCAAGCTAAGACCTACATCAACTAACAGTCCAGCATTGGAGAGGGTTGTTAAAAAGGGCCCAGCCTCACCTTCTATGCCTAAGGGAGCCATGAGAATAAGCCTATTTAATTCATCTCCATATTCATAAGCAAAAGTGCTTGCAATCTTCCCTCCCATGGAGTGGCCGAGAAGTGTATAGTTTTCTATTCCAAGTTCATCGATAAAATCGCGTACAAATTCTACAAAATACCCGGTTGTATAATCAACATTAGGCTTGTCAGTATACCCGCATCCCGGAAGATCAGGTGCAATGATACGCATATCATTCTGGAGATATTCAGCAAAAAAGGTTGCTTCCAAGTTGCATGAAGAATATCCGTGTATGTATACCAAGGTGTGTTCTGTGCCTGCTATATCAATGTCTAGGTAGTGCACATTAATACCATTAACTTGCATATTCTCCGAATACTGGAACCAGTCAATATCTTCCCTTGTCATAGCCTCGCCTGCACATGAAACAAGTATAAATACACTGGTTACGCCTATTATGAGTTTAAGTATTTTCATAAAAAAAGATAATACCACAGTTCTTACGTTTTTCAAGTATGAGGAAACAGATTTCATTAAGGCACCTTAAAAAAAAGTATTGGATTTGACAATCCTTAAAGGTTATTACGTCAGTAGACCTTGAATAATTAGGTCAACAGCCTCTTCTTCATCCAAACCTCTTGCCATTAGAGTATCAAGCTGCTTTGAGTCAACAGATCCGATTGCTGCTTCATGAGTAATATGGGCCAATGGATGGAGCACATCTACTACAGGTACTGCTTTTGCCTGTGCACTGCCTTGCACAATTTCTTTGCAGTCTACATGCCCTCTACAGTATGCAGCCTCTGCGCGGAGGTCATTATATATCTCTGCTCTTGCATTTCCTTTTACAGCAATGTGGCTGTTCAATACGCCCCTTGCATATTCTCCCTTGAGAACACCAGCTTCTCGAATCTTGATGTGGTCATCTGCTTTGCCTGCAATCCTTGCAAACATTTCCATAACACTGTTCTTTCCGCACACTGTCTCATAGTCAATATCCATTTTTCCAACCCTGCCCTTTAGGAGCTCAAACTCTGTATGAAAGCGTGCATTCTCTCCAAGCTCTATCCGCGCAACAGGTTTTACGAAAATTCCACCTGAGTCTGCATGCACATGGCGTTCCTTGTAATAATAGGATGCGTTTTTTTCAACCACAATTGTTGCGTCCATTAAGTGCTGAACTTCAACAGCATTAGGAAAGGTACAATGGGCGAGAAACTCAACAGTTGCGCCCTCCTTGATCCTCACATCCATCCGAATCCTCTGGATGCCGGTTTTTGGAAGCATTCCAAAGCAGAGGTGTACCGGGTTCTCAATCTTTGTTCCGGGATCCACAACTACCTTTATATCAATCCCATCTTCAACCTCGTTTGTATCAATGTGAAGACCAGGGACTCCCTCTTTTTGGAGCACTTTATTTCCATCTATCTCCATATGCGCGGTATTCTCGCCATAATGGCCGTGCATTGAAATTGACTCCAGCAGTTCGTTGATCAGTTCCTTATTAGCCATTTATCACCTCTGTTTCAGGCCGGTTTTTATGTGTACAGGGAATACACTTTCCCTCAAAGTATGCTTTCATCTTATTAATGCTGCCCTTATCCACAACACTACCATGGCACAGCAGAAAAGCATGATCAGCCCGCTTCAAAACCTCTGCTGAATGGGTTATCATAATTATTGTAGTTCCTCTGTTTTTCAGCTCTTCAATTGCAGAAAAGATATTCTGTATTGCTTCTATATCTACACCTGAATCAGGCTCATCCATAATAACCAAGTCAGGGCCCATTGCAAGAATAGAAGCAACTTCAATGCGCTTTCTCTCACCTCCGGAGAGGGTCTTATCCAATGCACGGTCCATATAGTTTTCAGCAAATAACCCGACTGTATTTAAAGCAGCAGCAACGCTTTTTTCCGATTTATCCTGTGCACCCAATGATACAAACGTCCGTACCTTCAGTCCCTCAAACCTGGCCGGCTCCTGCCACGCAAGGGTCATTCCCATTGCAGCGCGTTCATTTACCGGCAAGCTTCCTACTTCTCTGCCTTTAAACAGAATGCTCCCTGTATGGTGGGTGTACCCCTGAAGCCCCATAAGTGTATGGGCAAAGGTTGACTTGCCTGCACCATTGGGACCGACAATCGCGTGTATATGGCCTTGCCAAAAGTCAATATCAAGATGATTTAATATAGGTTTCTCTTCCATTTTTAGGGTAAGATCACGGACCTTCAATATGCCCATCTAATTTTTCTCCTCTGTGGTTGCTATTTAAGTTTCAGCTCTTTTTCGCTAAGCAGATCTGTATAATATCTTGGTTCTATTTTGTTCTCTGGAATTCCGAGGCTTTTCAAGGTATCCCTAATCAGTTGCTTTGTGGTACCAACAGTCTCATCTCCATCGTGATCAAGAATAACCTCAACCTCGAGAAAATATCCGAGGTTTTCAATCCAGCTTAATTCAAAGATAATACCCTTATCTTCATAGCGCTTTCCAATTTTCCGTTTTTTACAGAAAACAGTACACCCGAGTCTTCGCATAAGCTCAGTAAAGGGTGAAGGATTTGATATCGCAAACTCCATTTCATCATTGATCTCCATGCCCTTATCCATTTTCTTATCTTTATAGGTCACACAGTATGTTTGGCCTTCTGTGCGGAGCCGAAAGTCCTGGGGCTGAATATCTTCTTCCTGTTTTGGGGCACGGTAATATATATCAGATTTTTCATATTCACCGATAAAGCGGTATCGCTCATTCAAGGTTTCTATTATTTTTTCAGGTTCATCTACCCAGGCCTTCAGTTCAATTTCAAAAGGCATGCAGGAACTCCTAAAGTGTGTAGTCTATAAAAAAACACAGGCTGCCTGCTTACGCAAGGACAGCCTGCCTATATTTACTTATTTACGTTAATTACGCTTTTATCATAGTCTTCAGGGGGAAGGTAGCCGAGAAGTTCTATTGTGGTTGCTGCAAGAGAGGATATACCCAGACCTTCATTGAGCTTTGTGTCATAATCATTCTGAAAATCAGGGTCATAAATGATACACGGTACTAGATTCAGAGAATGGCTTGTTTTAGCCTGCTTCTGTCCATTCTCTTTTATCTTAACATTCCCCTTCTTATCGTGCTCATACATATCGTCTGAGTTTCCATGGTCAGCAGTGGCTATCATAATACCACCTGCCTTTTTAATTGCTTTCATAAGCCTTCCCATTCCAAGGTCCAAAGCTTCTATTGCGCAGATAACTGCTTCCCAGATACCGGTATGTCCAACCATATCTCCATTGGGATAGTTTAAGCGGATGAGGTCGTATTCACCTTTTTCAACTGCTTCAATTACTTTGTCAGTAATTTCCGCGCTCTTCATCCAAGGCCTTTGTTCAAAAGGAAGAATATCAGAAGGTATTTCAACATAGTCTTCGTTTGAGTCACTGAATTTTCCGGTCCTGTTTCCATTAAAAAAGTAAGTCACATGACCGTATTTCTGAGTTTCTGAAATTGCAAGGGTCTTTACTCCGGTTGCAGCAAGATACTCACCGCTTGTTCTGTCAATTCTCGGCGGTGTTACAAGGAACTGCTTCGGTACATGGAGGTCTCCGTCGTATTCCATCATTCCTGCGTATTCCACATCCGGCATTTGTCCTCTGTCAAACTTGTCGAAATCGTCCTCTTCAAATGCAGCGGTAATTTCCAGAGCCCTGTCTCCACGGAAATTAAAAAAGATAACAGAATCTCCGTCTTTTATAGGTCCTACTGGATCTTCACCTTCAGCAATTACAAAAGGAGGAAGGTCCTGGTCTATCGCCTCGGTTTCTTCTCTCAGCTTTTCAATTGCCTGCTTTGCACTTTCAAACTTTCTGCCTTCACCGTGGACATGAGTCTCCCATCCTTTTCGAACCATATCCCAGTTTGCACCATAGCGGTCCATGGTAATCTGCATTCTTCCTCCGCCGGATGCAATTCTGTAATCCACACCGTCCGCATTTAACTCTGAAAGGAATTCCTCGAAAGGCTCAATGTACTCAAGCGCGGAGGTCTCTCCAACATCACGTCCATCCAATAATGTGTGAACCCGTGCGTTCTGTACGCCCTCTTTCTTCGCCTCTCTCAGCATTGCTTTTAAATGTGCAATGTTGCTGTGGACATTTCCATCTGAAAAAAGGCCGATAAAATGAAGTGCTCCGTCATTCTTTTTTGCGTTTACAATCAGCTTTGTCCATGTGTCACCTTTAAATAAGTCTTTTTTCTCAATTGCTTCGTTCACTCTTTTTGCGCCTTGAGCAAAAACCCTTCCAGCACCAATTGCATTGTGTCCTACTTCGGAATTGCCCATATCTCCGTCAGACGGTAAGCCGACAGCAGTACCATGCGCCTTTAACTGCGTAACCGGACAATTTTCATGGAGCCAGTCCAAATTCTGGGTGACAGCTGCTTTTACAGCATCGCCGTCCTCATATTTTCCATAGCCAACGCCGTCCATTACTACAAGGACCACCGGGCCTTTTCTTCCTTTAAATTGCGGATTCTTTTTTAATGCTTCAACCATTGTCTCCCCCTAATTATCTATCTGTATTCACGGATTATGCGACTGCGTAACCATTCACATACTAATCCATCTTTTATACTCTTCTAATGTTTAAGATACTTTATTCTACCAGAGAATCAAGTTTTTTCAAATATACCTAATTATTCAAAAACAATAGTCTTATTCTTAAAAACGTGGACCTTATGTTCCAGGTGCATCTGGACTGCATGGGAAAGCACCCGTTGTTCAAGGGATTTTCCTTTCTGAATAAGCTTTTTGATGTCATCCCTATGACTGATCCTCGTAACGTCCTGCTCAATTATCGGTCCCTGATCAAGTTCCGGTGTAACATAATGACTGGTTGCGCCGATTATCTTCACCCCCCTGGTGAATGCCTGGTGATATGGTTTTGCTCCGACAAAAGCCGGCAGGAACGAGTGATGTATATTGATGATTTTGTTTTTAAATGCTGAGGTAAAATTGCTTGTTAAAATCTGCATATACCGGGCTAGTACAATTAGGTCTATATTTTCTTTTTTTAGAAGCTGTATCTGCTCCTGCTCAACCTCTTCTTTTGATTCCTTTTTTACAGGAAAATGGTAAAAGGGTATCTGAAAATGCTCTGCAATTGACTTTGCCTTATCATGATTGCTGATAATCATGGCGATATCAGCTTTCAGTTCTCCGGATTTCCACCGAAGAAGCAGGTCATACAGACAATGCTCATACTTTGACACGAATATTGCCATCCGCATCCTATGACTGGAAAACTCAATCCTCCAACTCATATTGAATTTTTCTGCGATCGGTTCAAACGCCTGCGCGATTTTGTCTTTTGCTACAGTAAATTCAGAGATGTCCCACTCGACCCGCATAAAAAAAGTGTTAGTTTCATGATCATTATGCTGGTCTGATTGAAGAATGTTTCCTTCATATGTACAGATAAAGTGAGATACCTCCGCAACAATCCCCCGCTTGTCCGGGCAGGAAAAAAGCAGTATCGCAGATTCAGGTGTACTCATATTAGCTCCCTTATGGTTAGAATTTATGAATGATTATTGTATTTTCACAGCACCTGCAGCGCCTGTCTGCATTTGCCGTTTCTTTCCTTTTGCCGAGTTTATCAGATATACAGCAGCAATGGTAAGCACTCCCCCGAAAATCGTTGATATTTTCGGCACCTCTCCTAGTATAAGCCAGGAGAAAAAGACAGCACTTATGGGCACTAGAAAGATGAAAGAGCTCGCCGAGTGGCTGCCCAGTGCGCTGGAAGCGCGAAAGTAAACTGTTGTTGCAAATGCTGTTGCAGCAACAGATAGATATGCTACCTCCAGCCAAAATCCGACATTCATTACATTTGGATTAAAAATCCCTGCACCTAGTGCAAAAGGCAGATCGATTATTGCAGAAAAGAGAAATACGTAAAAACTGTATACAAGAAATCCTACTTTTTCCTGGGTTTTTTGGCTTACCAGGGTCAAACTAGCCCAGCAGCAGCTTGCAATTAGAAAGAAAAGGTTCCCGGTTGCCAAAAGGTGCTGATAGGATATTTGCCACACTTCGAGCAGGATTATTCCTCCTGCTATTCCAACCGCAAGGCCGACCATCTCCAAAGGCTTCAAGAATTTTCTTGTAATAATAATAACAAGAATAAAAGTGATAAGGGGATTTAGGCTAGTAACAATAACACCGCCTGCGCCGGCGAGCCCGGTTACCAAACCGCGAAAAAAACACTGGTTATACCCCACCATGAGCGCTGCTGCAAGCACAAGCCGCAAAAAGGTCTCACGCTTTATTCGAAGGTCCTCTTTTCTATACAAAAGCAGTGGAATAAATGCGATGGCTGTACAAAAAAAACGCCAAAAGACAATTACAGAGGGATTCGCGGTTACAGCAAGCATTTTTCCTGCTGTCCAGCTTCCACCCCAGAGCATCATAGATATCGAAAGAATGACATAAAGTTTCAGATCAGATTGTTCCTGCAAAGCTGTTTCCTTTTTGTAGAAAAATTAATTCGGGAAATAATACCAGGAGGTGCTTCACCGGTCAATAGCTTCTTTCTTTTTGCTCTTTGAATGGATCTCAGGCCCTGCTTCCGGGAAGAGTTCGGAGAAGACGTTATCCCCCTTGCCTAATATTCTTCAAAGGAAGTATCTCCAGAAGCAGATGTTTCTGTATCATGATCTGCTAGTTCGGAACCTTCCTCCAGGTTTTCTGAACCTTCACTGCCCTGCTTCTTGTGCTTCGCCTTCACCTTAAACTGTTCAACAGATTCAACCAGGGATTGCACACCCTCCATGTTCTTGATACCAATATTTGAAATGTTCTCAGAAGCCTTGTAAATTTCCTGAATACCTAGAGACATCTCCTGCATTCCAAATTTTGTATCAGAGGAGATATTTTGCAGAGTCTGCATTGAACTTGAAATCTTTGAAACCTTCTCATCCATATTACTTGAGGAAGTTTTCACACCATCAGTAATAAATACAAGCCTGGATAAGGCATCAAGTATTTGTTTGCTTCCTTCAGACAACTCTTTTGTTGAGCTTGTCATCTCCTGCATTGCAGAGGCTACATCCTTTATCTGTCCAAGCATGGATAAAAACATTTCACCGGATTTTTGAGAAGATTCTTTTGATGAATCGATATACCCTGATATTTCCTTTAAGCTCGCAGTAATTTTTCTTGCACTTTCTGATGAGGAGGTTGCAAGGTTACGGATTTCTCCTGCAACAACGGCAAATCCCCTGCCGGCATCACCGGCATGTGCTGCTTCAATAGCTGCGTTAATTGCGAGCAAATTGGTTTGTGCTGCAAGATCTTCAATAACAGTGATCATATCCATAATTACATTTGCACTTTCAGCAACTTTGTTAATCAATTTCACTGCTTCCTGCATTTCAGTTTGACCGTTTTGCGCGGTATCTTCCAGAGAATTTGCGATTTTCAGCTTTTCCTCTGCTGCATGAGCTATGCTCTGGATATTTGCTGACATTTCTTCAATGGATGCAGAGGAAGTATCGATTGCTTCAGCTTGAGAATTGATCTTATCCGATAAATCGAAAAAGAAGCTGTTTACATCTTCAGAAGATTCATAAGAGCTTGCTACTTCACTATCAAGCTTCTCGATTTTCTGTTTCATTGACTCGGCATTTGCCCGCATCTGTTCAAGTGCTGCAACGGTTTCTTCACTTGTAGATGCAAGATCCGAACTCACAGTTGATGCATCATCAGAAAGGTCCCGAATGTTTTTAATCATACTGTTCAGAGAATTGATAAAACTATTAAAATAGCTGGAAAGCCTTCCCACCTCATCCTTGGAATCAATATTAGACTGAACAGTAAGATCGCCTTCAGATGCCTTCTGATAGTCCTGAATATATGAAGTTAAGGGAAGAGTAATCCACCTTACCATTATAAAAAGGAAGATACCCACAAGTATAACAATACCAATAGTAATAATCGTTATTGTAATTCCAGCAGTCCTTTGAGCCGCTCTTGCAGGTGCAAGAGAACTTATTACCTCGAAAGCGCCGTGCATTTCTCCAGTATCCCAGCCTTCGCGAATGCCTCCAATAGGGTCGCGTTCTCCTGCAGGTTCACCATGACAGAGAAGGCATTCGGGAGTAAGATAGATTGGGCGGAAAAACCGAACCTGGTTTTCCTCATACACAACATATTCGTTCAAATCACCTTCCCGCAACCGGTCAAGCACTTCCAGTTCTAAAGGAGTGGGTTCATTTTCCGGGTTTCTTGGACTGACCTTGGGCACACGGAACTGATAATTGTTCTCCTCTGCATTCTCTTCAGCAACCTCTATTGCTGTAATGACCGGAACAGCCTGAATAAGAAGTTCATTATTTCCAGTTGTAGCCAGTTCTTCCAAGTCCCGTATTACCCCGGACTCAATCCGGTCAGCCATTGCTTCTCTGGTTGCTTCAGCTGTAAAGACTACAGCCCTGCTTTTCTCAAGAATAGCATCTACTGCCCGATCTTCAATACTGACAATATAGATAACAGCAATTATTGATGCTGTCATAATGATCCCTGCAATTGCAATTGTGAGGATCTTCATTTTAATACTTATGTCTTTAAAACGCATTTCTATCCTTTTCTCGCGAAGCTCTGATATTATTGATTACTCTAATAAGCTTAAAAGATATTCTTCACTTCTTCCAGTGTAAATGCAGAAAAAAAAATTGAACCTGTCTATTTATAATTATTGGATTGGTTTGTGGGTTTAATTATTATTCTAATAGAATAAACAGCCCTGCCTCAAGGGAGACCAAGAGAGCTTGAGACAGGGCTTCGCTGCTATTGGGCAGCCCACCGGATTACTTCGGAACTCATGAACTCATTAAACCTATCAGCTTCCTGATAACACGGATTGTGTCCTGAATCCTCAAACCATACCAGCTGTTTATACGGTGCTTCCAATGAATTGAAATACCGTTCGGTTATAGAAGCAACACAGGTGTAATCGTATCTGCCTGTAATGAAATATACCGGCACTTGGAGCTGAGGAATTGTTTCCTCAAAATCCATATCCGCAAGTTGGGGATACACGTAATTCACCCCTGCGAGAACAGCACGCACAAGATTGATTCTGTCAATAAGTGTATGCTCAGGTGCTGTAAGCATCCATAAAGGATTCGTGCCTACCATATCCGGTGAATGCGGACTGTACCTGGAAAGCCTGGTAAATAATACAAGATAATTTCCTGTTTCTTCAACTGTGTACGGCGGTGGTCCATTATCTTCAAGCTCGAATACTAAATCCTCATTTCCTTCTCTTCTTGCACCTTCAAGTACCATCCTGTAGCCGATTAGATCGTTTTCAACTGAGTTGACCTGCTGTGCAATTCCAATATAGGCATGGTATAAATCAGGTCTTCTGTGAGCAGCCATAATCCCGATTATCGAACCCCAGGAATGGCCTGCGAGAAATATTCTATTAGTATTAAACCTTTGGGTAAGATATTCACTTACAGCTATGACATCATCAACAAATGTATCAGCTGTGACATCGCTCCAGTCTTCCATAGCAGACCACGATTTTGCAACACCCCGCTGGTCCCAGCCTACCATGGTATAGGATTCTTCAAGTTCTGCATTATACCTTTGGGTCCAGCCTATTTCACTACCCCCCGGGCCTCCGGCAAGAAACAGAAGTACCGGATTCTCATCACTATGAGAACGAATATAGATCCACTGCTGAGTACCATTTACCTCTATCTGTTCCATCTCAGTAATAGAACCTTCTACAACCTGTCCCTGCTCATTCCGTATTTCCGGCATATGAGAACAGGATACAGAGTATCCGAGAATCCCGATAAGTATTACAATAACTATCTGCCAGATTTTGATTTTAAAAAGTGCCATTATTTTCTCCTTTGATCATGTTTGTTGACCAAAGGATAGGCAGTTTAACACATTTACAGTATCCGATATGCATATGATTTTTTGCAAAAATGCCTCATATCTTTGTATGAGAAAGCATTAATTCTTACGTCTTTTGGTTCTCTATCCCTGTTAGCAGCCTTACCAGCTCTACGCGGGACTGTACTTGTACTTTTTTATAAATATTGTACACATGAGTACGCGCTGTAGTCATCCCAACATTCAGATGGTCTGCAATCTCTTTATTTGTTTTTCCTGCAACTAATAACCTGGCTACCTCCTTTTCTCGTTTGGAAAGCCCTTTTTCAGCCATAATAGATTCCAGGTCATTCTCTGAAGCAGCCGCTTTTCCCTGCCTGTCTCCAAACACCCGGAAAAAAGCAGAAATAATTATACAGTTCCACAAAAGATAGAACAGAAAGTTCATGGAAACCGGCGAGCCTACTCCACCTCTTGTTAGTACATAATCAATTACAGCTGCAGGGAAAAACCCAATCATGAGGATTCCAAGTGGGTAAAAGATCTTGGAAGCAGCAGTAGAATTCCCTCTATAGCTAAGAAATAAAAAATATCCGATCCCTGCAACTGCTGCAGATGAATACCAGAAAATGATTCTCTGTAAAAACCGGGAAAACAGTATTTCAAATCCTACCGCTTGTAATGCATACCCTGCAAACTGAATACTATAGAAAATAACACCGAAAAGAAGTAACAGCTGATAGGGCAATGAAAACCTTTGGCTAAAAAGATTTCGGAAAAAAACAAAGAGCAGCAGGTAGACCACTACACCGAGCAGATTCCCTCCTATGCCCACAGCTTCCGGAAAAAATACCGGTGGTTCTCTCAGGAGCAGCATAACGAAAACAACCGCAATACTGATTACTAAAGATAAGGTGTAGATAAAATGAAGCACAAAATGCAATAAGAGATCATTTTCCTTAGTAGTTCTCCAAAGGTAAAAGCAAAAGGCAGTACCTGCGATACCGGAGGAAAACAGCAGGAGGTATACAAAAAGCTTGAAATATTCCATATGAGGAAGCTACCACAAACCAGCCCTATGATGAATAGAAGACTAGGTGTTTGATAGAGAAAAAAAGGGCCTTTTTTATTGTCCGGTTATCTAAGTGCTGTTTCTTTCGTGTATGCCGTCTTATTTGAATATCATTAAAAAACTTGAGTTTCCACCCATGCTCTTTAATTTTCAAACGGTTATCTCCAGCAGGAATAATTGCACCTATCTCTGCAATCTCAAGCTTGGTATTTAAGGGATGTATAACATTAGCCTTAAGCTTTTTAAAATCATCACATTCCGAGGCTGTTTGGTTTTTCTTGTGACAGATATTACACCGCTGTTTTACCAATGGCTCATCTGTTGAGATAATCGGAACCAGCACAGAACAATTAACCGCATTTTCTTCTGAGAGAAATGTGTCAAGAACCAGAAGCTCTTTGCTGTTGAGTTTCAGCCTATCAGAAAGAGGGACATCATCAATATACCAGGAACCGGACCTGTAATTGAGTGTTCTGTAGAGTTTCATCTGCATACCGATTGACGAAAATAACATGATAACAGAAAGAAGAAATGTATAGCAGTTGTAAAACCTAGACTCTATCCATCTCGGTTCAGTTCGGGTAACAATGGCATAACTCATCAAAGAGAACCACATCATGAGCAGGACAAAGATCAGAAGGGTTATGGAATGGATACGTAATATAAGTTCCTTATTTGAAAGATACCCGGTAAACCATCGTATTTTTTGAAGGACAATAATGTAATGGATAATCAAAGAAGGCAGATAGAGGGAAAAATAATCCCTGTGTACCGCACCTCCAAAGTAAGTTATAAGCGTAATCCATATCAGCAATTACATTGCCATCATCCAGTAAAATTTTTTCTTGTTTTTTAACACCTGAAGATAGAAAGTCGTACCCATTGCAATTGCTGAAGGTATTCCAAGTATGCATAGCAAATACAGCACAGAATAATTTGATAAATACGGAGGTACTCCGCTTGGGTTTATCCATACATTAAAGCCAAGAATTACTAAAGCCATTGCAAACACAAAGGAATACCCAAGGTTAGTGAGCAGCTGTATTCGTTCATTCGTATTT
This sequence comes from uncultured Spirochaetales bacterium, assembly GCA_964428555.1. GTDB lineage: Bacteria > Spirochaetota > Spirochaetia > CAYRYS01 > CAYRYS01 > CAYRYS01. The sequence continues at coordinate 119,721 of CAYRYS010000001.1, read as the reverse complement.
TTCATATTCATCATAGTTTTTTTCTGTAATTATTAAAAGTAAGTAGTTACTATTTATAGATACAAACTATATAACATATTTTATTGAATAAGCAAGTATTTTTTTAAGGATATTACAAGTATGTCAACTTTTTTAAGGTATTTACCTACTCATGCTTTGAGTGTTCAACCATGTATGCAATTAAGTCTGACCTAGAAGCACTGTGTCTGAGCTCGTCCCGGGCTTTCTCATTGTTCAGGATTCCAGTTATTGAAGCAAGGAGCTGCAGATACGGACCGGGATTCTCCTTTGGAGATAAAATGAGAAACACGATTTCTGCAGGCTTTCCGTCAAGACTGTTCCAATCCACACCTTTTTTGCCAGGCTGTTTTATACCGACAGCTACACACATCTGATTCACAGCATCTGTTTTTGCATGGGGTAAGGCAATTCCATGGCCCATACCGGTACTTATGGTCTTTTCCCTTTCCAGAACAGCATTTAATGCTTTAGATTTATCGTTCACCTTACCTGCCTGAAACAACAGCTCAAGCAATTCAACAATAACCGCTTCCTTTGAACTAGCAAAAAGCTGGATTGTTATTGCATGGGTATCCATATAATTATACCAGTCAAAAGCAGTTTTTCCTGCCTTATCAGCAAGCTGTTTCTGCATTTCTTCCGGCTTTGAAATATCTTTTAAATTCTGAATTGTTCCATGGAGCTCAAGAATGGATTCATACACCACCCTTCTTACAAAGGCCTCATAATCCGGATGTGTCGTAAAATGAATGGATGATTTCTCACATAACAGGCTTATAAAGATAAGTTCTTTTCTAAGATTATAGACCTTGTTTTCAAGTTCCATAATATTAATAAAAAACCCCTCCCGTTCCAATGCCTCTATGATAGTTGAAACCGCCATTTTCGTCAGATCCTCTGACTCAAAATCGAAGGATATAACAATCTTATCCTCTCCTTTTGTTTCGTGGCGAACCCCTTTTGCCTTTGCCTTAAGTACCAAATTCAGCAACGGAGGAGCAATTATTGAGCTGATGAGTGTCATTAACACAACAACTCCGAATAGACTTTCGGTAAGGATACCGGAAGAAATACCAATACCTGCAATAATTAACGTAACTTCCCCTCTAGGGACCATTCCAAGTCCTACGCGAAGGGCACCTAATTTATTAAAGTTCAGAAATAATGAGGGAATACCGCACCCAAACACCTTTGAGAACAGCCCTGCTGCAGTAAAGACCAAGCCGAAAATTACAACATGTACACTAAACATGTACCGTAGATTAACCAACATCCCCATAACAGTGAAAAATACAGGAACAAAAAAGTGCTGCAGGGTTTCCAGTTTTTCCTGGAGAACATAGTTTATATCCGTTTTGGAAAGAATCAACCCCATTACATACGCACCGATAATCATTGCAAGGCCGGCTTTCTCAAAGACACCTGCAAGAAACATAGCCATTCCCAGAGCAAGAACTGCAAACGCTACAGGATTCTTGAAAGACTTCAGGTATTTACTGATTTTCCTCGCAAAAATGAGTCCTAATGCAGTAAAACCGAGCCATACAGCCACTGCCTTAAAAGCAATTCCCGCAATATTTCCCCACGGCACAGCTCCGCCCCCTGCTGACATCACAGAGATAACACCTAAAACAATTGCTAGAAAGATAATTCCAAGCACATCATCGATAACTGCTGCTGCTAAAATTACTACCCCTTCAGGGGAGTCCATTTTCCTGTGAATTGAGAGGATTCTGGCTGTTATACCGACAGAGGTGGCAATACTCAAAACTCCGAGAAAAAGACACCGCGGATCCATGAAATTAGTACTTAACATCACCATTGCTGTGGTTGCACCAACAGTGAAGGAGATTATTACACCGGTTACACCGATGATACTTCCTTTTACAGCATACCGCAAAAAAAGGTTCAGATCTGTCTCAAGACCTGTCAAAAACAGTAGTACAATAGAAGCAATAGTTGCTATACCATAGAGCTCAGGAGAAAGGGGAATTGTTCCTTCCATCAGCGGGAAAACTCCATGAGGAAAACCTGGAAGAGGAATAGCGCCAAGAAGATATGGGCCAATTATTATGCCTGCAAGGAGTTCTCCTAATACTGAGGGCATACCTATTTTTTTTACGAGCATCCCCCCATATTTTGCTGCAAATATAATAATCCCCAACTGGAATACAAGACGCGTCATTAAGTGTGTTATGCTTTGTTCTTCATCAGATTCGACCTCGTGCTCAGCTTGAGCTGTTTCACTCGTGCTGCCATGTTGCTGACCAAGTACAGCAGCGCTAATCATCACAAAAAAGATTATTACAAAAAGAATAACTATCTTCTGTCTCATCTGAAGCCCCCTATTTCCATTATGGATTGCTTTGGAAAAATCATCAACAAAATATATTTTTTCCGGTGCTTTCATGCATGGAGTATAAAAATATTATATAATTTGTGAGTGCTATTTCTATGCAGGAGAGATTATGAACAAAGAAGGAACTGAAAGAGCAATTGAAGAGGTTCAAATTGAGAATGAACCGTACTATATCCCAGTGGGAAATGAAGTGAAAGTGTTTTCCACTGCCTACAAACGGGGACTGCCCCTTCTGTTAAAAGGACCAACAGGATGCGGAAAGACCCGGTTTATTGAACACATGGCATATAAAATCGGAGCAAAACTAACCAGCATTCGGAAAAACCCGGGAAAAATACATACTGAAACAAAGGACCTTCAAACAGGAAAGAATTTCCTTGTAACAATCCCCTGTCACGACGACCTTACTGCGAATGATCTAGTCGGCCGGTTTTTTCTTACAATGGATAAGGGAGCCCAATGGATTGATGGGCCGCTGACTAAGGCAGTACGTTTTGGGGGTATCTGCTACCTTGATGAAATTGTAGAAGCACGGAAGGATGTTACAGTGCTCCTGCATTCCCTAACCGATTACAGGAGGAACCTCCCCTTAATTAAGAAAGGCACAGTAATTCAACCGCCCCAAGGCTTCATGCTGGTAATAAGCTACAACCCTGGGTATCAGTCAATTACGAAAGAAATGAAACCAAGCACAAAACAGCGCTTTGTTTCCCTTGAATTCGATTATCCGCCCGAGCATATTGAAATAGAGGTTGTAAAACATGAAAGTAAGTGCTCAGAAGGTGTAGCAAGGAGCCTTGTTTCTGCAGGCAGAAAAATCCGTAGCCTGAAAAGCCAGGGGCTTACAGAAGGGGTGTCTACCCGTTTGTTAATCTATGCCGGCACCTTAATTTCTGAAGGCATTCCTCCAAAGGATGCTATTGTAAGTACTATTGTTTCTCCGATCACTGATGATGAGCAAATGAAACTAAGCCTCATGGACATCTGTCGCGGTTATGAACTTTTTTAGAGAGAGGCACTTTTGACCCAAGCAGAGCTTTATTCCCACTTGTACAGAAAACTCAATAATCAGCTTTTAGCAAAATCGGTATACTCAGGTATTGCATCAGTATTTTCTGAACCTTTCCAGGGCCTGAGTTTTGAATCTCTCGGCCGTTTCCTTGCATCCGGCTTTTTCCGTAAACAAGCAGAAAATGCTTCCTCTGATCCGCGCTTAATAGGTATAGTTTGTATGTACTATCTGAGCCTTAATGATCCTGTATTATTTAAGCCGCTCACATTTCCCCGTTTTCCGGTAAGAACGCCATTAGCACCTCAGGGCTTTAAGCCTTGGGAGATACTCACCAGCTTACGCAAATACCTAAGAGTTTCAGACAAAAGCACATTGAATCCCGGTGATTTCTTGCTTACGTATTCTCTTTTCTTGACCCAAGCACAACTGAAAACAAATTCCATCCAAACTATTTTAAAGGTCTATTACAAGCTTATTAGACAAGACAGAAATAATGCAAACTTCACTGTTCTGTTATTCCTTATAACTATGTACTTTACAAAGATTGCCGAGATACCATCAACTCTCACCACAGGGCTGATTTTTAACGCGGTAAACAAGAGAAATATGAGTTCTATTGATTTGCTCTCTCTTATTTTTGAACTATATATTGACAACAGATATAAACCCAGTCACCTCAGACCGCTCTTTGCCCTGTTATCAACCTGTATCGAGCGCTTTTTCCCAAAACGATCTAAACAGATACCAAAGATCATGAGACTTCTCAGTGAATTCATCCGTGTCTCAGACAAGGGGAACAGTGAATATATAAAAGATGTTTTTACAAAGTTTATTGAAAATCCCTACCTGGACTTAAAGGACTGGGTTACCGAAGGCGCCCGCCTCATCCGAATTTATGGAGATTCTTCCAGAAAAGTTTCTGCTTTCTTTAACCTTGAATCCGACCAAAGCAAAGACTTGTGGAAACAAGCAGATACAGGCATTTATTTTGAATCAGTACGGGAACGGCTCTACTTTTTCTGTAATGCATTAACAGAACAAAAGGTTATGGTAAAGAATTCTCAAGCATTCCCTATAGAGGGACAGCAAGATGTTTTTTATACAGACGGAAAGTCCATATTCATACCTCCTTATATTAAACAGGCGGATGATAGACAGACAAATGATGTAATTCTATTGCATTCTGTTGCTCATGAATGTGCGCATATTGAATTCCATTCTTTTCTGAAAGATGAAACCAGGTATAAAGAGACATCGAAGATTATTTCCCGGCAAAATCCCGGATGGTACAGTAAAAATATTGATGCCATGAAAAGTAATTACAGAATTATTCGGCAGCAGCTGATAAATGCCGGATATTCGGTAAAAGGGGGTCAGGTCATTGAATCTCAGATTCCTTTTTTAACAAGGCTCATATATCATGTGGAGTTTCCCAAACTGCTGCAAGACCTCTGGAATATTATAGAGGACTCCAGGGTAGATGCATTACTGTACCATAAATATGCAGGGTTTGCTGGATATAAAGAGACTGCTATGAATATTCTTATCGAGGATATGAGGTCCCTGGATGAATGCGATGGGCTTACCCATATTATTACCGCTCTTGTACAAAAAATCCTCATAGGTGAACAAAAAGGCAGCATCAAAAAGCAGCACAAAGATGTTGTAAGCTACGGACTTTCAGTATACAGAGAGTTTTCCAGTCTTGCAGGACCGGACACCTATGACAGTATTCAATATGCAAGCAAGATATACTCACTTATTATTCGGGTCATGGAAAAGCATTTTCCAGAGCTAATGTCAGAAGCACGGAAGAAACAAAGTGCAGGCGGATTTTCACTTATTGATCTGAATATAGATTATACCTCAGATAATGCTGACCTGCCCCTTGAAATACAAGCAATTAAAGAGGAAATAGCAGAATCAGGTATTGATGATGCTGATACAGATGCTGTTGAAAAAACAGGGAAAAAGGGCTTTACAGAATCCGTGGAACAGGACCTGCCTATGTGGGAAGGAATGAAAGCTATACTTTCGGGAAAAATCTACACCTATCCTGAATGGGATTTTAATAGAGGGACTTATATACATGACAAATGTAAGCTCGGCGAGGTCTCTATTAAAGCATGGGAAAATGAACAGGTTGATGATCTACGCACCCCTTATTCAGGATTTATTGAGCAGACAAAACGTGCTTTCCGCTGGCTGCGGCCTGAGGAATTTACTGAACTCCGGGGCATGGAAGATGGCGATGAACTGGACTTTGACCGCTATATTGACAGTCTCCTCGACTTTTATACAGGGCACGAGATGGACAACAATTTCTATATTCAAAGAAGGCGGAACCAAAGAGAGGTGCTTGCAGCTCTTGCACTGGACATGTCTCCATCAACTGCAGAACCTACAGGCAATGCTTCTGTATGGCTGTACCAGAAATACGCAGCACTCATGCTTTCTGAGGCAATGTACAGCATTGATGACTATTTCGGGCTGTTTTCATTTTTTGATTATAGCGAAGAGCGGTGCTTCTTCTGTACATTGAAGGATTTTGCTGAGCCATATGGAAAAAGACATGAAAACCTATTGTGCAAATTTCAGCCTGCAAAACGCGGTTTTTCCAGACTTGCTGTAGGGCTTAGGCATATAATTTCCTCTATGAAAGAGTACGATGTTAAAACAAAGGTCATCTTTTTTATCACAGATGGGAAACCAATTTATATTCAGTTGCATGAGGATGAAGGGAAATACTCAGACACAGTCTATATTGACGGAAAGGATGTAAAATTAGACAAACCGGTACGGGTAGTACCGGTTAGTGAGCACTCCAGACCCTACACACAGGCAGATATGCAAAAAGCGTATGAAGAAGCGCGGTTAGCAGGGATCCACCTGTTTTGTATCTGTCTTTCAGAAGAAGCTCTTGAATATATGAAAAAAATATTCGGAACCAGCCTTATATATCTCCCTGATATCTCAGAGCTTCCGGGAAGATTGGCAGAGATATTTAGAAAAATAACAAAATAACACAGCTATGTTTCGTTTGACTCAATTTTTTCCAGAATCCTGAGTATTTCCGGGAGAAGCTGCTTTTTTCTTGATAGCACTCCAGGCAGATCATACACATGGTCCTCAATTTTTCTGTACAAAAGTTCATCTTCTCCAATAGAAAAGTCAGAAGAAAGAAGCCTGCTGTTCCCGCGCAGCACATCGGAAACCAAGAGCATTGTCCAGTCGTATCCTCCAGTTGCCTGCTGTTCTTCAAGGGCATCACGTAAACGCTCTATTTGGGAATCAATGTTTTCCAATGTAACAACCTCAAACTGGCCGATACCGATTTTTTGCCCATGTTCTTTGTATGTTTTAAAGTCTCCGCCGATTATTTCTTCAGCAGGTGTCTTCTCTAATTTGGTTGTTTCTGAGAACATCTTGCGTCCATATTCCATGTAATCCACATCTGCAATCTTTGCCAGTGCTTCCACTGCTTTTGCATCATCCTCTTTTGCAGTTGGAGATTTCAGTAGAACTGTATCAGAAAGAATTCCGGACAGCAGGAGGGTTGCAGTGACTTTATCCAGTGTAATACCTTCCAGAGTAAAGTGCTGGTACACTATGGTACAGGTAGAACCAATCGGCTTAAATGAAATATAAATGGGGGACTTGGTTTTCTGTGCTCCTAAGCGGTGATGATCAATTATTTCCAGGATTTCCGCCTCTTCAGCACCAGGAACGCTCTGTTCTATTTCATTATGGTCAACCAATATCAGCTTCTTCCTCGGCTTTTCTATGAAACAGCGCCGGGTCACTATACCTGCGAATTTTCCCTCGCGAAAAACCGGGATACCGCGGTATTCGGAATTGATGAGCTGAGACTTCCCTTCATCGTAAGACTCACCATAATCTAATTTTAGGGGAGATGCGTTCATCAAATGCTTCACCGGAGCAGCTAGGCGGAGAAGACGTATTGTTTCTGCAGTGTCATGGAGAGAAATGAAAACGCTTCCTTTATAGGCTGAAAAATCAAAATCCAGCTCTTTTGGAGAGGTAAGACCAGTTAAGATGATTGCAGGAAGCTCTTCTTTTACAGCGTATTCCAGAAGTTCAGTCCTTTCTCCAACAACAAGGACCGGCTTTTTGGGATGAAGACTATTCAGCCGTTCAATACTCCTCTGTAAAGGCATTGCACCTGTCATAATCGGTGCGGAAAATTCTTGCTTGTTTCCCCTTTGCACAAACTCTCCAGAAAGTGCCTGTTCTATATTGCCAAGAAGAAAAAGGTATTCAGGCCGTTCTCCCGTATTTTCAAAGATAAAAAAATCTGATATTTCATGGATTCCGACAGTGCCTTGAAAATCGCCTGATTCTTCAAAAACCGGAATAATAGATATAGTCAGTTTATCAATAATGCGAACAGCTGATAAAAGTGGATCGTCTAAGCTAAGCCAGGCACCGTAATCCCTTGCAACTTCTCCAACCTGTGCATAGATATCTCCTATAACCTTCGGCGGTTTAGTATCACAATTCTGGAAAACCCTTTTTGTCTGCTCATTCAGCGGGCCGCAGGCAATGGGCATATATTCTGTATCCGGATCAATCTGCTGCTTTAATTTTGCGTAACACCATGCTGCACAAACAGAATCCATATCCGGGTTTTGATGACCTGTTATAAATACTTTTTGCTTTTCTTTACTCATTTTCAATTAAAGCCAATACTTGTTTAAAATCGCCCGGGTATTCTATAGCGTGTTTTCTGAACCACGCTTCTGCTTCAGCATCATAATACCCGCCCTTATCAAAACGGGACATAAAATCCTGGTAGGACATATTCATCTTCACAGCAAGCAGATAATACCGTACTCCCGGTCTGTCCTCAGGATCCGAAAGAACAAGCTTTTGCAGGGCTTGTTCTGCATCAGACCAACCGCCAAGCTCCCACGCGCGTGTACCCCAATTCAGAATAACACGAATAATATGCCTGTTCTCCATCCATGACCATTTTAATTTATCAGGCCACTCTCCCTGGGACTCCTTCAAAACATAGTTTACTGCTCGTTCATAGCCGGTCTTTAATATATCCGTAGCTTTTTCTTCCAATTTCTTAGCTCTATTTATCTCAAAAATAGTTGTATAAGGATCATAAAAGTCCGGATCCTCTCTAATAAAAGATTTTAATATTTCCTCAACTTTGTTCCAATTATCCGGAGTTATTTCCGTAGATTCAATTAGTTCATAAAATTCAACCATTTTCGGATGGTCTTTCCTGTCAATAAACTCAGACATAAACTCAAGCTCCCATGTATTCTATAGTACAGTGTTTGATCTTATTCAAAAATCCGCTATCCAGAGAGAGTATAAAAAAACGGCTGGTTTTTTGCTACCAGCCGAAATGATTTTTTATTCCCAGTTTCAAGAACGGGAAGAACTTTATCATTAATAGCTAAGATATACATAGTCCTTTAGCTGTTTATTCTCAGTCAAGGCATTATCTAGAAGCATTTTTACAACGTCCCTGATAGAAATGACACCGATCAATTGCTCACCTGCAAGAATTGGAATATGACGAATAGAGTTTTTCATCATCTTATCCATAAGATCAGCGATATTCTCTTCCTTTTCTGCTATTATCATTTTATCTCTGGGAGTCATTACTTCCTTGACAGGAATGCTGCACATCTCCCCGGCTTTTTCATGAACGAGCTTCAGTACATCGCGCTCTGAAATAATACCGGATAGCTTTCCTTCCTTATTCAGTACAACAAGTGCTCCTACCCGTTTGTTATTCATTTCCCCTACACATTCACACATCTTTTTGTCTTCTGATACAGAGAAAAGGTCTCCGCTTTGTCTCTCCAATAAGGCTTCTACTGTCATTTACATTCTCCTTTACACTTTTGAGGTACAAAGCAACAAAATCGTAAGCACCTTCCATTCGATTGATGCCAGGACATTTATTGCCGATATTAGAATTATAGCCTTGGTTATTCTATCTAGCAACCGGAATTTTCATGAAAGGACCTATTTTTCAATAGGTATTTCCTTTTCGTTTATTTTGCATATAATTAATGCTATTTCTTTGGATCAGGAGCGTTTTTTGATTTCAACTGGTCTGTGCTGTGCTCTGAAAGGCCGAACCCTTCCCTATGAGCAACATTTCCCTCAGGCTCAACATGCACCATGATGTCAAAAATATTATATATTTTATTCCGGATCTCGTTTTCAACTTGTATAGAGATCTCATGGCCTTCTAATACTGTTTTTTCTCCAGGTACTTCAATGTCAAGGTCTATTACATACTGGTTCCCTATTTGACGCACCCGGGTCCTGTGGGGGTTGTGCGCATTTTCAACTGCTGCAACAGACTCAAAAATCTTATCATAGACATCCTTGTCATCTACCCCATCCATTACCTCAGAGGTAGTTTCCACAAAAATGGATATCCCGGTTTTCATTATCCATAAACTCACAAGAATTGCGGTAATCGGATCGAGTATAGGAAGCTGGAATAGAATTGATAACCCGATGCCGATAAAGATACCAAAAGAAATAAGAACATCTGAAAACATATTTTTGCCATTTGCTGTGAGCATTGGACTCTCAAGCTTATTTCCCCGAAGATTGAGATAAACACCGAGCATAACTTTTCCGGCAATGGATATTCCGGCAGCAACAAGCACATAAATAGAGGGCAATTCACGGATACTTGGATTAAGGAGTGAGTTCACAGAGGATAATCCAAGCTGTATACCTGCAAAAAAAACAAGAAAAGAAAGCACCTTAGTAGCGATATTCTCAGCCCTAGCATGTCCGAAGGGGTGTTTCGCATCCGGCGGACGGGTAATAATCCGTGCAGTAAAATAGCTTATAAAGGAGGAAACAACGTCTCCCAAGCTGTCAATACCGTCTCCTATTACAGCCAAACTGCGAAAAACCATTCCTGCTGCTATTTTTACTAGGGAGAGCGCGCCATTACCTATTATTGCAACAAGGGAAGCATGTTGTATTTTTTTTCCACGGATGCGTTGAGATTGTTCAGATTCCAAAAAAACCTCCACGCTGCGGAATGAATTGGAAAGAGTTTATATTGTTCAAAGTAATTTTTCTTTTAGGTCTAGGCAACTTTTTCAATATATTTCTGTATTTTTGTTGCGATCTTCTTCCAAAGCTTATCTTTTTCTTCTGTAGAAAGGAAGGTAGAATACACTGTGTTCTTGAGGAGTTTAATTATTTCCGATTGACTGAACACCTTTTTCTCAACCAAATTTAAATATTCTGAATTGAGGTCAAAGCCGAAAATAGTTGGATCATCGGTATTTACCGTTACTTTAATTCCTCTGTCATAAAATTTTCTAATTGGGTGGTCATTATATCCAGTAGCATACCGTCTGGTAAATACATTGCTTGTGGGACAAATTTCAAGCGGGATCTGCTTCTTTGCAAGCAGATCCATAAGGTTCTCATCAAACTTAGCGCTAATACCATGCCCTATTCTTTCAGCATGCAGGTGCTGGACTGCTGACCAAATTGACGCTGGTCCTACATCCTCGCCTGCATGTGCAACTAAATGGAGGCCACGCTCCTTTGCTTTCTGAAAAACTGTCTCGTAATCTTCAGCAGGCCCCTTCTGTTCAGCTCCGCCTAATCCGATACCGAGGAAATAATCGGTAGAGCCGGAGAGGAAGAGATCAAGGTTGTTCATTGCATTTTCAGTACCATAGCTTCTGGAAACATCGAGGATGAACTCAATTTTCCGTTTATCCTCTTTCCAGATACGCTCTGCACCCTCTTGTAGAATTCGGATCATTTCATGAAAAGCGATCCCGTTTTTCAGCAGTTTGGTTGGAGCAAAAAATATTTCTGCGTATTCTATGTTATTTCGTTTAAGATATTTTCTCGCATCTTTAATAAGGTAATTCATGTCTTCAGGTTTTTTCAGACATGCTTGGATTACATTGATGAACAGATCAATGAACTCATCCAGACTTTCTATTCTAAAGCGCTCTGCGAGATCCGCCTTTTTCTTTATGCCTTCTATTGTAATATTATTTTCATGTATAAGGGACCAAATGCTGTTGACTGTCAGCATTCCCTCTAAATGTAGGTGTATCTCTGTTTTTGGAAGTGTCTTAAACAGCTTTGTAAATTCACTGAAGCTAAGACTGTCTAGTTTATCATAGTCAACCACAATAGTTCCGTCCAATTCCGTACAAACTTACTGAATGCTTTTTACTCATTCTTCCTATAAAAAATGATTATCACTTATTAGAAAAAAGTCAAATACATTTTTTGCAATAAGTGCTCTTAATATTTACCTGTTATCTCACAATATCGGCAGATAGTGTTAAAAAATCTACTTTTTTTCCATAAATTTAATTGATTATATAAAGAATGTACGAACAATGTTTGTTACTGGAAAAGAAACAAACAAATTACAGAGAGTTTTCAAATAACAGATATGAGCAAGGCGGGATTCGAACCCACGGCCTCAACCTCCGGAGGGTTGCGCTCTATCCAGCTGAGCTACTTGCCCGATACGTGATCATACTAAAATGGTATTCACTCTGTCAATAAACTCTTGAATAAACCCGGTTTCCATTCTCTTAATTAAGGCATGCTGTAAAAAATTCATATTGACAATGCTTGAGTATTTATGAAATCTATCACTATGAAGATCACAAATAAAACGCTTGTTCCCTTTATTGCAATTGAGACAGGAACAATAATACTGTTCACATTACTATGGGAAGTACTTCGTGTCATCCTTTTTCAGTTTAACATCAATTTAGAACTGTCAATTGGGCCTGTTGGCTTTGACATTTACGTGCTTGCTCTATGGCTGAGGCTTAATCCCGGAACAATTCTCGGAGCTGTTTCCGGTGTATTCTTTTTTCGGTTACTCTAAATAGGCGGTTATTGTATGAATAATGAAAAAATCGTGCTTGCATCCGGTTCTCCAAGAAGAACAAAAACTCTTTCCACACTCGGTATCTCATTTCACCAAGTAATACCTACCATTGATGAAACCCCAAAACAGACTGAAAATCCGGAAGATTTAGTATCCCGGCTTTCAAAGGAAAAGGCAAAAGCGGCTGCTGAAAAAGATCCGAAACACAGGCTGTATCTTGGGACTGATACGATAGTCTCATATGAAGATTGGATTATTGGAAAACCGGGATCCAGAGAAGAAGCTGAGCAAATGCTGACCCGTTTGTCAGGAAAGACACATCAGGTTATTTCAGGCGTTACTTTTTTCAATAGGGAACAATCTAAATACATTACCAGAACATCCTGCACAGATGTGACAATTATTCCTATGACTTCCCCTGAAATTCTTTGGTACCTGGATACAGAGGAATGGCAGGGTGCTGCTGGGGGTTACCGTATTCAAGGAAAAGCTGCCCTATTCATTTCATCTATAAAAGGTGAATATTCAAATGTAGTAGGCTTGCCAATTAATACTTTTTATGGCATGTTATCTGAAGTAAACTATCAGCTCCGGTAAGGTGCTGAAATCTCCGGGCAGTTATTAACTGAACGAGAAATAGAGAAGGAATTGACGGAATACCGTCATAATTTTAGGAGGACCAATTTTGGCAGTAGTAACAATGAAAAACCTGCTTGAATCTGGAGTACATTTCGGACACCAGACCAAGCGCTGGGATCCCCGCATGAAAAAGTATATTTTTGCAGAGCGGAACGGGATCCACATTATCGATCTACAAAAAACTATATCTTCTATCAAAGAAGCATATGAACTGGTACGCAAAAACGTATTGGACGGAAAATCAGTACTTTTTGTTGGGACCAAAAAGCAGGCACAGCAGGCTATCGAGCGGGAAGCTGAACGCTGCGGCATGTTTTACGTAAACAATCGCTGGCTTGGCGGTATGCTTACCAATTTCTCAACCATCAAAAAATCTCTGTTGCGCCTTAAGAAACTTGAAAAAATGGAAGTTGACGGCACATTCGAGAGCCTTACCAAAAAGGAAGTATCAAAGCTCCAGAAGGAGCGCTCCCGCCTTGAAAAAAATCTCGGCGGAATTAAAGAGATGAAAGAACTTCCTGGTGTTATATTTATTATAGACACAAGAAAAGAGAGCATTGCAGTTGCAGAAGCCCGTCGTATGGGTATTCCGATTGTTGCAGTAGTGGATACAAACTGTAATCCTGAAAAGATCGACCATCCAATACCTGGTAACGATGATGCTATTCGTGCTATTTCGCTCTTTACGCAGATTATTGCAAACGCTGTGGTAGAAGCTGATAATGAAATAGGTCTTGAAGTAATTGAAACGCTCCAAGACGAGGATGAAACTTCCAAGGAAGATTCTGCAAATGCTGAGAAAGAAGCTGAGGAACAGAAGGATGAAGAAGGAACCCCGCAGTTTAGAGAAGAGGAACGTTCTTCTTTTGCTGCAAAGGTAGGAGCATCCAATCTTTCTGAGACAAAAACAGCTGAAAGCGCGGAAACAGAGGAAAATAAAACAGCTAATTCCGAACCTTTAGAAGAAGCTGAAGAAGAATAATAAAACTATTCATAATAGGAGATTACAGTGCAAATAAAAGCATCAGATGTAAAAAAGCTTCGGGAAAAAACCGGAGCAGGAATGCTTGATTGTAAGAATGCTCTTTCTAAGGCTGAAGGAGACTTCGAAAAAGCAGAAAAATATTTAAAAGAGATGGGCCTTGCTGCTGCAGCAAAGCGGTCCGGCAGAACAACCTCTGAGGGAAGAATCTTCACCAAAGTAACTCCCGAAGCCGCAGTTATTCTCGAACTGAATTGTGAAACAGACTTTGTTGCAAGGAACAATGATTTCATTGCCACCGGCGAGAAACTGATGGACATGGTCCTCGAAAACAAGCTTACAGAAAAAACAGAAGAACTCGAATCTGTTGTAAAAGATACAATCTCAAAAATTAAAGAGAACATTACACTCAGCCGTTTCGCCTTAATGAATGTCGGAGAAAATGAGTTTATTACTGACTATGTTCACGGCGAAGGCAAAATCGGTGTTCTTGTCAAGACAAAGGTAGAGGATCCAGCACTGCTTGAAAACGCGGATGTAAAGCAATTTTCATTCGATTCTGCACTGCATATAGCAGCGTTTAATCCTTTGTACCTATCAAAGGACCATGTAGAACCGAAATACCTGGAAGAACAGGAAGATATTTTCAGAAAGCAAGCTGAAAAACTGGATAAACCGGAAAATGTCCTTCAAGGAATTATTAAGGGCAAGCTGAATAAGCACCTTTCAGAGATAACCTTCCTGGATCAGCCTTTTGTGAAGGATGATAAAAAATCCGTAAGCAAGGTAATGAGTGAATTAAGTAAAAACCTTGGAAGCAAGGTAGATGTTGTAGAATATATTTATTTCGGACTTGGACTGGGATCATAATAACAATTGCCGCTCCATTCTATGGAGCGGCTTCTTATTAAGGAGTTAAACCATGCAAGGAATTGAGAAAAATGCAGAAGAAAAAATGAAGAAAAGCATTAGTAATCTCGCGGACGAGTTTAACACAATTCGTACCGGCCGGGCATCTACTGCACTCTTCGACAAGGTGATGGTTGAGTATTACGGACAAAAAACACCGCTGAACCAGGTCGCTACTATCTCTATCCCGGAAGCCCGGCTTGTGGTAATCCAGCCATGGGACAGAAACCTTATTAGTGAAATTGAAAAAGCTATCCAAAAGTCTGAACTTTCACTCAATCCTAATAATGACGGCAAAGTCATCCGCATTAATATACCGCCGCTTACTGAAGAACGCAGGAAAGAATATGTTAAGCTTGCTAAGAATATGGCAGAAAAAGCCCGTGTTTCTGTTCGAAACATCCGAAGAGATGCGAATGAAGAGCTGAAGGAACTGCAAAAATCCGGCGATGAAAGCGAAGATTCTGTAAAGCGAGCTATGGACGAAATCCAGAAAATTACTGATAAATACGTAGAAAATATCAACGAAATGGTTGAAGCAAAAGAAAAGGAAATTCTGGAAATCTAAATGAACACAGTCCCCGGGTCTTCAGATCAAATAGAAAACCTCCCTACACACATAGGTATTATCATGGATGGAAACGGCAGGTGGGCAAGAGAACGCGGCTTTCCCCGCTCAAAAGGCCATAAAGAAGGACTTTCAACAGTAAAGCGCATTGTCCAGGCTGCTCATGATAAGGGAATACCCTACCTTTCTGTGTATGCGTTTTCCACTGAGAATTGGAAACGCGCAGAGGAAGAGATTTCCTACCTGATGTTTCTTGTAAAAACCTATCTGAAACGTGAATATGAGTTTTACAAGCAAAACAATGTAAGGATAATGCATTCCGGGGATATTTCAAAGCTTCCAAAAGATGTACAAGAAGTAATCTCTGAAGTCGAGGAGCACACCCGTCAATACTCCGGTATTACAGTCAACATTGCACTTAATTACGGCGGAAGAAACGAGATTGTCAGAGCAATGAATAAATGGATGCATGGGCAAAACAATACAGAAAAAGAAATTACTGAAGATGACATCTGTAAACATCTAGATACTGGATGCCTTCCTGATCCTGATCTAATTATCAGGACTGCTGGAGAACAGCGGCTCAGTAATTTTCTTATTTGGCAAGCTGCGTATGCTGAACTATATTTTTCAGATACGCTTTGGCCGGAATGGACTGAAGAGGATTTTGAGAAAGCTCTGGATAACTTTAGTAAGCGGATACGAAAATTCGGTGGGGTAAAGAATGGCTGAAAACAGTCTATCGCGGTGGTTAATATTCTTTATCGGAATTCCGGTAATAGTGGGGTTTATTGCACTACCTGTATTAAACCACTTACCAATTAATCTGATAATTATTGCTGCGTCTGCGATTGGTGCAGCGGAAATTGCTGATATATTTAAAAAGATGGGTTACCCTATCCGCTCGCTCTTTGCCGTATTTCTTGGTTCCTTTCTGCCGTTCTGCGCATATTTTGTTGCATCCGGGCTGATAACTCCAACAGTTATTGTAATTCTCCTAACCGCTTTGACAAGTTTTATATTGCTTCTGCCCATTTTTGTAACAAATCCTGATGAGTTTGCATCCGGCATTCACCGGATCTCCGGGTATCTCTCAATTTTAATTTACCCCGGCTTTTTTATGGCATATCTTGTTATGCTCAGTTCCCTCCCTCTTCCCACACTCACTATGATAGCATTTGCATTTATGTGCTTTTTTAACGACTCCTTTGCATGGCTTTTCGGAAAATTTTTCGGAAAAGATTCGAGAGGAGTATTTCCGATAAGCCCAAACAAAAGCCTTGTAGGGTTTATCTTCGGATTTATCGGTTCAAATGTAATGGCATTATTTTGGTTTTGGATTGAACCTGCTATCTTTGCTAACAGTATCTTTGTTGCGCTTATTGCAGGCGTTCTTATTGGCATATCAACCATTTTAGGAGATCTTATTGAATCTGCGATAAAAAGGTCCTCACGCACAAAGGACTCAGGCTCTATTATACCCGGCAGAGGCGGAATACTGGATAGTGTTGATTCCCTTCTATTCAGTGCCCCTGTATTCTTCTATACCATAACATTCGCAAATATGTTCATTTAGCTAGGACATGCTATGAAAAAGAAGATTATCGTATTAGGCAGCACAGGATCGATAGGGGAAAGCACCCTCGATGTTGCAAGAAACTTTCCTGACCTATTTGAAATAGTCGGCCTGTCCGCACACGCAAGAAAAACCAGATTGCTTATCCAGCAGAATGAATTCAACTGCAGTGCATGCTGTTTAAGCGGATTACAAGCGCAAGACCCGGATTTCCCTTACTATGGAGAACAAGGGATTCTCCAGATGCTTCGCAACACAGAAGCGGACATTGTAGTCAACGGGATAGCAGGTGCAAAGGGGTTTTTACCCTCTCTTGTCAGCCTTGAAACAAAAAAAGATTTAGCCCTTGCAAACAAGGAAACCATGGTGATGGCTGGTCCGCTCGTTATTGAAACAGCGGTAAAAAACAACTGCAAAATACTTCCAGTTGACTCAGAGCATTCTGCCCTGTTTTTTCTTATTGAAAAACATGGAAAACCGCGCATCTCCGAGCTTATACTCACAGCTTCAGGCGGCGCTTTTCGGGACACCCCAAAGCATGAACTTGCTAATGTTACCATTGCTGACGCACTTTCACATCCAACCTGGACAATGGGAAAAAAGATAACTATCGACTCAGCAACAATGGCAAACAAGGGACTTGAAGTAATAGAAGCCGTGGAATTGTTTGACTTTACAGCGGATAATATCAAAGTAACAATCCACCCGCAAAGCATGGTCCACTCATTAGTGAGAACAACTGACGGCTCTTTGTATGCGCAAATAAGCAGCCCGGATATGCGGGTTCCCATCCAAAACGCACTTTCCTATCCGGATCAGCTTCCATGTAAGTACGGGTACATGGACATCATAAATAATAATTTAACATTCAAGCCTGTTGAAGCAGGTAAATTTCCTATGCTTGAAACCGCCTTTTTCTGTGCAAAAGAAAGAAAAGCATATCCTGTTGCTTACAACGCTGCAAACGAGGTAGCTGTGAAGTATTTTTTACAGGAGAGTATATCATTTCTCGCCATACCAGAGACAGTTGCTGCTGTACTTGAACCTGATTGGGGTTATCTGTTAGGTTCAACTGAAGAAATACTCGATGCAGATACCCGTGCAAGGAATTATGCAGAAAAATACATAAAGGAAAATCTTTTATCATAATATAAGGACTTACTATGCTGTTAAACATAATAATCGGCCTAATAGGATTAGGCTTTGTAGTATTTATCCACGAGCTCGGTCATTTTATTGCGGCTCGGCTTGCTGGTATTGAAGTTGAATCTTTTTCCATAGGATGGGGAAAGAAGCTTACTTCTTTTGAGCGCAACGGTGTTGAGTACCGGATTTCCATGCTTCCGATCGGCGGATACTGCAAAATGAAGGGCGAAGACGCAATGCGCGAGGCAATGCAGAACGATGCTGAGAGGATTGAACCTGAGCCTGGCTCGTTTTATGCAGCCTCTCCTGTAAAGCGAATAGGAGTTGCTTTCTCCGGCCCATTTTTTAATATAGTATTCTCTATCCTGCTTATGTCTGTCGTATGGATGATAGGATTCACTATACAGACATATGAAAACCGAATTATTCTCATGTCAGATTACAACCTGAATGAAGAAGATGTTTTCACACCAGCTGAAGAGGCTGGGCTCCAGACTGGAGATTATATTGTAGAAATTGACGGAAACGACACAGAAACCTACCGGGACATACGGGAGATTGTCGCAGTACATCCTGGAGACGCTCTTGATTTCACTGTTCTACGAAACGGAGAAACACTGAACTACACGCTTACACCAGAGCTCAATCCCCAAACCGGTGCAGGCATGATTGGCGTATATGCCTGGATTCCTCCAGTAATTGCAGATGTCCAGGAAGAAAGAGCTGCCGCCATTGCAGGTCTTGAAGAAGGCGACAGAATTGTTTCTGCAAATGGCAGAGACATTCCCCACGCAATTGCTTTGGAAGAGGTTATACGGAACAGGCCCGATGTACTCAGCCTTGAAATACTTCGTAATGGAGAAGTAAGAGATGCAGAACTCCTGCTTTCTTATAACGAAGACGGACTTCCTGACCTTGGTATCCAGTTCGATGCGCTTGAGACTCATACCCCGCGGGTAAACCCAATAGAAGCAGTGGGAAAGGGGTTTACCGAGACTTTTGACACCCTGTTCCTTGTAATAAAAAGCTTAGGCTTGCTTTTTCAGGGGGTAGATCTTGGTTCTGCAGTACAAGGCCCAATCCGTATCACATACTTTCTCGGTGAAGTAACTACCCAAAGTCTTGGTCTTGGAATTGGGCAGGGTATAACCGCATTTTTAAGCTTTATCGCTTTGTTAAGTACCGCACTCGGGTTCATGAACCTCTTACCAATTCCTGTGCTTGACGGAGGTTTAATCCTTCTTTTTATTATAGAATTAGTAAAAGGCTCTCAAATAAAACCGAAACATTTGTACAGATATCAGTTTATCGGTGTTATACTTGTGTTTGGATTATTAATATTCGCCATTGTAGGAGATATTGCTTTTCTGTTTCAACAGTAAGGAGTAATCTATGGAACATGCTGTAAAATGTATATGTGAAAACGAAATGACCATCAATTTCCCAGACCAGATCAGTACGAAAGATGATCCTGATTTGCTTAGCAAAATAGAAAAAGGGGATTTTCAAAAATTTATCTGCGATTCCTGCGGAAAGGAGCTGAAGCTCGAACTTCCAGTCAGAATCATCGATAAAGCAAATAAGATTGATGTGTTCTTCATCCCCAAGGAAGAAGCAAAAGATTATGTTACCGGAAAAACAGGGTACAGGCCTGTTGGTCGGGCAGTTATAGGATATCCGGAACTCATAGAAAAAATTAGAGTTCTTACTGCAAAGCTTGATGATAAAGCAATTGAATTGATTAAGTATTATCTTCTCCAAAAAGCAGATGCAGATGAAAATATAAGCATCTATTTTCATAATATTGATTCAGATAAAATCGTTTTCCATATTCACGGAATGAAAGAGGAAGAAGTCGGTGTTATTCCTGTCCCTTTGAAAGTCTACAAGGACACACAAAAACAAGTTAAAGAAAAAGAAAAAGAACCGCCCTTCTCTCTTATACTTTCCGAACCATATATATCAGTAAACAATTTAATCTACCGGAGCACACTGCTATGAAGAAACTGACACCGCTATTTTTCCTTATTACTGCCTTTTCAGCTGTAGTTTTCGGGCAGGATATTCGAATCGAAGTCAACACCGGACATCAAGGCCCTGTTAACAGTCTATCTTATCTTGAAGATGAGGATTACATTTTTTCCGGCGGATCAGATGGAACTATCCGTATTTGGGATAGAAGGTCCGGTAATATTGTTCGGCGGATACAAGCAAGTGATCAAACAATAGTACAAATGGCAATCAACCCCAGACACAACCATGTTGCCATACTCGAAAGCGACATGCTTTCCAGCTACACCATCTCTGTCTGGGATTGGGAAGAGGAAGAGCTATTGTTTACAGAAAGCCTTGAAGAATCACCATTGTTTTTTCAATACTCCTCACGCGGCTCCTTTCTGTATTACTGTAGAGCGGGATGGGAGAGTCTTCAATTTCTGCACTATAGAAGCGGAAGAAGCTTAGATTATATGAACCGCGGTTTTGGGATCGTATCTTTTGCAACAGTCGCATCCACAGAACGCACAATTATGACATACAGCCCATCTGGTACAATCTATTATTGGGACATTCGCACCGGCGCACAGCGTCAGCGTCTACGTGCTGCTGCAAACCTTGAAAACATTCACCTAACCTCAAGCAATAGGTTTATCCTTGCAAGCAAAGAGAATGAAATATACCTTATTGATATTGTTAATGGTGAAACCAAATCTGTGGTATCAGCAGATGGGCCTATTCTGCTGATTTCTCCTGAAAACAGCAGAAACCGTTTTGCAGTACTCAGTACTATTGAAAGTGGTTTACAAAGTCTCAGCTATTATTCATACGAGGGTTGGGAAATCAATGAAATAGAGGGAGAGGCAGTTACCCCGGAAACACGCATAGAGGATATGCTGTTTCACTCAAACACTGTATATACAGCAAACGCAGACGGAACAATAGCCAGATCATCTAGGCTCTCAGAAAGCTTCCAGGTATTTTCTAGGAATAATCTCATTGATATTACTGATGCAGCATTTATTGAAGACCAAATGGCTGCAGTAACTAACGATATGGTTATTTCTTTCCAATCTGATTTCTTCAGCTCGAGGACTGATTCAATTCCCTCGTATATGACTGCTGAAATATTGCAAAATCCGCTGCTTCAAGATTCAGAAGCAATGTTCATTGAAGATGAGGGACTTTTCCTTTGGAACACAGACGATTCCCCAGGCAGATATGTAATCCTCCGCGAGACCGAAGATTCACAACCTGAAATACGAAGCATCTTTTCCTTTCCAATAGAAACTATTCAGCCTGCTGGTGACCGAAATATTCTTTCTCTTGAATCTAATGGTACTTGCCGTATTATCGATCCTTCAACTGCAAATGAGCTGTTTAGACATACAAGAATCGGGATTCAAAGCATAGTCTATATAAATGAAAGCCAGCTCATTGCAGGAAAAAACCGCTTGAATACATTCGAGACTTCCTTAATGAGTATCAATATAAATACAAGAGAAACAGTTCCAATAGAAGATGACAGCATTCTAGTCCAGCAGCTATTATATGATGATAAGACTGAAACACTCTACTCTGTCGCGCTTTCTGAAACAAGCGGAGAGCCGGTAACACTTCTCCGTCAGCATACTGGGAGCCAATTCCAGAATACCCGAACCATTTTTTCCCTTGATGAAGAAGCAGTAAATATTCCTGTCCTCTTAGATGACTCTAATGCAAACCTTTACATTTCCCTTGGTTTTTCAGGAATCCGTCGCTGGACCGGCAGTCGGCTCATTGATTTTTCAAGCCCTGATAACATCCCTGAATCTATGTTCTTACATAATCGATATCTCTATGTATTGAACAATGATTCTTCGATATCGGTTTGGAACAAGTTTACAGGTGAGAGAGTTATGGATTTTTATCTATTCCAGGACAGAAACTGGGTTGCAATACCGGCAGAAGGCGGCTTTTTCTCATCTGACGGAGGGGTGGAATACTTATCTCTCTATAGAGAGAACTCTTCTGTATCGAACAGCACGATTGAAAATTACAGAATCCATACTGAAAATTAATTCATACTTAAGGCCATGCATCGCATCAATTTGTGAAATTGGGCTATGGCCTTTTCTCCTTATCAATAGCATCTAATCGTGTGAAGGATTTTCGCTTACCTTAATAATCGCCTCATCAACAGCGTCGTGTACCTTTTTACCATAGGCAGTTTCATCTATCGCTTGGGCATACAAACTGCCTAAAAGTGATACCCTGTACCTTGGGCTTACAGAATTCAATGCGAGTGCTGCCATATCCAAAATACAGTCCTGGCATTTACAGATTTGATCATAATCAGATTTTGCTAGCTGACGCTCTAGTTCATCTAAAACTATGCGCTCGGTCTCATTCACTAAGTATTCAAAATCATATCTGTCTCGTAAGCTCATTCAATACCCTCCCAAAAATGTGTATGCACGGTTTGTTTCTAACGGACATACCTTAACATACAGTATATACTATTTTCGGACGGTTGTGGACATGGATTTATAAAAACTTGGGACTTACCGGGATTCATGAGAATACGGCTCAAATTTGGTGTACTGCTTTAAGAACGCAATCTCTACTGTATCAATCGGGCCATTTCTCTGCTTTGCAATTATTAATTCTGTTCTCGTTGTATCTTCCTGCTGGTTTTCATTTGTCCGCTCTCTATGAAGAAACATAACAACATCAGCATCCTGTTCTATTGAACCTGACTCTCGTATATCAGAGAGTGTTGGACGTTTTCCTTCTGTTTCCCGCTTAACCTGAGATAGGACGACTACCGGTATTTCCAGTTCCCGGGCCAAAGCCTTTAATGACCTAGATATTTCAGCAATCTGCTCGTGCCGCGGAATTTCTTTGTTTTCTGCAGTTATTAAAGTAATATAGTCGATAAATATTATTTTTATATCGTGTTTTGACTTCATTCTCCGTGCCTGCGCACGTAAGTCCAGAAGCCGCATTCCAGGAGTATCTTCAATCCACATAGGGGCATCGTAGATTCTTCCAGCTGCCTCGGTTATGCTGTGAAAGTCAGAGGGTTTCAGCATGCCTTCCCGCAGCTTTCTTGCATTAATTCTCGCTTCAGCTGAAAGAAGTCTCATCATAATCTGCTGGTTCGCCATTTCCAAGGTAAAAAAACCCACAGGTATTTTATACTTTATTGCAATATTCGCTGCTACGCTTAAGGCAAAAGCTGTTTTACCTATAGAGGGCCGCGCACCGATTATTATTAATTCAGATTTTTGGAAACCGCTTGTCAGGGCATCTAAATCTGCAAACCCTGTCGGTACTCCTGTATATGTTTCTTTTGTATTATATATTTTTTCTATTGCGTCAATAGTTTCTGAGATTATTTCTCCGACGCTCTGATATTTCCCAACCTGCTGCTTATCTGTTATTTCAAATATTCTTTTTTCAGCCTCTTCAATAATTGCCCTGGAATTCTGTGTGCCGTCATGGGCAAAGGCAACTATTTCCCTTGCTATTTTAATCAGGTTTCTTCGAATAGACTGACCTTGTACGAGCTCAGCATAGTATTCAACATTTGCAGCAGTAGGAACAGCAGAAGTAAGGCCGGAGACATATGCAGCTCCGCCTGCTGGCTCTAAATTCCCCTCTGCTTTGAGCGTTTCAATAACCGTAATAAGATCGATTCCCTTATTACGGTTGCTCAGATCGAGGATAGCTTCAAAAATTACTTTATGCGCAGTACGGTAAAAGTCATCCGGACGGAGGTAGTTAATAACTGTATTGATCGCATCAGGATCAAGAAAAAGCGCCCCTAAGGTAGCTTTTTCAGCTTCCTCGTTATGGGGCGGTATTTTATCTTTTAATATGTCATTCATAATTAATGATTGTGCCAAAGGATATACGTTTACTTGTTTTCCTGAGGCTTAACAGTAACCTTAAGCTCAGCTTCTTCTCCGCCGTAAAGCTTAATAGTTACAGTGTAATCACCAATCATTTTTATCGTATTATCAGGTACATCAATTCTCTTTTTATCAACATTGATACCGATTTTTTCCAAATGCTCATCAACTGTTGTATTAGTTACTGAACCGAAAAGCTTACCTGATTCACCTGCAGGCATTTCAATTTCAAGGTGTTCTTCTTCAATACGTTCTTTAAGGCCCCTTGCTGCCTGCCGCTTTTCTTCTTTTCTTTTCTCTATTGCTGCTCTTTTTGACTCAAATACGTTCACCCAGTGCTTGCTGTAAGGTACTGCAAGGTCCTGTGGAAAGAGGTAATTTCTCGCATATCCGTCAGCAACTACTTTAACATCACCCTCTTCTCCAAGAGTAGCAACATCTTTATTCAGAATTATCTTGGTTGCCATGATCGCTCCTTTCAAACCTTCCGAAATTTATCCAAGTCTCGGATATTCCGATTCCTGGTATTAATAAAAGCATAATAAAATATAGATACGGCACAAGCATAAGGGTTATTAACGCAAATATGAACATAAACCTTGCTATGCGCGGTACCTTAAACTTTACAATTAGAAACTGCAGTATTCCTATTCCCTGCAGTAAGTATAAAAACACGGTAATCAGTCCGGCATTCCAGAACACGTATCCGCCAAATCCTAATCCGAAGATGGTATCTAACAATATTCCGGTCCAGGACAATAGCAGTGGCCAGATAAAAAACTCAGGCAGAGAAAACTGCAACAGCCTTTTCGGGCCTCGTTTATACAGTTTCCGCCGGAATGCAAACAAGCTTCCAAGCCACCATGTTCCGGTAACTATGAGAAAATACTCGAAAACATAGGTCCGGAAAAACATCTCTTTCCATAAGGAAAACATTTCCTCAGGATTAAGAAGTGCCTGCATTTCAACTGATTCATACGTATCTGTCTGTGCTGCAGCACTCTGAAATGCTTCCACAATTGCCCGGATAAATCCTTCTATAGCACCGATTATCTGCTCATTCGATGTTATGATAACCAACACCGGTATGCTGGCAACAGCAAAAGCTGCTGCAGATATAAGCAGCCTATGCAAGGTACGGTACTGCTTTAAATACTGTGTATTTACTATATACAAACCTGCAATAAATATAAACGGTATTACCAAGTTGAAAATAATAACCGGCCAACTGAATGCTATGGCCGGAGAAGCAACTGCCTGGATACTCCTGACAATAGCAATACCGCTGAACACTGTCAAAGAACTTGAGAGAAAGGCACCCATTCCACGTCTTGCATACAATGACTGTATGGGTATTAGAAACAGAAAAAACGGTACCCCGAACTGCTCAAGTACAACTGCTGCCCCAGTAAGAATCAACACTTCCTTGAGCGCAGTCTTATCTAACTCCATAAATGAATACCCGTTTAATGTCCAATAAACGGTAGAAAAGCAAGAACCCGTGCCCTCTTGATAGCAACAGCAAGTTTACGCTGATGCTTTGCACATGTCCCGGTAATTCTCCGGGGAAGGATTTTCCCTCGATCCGTTGTAAAGCGCTTGAGAGTATTGGGATCCTTATAATCTATCGTAAGGTTCTGTTTACAAAACTTACAGACCTTCTTTTTATAAAACATCTTTCCGCGTCTGCCGCCTCTGTTATCGTCACGGCCTCCGCCTCGGTTATCTCTATTTGAACTTCTCTTTGTATTTTGGTCTGACATATCTTCTCCTTATCTAAAATGGAATATCATCATCAAAATCATCTGCAACTCCCGGTCCTGGTGCTGAGTAACCGCCGCCGAATTGGCTATTGTTACCCCCTGACTGCTGATTCTGTCCGGAAGATCCTCTACCGCTTCCTCCGAGGAGTTGTAGATTGTTTGCAACTATTTCTACTTTACTCCGCGGTTGACCGTCCTGTTCCCATCTGTTTTGCCGGAGTTCACCTTCTACAGCAATTTGCTTACCTTTTTTCAGGTACTGGTTCAGTGATTCACCGAGCTTACCCCAGAGCGTTACATCAAAGAAGCTTGCCTCTTCAGTCCATCCGTCTCCGGATCTTTTTCTCCGATTTACTGCAAGGGACATTTTAGTTACTGCTGTCCCGCTGTTAATGTATTTGAGTTCCGCGTCTCTGGTAAGCCTACCGATAAGAACGACATGATTTAGGTCTGTCATGATAGGTATCCTCTACTCTTCTAACTTTACGAATAGATATTTCAGGATGCCCTGTTTCAGCCGTACAGTTCTTTCGAAGTCTTTTATTTTTGCAGGATCTGCTGTAATAAGGTAGAATACATAGTGTCCTTTCTTCTGGTTTTCAACCTCGTAGGCAAGGTCTCGAACGCCCATGTCATCTTCTTTTTCAACTGTAAGTTCGTGCTTTTTAATATCTTCAGTTAAGCTATTCTTAACCTTTGAATATACATCTTCCTGTGGTTGGAAGATAAATGTCATTTCATACTTCCGCATATTTCCCTCCTTTCGGTCGTATGATCCATATAAAAATACGGATAAAGAGGCTTGATGAACGTACCACACCCCCTGTCTATTGTCAAGACCGTACAAACCAACAAAGCTAGTTTGAAATGACCTATAATTATCAGTTATTGGTAAAGCAGCTCTTCTGTGCTGTTTGATTCAAGGTATAAACACCCCCTCCGTAATAAATTATGTAGATGATGTTTCCACATTCGAATTCGTGTTAACATTGATTTAATGGTGCCGATAATAGATAAACAGGCATATTCTGTTCACCACGTAGGTACAGAGCTGTTGATCAGGAGGATATCAATGACACAAACAGTTCATTATGAGGATAATCTGTTCTTCCTCAGCGCGCAGATCAAAACCATACGCGAAGGACTGACACTGGACATAGATGAAAACTTTTTTATTGACAAGGTTGTTGAAGATATTTTCTTTATAGACGCTACTGCGGAGCAGTTGTTTTCCATGCTGCGGGAAAAGAACCATCTTATTCACAGAACCGATTATTTACGAAAACTTATGCGCGTCTCCAAACAATTTGTAAAACTACTTGAAGACATTCTCCAGGAGGAACTTTCATTCGCATCATACCTCGGCCCATTTTCTCAGAAATTCCAAACTGCAAAATCTATTCACCAAAGTAATATTACTGAAATTCGTACCATTTTATCGAAAACAATACGCTCCCAAAAAGAAGAGGAGGACATGGTATCAAGCGAAGAATTTAACTTTCTTCTTCAACCGAATGATGAGGAATAATCTTTACTGATAATTAGTCATTTCTATTTGCGGTCCTCCCTTTAATTATGATATAAAGAAAAAAATAACTAATCGAACGCAGAAACAGCAGCGATGGATAGGCAAACCACGAACAAAGGGGTATTCATGGAAGTTAAATGGTATAATTATCAATTTGAGGGTGATTCCTATTACCTTGCAGGCGATATTGGAGGAACCAATTCAAACCTTGCAATCGTCGGCGCCCAAGGGGACAACCTAAAAATAATTCTTGAATGCATTTTTTCTACTCAAAAAATCAATTCCCTTGTGACCCCTGTGCGACAAACCCTGGATGAATTTAAGTCCAAGCGAAACGATTCTCTGAAAGCCTGCTGCATAAGCGCTGCAGGTCCGGTGCATGATAACTACTGCGCGCTCACAAATGCTTCCTGGGATATTGACGGGCGTGAAATTGAAAACCATATAGGTATTCGAACCAGCGTTATAAACGATTTTATGGCAATTTCCTACAGCCTGCCTCTGCTAGATCCAAATGACCCTGAACAGATAACTCAAATTCCCCACTCTGACGGCTCAACACCACAAGCCGGAGGAATGGTACGTGCTGTAGCAGGCGCAGGAACCGGCCTTGGAATTGGGTTTTTGCTTCATGACAGAGAGCGGTACATAGCCTGCCCTTCTGAAGGGGGCCATTTTGATTTTGCAGCTTTTGATGAGGAGACACAGGACCTGCATGACTACCTCCTTGATACCAGGCCCCACACACCTTGCTCAGAACTGCTAGTTTCAGGACAGGGCATTGTGAATATCTTTGAATTTTTCAAGGAAAGAAGAAAAGTAGAATTAACCGGAGTACTTAAGGATATCGATGCCGCAGATCCGAGTGAGAAACCCAAATTGATTTCTATGAATGCAGATAAAAATGAAGTGTGCCTCGATATAATGAAGCTGTTTATTAAGTTATACGGCAGATTTGCGGGCAATCTCTGTCTAGTCTTTCTGCCTTTCGGAGGCCTTTACCTTGCAGGTGGAATCGCTTCAAAAAATGAACACCTGTTCTTAGAACATAATCTTTTCATGCGCCACTTTGAAAGTGAAGGAAACCATCATATTAGGACATTATTAAACAGGGTCCCTGTCTATATTATAAAAGACTACTCGATCTCGCTTCTTGGTGCAGCAAATGCAGCACGATATATTATGTTTTAGGACGAACTATGAAACAAGATATTTCAATTGATTTCAAGAAACAATCTGGTATTGTCCCTGTAGTAGTTCAGGACGCGGAAACCAAGGATGTACTAATGCTTGCATACATGGATAAGCAGGCATGGGAAAAGACATTAGAAACCGGCATTGCACATTACTATTCACGAAGCAGGAAAAAGCTTTGGAAAAAAGGTGAATCTTCAGGTAATACTCAAACAGTACGCGAAATCCGGATCGACTGTGATAATGATACAATTCTGTTATTTGTAAACCAAGCAGGCGGAATAGCATGCCACACAGGAAGAAAATCCTGCTTTTACCGCAAAGTTGATAAAAACGGTATGCATGAGATTTTACCCATACTGAAAGATCCTTCACAGATCTATAAATAGAAAAGGACTGTCCGAAGACAGTCCAATGTATACCGTAATTGTGGCAAGTCTTATGCCGGAGAAATTGCTTCTACCGGGCAGACCTCTGCGCATGCTCCGCAATCTGTACACTTGTCTGCATCAATTACCCTCATGTCATCCTTTTCGCTAATAGCTTCAACAGGACATTCAGGTTCGCATGCTGCACAGTTTATGCATTCATCGCTAATAACATAAGCCATATTTAACCCCCTGTAAGTAAATTCGCCGAATTATCGCATAATTCATTGACTAATTCAAGAGTAGGCATAGCATTATTCCCTTTGCCCCCTGTTATTTTCATTAGCAGCTGTACATTCATATACTCAGCTGTTACTATTGTTCCAACAATTTCAATTACATGTGGAGAACAAATGGAAACAAACCAGGAAATATTGAGCAAGGTACCAGTCACAAAAACCTTTTTCGTGGGCGTGGATTCAGACGGCTGTGCTTTTGATACAATGGAATTAAAACATAAAGAATGCTTTATCCCGGAATTCATCCGCTGTTTTGGGCTTCAGGCAGTTTCAAAACATGCACGTGGAGCATGGGAATTTGTAAATCTCTATTCCAGAGACAGGGGTATCAATCGTTTTCTAGGGCTATTACATACACTCGAAGTTTTATCCACACATCCTGATGTAAAGAATCAGGGATTCACTGTACCGCAGCTGCCGGTACTTTCCAGCTGGGCTAAAAATGAAAAACGTCTGGGAAACGAAGCTTTACAGGAAGCAGCAGAAAAAGAGGACTCTGAAGAACTGAATAAAGTTTTAGAATGGAGTATGAACGTGAATTCCTGCATCCAAAAAACTGTTACCAACATGCCCCCCTTTCCCTGGGTAAGGGAGAGCCTCTCAGCATTGAGCGATTATGCGGATATCATGGTTGTTTCATCCGCAAACAAAGAATCCCTTGACCAAGAATGGTCTGAAAGCAGATTAAAACGGTATGTACATTTTATAGCACATCAGGACCTAGGTAAAAAACAGGACCACATCCGTTATTCAGCTTCAGGCAGGTATAATCCCTCAAGTATCCTTATAATTGGCGATGCTCCCGGTGACTTTAATGCTGCACGCAGCAATAACGCACTCTTCTATCCCATTGTTCCAGGAGAGGAAGCATATTCATGGAACCGTCTATTAAACCAGGGCATTCCAAGGTTTATCAAAGGAGGATTCTCAGGGGAATATCAACAGCAGCTTATCAATGATTTTTTTGATCACCTTCCAGAACTGCCCCCTTGGCAGGAATAGCATGCTTTTTTCCTCTCTTCCTTTTTTTTCTTGTAAAGTATATATAAATTTTCCATACTCTAGTTAAGTCTGTTAATTAGGAATCTGCGGAAGGAGCTTATATGAAGGCAAATATCGGTCTTATCGGTATGGCAGTAATGGGCCAGAACCTTGTACTCAATATGAATGACAGCGGATATTCAGTTGCTGTTTTCAACAGAACCAATGAGCGTACAGAAAACTTTATTTCCGGTCCCGCAAAAGGAAGAGAGACCATTCTTCCAAGTTACAGCATTGACAGCTTTGTTAACTCTCTTGAAAAACCGAGAAAGATTATTCTCATGGTTAAAGCCGGTGATGTTGTAGATATGTTTATTAATAAACTCTTACCCCTGCTGGAAGCCGGAGACCTCATTGTAGACGGCGGGAATTCCTATTATAAGGATTCTCAGCGGAGATATAAAGAGCTGAAAGAAAAGGACTTACGTTTTATTGGAATGGGGATTTCCGGCGGTGAAGAGGGCGCACGAAACGGTCCATCTATGATGCCTGGAGGAGACCCTGAGGCTTGGCCCCTGGTAAAAGAGATATTCCAAGCAGTTGCAGCCAAGACAGAAGATGGTTTCCCCTGTTGTCAATGGATCGGTCACGGCGGTGCCGGACATTATGTGAAGATGGTTCATAACGGAATCGAATACGGGGATATGCAGTTAATCAGTGAATCATTTCATTTTTTAAAAACCGGGTTAGGATACAGCTATGAAGAGATGTCAGATATATTCAAACGCTGGAATGCTACTGAACTGGACAGCTATCTGATTGAAATAACCTCTGAAATACTGAAGTATAAAGAAAATGACGGAACCTATCTTCTTGAAAAGATTCTGGACGCTGCAAAACAAAAAGGTACAGGTAAATGGACAGCAGAGAATGCCCTTAATATGGGCATGCCCGTCACTCTGATTGCAGAAGCTGTATTTGCCCGCGCCTTAAGTGCAATGAAGACAGACAGAATAGAAGCCTCTGCAGAGCTTGCAGGTCCATCTTTCTTTAAAGTCCCGGACAGGGAACGTATGAAAGAAGATGTGCGCAGGGCGCTGCTTGCTTCAAAGATTGTTTCCTATGCTCAGGGTTTTTTACTGCTTGCCAAGGCTTCAAAGGAATTCGGATGGGAACTTAAACTTGGTGAAATAGCCCTCATCTGGCGTGAGGGATGTATAATTCGAAGCGCATTTCTGGAACGAATAAAACAAGCAATTGATGAGGCACCGGATGCACCTACCCTACTCATGTCTAGGTACTTCAGCTCTCTCCTAAGAGAAGCCCAGCAATCCTGGCGGAAAGTAATAAGTAATGCAGTTTTAAAAGGAGTTCCCTTTCCAGCCCATTGTGCGGCCCTTGCTTTTTATGACGGTATACGCTGTGAGCGGCTTCCTGCAAACCTTATTCAGGCACAGCGTGATTTCTTCGGAGCACACATGTATGAACGTGTGGATTCAGAACGGGGTAAGTTCTTTCACACCAACTGGACAGGCGAAGGCGGAGAACAGGCGTCCACAACATATGAAGGTTAGGTGTAAATGAATCCAGTAATAATCAATATATCCAACAGGCTGCCTGTAACAATTACAGACTCACAGATAAAACAATCCAGCGGCGGTCTGGTAGCAGCCTTTAAGGATGTTTCCGAATCCTTTCCATTAAAATGGTTTGGCTGGATTGGAAAAGATATTACTGACAAAGCCGAACAGGATAAATGGAAAAAGGAACTTGGCAAACTCAATCTCTTCCCTGTGTACATGAACATAAAAGAGGTAGAATACTTTTATAACCATTTCTCAAACTCCAGTCTCTGGCCCATACTCCATTATCTTTCTGCTTACATGGAATACGAATACGAATGGTTTCCTATTTACCAGAAGATCAATGAGCGATTTGCAAAAAGTGTTGCTGAATATGCTGAAGAAAATGCACTTGTTTGGATTCACGATTACCAGCTCATGCTTTTACCAAAATATCTCCGACAGCTCCGCCCGGACCTTAAAATCGGTTTCTTCCTTCATACCCCTTTTCCTTCATCCGAAGTATTCAGAAGCCATCCCAACCGCACAGAGCTTCTCGAGGGACTCCTTGGGGCGGATCTAATTGGATTTCAAACCTTCGGATATCTGCGTCATTTCCGAAGTGCAGTGTTACGGATTTTAGGTGTAAACTCTGATATGGAATATCTCTATTTTGAGAACCGCGCTATCAAAATCGGCAGCTACCCAATAGGTATGAGCTGGAGGAATTTTGAAGCAATCCTTAAAAGCAAAGAATACAAAAAGAAGCTGTCAGAATATACAGAGTATTATAAAGACAAGAAAGTAGTACTTAGCGTTGAGCGGATGGATTATACAAAAGGTATTCGTGCCAGGCTCAAGGCAATCCGCTATTTCCTGCAAACATATAAAGAATACAGAGATAATATTGTATTCATTCAAGTAGCTATACCATCAAGAGAATCTGTTAAATTCAACC
The DNA here is from genome assembly GCA_964428555.1 of uncultured Spirochaetales bacterium. Lineage (GTDB taxonomy): Bacteria > Spirochaetota > Spirochaetia > CAYRYS01 > CAYRYS01 > CAYRYS01. The sequence continues at coordinate 87,066 of CAYRYS010000001.1, read as the reverse complement.
AGGAAATAACAGATGATATTATCCAGGAGATCGGATATATTAATGGAGAGTATGCCACGATTACAAACTCTCCAATCCATTTAATCCATCACAGCATAACACAGCAGGACCTTGCAGCATTGTACACACGCTCAGATGCTGCACTGGTAACACCACTGTGCGACGGAATGAACCTTGTTGCAAAAGAATACATAGCATGCAAGAAGAATAAACCCGGTATGGTCGTACTCAGTGAATTTGCAGGAGCTGCACAAGAGCTGTTCCATTCTCAGATTGTAAACCCCTATAACAGTGTAGAGATTGCACAGAAAATTAAAGAGAGCCTTGAAACAGACAAACAGGTTCTCATAAAAAAGATGAATGCAATGCACAAAACTGTTGTCAAAAACAGCAGTCAGGCGTGGGCAATGAAATTCATCCAAGATTTAATGGCAACAAACAATACACCTGGAAAAAATGAGAACATTTTTTTAGAAAAAAATTATGCTAAAATTCTCAATAGGCTTAAGGATACTAAACCAATCTCCCTCTTTTTAGATTATGACGGTACCTTGCGCGAGTTTGAGAAAGATCCTGATAAAGCCTCACCCTCACCGCAGCTGTACAATATTATTGAAAGGCTAAGCCAAAATCCTGACATTAATGTGTATATAATCAGCGGGAGAAAGGGAGAAGATTTAGAAAAGTGGTTTCAGAATTACCCTGTAACACTGATTGCAGAGCATGGATACCTTGTTAAACAAAAGGATTCATCTGAATGGATGCCATATATTCAGGATGTGCAATTAGACTGGAAACCTGAAATTCAACGAATACTGAACACCTATGTTGAGCAGACTCCTGGTTCAACAATGGAAATGAAGACATTATCAGCTGTATGGCATTACAGAGGCGTAGATCCTGAACTAGCACAATGGAAGGCAAACCAGCTGCTGATAGAGCTTCAAGAGTTAACTGCAAATATTGAGGTAGAAGTCCGCAGTGGTCAGAAAATAATTGAAGTTTGTTCTCAACAGGTACATAAAGGAGCAGTGCTGAGCAAATTCGCGAGAAAAGAACCTTCTGAAACATACCTTTGTATTGGTGATGATGTTACAGATGAGCACATGTTTGAACAGAATATTGAAAACATGATCAGCATAAAAGTGGGTACAGGAGAGACGAAAGCTGATTATCGCCTGAAAAATCCGAAAGCAGCCCGCACATTTTTAGAAACCCTAGGAGAGACAATTTAAGAAATAGCTCTGTATAGCGGGAAAGGAGTTGCTATTTCCGGCTTGGCACTGCAGCTGGTATTTCGAGGTTGTCGTATGCATATTGCAGGAGCTCTTCGGTTTCTTCCCATCCAATACAAGCATCAGTTACTGATCTTCCATAAACGAGATTTTCCACAGGAAGAGAGATTTTCTGTTTTCCCTCTTTTAAATTACTTTCCACCATGAATCCGATTAAGCTTTCAGAGCCTTGACTGCGCTGATGGATAACAGAACGTAAAACGCGTGACTGTTTGGAATAGTCTTTTGAAGAATTAGAATGAGAACAGTCAACCATGATTGATGGAGTGAGCCCTATCTCTTTCATAGCATCTTCAGCTTCTTCCCGTTTTTCTATATGATAATTCGGACCTGACTTTCCTCCGCGTAGTATAAGATGACACACTGAGTTGCCCCGGGTTTTTACCAGAGCAGTCCTGCCTTCCTGATCAATACCAATAAACGTCCTTGGATGCATGGATGATGCAATTCCATTTACAGCCGCATCAAAGCTTCCGTCAGTAGAGTTTTTAAAGCCAACAGGCATTGACAATCCGGAAGCCATTTCCCTATGGGTTTGTGACTCTGTTGTTCTCGCCCCTATCGCAGCCCAGGATATAAAATCCGATATATACTGCGGAACAATTGGGTCAAGCATTTCAGATCCAACAGGCACTCCAAGTGAAGTAATATCTGAAAGGAGCTTTCTTGCCCTGGCAAGTCCTAGTGCAATATTATAAGAACCGTTCATCTCAGGATCGACAATCAAGCCTCTCCATCCAATCCTGGTTCTCGGCTTTTCAAAATAGACACGCATAACAAGGAGAAGTTTATCAGCAACCCTTTTCTGAAGCTGTCGTAAGCGTTGTGCATATTCGAAGGCTGCTTCCGGATCGTGAATTGAGCAGGGTCCTGCAAGTACAAGCATCCGTTTGTCCCTTCCGAGGATGATATCATTTATTGCATTTCTAGTGGTATAAACCAAATTATTCGAATCCTCTCCAGCCGGGATTTTCCGCTTTAGCTCTCCTGGGGAGATTAGAGGAGTCATTTCAAGTATATTAACATTGCTTGTGCGTTTCATACATATCCTGCCTGATTCTATTTACAGATACATTCTGCTTCTAGTATACGGATTTTTCTTTTGTTTTCAACCACCTGATTTCCTATTCCCATTTTTTTATGCACCAAGGACCATCTTGTCCCGCGGACATATGGTATAACTTCCGTTCCACCTTAGGTATTGATCAATCTGGCTCTGGAGCGTTTCAGGGGAATTATTGTTTTCAGAGAGGTGGCAAAAATACACATCTCCTGAGAACCCCTTGCTTCCCAGTATATTTAAGAATTGTATAGCTTCACTGTTTGAAAGGTGTCCATGATCCGAGTCAATTCGCTCCTGCAGATCAATAGGATATGGACCATTACGCAGCAGGTCCACACAGTAATTAGCCTCTAAAAACAATACATCACTCTTACCAGCAATTCTCGTCATTTCCGTATCTATCTTTCCTGTATCTGTTATTATTGAAAAACACTTTCCCCCAAATTCAAAGGAAAAGCTCATTGAATTCGGCGAATCGTGATATGTCCGAAAACTCCGGATCTTTAAACCGCGGAGGGAGACACTTTCTCCATGCGAAATTGGTTTGCGAACCACATTCTTAATATTTACAGAAGGAGAGAATCTATTATTTCTATGCATATATACTGGAACACCAAGTTTCCGGGAAAAAACCGGTATTCCTTTGCTATGATCAGAATGCATGTGCGTTAGAAAACAAGCGCCTATTTCTGTAGTATTGAAGCCAAGTGAATCAGCTCTGCGGGAAAACTCTTTAAAGGAGTATCCATTATCTACCACAAAACTAAAGCCATGATAACTGAATATATAAGCATTTGCTTTGCTTCCTGAGCCAAGAATGCCGTACTGAACTGTCATATTACACCGGATCCCTTAGCACTGGCATTGTCATACATCTGGCTCCGCCGCCTCCGCGTGCAAGCTCTGCACCGGGAATCCCAATTACAAGTTTGCCATAGAGAGCAAGCGGTTTCTGAGACTTTAAAAACTCCTGGGATGGGATTATAGTAAATCCAGCTCTATCAAGTGCTTCAAAGGTTGCGGGGTTACAGTCATAACCAATTATCTTCCCAGGACCTACAGCAAAAAAATTAGTACCTGAAAGCCACTGCTCTCTCTGCTGATGAACAGGATCTCTGCCACCGCAGAGTACCGGCTGTATTTCCATACCGCATTCTGCTAATCCGGAAAGAAGATCGTCAACCCTGCGAAGTTCCATATCCCTTCCAGGGGATGCATCAATCCGGATCACCGGCAGCTTATCTCTCCCAAGAATATATGGTTCATGCACAATTGCTGTATCCGAATCTGCTAACGTGAATATCATATCAAGGTGTATTGTAGCCCGCTCTTTTGGCAGAATTACTGCAAATACGGTAATCGGCTGCTCATACTGCTGTACAATACTAGCAATGAGTTTATCGATAGCCTTAGATGTTGTTCTCTCTGATGCTCCGATAACCAAGAGATCCTTCCTGGCAACAAGGAAATCTCCCCCTTCTAGAGTGATTCCAGGTTCTGCATAGGTTATTCCGTCAAACACAGTTCCGCTGTTTGCCAGTTCGTCATGGTTTTGAAATACAGTATTTACCAAAAAGGCTTCCGGCTCTCTCACCGGATTTGCCATAGCACCGCAGATTAGTCGGTCCTGATAAACCATGCCTGCATCCCGCATAAAATAGAGGTTCGGCAAAGGTGCAAGATCAAAAGCCCTGTCATCTAAAAAATCGGTCAAGGTATTCCGCTTTTGCGCAAGACCTTGTATTAACACCTTTCGTAAATCCCTTGATTCTAATTCAAACAGCTCATCTCTTCTGCTATGGATGCCTGCTCTTCCTGATATGGAGTTGATAAGAAGGTTCCTGACCTGTTCTTTTTCCAGTACATCGTCAAGGAGATCACATATTTCGTACACACTGCAAATTTTCTGAAGCACTGCCTTTATATGAGAATGCTCCTCTGCAACGACCCGGAGTGGTATTATATCATTGTACAATACTTCAGTAGCAGTTGAAGGCGTCATTGCCTCTATCTCAAGGCCAGGTGTGTGTACAATTACTTTTCTGAGCCTTCCGTATTCTGAATCTACATAAATATTTTCCATTGTATTCTCCGCAGCTACTTAGATATGAGCGTTTCCCAGGAATCCGGTGCATTACCGATAAAAACATCGGACCCGCTCCTTACAATCGGGGTCTTTAATAGGAATCTATCTTCCCGCAGTTCCTCTTCAGCATCGTAGACCATGTATTCCATTTTTCTTTTTTTGAATTCCTTTGATTCTGTATCAATACATTCTTCAGGAGCTAACTTAGCAAATATTTTGTTATATTCTCCACTGCTTAGCTCCCGCTCGTTTAAATTTACAAACTGCGGAGTTATGCCCCGTTCTTTGAAAAAACGCTGGGCTTTTTTTGTGTCTTTACATTTCTTTGTTCCGATTATCTGAATATTCACCATATTGCTCTCACAATATCAGCATTTTTATATGTTTACAAGAACGTGGTTCTTACTTAAGTAATATTATCTTTTTAGCAATTGCAAGCTTTGTTCTGTTATATGCGTTATTTATGTATTGGCTTTTTTGGGTTCAAAGCTTGAATTGCTCTAAGAACGTGGTTCTTACTTAAGTAATATTATCTTTTTAGCAATTGCAAGCTTTGTTCTGTTATATGCGTTATTTATGTATTGGCTTTTTTGGGTTCAAAGCTTGAATTGCTCTAAGAACGTGGTTCTATCTATTTGCTCATAAGATGGGCAAGCAAAACGTTAGTATCTATCGGTTTCTCCAGAAAAAGGTCATAGGAAATATTCTTCAGGTCCTCTAAGTAGAGGGCCTCGCTATACCCTGAAAGGAATATTACTTTTTCCATACCATTTACTGTCTTAACAAAATCGATTCCTGTATTTTCTTCATTTAGATTTATATCGATTATTCCAATTTCAGGTGAGTGAGTTCTGTATAGCGCCAGCGCTTCATCTATGTTCGCAGCTAATAAAATAGTAAACTCTCCGGATTTTTCAATCTCCGATTTCAGACCCATTGCAGCTATTATCTCATCGTCTAGTATAAGTACTTCTCTCATCTCTGTATCCTATATAAAGTAAATCGTATTTCCAAAGTATCCGCGTTTTCAGTCTTAAACCCCTCAGGTAATCCAGTTCCATTATCTAAGTACATATTGTTTTTGGTCCGATATCCGGCACATAATATGTCCAGATGTACGCTCTTTCAAATAGATATCGAAAACTGCGGTATCCTTCTCCTCTTTTTTGGCTTTTCTATTGGAAATTGTTGAATAGGCAAAGGCAATACCAGGCAGATCTTCCAGCCCCGTGCAATAAATGAGAACATTTTATTTTCATTAGAAAAACTTCCGAGCATATTCTGAATTACAAGAATTCCCGAAAGGACTGATGCTTCTATTTCCATAAGAGACCTTTGTGTTTATTACATAATACACGACAATTACGAATCAGAAAACCGAATAAGGTTCTATTTTTAGTATTTCTCATATTCACTGGTTAGAGATTGTGTTTAGCAAGAATTTCTTCAGGAGACACGTAGAATGGATTATGTATAACAGCGCCACGTACGACCATCATAGGGTGTACTTTCAAAACGTCCATTATCAGCCTGCCGTCAAACTCATTTGCATGGTATTGACAGACAGTAGTAATTGGATGTTCCTGTAACAGCATGTTTACCCTGAACTCATACTCCATAAGCCTTTCTCCGCCTGAAATATGTCCTATCTCAGGTGCCATCTCTCCAATAACTCTTGCACCGGAAAAACCCTTATGCACTGCTGTTTTATAAAACTGAACAAGCGAGTTAAGCATTCTGTCCGGATCAAATCTGCTTTCCTGAAAATATACATCCTGAACATTAAAATACTGCACACCATCTTGTTCTTTCTGATCAATGTATGAAATTCCATGCTTGGCAAAATACTGGTCTATTTTTTCTTCAGATATTTCTTCAGTAAAACAGGCTGAACGCTCTTTCAACTCAATTCCCTTTAATAGAAATTGTAGGAGAGCTTCGTTTCTCTCGTCTTTATCATCATATATTTGGCAAATATGAGTGCCAGGAGGAACATGCGCTTGTGTAAAGCCGAAATCTATTTTATTACTCATTTTTATCACCTAAAATAAGTATACTATATTACACAGGTTTTCTCAAACTATTTGAGAAAGGCATTCTTGCTGTAAGCTCACTATCAACAGTAACCTCCTTTGACTCATTTCTAAAAACGTGGTAATCATTACTTACAGAATAATAAGGGAGAATAAATATGAACAATATTTGGATAAATGATGTACTAAAGCTCACACCTTCCGAACAGGAGATAAGGGTAAACGGCTGGATCCGCACAAAGCGCGACAGTAAAGATTTTGCCTTTCTGCAGATAAATGACGGTACGACAATGTCCAATTTACAGATATTCGCGGAAAAAGCAGTATTACAGGACAGCTCAATACTGGATGAAATAACAACAGGAGCCAGCATAGCTGTAACAGGAACGCTTGTTGAGTCTCCGGGAAAAGGCCAAAATGTTGAGCTTCGTGCAACAGATATTACACTTTACGGAAAAGCTCCTGCGGATGAGTATCCGCTTCAAAAAAAGCGACATTCCTTTGAATTCCTCCGGGAAATTGCCCATCTTCGGCCGCGGACGAACACATTCGGAGCTGTTGCCAGGGTGAGAAACACCTTAAGCTTTGCAATTCACAGCTTCTTCCAAGAGAAAGGCTTTCTCTATGTTCATACACCGGTAATTACAGGAAGCGACTGCGAGGGTGCTGGAGAAATGTTTCAGGTCACAACCCTTCCCTTTGAAAAAATTAAAAATGCCGCGGACGGAATCGATTATACAAGAGACTTTTTCGGGAAAAAGACAAGTCTTACAGTAAGCGGCCAACTTGAAGCAGAAACCTATGCAACAGCGCTTTCAAAGGTATACACATTCGGCCCGACATTTAGAGCAGAGAATTCGAACACTTCCAGACATTTGGCTGAATTCTGGATGATTGAACCTGAAGTCGCTTTTTGCGATATTCAAGGAAATATGGATCTTGCGGAAGACTTCCTAAAATACATTATTCTCTGGGTCCTTGACCGGTGCAGTGAAGACATGGAGTTCTTCAACAAAAGGATTCAGCCGGGCCTTATAGACTCACTGAAAAAGGTTGCTGAATCCGACTTTAAACAGCTGACCTACACAGAGGCAATTGAGATACTAGAGAAAGCAAACAAAAAATTTGAGTTCCCCATATCCTGGGGAGCTGACCTTCAGTCTGAGCATGAAAAGTATTTAACTGAAGAAGTTTTTCATGGCCCTGTTACTGTTATTGACTATCCTAAGGAAATTAAATCTTTTTACATGAAGCTAAACAGTGACGGTAAGACGGTCCGCGCAATGGATGTACTTGTACCGCGTTTAGGTGAAATAATCGGAGGAAGCCAAAGAGAAGACGATTACCAGGTATTGCGCTCCCGAATTCAGGAAATGGGGTTGGATGAAAAAGATTATTGGTGGTATCTGGATTTACGTAAATACGGCTCGGTTCCGCACTCTGGTTTCGGCTTAGGCTTTGAACGGCTTGTTCAGTATGTTACCGGAATGCAGAACATCAGAGATGTCATCCCCTTCCCCCGTGCAGTAAAATCCGCGGATTTCTAATGTCGCGGGTATGAGCATAAAAAGTGTATCCCGAGTGAATTGCTCCTGCACATTCACTCGGGCTTACTTCACTGTTTCTGCCTTTTCATAAAAGAAGAACTTTTATTGTGCTTTTTCTTTTACCCCTCTGGCAAGTTCTGCACCACGCTGATACGCGGTTTTCATGTCTTCATCCCCTGCTGCGCCTTGCCATTCAACTGGATCAAGAAAATCCCATTTCATTTTTTCAGTTCTTGAATCGAGCTCCTTCTGCGCTCCCCCTGACCATCCGAAAGAACCAAAACGGAAAGCAAGTCTATTCTTTACGTGTTTTCGCTCAAAAACCTCAAGCACATAAGCCATTGGAGGAAACATTTTATACTCATAAGTAGGCATGCCAAGCACAAGTCCAGTGCTCTTCCATGCGTCTGAGAGAGCGTATGAGACATCTTCATTAGGAACCTGATGAATATGAACAGGAACATTTTCCGACCGGATACCACGTACAACCTCACCAAGAACACGCTGGGTATTTCCGTACATACTTCCCCACACAATGGTAATCTCAGGCTCAGCTGTGCCTTTTGCGTATGAAGCATACCTCGCATACCTGTCAATTATTTTTTTAGGATCCTCCCTCCATATAATCCCGTGTGAAGGGGCAATCATTTTAATATCAAGATCGCTGAGTTTTTTTATCGCCCGCTCAACAAAGTTCGAAAAACTTGCAACAATATTCGCGTAGTAGCGCAGTGTCTCTTTTTCATAAAACTCATGCTGTTCATCAGAAATCTCATCATCAAAAACCGCGTCTCCGAGACTGCCGAATGAACCAAAGGCATCGCAGGAAAAAAGTATCCCTGTTCCCTTTTCATAGGTTACCATAGTCTCAGGCCAATGAACGTTTGGGGCAGTAAAAAACTGAATGACTTTTCCATTCCCTAAATCAAGCTCCTCCCCATCCTCAATAGAATGCAGATTTTCTTCAATTTCGTAGAATTCTTTTACCAAGTCTATTCCCTTCTTGGTTGCAAAAATCTCTATATTCGGATTCTTTTTATGCATTTCCTTCAACCATCCGGTATGATCAGGTTCAAGGTGATTAAGAATTAGGTAATCAAGGTCTGAGTAATCAACATCGAGAGATTTAAGCTCCCCGGTAATCGCCTCCGGAGCATTGTCCCAATCCCGGACAAGATCGATCATTGCAGTTTTCTCGCCCTTTACAAGATAAGTATTCAGGGAAACGCCGTCCGGGATAGGCCACAACCCTTCGAAAAGATCTCCATTCTCAATGTTTGCGCGTAAGAAGTATGTGCCTTCTGCTAATTCAATTGCTCTCATATAAATCACTCCTTTTCATCATCTTCCTTAAATATACATATAATATAGTGAAATCAAAACAACTTTCTTTTGATCTATTCCCATACAACAGCTCCTATCAGCAAAATCACCTTTTCAGATTTGAGATGGTAAATCTAAAATGCTTTATAACTAGATTTTTCTTGATATAATTTAGAATAACAGATAGAGTGTTTATATGAAAAGTAACTGGTGGAAAGAAACAATTGTGTATCAGATATATCCTCGCTCCTTTTTTGACTCCAATAATGACGGTATCGGAGACTTGAATGGGATAACCCGAAAACTGGATTACCTGGCTGACCTGGGTGTTGAAACCCTCTGGATATCCCCGTTTTTTAAAAGTCCCCAAAAGGACTTTGGCTACGATATTTCAGATTATTACAAGATCAGCAAAGAGTACGGTACTGACGATGATATTGACCGGCTTATTCAGATGGTTCATGCCAGAGATATGAAAATAGTTTTTGATCTTGTACTTAACCATACGAGCAATGAGCATAAATGGTTTATTGAATCTTCATCATCAAAATACAATCCAAAACACAATTATTACCTTTGGCAGAAAGGCAGGGACAATAATACAAAGCCGCCGAATAACTGGAAGTCTATGACCGGGGGAAGCGGATGGCATTATAATGACCAGAGAGATCAGTGGTATTGGGCTCAATTCCTTCCATTCCAGCCGGACTTGAACTACAGAGAACCGGAAGTTCAGAAGGAAATGCTCAAAGTTGTCCAGTACTGGCTCAGAAAGGGAGTTGACGGTTTTCGTTTAGACATTATCAATGCGCTTTTTGAAGATAAGAACTTTGAGGATAACCCATTTTCTCCAGTATTTTTCCCAAATTCAAAGAATACCTCTATGTTTTTTCAAAAAACCGTAAATACCCTAAACCATCCGGATACACTTGAGTTTATGCAAAAGCTTAAGCAAGAGGTAGATATTGCATCAAAGGGCAATGCATTTCTTGTAGGAGAAGTAAGTGCTCCCCTAAATATACTCAAACAGTATGTTGATCCTGATAAAAAACGCCTGGATTTGGTTTTCCTATTCCAGTCAATGGAAACCCCATTTACTGCTAAGGCGTTTAGAAAAATGCTCAGCTCATACGAACATGAATTTCCAGAACCGAATATTCCAACCCTGGTCTTCGGAAACCACGATGTTGCAAGACGCTGTTCTCAGTTAAACAGCCATATTGGCAAAACAAAGCTGAATGCAGCCTTTCAGCTGACTGCCAGGGGTGTACCATTTATTTATAATGGTGAAGAGCTGGGAATGGAGCAGAAGCATATACCTATTACCGAAGCCAAAGATCCGGTTGCATTGAAATTTAAATATTTCCCCAAATTCATTTTCAATATCGCAAAAAAGCTCTTAAGAGGAAGCATTCACAGAGATGAATCGAGAACACCAATGCAGTGGTCCCCTGGAAAAAACGCGGGTTTTACAAGCAGAAAAACCCAACCCTGGCTCGAAGTACATGAGAACCATGAAAAAGTAAATGTTTCTACTGAGAAGAAAGACCCAGATTCAGTGCTGAACTGTTACAGGCGCTTTTGCGCAGTTCGGAATAAATATCCTGCCCTGAGAAAGGGAAAGCTTACACTTCTGGACAAGAAGAAATACCCAAAGCAGGTGCTTGCGTATTCAAGGGAAACAGCAGACTCTACAATATGTACTGCCTTACTGAATTTTTCAGGCAGACCCCGTCGAGTCAGGTCTGAGAATGACGGAATAATTGCAGCATCCACAAGGTATGAGCGCTGTGGAATGTCGGTAGATAAAGATACTGATTTGATACTTGCACCATGGGAAGGTGTACTCATCTCTGAGGATTAGAAAGACCTTTCTCAGAATCCAAGCCGCGTAAGCAGAGAGTCAAAGGTGTCAGAAAAGCGCTTAATTTCCTTTATTCCAAAGCTTTTCCCCCGGTTTTTCACAATGCCCCCTTCCCGCAGGAGCTGCATAAAATTCCGCTGTTCAAGCCTGGTATATACGTTATCCTTAGTAAATTCAGTTCCCCTGTCATTTATTACCAATACGGAACGTTTTACCAACTCAGCAGCAAGAGGGATGTCCCTGGTCACAACCAACTCTCCTGGTTCAGCATTTTCGAGGATATAGCAGTCAGCAGCACCATCCCCTTGGGGCACTAGGTGAAATAACACCTCAGGATAATTATTGACAGGTACTTCCCTGTTCGCAATAAACTCCACCTGAATATTGAGAAAATGGCACCTTTCAGCGATAATTTCCCGCACCCTTGCAGGACAGGAATCAGCATCTACATAAATTTTCATTTCTTCTCAGTATTAGGCAAAGTACCGCGAAAGACAAGGCCGGTTCCCGTAAAAGTAACTTCTTTTTCTTCAGAGGATTGATACACAGAATCTCCGGGGCTCATGGTAAGCTTGTTATCTCCGGAACGTATTTCCAATTTCCCTTCCATGCAGAGGTATATTGATTGCAGTCCCTGTGTTTTAATTGTTATTGGAGCATCCTCTAACACACCTATTTTCTCAAGCTGGAATTCTGGTGCTTCGCTCCGGTATATTTTTCTTCCGTCCCTTGCATCAATGGGCTTGATAACTGGAAAGTCACCTTCTTCGAACGAGAGCACTGAAAGCAGCTCCTCCTTATCCACATGTTTTACAGTTAATCCGCCGCGGAGGACATTATCTGAATTAGCCATTATTTCAACACCTAACCCGGAAATATAACAATGAAGTACACCTGCTGGTAAATACATTGCTTCCCCTGGCTGCAATACCGCCATTTTTAATAAATACGGACTTACAATACCAATATCACCTGGGTATTTTTCAGCAAGTTTTAAAACCAGCTGAGCCTCAGGCTCTGTGACATGCTGATTAGAATAGTTTATTACCTTGTTTAGCAGCCGCTTTTTCCCGTTTTCCTCAATATCTATAAGACTCTTGAAAAAGTGCTTGAGCTCCTTGGCTCCTCCATTTTTCAGGCCCTGTAAATCTGTTAACAGGTAATCCTGCACTTGAAAATTCTGGAAATTCTCAGCAATTTCTTTGTTAGAACGAAAACCGCGCAATGCTGTAAAGTCAGTATATGCACAGATTAGCTCCGGCTTATGGTTATCGTCCTTATAATTCCTGTTTCCGGCTGTCCGCGGGACACCCTGCTTTTCTTCTTCTGCAAATCCTTTTTCTGCCTGTTTTTTTGTCGGGTGTGCCTGGATAGAAAGCGGCTGATCAACAGCAAGAACCTTAAACAGAAAAGGTAGGGACTCTTTCTTTTCTTCAAGGTATGAGTTCAGTGGTATAAGACTGCCTTGTTCATTTATCTGTGACGGAGCTTTTTCGTGTGCTCCCATCCACAGCTCTGCTTGTGGCTTTTCATCTTTGTTTTCAAAACCAAGATACTGTTTAAATAATGTTTTTGACCCCCATTGGTAATTCTGTACTGGGTTATGCATCCTGTGCAAAGGCATTATCTCTCCTCCTTATTATTAACAGTAAAAAGTGCTATGTGCCTACTCGTGAAAGACGGAAATACTGTTGTCATTTCTTCGACTATAGTATACATTTGTCCAGAAATTCCAAATTACATAGATTTACTTACGCAAACTAATTAAATAGTTTGACAGATTAATACAAATAGGATTACAATTTTCTATCAGAACATTGGATACATCCTATGCAATAGTTACAGAATATCAGAAATATACAATTAGGTTTAGCATTTTTTAGAGAAAAGGAGAGTTGTGCATGAATTTACAGGAAATGCCACATAGGAGATATAATATCTTAACAGGTGAATGGATTTTGGTTTCTCCTCATAGAACCAAACGTCCTTGGCAGGGTCAGCAGGAAGAGGCGGACATGAAAAAACGCCCGAAATATGACAAGAGTTGTTATCTGTGCCCAGGGAATTCACGCTCCGGCGGATACAAGAACCCTGATTATGAAGACACCTTTGTTTTTGTAAATGACTTCTCTGCACTTCTTGAAGATACTCCGGACCTATCTTTTCAGGAGTCTGGACTGCTGAAGGCAGAAGGTGAATCCGGTATTTGTAAGGTTATATGTTTTACTCCGCGCCACGATTTATCATTTCCAAAAATGGATGTACAGGATATTAAAAAAGTTGTAGATGTGTGGGCAAAAGAATATAAAGCAATTGGATCGCGTAATGATATATCCTATGTCCAGATCTTTGAAAACCATGGTGCAGCAATGGGCTGCTCGAATCCGCATCCCCACTGTCAAATTTGGGCAAATAGCACAGTTCCTGTTTTACCTTCAACCGAATGGAAAAGACAAAAAGAATATTTTAACACCCATGGTTCAGTTATGCTTCTTGACTACCTCGATATAGAATTAAAAGACAAATCCAGAATAGTCTTTGAAAATAACTCATTTGTTGCGCTTGTCCCCTTTTGGGCAGTCTGGCCTTACGAAACAATGCTCCTTCCAAAGGAACATCTAAAAAGTCTTGCAGATTTTAATGAGAAACATAAACAGGATTATGCAGATGCAATCAAACGTATGGGTGTCCGTTTTGATAATCTATTTAAGACTGATTTTCCATACTCAATGGGACTACACCAGCAGCCCACTGATGGAGAGGAATACAACGAATGGCTGTTCCATGTCCACTATTTTCCTCCTCTTCTCCGTTCTGCAACAGTGAAGAAATTCATGGTAGGCTACGAAATGATGGCTACTGCCCAGAGGGATATTACTGCAGAGACAAGCGCGGAAAACTTAAGGAACTGCTCTGAAGTCCATTATACGGAGCAGAATTAGTATGCCCCGCCTGGAGAAATGTTTAGAAAGATTAAAAAACGGTGGATTCGATCAGGTCTTTTCAGACACCTACGGACAACAAAGCCTTATCTACCAAAAACAACGGTATGAATCAACTTTTGAACACTTTACAAAGTCATTTGGAAAGGAGTCTGTTCAACTGTATTCATCGCCTGGAAGGGTTGAATTAGGTGGAAACCACACCGACCACAATGGAGGGAAAGTCCTTGCTGCAAGTATAGATTTGGATACCATTGCAGTAGTAGCAAAGAATAACACGAATATTATCCGTATTATTTCAGAGGGATTTAACCAGGAGTTCACTATCGACTTAAATGTTTTAGATCCTATTCCTGAAGAAGCGAGAACCACGGAAGCACTTGTCCGCGGTGTTGCAAAGGGACTAAAAGATAAAGGATACGAAATAGGAGGATTTCATGCTGTAGTAAACAGCAATATTGATGCGCGGGAAGGATTAAGCTCCTCTGCTTCTTTTGAAACATTAATCGGCACCATACTAAACCATCTGTATAATGAGGGCAGCATTCCAGTGCTTTCCATTGCCATTGTTTCTCAATTTGCGGAAAACAACTATTACGGTAAACCATGTGGGTTAATGGACCAAATAGCCTGTGCAAACGGCGGAATTATATCCATCGATTTTGCTGATTTCCATTTTCCTGGCATTGATCAAATTGACTATGATTTCGAGGACCATGGCTACACCCTTGTTGCTGTTGATACAGGGGACAATAATGCAGATCTTTCCTATGAATATTCGGCAATCACAAAAGACATGTTTTCAGTTGCCAATACACTTGGGAAGCGTATCTGCAGACAGCTCGAAAAACATGATATACTATCTGCAGCTGCTGTACTGCGGAAGCAGTTCGGAGAGAGAGCTGTACTCAGGTGTCTTCATTTTTTTAACGAAAATAAAAGGGTAACACAACAGCTTGAAGCGCTTATGTCCAATAATATTTCTGAGTACTTCAGGCTTGTGAATATGTCAGGGGATTCTTCTTGGAAGCTGCTTCAGAATTGTTATTCCACAACAAGACCAACAGAACAGGGCATCACCCTTGCTCTTGCAGTAACTGAAGATTTTCTTCAGACCGACGGTGCATGCAGAGTACATGGGGGCGGTTTCTCAGGTGCTATCCAAGCATACATTCCATTAAACAGGATCGATGACTATAAGGCACGGATGGAAAGCATTTTCGGCTCAGGCTGTGTTACCCCTCTAAGAATACGGAACCGCGGGACTGCTCGCCTTTGCTAAGGGTGCATCAGCTTGCGTTTTGACTTACTATATCAATTTCCCTAAGCTCGTGTGAAGACAGGGTAAACCATTTATCCGCTATCAGAAACTCATAATCTCTTTCATATTTTTTTGCATGCTTGCCAAGGGCTTGTTCAGAGACTCCCCAGCCATAAGCCTGGACAGTATCAAACCAATTTACTCCCCTCTCTAGGGAAACCTTAATAGTTTTATCTTCTACCTCGTCAGAAAGAGGACTCCAATATCTGCCTACAAAGCCCTTTCCATTGAAAAACTGCCAGCACCCTAGTCCTATCGTTGAAATACTGAAGCCGGTATTGCCAAGCTGTATTCTATTCTTCATAAAGCATGCTCCTCACACTTAAACTTACTAATAATATTCAGTGAAATAAAAAAATGTATTATAGATTATTCTTCAAAAGTATAGTATTAGAATACTGATCAATTTTAAACATACATTTACTCATCGTTATACCTCCAATTACTCTAAAAGCCATTGATACCTTGACTTTTCCCTTTTAGACAGGTATATCTAGTTGGACCTCATCTTCAAGAAAACAGATTAAGGAGTAATTTTTATGGAATCTATTTCCGCATTGCAGAAAGCTAGATATGAATATGAACCTAAAGTACCGAAAATTCTAGAAGAACCTGTTGATACGATAAAGGTAAATTTAGGAGATGCTACTGAATCAGTCTCCGACCAGACAGCACTGAAAGAGATTTTCTCAAAAACATATGGACAGCCTATTGCTTCCTTTGCAAAGGGAGAGAATAAGGATGCTCATAAAAAGATTAATGTTGGCGTGGTTCTTTCGGGCGGACAGGCTCCAGGGGGACACAACGTAATTGCGGGTATTTTTGACGGAGTAAAAAAAGGGAATCCTGACTCAAAAGTATTTGGCTTTCTAAAAGGCCCTGGGGGTATTCTTGAAAATAAAGCTATCGAACTAACCCCTGCTTTTGTTGACCAGTACAGGAATACTGGAGGATTCGATATGATCACCTCCGGCCGTACAAAGATCGAAACCCCTGAACAATTCAAAAAAAGTTTGGAAGTATGCAAAGAACGGGAATTGGATGCACTTATCATAATAGGCGGTGATGACAGTAATACAAATGCGGCACTCCTTGCTGAATATTTTGCAGACCAAGGCTCAGACATCCAAGTTATTGGAGTTCCTAAGACAATAGACGGTGACTTAAAGAATGAACATATTGAAGTTTCCTTTGGATTTGATACAGCAACAAAAACCTATGCAGAGCTTATTGGAAATATTTGCAGAGATGTAAACTCTGCCCAAAAATATTGGCACTTTATCAAGCTCATGGGCCGCTCTGCTTCTCATATTGCTTTGGAATGCGCACTTCAAACTCAGCCGAATGTTACCATCATTTCTGAGGAAATAGAAGAGAATCAGGTTTCCATGGAAGAAATTGTACAAAACATTGTTGAAGTTGTAAAAATCCGTGCAGAAAACGGAGAGAATTTCGGTGTTGTACTTGTTCCTGAAGGCTTAATCGAATTCGTGCCTGAAATGAAACTCCTCATTTCAGAGATTAACGACCTTTTAGCAAATCATTCAAAGCACTTCAGCACCCTTCGCACTTTTGAAGACCAGAGTGAGTGGCTGAATAAAAACCTCAGCAAAGACTCATCCTATGTCTTTTCCACACTTCCCAATAGTATCCGAAGGCAGCTCTTAATGGACCGCGACCCCCATGGTAATGTTCAGGTTTCCAGAATCGATACTGAACAGCTTCTTATTGAAATGGTACGTGACAGACTTGACGAGCTGAAAAACGAAGACCAATTCACTGGTAAATTCGTTCCTCAGCATCATTTCTTTGGATACGAAGGCAGGTGCGCCTTTCCATCCAATTTCGATGCTGACTACTGCTACAGTCTCGGATACACTGCTTATGTTCTTATCGCAAACGGCTTAACCGGCTACATTTCATCTGTGAAAAATCTGAACAAACCAGCCGCTGAATGGGTTGCTGGTGGAGTTCCTTTAACTATGATGATGAACCTCGAGCAAAGACACGGAAAGAAGAAACCGGTAATAAAAAAGGCGCTTGTGGAACTGGACGACAAGCCCTTTACAACCTTTGCTGCACATAGAGAAAAGTGGGCATATCAGACTTCTTATCTATATCCAGGTGCTATTCAATACTATGGTCCTGATGAAGTTTGTAATCAGCCTACCAAAACGCTGAAATTAGAACTTTCATAAACAATGAAAGCTGCCTTTTTTAAGGCAGCTTTTTTAAATAGTGCGCGGGCATTCAACGAATACCCGCGCTGGACAAGGAAAAAGTATCTTCCCGCGATTTATCGCAGTACTGCTTAATCATACGACATAACCTTAAAGTTATACTATACAACTTTAGTTTGATTTTTTGCTTTTTAATCTTATTTGGGCAAGTTATATTGCCGTTTTTCAGTGTCTTTATTCTGTCTATAGAATACCACGGTATTACCGATAATCCACACAGTATATGCCCCTGTTTCCTTTGAAAGGAATGCTGCAATGTCCTTTTTCTCATCTTTATAGTCATTAAACTTAACTTTAAGTAGCTCATGATCAGATAACGCTGCATCAACAGCCTGTACCAGCTCCCTGGTGGGCCCGGCTTTTCCAATAATTACAACAGGATCAAGATCGTGCGCCTTCTTAAATAGCCACCTCCGCTGTTTTCCTGTTAGTTTCTTTTCTGTGCTCATAATTCTCCTTTACTACAATATAGCTATAATAAACAGTAAGAAAAATCATAGTTCCTGTCTACCGCTTAGTACTATAGGTTACTAATCTTTCCTTGGTAATCCTGTTCATTTTTTAACTTTCCTGATATAGTCTCGACTTTTTTTTAATTTTTTTCTAATATAAGGATGAAACAAAGAGTTGATTTTCAGTAAGCTTCTGCAACTTTAAAAAGGGGTACATCAATGAAATCAAAAATCTGGACCTTCTTCTGTATAGTATTTCTTGTT
This sequence comes from uncultured Spirochaetales bacterium, assembly GCA_964428555.1. GTDB lineage: Bacteria > Spirochaetota > Spirochaetia > CAYRYS01 > CAYRYS01 > CAYRYS01. The sequence continues at coordinate 68,636 of CAYRYS010000001.1, read as the reverse complement.
CTTTCTCTCCATACCTATGGACAGACAAATATAATGTTTGAATCGGACCGTCTTTCGCTACAGCAGGAGCAGGATGAGCAATACGGTATTGTGGATTGGTATGAGATAGAGGTAACAAACGGTCAAAGTCTTTCAGCTGCAATCACTTCCCAGGATTTCACTCCGGAACTGATTTTGGAATTACCCTCAGGATCAGAAAACAGGTACGCAGGTTTTTTTGATTCAGTCTTTATTTCTGTACCAGTTACTCGAAACGGCATCGCCAGACTCGGTGTCACATCTGTTCCTGATATTCACAGCACAGGAAGCTACTCATTATTTGCAAAAGCCAGCTCTATACCCAGGGAATCACAGAGATATCCTGACTACCTTACAACAAATGCAAGGTTCCAACTTCTTGTTCCGAATCAGACACTACCAGGTATACTGGAACAAGGAGACCATGTTTCTTCTGACATGCGATACATCGATTACTACAGGATATTCTTAGAAGAGGGCACCCAGTATTTTGTCTCTCTTTCATCAGATTACTTTGACCCCCTGCTCACAGCATATATGTCACAGCATGAGCCAATAGTAAACGATGATTTCGGAAGCAGGGATTCAGGTCTTTTTCTATATTCCGAGAGAAATGCCTCCGCTGTAATTCAAGCATCGAGTTTTCAGCAATGGTCCAGCGGTAATTATCAAATCCGACTCATTCCACTATCCTCCCCTGATACTCTTTCGGTCGGTAGGACAGTACGGGGAGCCTTGGAAGAAGATGACCAGTCTCTCGGCTCCGTATATACAGATAATTATATCTTAAGAGCAAACGAAAGCAATGAAGTACATATCACCTTGGATTCCGATAGTTTTGACCCAGCTCTTACAGTTATTACTGATTCAGGGCAGTACATATCTAATGATGACAGAGATGATGGATCACAAAACAGTGAGATCCAGTTCTCCACAAACGGCGGGATTGTGCAGGTTTTTGTTCATTCTGACAGACCGTACGAAACAGGATCTTACACACTGTCTTTTATAAGTCAGGAAACTGCTGAGCATATTCAGGTTGGTTCACAGGTACAAGCATCCCTCTCTCAAGATGACCAGTTACTCGAAGGCCGTTATGTGGATACATACCGCATATCCGGTTATCCAGGGCAGCATATTATTATTGATCTTCGTTCCCAAGACTTTGATAGCTATCTTATAATAGAGGACGAGACAGGCTTTACTGCTAGCAATGATGACGGTGGGCAGGGATTTAATGCCCGCATAGAATACACTTTTTCCCAGAACAGCAGTGAGCTATTTATTCGTGCAACAAGCCTTGTTACTGAAACTATTGGTGATTACTCCATTTTAGTATCAGAAGAAAAGGCTGGTGATTGGCAAGATTATGTCGACGGGTACAGACTTGAGCAGAACCAGGTTATCCGCTCTTCGCTTACTCTGAATGACACACCGCTGGCAGGAAGACTGAGCGATACATATACCTTTCTTGGTCAAGCTGAAACCTTCTACAGAATCCGTGTGCAATCCTCTGAGTTTCAACCCTATGTAGCAGTCCCTGAAATTAGAGATGCTGAGACCTCAAGCTCAAGAGAAGACCTTCACAGAGAAACAGTACTTGAGTTTACCCCGGAAAACACAGGTATTTATATATTGCATATCTCCTCAGAAAGCGGCAGGAATACTGGGATCTATTCATTAATAATTGAAAGTCTTGGAAGAACAGAAATACTTGATACTGTGGAAGGTGAACTCTCCCAAACAGATACCATGGACCTAACAGGAAGGTCTTACGATTCCTATGAACTTGAAACAGAGGCAGGCCAAACCTATTCAATTGAGTTAACTTCTAACAGTTTCGATCCAATGGTATATGTCCGCACTATGGATGGAAGAACTTTATACTCAGACAATAACAGCGGCCCCGGTAATTCAGCGCGGATTACCTTCCAAGCAGGAGAGAACAGGACCCTTAAGATTATCTTCACCTCGTTCCGGCTTGCAGAAAATTCGGGTAATTACGAAGCAATAATAAAAACAGGCAGCAGAACAGGTAATTAATCTGAATCTATCACTGAATGTATTACATGGTATTTACCGGCAGAAGGATTTGAATACTATCTTTTTCATATACAATAGAACCAGCACTATTTCGAACAAGCAAGGTTACAATCTCTGCTTCAGGCATCTCATATTCCGGTAAGACAGCTTCAATACAAACTTTAGTAAGAAGCATCTCTCCATCCCGGGAGAAATGTAACGACGCTTGTTGTATCCTTTTTTCGTCAATTTGCTGTTTTATACATATCAGTAATTCAAATACAATCAATCCAAGATAGAATGCTTTTTTGCTTTCTATTTCACATTTAACAGCGTGTATATTTATTTTGTTCCGCTTAGTCTGGTCATCTTCTGAGGCAAATCTATTATATACATTTTCAATTATGAAATCTGTTTCAATAGGGAGGTTCTTCTCCTTGGTTTCAAATATTCTATCCTGAAGCATTGATATGGTATAAATTCGTTCAGACATGGAGTCCACCATTCCTCTGCAGTTCTCATCCTCAAGCTTATCTTTCTGAAAGCCGAGATAACTGATGAGCATTGCGAAACTATTCTTCGAACGGTGTACATATTCCTGAAACAACTCCTTGTATCTCTGCAATTCAAGTTCTGTTTGGACACATTTATTTTTCACCATGCTAAGGGATATCTGCTCATTGTTAAGTTTTTTCAGGTTAAAATGCATTGTTAAATCCGCAAAAATAATGATAGATATTGTAACTAACAGAACTATATCTATCATTATAGTGAAATGACTTATAATTTGCGAATATTTAGTTAAAAAAAGCCGCTTGTAAAGCGGCATTTTTTTTAATCTGCGTGTTTTTCGTAGGGTATTCCATCTGCTGCTGGCGGCTTGGCTTTGCCGGCTAAACCTGCAAGTACAACAACAGCCAGAACATACGGCAGCATTTGGACAAACTGACCAGGTATCGGTATCTGTGACTCAAAGAGTATTCTGAATGTATCAGCATAACCGAACAATAATGCGGCGAGAACAGCTCCTACAGGATGCCACCGACCGAATATCATTGCAGCAAGTGCAATATATCCTCGTCCTCCAGTCATACCAGAAAGCCACTGTGCTGGGTATAATGTCCCTGCAGCAAGTCCGCAGAACACACCGGAAAGAATTACACCTGCGTAACGCATAACATACACATTGATCCCAAGGGTATCCGCTGCCTCCGGGTTTTCACCTACAGCACGGAGCCGGAGACCGAAGGTAGTCTTAAACAGGAGGAACCAAGCAAAAAAAGTTATTGGAATCAGCGCGAATGCAAAACTGTTTATACCAAATATAACAGGAAACAGGTTCTGGTTTATTACTGATTGTGTTTCCTGGCCATATATATTGTGAGACAAAAACCGTGAAATACCAACAGCGAGGATGTTTATTGCAACACCTGAGACAATTTGATCTACCCGGTAGGTTACAGTAACAACCGCATGGATTGTAGCCATAAGCGCACCGGCTATTACTGCGTAGAGCAAACCCATCCATATTGTTCCGAATGAAAGGGCTCCCCATACAATAGTAAAAGTAGATACAATCATTATTCCTTCAAGACCGATGTTCACTACTCCGCTCTTTTCAGTAAATACACCTCCAAGGGCTGCAAAAGCAATTGGACTGGACATTTCCAATCCTTTTATCAGAAAATTTATTATTACACCTATCTCCATTACTGTGCCTCCTTCTTCCTCAGAGCCCTAATATAGCGGGTCAATATCTCATTGGTAACTACAATGAAGATAATCATTAAACCGGTAATTACATAAATAACCGAATTCGGAACAGATGTATAGAGCTGCATTCCGTATCCTGCCTGCTTTAGAAAGGCAAAAAGGATTGATGAGAACACAACACCGATCGGAGAATTTCGTCCGATCAATGCAATTGCAATTCCATCGAATCCGAGGTTTGCGGCAAGCTGATAGGTATAAAAACCTCTGATAGCAAAGATTTCCTGGGTACCAATTAAGCCGGCCAATGCCCCTGAAAAAAGAAATGCACCAAGCTGTATCCTTTTAACATTCATACCAGAGTATTTAGAAACATCAATAGCTGTTCCAACTGAGCGTACTTCAAAACCAAAGCGAAGTTTAAATAGGAAAAACCATACAAACGTGCCCATGATAATTGCAATAATAAGGCTATAATCCAGATAAACATGTTCAGGAATATTCAATGAGACTGTCTGAATAATGAAATGCACAATTCGTATTGCGACAATTGAAAGTAATCCGGCAATAAGATACTCGCGGTTCTTTGAAACCCATGCAAATAAACCGGATTTTTGCTTTTCAGTTTTTTCCTCTTTTTTCTTTCCTGTTATATTGAACAAAGCTAGTATCTTTTTAAAGAGAAAAAACAAACCAGCCAGCACTATTGCGTTCATAATTAGCGCAGGACCCCACCTAAAGGCTGGATCCGAAGCAGGTGCACCACGAAAAAGATAGTTAAGTTTCCCGAATAATGCAGATTCATGGATCTGTGCTGTTTGAGGTTCAAGACTGCTTCCGCCTTCAACACCTAAAAGAGGGCCATTTACCATATAGTTAACTAAGGCAAGTGCTATATTATTAAACATAATTGTAGTAATAACCTCGTGCACACCTTTTTTTACCTTCATAATAGCCGGAATTGCAGCCCAGAGAGCACCACCGAGCATACTTGCAAGGACAACAACGGGTATATGGATAAAGGAAGGCAGATCGAGGTAAATACCCGCTATTGCGCCAACCATACCGCCTACAAGGTATTGTCCGTTCGCCCCAATATTAAACACACCTGCTCTAAATGCAAATGATACAGCCAGTCCGGAAATAAAAAGTGGAATAGCAATTGAGAAAACAGTCATCAATCTTCCAGTATTTCCCATGCTGAAACGAATAATCGCAGATAAAGCTCGTGCTGGACTTTCGCCTACTAGTATCACAATTACAAAAAGGATTACTATAGCAGCAGCAAAACCGATAAAAGGTGAAGCAGCTTCCAGCAGGCTGTACTTGTCAAATTTCAGAATACCTTTCTTCTCACTCATGCGCTTTATCTCCCATCATATAGAAGCCCACCTCTTCTTTTGTTACTTCAGAGCTTTTGAATTCTTTTACAATTTTTCCTTTATAAATTACACCGATCCTGTCTGAAAGAGAAAGTATCTCGTCAAGGTCTGCTGATATTAAAAGCACAGCCTTGTTTTCGCTTCTTGCATTCACCAGTTGTTTGTAAATAAACTCCTGTGCTCCAATGTCCACACCGCGTGTCGGCTGTGCTGCGATTAATAATTCAGGATCAAAACTCATCTCCCTGGCAATAATAACCTTCTGCTGATTTCCGCCGGAAAGTGTGTTTGCCGGAACCTGCTCTGAAGGGGTTCGAATATCATACTCATCAATCAGTTCTCTGGCATGGTCATTAATATTCTCTTTTTGAATTATCTGGAGTTTATCCACAAAAGGCGGTTTATGATGCATACCAAGTACCATATTCTCAGCAAGCGAATACGGCATAAAAAGTCCAAAACGGTGTCTATCTTCAGGTATGTGTCCAAGTCCCTTCTCTCTTCTTTTCCGTACATTCCATTTTAGCATATTTTCGTTGCTAAGACGGATATCCCCGTCGATTTTATCCACTTCATATGCTATTGCATTAATGAGTTCAGACTGACCGTTTCCTTCAACACCTGCTATTCCGTAAATCTCGCCTTCGTGAACAGAGAAACTTATCCGGTTAAGTGCCTTTTGACCTGAGTTATTTTCTACAGTCACCTTCTCAACCTCAAGTACCGCTTCCCCGGGCTTTTTCTCAGGTTTATCCACCTTGAAAAGTACAGGCTTTCCTACCATAAGTTCTGCAATTTTCGGCTTTGTTGCATCTTTTCTATCTAATGTGTCAATTATTTTTCCTCGTCTAATAACTGTAATCTTATCAGCAATGTTCAGAACTTCATCCAGCTTATGGCTTATGAAGATAATACCTTTTCCCTGCTCTTTTAGCTGGTTCAATGTATTAAACAGTTCATGAACCTCTTGAGGGGTAAGCACTGCTGTGGGCTCATCAAAAACGAGTATTTCTGCGCCGCGGTATAATATTTTCAGGATTTCTACTCTCTGCTGAACACCAACCGGCAGGTCTTCGACGCTTACACTAAGATTCACTTCCAGATTGTTTGCTTTCATGAGCGATTCAATTTTTGCAGTCGGCTGGGCCATCTGCAAATATCCTGCTGTATGATCCTCATCCCCAAGAACAATATTTTCTACCGCGTTAAAGGGTGGAACAAGCATGAAATGCTGATGGACCATTCCAATTCCTTGAGATATCGCGTCCTTTGGATTTTTTATGGAAATCTTCTCGTCACGGATTGATATACTTCCCTCATCAGGCTTATACAAACCATACAGAATCTTCATGAGGGTAGTTTTCCCTGCGCCATTTTCTCCGACCAGAGCGTGTACTTGGCCTTCAAAAAGCTCAAAATCGATATGGTCGTTTGCAATGACACCGGGAAATACCTTGGTTATTCCCTCCATTTTAAGGAGCGCCATATATTTCTCCTTTCCACACAGTATGTACTCTGCATAGATTAATAGAATTATTTAGAAACTTTATTTTACATATAAACAGCTGCTAAAAAAAGCGGGATGGCTTTCATCCCGCTTTTTATAATTAGGCGGACCTATTCGAAGTAATTCAGTGCCCAATCTACTAATTGATCATCATGCTCCGGAACTTCAATTTCATCGGACATAATCATTTCTGAAAGCTCATCAATAACAGGAATAAACGGTTCCATAACTTCTTCGTTATATTCATTGATAGCTACACCAACACCTGCATCTTCAATACCGAATGAGCGGTATCCGCCAGTTACACTGCCGGTTTCAATAAGCTCTTGTGCGGTAAGATATACAGCCTGGTCTACTCTCTTTATCATAGAAGTAAGGATATGCTCAGCAATCTCTCTTTCTTCTGGAGAATCTGATTCCGCATACCTGAGTCCCTGATCTGAGTCAACACCGATAGCCCATCTGTCCATATCTCTTGCTACACGGAAAAGACCAGTTCCTGAAGCGCCGGCAGCGTGATAGATAATCTCAGCACCCTGGTTGTACATATTTGTAGCAATTGTTGCAGCTCTGCTTGGGTCGCCGAAACCTGAAGGATCGGATGCAATGTACTGTCCTAGAAGCATATCAGGATCTCTTAGAACAGGGTTTGTCCACATTGCGCCTGCGAAAAAGCCTGCGTGAAACTTGTGAATAAGAGGAATGTCCATTCCGCCGATATAGCCTATCGGATCATCGTTTGCAACCAAACCAGCCACAGCACCCACGAGGAAAGAACCTTCATGCTCATCAAAAGCAAGGCATGTTAGATTACTGTCTTCATCGAGGTCTGGTACAAAACCGTCAATTAGACCAAAGTGAGTTTCCGGAAAATCCGAGGCAACTTCTGGAATTGAATCAGTAAACGCAAATCCGACACCAATTACCAGATCAAAGCCGTCTTCAGCCATAATGCGGAGGAGCATTTCTCTGTCCTGACCGCCTTCACGGGGTTCAAGGTACTTAAGAAGAATATCATCTCCATGGTCAACATCATCAGGATCATCCTGAATAAATCCATTATAGTCTTCTGCAAGCCGTACAAGGCCTTCATATGCAGAGTCATTGAATGAAAGGTCGCCCTTTCCTCCAACATCAAATACAATACCAATTCTGTAGTCCGGTTCATCTGCCGGCTCCTGTGCGCCGCCTGCAAACAACAGTCCGGCAGTCATTAAAAGCGCCAGTACGAATAATAGTTTTTTCATACCCTCTTCTCCTTTTCATATTTTTATGATCTGTAATCATAGTGCTATACATTAACATTTTACCATATCTTGAGAAATATCCGGTGTCAAGTAAAAAGATGATTAACTTTCAAAGAATAAGTAATCTTAGACAAGAAAACTTTCCCCCTTCTTATATTCACTTATACCAAAAACATCGGCAACAGTTGCAGCTATATCAGCAAAGCTTTCCCGGACACCCAGGGATGAGTTTCCCGCTCTTTTTCCGTAAAAAAGCAGGGGCACATGTTCTCTGGTATGATCAGATCCTTTGTATGTAGGATCACATCCATGGTCTGCTGTTATGATGAGTAAATCATCCTTACCCATTAATCCTAACATCTCCCCAATAGCTTCATCTGTTTCTGCAACAGAATCATGATACCCCTTCGGATCACGCCTGTGGCCGTACACCATGTCAGTGTCCACAAGATTTACAAAAACAAATTCATCGCCCCTTGCTTCAGTGCTGATAAGCTCCAGTGTTTTTTTAATACACGCAGGATTTCCCTTTTCAGGATAGGTGATGTCAATACCCTGCATATTGAAAATATCCCCGATTTTTCCAACCCCTATTGTCCGGACACCCTTATCCTGAAGATAGCCCATAATCGATTTCTCCGGAAGCTGAATGCTGTAATCATGACGCCTTGGTGTCCGTGTATAATTACCGCTTTCTCCAACAAATGGACGCGCTATAACCCGGGCAACCTGATACGGATCACACAGTTCACGGGCTATCTCGCACATTTCATAGAGTTCCTTAACTGAAATTATATCTTCATGTGCTGCAATCTGAAATACAGAGTCTGCTGAGGTGTAGACAATTGGTTTTCCGGTTCTTACATGTTCATCCCCGAGTTCCTGAATAATGACTGTACCAGAAGCAGCTTTATTTCCAAGAACTCCTCTGCCTGTCCGTGCAGTAAACTCATCAAGAAGTTCCTCTGGGAATGAGGGATAATCAGGTGGAAAAGTGAAAAACGGCTTATCAAGGTGTACACCTGCAATTTCCCAGTGACCGGTTGTGGTGTCTTTTCCGGGAGAAACTTCTTTCATTACACCGTAACAGCCCAAAGGATCCTCAATTGCACCGCACCCGGGAAGCGGATTTCCGAGCAGTTCTGAGGCATTGCCCAGTCCCAAGGCTTTTAAATTGTTCCACCGCACTGAAGAAACTGCTTCGCAGATGTGCAGCGCTGTGTTAGCCCCTTTGTCTCCGTAATTCTCCGCATCCGGAAGAGCTCCAATCCCAAAACTATCAATTACCAGTGTATAAACACGCATATTCTACTCCAAATTATTCTGCTGGGAATCCTTCAATAATTGCGATACCTGCACTAGCTCCTATCCGGTCTGCACCAGCCTCAAGCATTGCATTTGCATCTTCCGCTGTTCGGATCCCCCCTGAAGCCTTTACTTTCAGGGTGCCTTCAACAGCTGCTTTCATAAGTTTTACATCTTCAGCAGTTGCTCCTCCTGTACCAAAGCCTGTAGAGGTTTTTACAAAATCTGCACCAGCCTGCTTTGCAAGCTTACACACCGAGACCTTTTCATCATCAGTAAGATAACATGTCTCGATAATTACTTTAACTTCAGCATTTCCTGAAGCATCCACAACAGCCTTTATATCTTTGAGCACTGCTTCCATGTCGCCGCTTTTTAATGCGCCTACATTAATTACCATGTCAACTTCCTGCGCGCCTTCGGAAACAGCAGTTTCTGTCTCTTTCGCCTTTATCTCAGGGGTATTTGCTCCCAGGGGAAACCCGATTACAGAGCAGGTAAGCACATTAGAGCCTTTGAGCTCATTTGCAACAAAAGATATATATGCGGGATTAACACATACAGATGCAAATCCGTGCTCTTTTGCTTCATCACATAGTTTTTTAACATCCGCCAAAGTTGTAACAGCTTTAAGTGCTGTATGGTCGATCATAGATGCGACTTTTGTTTTTGTATAATTCATAAAATCTCCTTAATTATTTAATATGTAAAACATATATTAGCAGTTTTATAGTTTTTACAAAACGTTAGACACTAGCCTATTAGATTATTCTTGTATTTTTGCGTACACTAATTTCGGTTTTTTTACTGGGGTATTTTTTATTTGAACTGCATCCAGAAAACGCTGCTTTGATTCTTCAAAATTGTTCCGGTCATTAACATGAAATACAGCAATCTCATCACCCTTTTCAACAGGACTGCCTAATCGCTGCTTCATCCATATTCCTACAGCAGGATCAATCGTATCTTCTTTCTTCGCTCTACCTGCACCAAGCATCTGTGCAGCTGTACCGATTGCAGCAGTGTCCATGGAACCGATGTATCCGCTTTTCTGTGCCTTTATTGAGACCTCTTCTTCTGCTTTGGGAAGTCTTGTTACATCTTCGCATATTTTCGGATCTCCACCCTGCATTTCTATCATTTCAGCGAATTTAGCAAGTCCGCTCCTATCCTCAACAGCATTTTCCAATGCAAGCTGTGCAGTAGATTCATCTGTGTAGAGTCCAGAGAGTATAAGCATCTGGGCAGCGAGAGAAAAGGAAACGAATCGAAGCGCCCTTTCAGAGTGTTCTCCTTGCAGGATTTCCACTGCTTCCCGGACTTCTATGCTATTACCGATTGCCATTCCCAGGGGCTGGCTCATATCTGTTACCAAAGCCATAGTTTTTCTTCCTGCAAGCGCGCCGATTTTAACCATTAGCTGTGCGAGTTTCTTTGACTCCTCAGGTTCCTGCATAAAGGCCCCTGACCCTGTTTTTACATCCAGAACAATTGCATTGCTTCCTGCTGCAATTTTTTTACTCATTATAGAGGATGCTATAAGCGGTATGCTGTCAATAGTGGATGTTACATCCCTAAGGGCATAGAGCTTTTTATCTGCAGGGACAAGATCCGCAGTTTGTCCAATTATAGAAAGCCCGCAGATACGCACAATCTCTGCAAAACGATCCATAGTCTGATTAACATTGAACCCGGGAATGGATTCAAGCTTATCTAAAGTGCCCCCTGTGTGCCCAAGCCCGCGGCCTGACATTTTGGCTACCTTTCCGCCGCATGCTGCAACAAGTGGAGCAACAATCAAAGTGGTTGTATCTGCAACTCCTCCTGTTGAATGTTTATCAACCTTTATTCCTTCAATAGCTGAAAGGTCTATCTGGTCTCCTGAAGCAGCCATGGACAATGTCAAATCCGTGGTTTCACGGCTATCCATATCCTGGAACCAAACAGCCATCATCAATGCTGCTGCCTGATAGTCAGGAATATCACCTTTAACATATCCTTTCAAGAAAAAGTCTATCTCTTCTTTAGTAAGGGTTTTACCGTGCTGTTTTTTTGCAATAATATCTGTTATTCGCATATTTACCTCAAATACTTGATTGTGACCTTTAAGTATAAACGGAATTTAAGCAATTTCAAAGTCCTAGTATATCTTTTTTTCTATCGTGGTTTTCAGCATTATTGACCTTTAGTGCCAGTACTTGATAGAGTTCCTATATGGAAGCAGATTTTATTAAAATAATTCAGCAGGTACTAGCATTTGCAGTAATCGCAGTATTTGTTTTTAATCTCACACAGAGGAAGTATCAGAAGGCAGGCGTAAAAAAGCGTTTTGCTACTTTGTATATTGCGGTTATTCTTACACTTCTCTACGGAGCGAGTTTTCTTATTACAGAATACCAAGCAGAACACTGGATACTTGCTCCAGCTGTCTTAGGTGCTGCAGTTTTTGCCTTCTGGAAAAAGGATGCTATACTGGTCTTTTCCCGGACCTGCACATCCTGCGGAAAAACCATGGAACTAAAACGCAGCCTCTACTTTGACAATAATAAGTGTCAAAGCTGTGACGGTAATGCATAGAGTTTACGGATAACAGGAATTGATGTTCCCTATACAAAGTATTAACGGTAGTCATTCCACCATGACAAAATTGTTTCTTTAAACCTTCCCTCTATCACTGTTATATGGTTACCAAGCGGGTCTGAAAGCAGATCCTTTGGAAAATCATCAAACTGCACGTGAATTTGTGTTCTGCAAAGGTCCGCTGCATTTCCTGTTGATGCAACCCTTCCCTCAGCTGCCCATATTCTATCCAGGTTTTTTCCGCCGATTCTAACCAGGGTGACCTCTTCTGCTTTTACCTTCCCTTGAATCCCCACACCCACTCCTGACTCAAAATGAGAACGGAAAGTAAATGAGGAAACCAAGGAAAATGGAACAGTACAGTGAGCAAGAACAAGTGTATTGGATTTCCTGAATATCCTGGAAGGGTTTGCCATCCATGGAAGCTTACCTGTCAATTCTTTCAGCCATTCCATAGTTAATGCAGTTACGATATCGCCCTCACATCCTGCAACAATTCCTTCATCATTCAATTTTGCCAAAGCATAACACCCTGTTGTCTTTTCTCCAATTACAAGGTCAAAACAACGCAAAGTTACTGCATCAATTTTTTCAGCCGCAACCAGTTTTTTCATACCTAAATATACCCGAACTGCATCAGAAAAATCTTCAGACATCGGTTCTCGTACGGATTTTTCCTCTATTTTATCTTCTTGAATCATGCTTTGTACTTCTGCATCATTAATTGATTCAAGGTGATCCCGGAGGGTGTCCATTGAAATTCTTTTCAAGCGGACTCCAAAGGCTGTTTCTGTAGTCACAGTATCCGGAGAGCTGGCAACCAGCCAGTCAGAGGGATCACCGATTACACCGATTGTTTTCCCGCGCAGATATTTCGCTGTTTCAGCTTGCTTCACAGCATCTGAGAGCTCGTTCTTCCATGCCCCCGGGTCTTCCGGATCCAGATAGATTATTTTGCCTTTTTTACCATCCTGGTGAAGTTTTGCAAGAATTTCCAAAGAAGCTGGCAGGGAATTTTGTGAAGGATGGGCCAAAAGGAAGACAGGGCTATCCGGGTCTTCTGCTTTTGATACAAGGTCCAGCGCTTTTTCTTCTGTACCTCCTGTAACAATAAAATAGCAAATAGTATCCCTCTTCGCAAAAGGTTCAGGCCCGCACGGAGCACCTCCAATATCATTAAACTGGGGCTCATATTTTGCAAGCAAAGCATTCAGTACTTTCGGATCGTGCAGGTCAGATGCAACTGGTATATAACAAAAATTCATAACAAACTCCTAAGGAAAAAAATGGGTTTCCTATTCATACAAAGTCAGGGGGATTAGATTAAACGGTATAGATTTTAAAACCGTATCTAACACATTTACTATAACCGAAACTCACGTTTTTTTATACCTTTGAGTAAATATTCTCATAATTATTATGATTAAATACCCACAGGCTCCACCTACTTTTCCCAGGAGAGCACAAACCCGTACCTGTAAAATACAAAGTTTTGTCTGCATTCTTTTCATGTTCTTGACTGTGAATTCACTCTTCAATACAATGGCATACTCAAAGTTATTATTCCGGCAAAGAGGAGAAACATGTTTTCAATTGTAGAAATAATCGGTTATATTGCATCATTCTTTGTTGCTATATCCCTTTTAATGGTTTCCATTGTAAAGCTTAGGGTCCTGAACTTGGTCGGGTCTCTAACATTCGTTATATATGGTGTGTTCATCGGTTCAATTCCCCTAATCATTACAAACGGCTTTATTTGCGCAGTAAATGTTTTCTATCTATTGCGTATGTTTAATAGAGACATAAGTAGATTTACCTACCTCACTATTGAGAAGGGAGAAAAACGCAGAGTAATGCGCTTTGTTGAAAGCTTTAAAAACGATATTCTCCATTTTTACCCATTGTTTCATGAAAAGAAACTGGACTATGCATTTAGCTCCGGTAATGTGTATCTTGCAGTTCAGGACTTTACAACAGTCGGCTTTGCCTATTATCTGCCGATACCCGAACCGGAAATGTGCAAGAATGATGATGAAAAAGCCCTTATCCAGTATATTCACGCTGAACTTTTTCCGCAGAAAAGTGTATACCTGGATGTTGATTATGTAACAGCAAAGTACAGGGATATAGGTATATCAGACAGGTTGTATAAAGAAATGGCAGTAGACCTTGGCAGAAACATAGACTTTATACTTGCGCTAAATCATGCTGATAATAGGTCCCACCATAAATATTTGGTAAAAAACGGGTATAAGAAACAGAAACAGATTGGGGACCAGGTCTTGTATTCCAAAACACTTGTGTAATCTGTAATTTTCAGCTCTCTACTTATACCCCTATCAATGACCGCTGGAGGAATACTGTATATAAAAGATACCCAGTATAACCGAGATAAACAGCAAGAAGAAATGCTCCTTCAAACCTGTTAATAACTCCATTTTTTTTATTGAACCCAAATCCTATAATAAATAAGGATAAGGTGAGTCCGCCCATAACAAGCATATCCCTTGATAGTACGGCCTGCTCAACTGCCATAGGCTGGATACTCCCTGCAATACCGACAACAGCAAGGGTATTGAACATATTGGAACCAATTACATTTCCAAGGGCAATATCGTGCTCTCCTTTTATTGCTGCCGCTACTGAAGAAGCCAATTCCGGTAATGAGGTTCCCAGAGCAACAATAGTAAGTCCGATTATCAGATTACTAACGCCTAAGGATTGTGCAATAAAAACAGCCCCCCATACGAGCATCCGTGAGGAGACAACTAAGAGAATAGAACCGAGAATGAGCCAGAAAACAGCCAGTTTTATACCCATTTTCTGGACCCCCAGCTCCTTTTCCATCTCCGAATCCCAGGAGTCGTCCCTGTGCTTTATTCCCTGACGTATAGACCATCCGAAAAAGCCGAAAAACACCACAAGCAAGATAAACGCATCCAGTCTGGATATGCCCCTGTCCCAGATTAAAAAGACACTAAGAACAGTAACAAGGGTAAGTATTGGGAGTTCTTTTTTGAGTATCTTTGAATCTACGAAGATCGGGCTGATGAGTGCGGTAACGCCGAGTATAAAGGCAATATTCGATATATTAGAACCATAAGCATTCCCAAGAGCAATCCCGGGGTCCCCTTCTAATGCAGAGATAGCAGATACAACCATTTCTGGAGCAGAGGTGCCGAAACCGACAATTACCATACCAATAAGAAGCGGAGACATTCCGAAATGGCGTGCAGTAACAGCAGCTCCGTCTATAAATCTGTCAGCACTCCATACCAGCAGAATTAGGCCAAAGACAAGGGAGAGAATTGATAGTATCATATATCTTATTGCTCACCTTTCATTTCAAAGAATGTCTTTATTCTACGTTATCTGCTGTATTTTATAAATAAGATTTTTCGTATTCCATGAATTTAAAAAAAGCCGCCTGTAAAGACGGCTTTTATGGAATTTCTAAGAGCTTTATACAAACCTTCTGCGTATTTCAGCACTTACATAGTCAAGGATTGCAACGGTAATTGCAATAAACCAAACTGCTATACCTGCAGAACGGTAATCCAGCAGCCGAATATACTGAACGAGGAGGAAACCGATACCGCCTCCGCCGACAAGACCGATAATGGTTGACATTCGGACATTGATATCCCACCTGTAGATTGAGAACGAAACAAAGGGCGGAATCATCTGCGGTATGACAGCAAACATAATTGTCTGAATTCCGTTCGCACCTGTTGCACGTATCGCTTCTATCGGCCCGTCATCTATTCCCTCAATTGCTTCGGAATATAATTTCCCAAGAGCTGCAATTGAGTGTATTGTAAGCGCAATTATACCGGCAAATGGTCCAAGCCCTACCCAGACAACAGCAATGAGTGCCCAGATAAGCGGCTCAATCGACCGGATGATGTTCAAGATAGTACGGGTAAGATAGTAAATAGCCAGGGTAACCGGAGAGGCTTCCATCAGGTTTCTAGCAGCCAAAAAACTGATCGGTATTGAAAAGATAATACCAAAAACAGTGGCCATCATTCCCATGAAGATTGTTTCTATCATTCTTTGAATAGTTAAAATCAGGGGTTCCGACGGCAGCGGCGGACCGACTTGAGAAGTCTGCCGTGCTTCAACATGGTGAATCTGCTCTCCAGAAGCACTGGGCGGAATTAAGCGGTAGGGCATGGTCATCTCCATGGTGAACTCACCATTTTCATCTGTCATAAGGCTCAGATATTCGCCATCCTGCCGCGGCCTGAATTCATTGCCGATAGGGTCCACCCACCATATTTCAGTCCTGGTATTCGGTTCAAAGTTTTTGCCTTCAATAGTCAGTTCCGTTCCAGGAGTGATTGTACCGTCATTAGCCATCTCCGCAAGGTTTCCGCACCTTGGTTCAACACGAATATAAGGCTCTCCCGGTTCTTCCTCTGGAACAGGGGGAAGCTCTCCTTCACACCCGTCAAGAATTTGGGCTCCTGCGTCCATGATTTCCGCTTCATAGTCTATTGCTGCTTCCCAAGGCCAAAGAACCTTGGATAACGGAGGCCATGCATCAGGGAACTCAGTAGCTGCTCTGTATACATCTATTTCAGCGATCTGCCACCCGAGTATGAATAAGGAAAAAAGCACTAGCCCGAATATACCGATCCCCTTTTTCCCTTTCTTTCCAAGGCGGTATGCATCGATAATGTTCCAAACCCATATTCCAATAATCATGACCGTAAGGATTGCAATAAAAAAGAACCTGCGGTCCAGGGCTTTTATATACTGCGCCAATATTCCAACTTCACGATGTGCAAGCAGATAAATACGCCAATAAAATATGCTGACAATAGTCAAAAATGAGGATAATAACAGAAAACCCCTTCCGACTTTTTTTGCAAACGCCTGCCCAAGACCTGGAACAAAGAGAGAGAGCACCGCAAGGGCAGGAGCTGGAATTAATGACTTGGTTTCTTTCGATTGTTTTTCTCTCAGCATTATTCCCCTCCCTCTGTTACTGAACCGACACCAATGCGTTCTGCGTCTTCTCCGTATATTTCTTTAAATTGCGCATCTGTCATCTGGCGTATATCACTTTGGTTGCCTTCATACACAAGCCTGCCGTCCCGGAGGCCTATTACCCGTGTTGCGTACCTTTGTACAAGGTCCAAATAGTGGAGACTGCAGATAATAGTAATTCCCATTTCTTTATTCAGCTTTTCTAAATAACCGAGAATACTGTGTGCTAGCACCGGGTCCAAACTGGCAACAGGTTCATCTGCCAAAATAAGCTCAGGGGTCTGCATTAATGCCCGAGCTATGCCAACCCGCTGCTGCTGCCCGCCAGAAAGCTCGTCAGCCCGCTTTTGAGCCTGATCTGTAAGACCAACCTGCTCTAGCGCACTGTAAGCATCCTTTTTATTCTTTTTAGAAAACCCGTGAAATAGACTCTTCCACGGGTTTATGTACCCGAGTCTGCCGGATAATACATTCGTTAATACTGAAGAACGTTTTACTAAATTAAAATGCTGAAAGATCATACCGATCTTCCTTCTAATTACGCGCAGTTTCTCATCCTTTGCAGTTGTTATATCTTCATCGTGCCAAAGAATTGTGCCCACAGTCGGGTCAACCAACCGGTTAATACACCGTAAAAGAGTTGATTTACCTGAACCGCTTAACCCGATAACAACAAGGAACTCACCTTTTTCTACTTTAAAGCTTACATCTTTTAACGCTTCTGTGCCGTCATCATAGGTTTTTCCTAGATTTAGAACTTGTAACATGGATCCCCCAAAAAGAAAGGAGGGACCGAGCCCCTCCTTTTAGAATTACTTAAGCCTTATTCACTCATTAGTTCTTCTACGTTCATGCCGGATGCCTGGAGTACCTGGCGGAAAGGATCGTAAAATGAATCGTCGTGTCTTTCAAGATCGCTCCAATTATAGGCTGTGCTAAGCGCTTCCTGGCCTTCTTCTGTTGCTACGATGCGTAACAGTGCGCCAACAATAGTTTCCCGCATTACTTCAGAAATGCTTGGGTGAAACTGTACACCGTCGTTTGGAATATCAGCAGTAACAGCAATTACCCGCACCTCATCCATTACGTCCGGATACTCATCTTCAATACTGCTTCTTGCATCAACATAACATGCGCCTGCATCAACATCACCATTATAAACAGTAGCTACAACAGCATCGTGTGAACCTGCATCAACAACCTGAGAAAGGTCTGAATCAGGATCAATACCATTAGCGCGCATAGTGAGCATGGGAATAATCCATCCGGATGTACTTAACGGATCAGGTCTGCCGAAAGAATGACCTTCAAGGTCTTCAATAGATGAAATTCCTGTGTCAGCTCCGGCAATAATCTGTCCGTTGTATGTCGCGCTTCCATAGCGTACAGATACAAGTTCTGCTTCTGCTACACCGCGGTCTGCTGCAAGAACATAGGCAAATGTTGCAAGCGAAGCCATATGCGCAGCCGGCGGATCACTTTGTAGAGCTTCAATTACACCGGCATATTCGGTTGCTACATTAGTGTCAAAATAATAACCGGTTTCTTCGTGAAGAAGATCAGCAACCTCATCCGCACCAGTTGCTACTCTTTCCATTTCTCCTGATGGAACAAATGACCAGATAATCGGATTTTCCTCTGTTCCAAGTTCAGCTTCTTCAGGTTCGCACGAAAAAAACATCCCCAGAGACACTGTCACAATAAGGACAGCAAGTAAATAACGTTTCATGAAATACCTCCATTTTCATTAAAGAGCATTGCTTCTCTATAAGCACTCTCTATATTAAAATCCAGTTTCCCTAATTCGTAAACACTATAACATAGGTTTTGTTAGATTTTCATTAGTTTTCTTTGTTTTTTTCTCTTGAGAAACTGCTTTCTCTCCAGAATATTTCATGGTATTATTGCTATTATGGTTACAACAGAAATGATAAGAAGAATACCGAAAGTAGAGCTCCACGACCATTTAGACGGTAGTGTGAGACCTGAAACAATTGTGGATCTTGCAAATGAGTACAATGTCATTCTTCCGGAACAAACACCGGAAAAGCTCGCCCACTGGTTTCACCGCGGCGCAGACAGAAAGAACCTTGCCCAATATCTGGAAGGATTCGGGGTAACCCTCTCTGTTATGCAGCGGCCTGAGGCTTTAGAACGCATTGCCTATGAGTCAATCTTAGACCTTGCTACAGACAATGTGGTTTATGCTGAAATACGGTTTGCACCAGTGCTTCATCTTGAAGAAGGTATGAATCAGGAGCAGGTTATAGAAGCAGTATTAAAGGGCCTGGAACAGGGCAAAAAGGAAACCGGTACAGAATACGGTGTAATACTCTGTGCAATGCGGAATCAGAAAATCTCCTTAGAGATTGCCGAGCTTGCGGTTAACTATAGAGCAAAGGGAGTTGTAGGGTTTGATCTAGCTGGCGATGAATTCGGCCACCCTCCGAAGAAACACCTGGACGCATTTGAGTTTATCCGCAGAAAGAATTTCAACATTACAATACATGCAGGCGAAGCGTTTGGTGTTGAATCAATCTGGCAGGCTTTGCAGATTTGCGGAGCACACAGGATCGGCCATGCGACCAGATTAATCGAGGACATGGCTGTTACAGGCACAAGAATCGAAAAAATGGGGTCCCTCTCTCACTTTATCAAAGACAAGCGTGTCCCCCTTGAGTGCTGTTTATCCTCAAACATCCAGACCGGTGCAGCTGAATCGCTTGACACCCATCCATTCCAGATTTATTACAGAAATAATTTCAGGGTCATGCTCGGAACAGATAATCGGTTAATGAGCAATACCACTATGACCAAGGAAATGCAGATTGCAGTTGAATACTATAATCTCACCCTTCGGGACCTTGAAAAGCTCACCTTGAACGCAATGAAGTCAGCGTTTATTCATCACGACAAGAGAATAAAAATAATATATGATGTAATAAAACCCGGATACGCAAAGGTGAGACAGGAAACAAATCCGAATGAGTAATGAAAAGCCCTTCAAAATGAAGGGCTTTTGTTTTCACAGCCTGCACTCAGGCAGGAGTATCCACGCAATTACATATGCCAGGATTCCGCTTCCCCCTGCTAAGGCAAAGAAAACCAAGCCTATACGTACAAGGTTTGCATCAATTCCGAAGTATTCACCTATACCGCCGCAGACCCCTGCGATAACACGATTTTCCTTTGAAAGACATAATTTATTCCGGCTCATATTTAGATCCTTTCATGAATAATTTACTTCCCATACTGTATAGTGAGTATAAGATATTTTCCAACACTTTTTGAAAAAGAGGGCTACATGCATCTACAAAAATGGATCGCAACAGTTGTGCTTGTTACAGTAAGCATTATTCTCTTACTCATCGCTCTGTTTTTTGCAGTTGTTTACTTTCATGACCAGGGAAAAATCCTCTTTCCAGTCTCAGTAAACGATGAGTTCAGCCTTGATGATGATTTATCATATCCTAATCAGCTCGTTGTAAACGGCTCTCAGTTGTATGCCGCTGGTTCAGGTCCAATTCTTCTCCAAGGAGTCAACATTCCGGACCCATCAAGGCTGCACAATGAAAACAGATTTAACAAAAGGTATTTTCAACGTATTTTTTCAAGCGGAGCCGATGTAATACGGATACCTGTTCACCCTGATTACTGGCTCTCGGATGAATACTATCTCTATAGGTACCTGGATCGGATTGTACAGTGGTGCGCAGAGGCAAATGTATACTGTATTATTGACTGGCATGCTTTTGGAAATATTATTACCGGAGAGGCAGAAAATGTTGATTATCATGAATTCGATCTAAAAGATGAGACATACCGGTTTTGGGAGATAACGTCACCATACTTTCAAAACGCTCCTCATGTTTTATATGAACTTTTTAACGAGCCCTCAGGTATTAGTGCAGATGACTGGTCCACAGAGGCGCATGGGCTTGCATCATTTGTGCGCACAAGAGCTCCTGAGAACGTCATAATTGTTTCAGGAACTCAATGGTCCCGTGATCTCTCGTGGGTCAATACAAACCCTGTGGAAATAGAGAATATTGCGTACACCGCCCATATCTACCCTGCACACTCCCAATCCCTCTGGGACCACTGGTTCGGAACAACAGCAGAGAATCATCCTGTTTTCCTTACAGAATGGGGATGGGTACCGCCTTCAGTGGAAACAGCACAAGGTTTTTTACAAGGAACACAGGAAGGCTACGGAGAACCGCTTATGGAATACGCACAGGAACACGGAATTAGCTGGACTGCATGGACCTATGATGAGGAATGGGAGCCGCAAATGTTCTACAATGTAGAAAACCAGGAAACAACTCCATATGGCAGATACGTGCTGGAGCTGCTTGAATAATAAAAAAAGCCGATGCTGTAATTTCTTACAATACCGGCATTTATATGTGGGCGGCGCAGGATTCGAACCAGCGACCCCTAGCGTGTCGAGCTAGTGCTCTAACCAACTGAGCTAGCCGCCCGAATGGATAATCAGTATTTCCGCTTCCAGGAAAAATGTCAAGATGTTATCCGCATATTTCTCAAGAAGAGAAGACTTACTCCTCAGGCGGTTTTACACCGGTCAGTGTCATAACAACGCGCTCTAGTACCTTTTTTCTGTCTAAAGGCTTAACTATATAGTTTTTCGCACCTAGGAGCAGAGACTTTTTCACAAGATCCTGCTTACCCAGTGCACTGATCATAATGACCTTGGCGTTTTTATCAAATTCGATGATCTTTTCTAAGGATGTAACTCCATCCATTTTCGGCATAGTAATGTCCATTGTTACCAGATCCACATTCGGATACAATTCTTTGTATTTCTCAAGACCTTCCTGCCCGTCAGCAGCTGTCCCTACAATTTCAAACCCTTCTGAACTGAGGATCTGCCCTATCTGTTTTGTAACAAACATTGAGTCATCTACTATTAACACTCTGAATGGAGTGCCGTCTTCTTTCATCCCGTCAGGATTTCTTTCATTTATGCTTGGAAAATCCATCTTAGTTTTCATAAGCGCCTCTCTCTATGCCCTTTCTCTAATTGCAACATTTATTTCCACTTTACCGTATGGAAGATCCATGGGTACGATCAAAGCCTCAACTTGAGGGTCAGATACCTCCATGTTTTCTCCAGTAATCAGTGCCGGTGGAGTAAGGTCAAATTGAAAACCCAGTTCATGCAGCTTAGTAACAGCCTGGGCAGTAATCATATTAGCAAGCTCCGTAATTGTAGCTTTGGCTAAATCATCCAGGGAACCCAACTCTTCTCCATTCATCTCGGAGGCGACCTTTAATGCTGTATCGGATGTCATATCAAATAAAACCCGACCTTCCACATCGCCTGCGAGTCCAACAATTGCTGCAACTCCGAGTACGGGCTGCGATGCTGACTTCAGAAATAGCTCCCCTCTCTCAATATCGGCATCTAACACTTCTTTTAAAACATTAAATGCTGCTTCAACAAAAGGATTGATATATTCAACTCTCATGTCTAAAACTCCTTGTCGACCATAGCTGTTTATTACAAATTCCTATCAAATATTATTCACTTTGCTTTTTATACGCAACAATTTTATTATTCCTAACCTCTGTCCAGGCATCTGGTTCAGTAATTTTTTCATTTTCACCAAGAAATAGCAGCCCCTGTTTTTTGAGTTTTTCATTAAATTCAGAGAGCAGCCGTTTCTGATCTTTTACATTCACAAAAGAAAGTACATCCCGAGCGATAATAAAGTCAACCATGGAATAGGCATTTCCATTAAGAATATCGTGATATTCAAACAGAATCATTTCTTTTATTTCGTCGTTAAATACTAACCCGTTTTTCGTAGACCGTACATACTTATCGAAGTTTTCAGGTACTTCATTTTCCTGAAGCACAAGGCTCGGGGCTGTTGAAATACTCAGGAGGTCTACATCGTTTGCATAGATTTTTATTCTCTTTTCCGGATACCGTTCCTTCAGCACACAGGCAAATGAATAGGTTTCATACCCTTTTCCGCTTCCGCAGTTCCAGACAGTAACGGTATTCCCTTTTACATCCGGTAAAATATCTTTATATGCTTCCATGAGATCTTTTCCCCAGAGCCTTCCTGTATAGGAAGAATAAAAGGGTTCCAGGTATTCTTCAGCCTCTTCTACGCTTTTTAGCTGCAGATCCGCTCCCCGGCTAGCACGCTGGTTCTTCCACTCCTGGTATCTGGAAAGCATCCAGTCGTGGTTCAAAGAGGATAAATGAAAATTCTTAAAAGTAGACAGGTTTTCAGCAATAAAGCTTAGGTCGATATCTTCTTCCCTGCTCTCTTCCTCGTCCCCCATCTCTGTCTGCATAGCTTGTTCTACATCTTCAAATACGTTTTTCTGCTCTTTCTCATCCTTTTCCTTGCTAAATATCCGGTCCACATCCAGAATTATATAGAGCCTGTTGTTATTCTCAACCACACCGCTGATATATTTAATATTTATGTCTCCAAATATGGGATGAGGCGGCTGGATAGAGGCTTTTGAAACCCCTACTACCTTGTCTATAGAGTCCACTATTATGCCGAGAATATGATCATACATACGGAGTATAAGCATGTTTTCAAGCTCTGTGTCTTTTTTCTGCTCAGCAGGCAGATGGAACATTGTCCGTAGGTCAATGATTGATATAATGTCTCCGCGAAGGTTATGTACTCCCCTAACAAAGGGAGCTGTGTTAGGAACATAGGTGAATTTGTTAGACTTGGATATTTCTTTCACTTTCATGATATCAATACCATAGTCCTTACCTGCAAGGGCGAATGTCACCATCTTAAAATCAATGACTTCAACCTGTTCTTCCCGGATCTCCTCATGTACGTTTTCTATTTTTTGTTGGGCCATAAATTCCTCTTCTTCCGCGGTTACTGTATCGTTGCTTCTCTGCTCTTACGCTTTTCCAATTCTTTTCTAAGCCCAAGGTCAAGAAGCTGACTAACATCTATAATAAGAGAAACAGTGCCGTCCCCAAGTATCGTAGCACCGGCAATACCCGGAGAATTTGTGTACTGATCTTTCAGCGGCTTAATTACCACATCCTCTTCTCCAATTAAGGAGTCTACCATAAGTCCCATCTTCTTATCTCCGCTTCCAACGATTACCACAAATTTATAATCCCCCTGCTCTGAAGATGGGATCTTGAACAGTCTGTTTAGTCTGATGAGTGAAACTACATCGTCTCTTACATTGAAGACTTCATAATTATCGATGAGCTTAATTTCACTGGGCTTTATACGGTGACTGTCAACAATAGAAGCAATAGGAATTGCGTATATCTCTTTTCCAACCCGTACCAATAAACCCTGAATTATTGCAAGGGTCAAAGGAAGCTTAATAGTCATCCTGGTACCGATTCCCTTTTCAGACCATACACTCACAGAGCCATTAAGCTTTTCAATCTGTTTTTTTACAACATCTAAGCCTACTCCCCGTCCGGAAATATTAGTTACATTTTTGGCAGTGGAGAAACCAGGCTCAAATATCATATTAAAGGCTTCGATATCTGTCAGTTTTTTGTTGGGATGTATCAGCCCGCGGTTTATTGCTTTTTTCCGAATGGATTCAACATCGATTCCCTTTCCGTCATCCGATATTTCAATGAGGATCATATTTCCTTCATTAGAAGCCTTTAGATACACCTGGCCTTCTTCCGGCTTACCCGCCTCTTTCCGTTCCTCAGGCGACTCAATTCCATGATCAATAGAATTTCTCACACAATGGATGAGAGGATCTAGAAGGTCTTCAATTACCGACTTATCAAGTTCAGTATCCTCACCTTCAATATTGAGGTTAATATTCTTTTTAAGGGTTTTAGAAAGATCACGCACAAGTCTGGGAAACCTGGAGAATATCTGGGATATCGGCACCATTCTGATGCGCATGACACCTTCTTGGAGATCGCCGGTTATCCTTCCAAGGTTCTGTGCAGTGCCTCTAAATTTAGAAACGGTATTCTTGAGCTTTCCTTCGAAAGTATCAAACAGATTGAATATATTACCATACCTGTCCAAGAGTTCACGTTTCACCTCTTTTATAGATTTACCCTCTTTAATTGCTTCAAGATACTCTGGAAGAGAATCAAATAGTTCTCGAATATCATCCCTGTATTCAGATTGGGTTGTCTGAAAATCGGATAGATCATCAGCAAACTGAGAGCTTATCTGATTAAATGTTGCTTTAATAATAACTGTCTCGGTTACCAAATTGAGAAGATTATCTATTCTGCTTGAGTCAACTCGCAAAATGGAACTTGAAACCTTTTGCTTGGACGGTTCTTTTGCTGTTTTTTTTGCAACATCCTTTGGCGGAGTTTTCTCTGCAGGCTCTTCCACGTTGTCAGTAACAGAAGGCTTTGGAGTTTCTTTCTGCTTCTCAGGTTTCTCAGTTTTTGCTGATTTCAGCTGAGCAGCTACCTTATCCAGTTCCTGCTGGGAAACCTCCTGTTTCCTTGGTTTTGCCTGTGGTTTTTGCCTTGTAGGAAAACTGCCTGAGGTTATATCAGTAACAATGATATCTGTAGTTACATCCGGAATAAAGACTCTTTTGCGAATCTCACTAGCGTCTTTATCTGATGCAATAAAATATTTCACATTTTCATAAAAATTATCTTCATAGAGCATCTCAAACTCAGGATCTGTTTTCAGTATTTTCCCAAGATCTTTTAGTGCAGCAAAGACCTGGATGCCTCCCACTGTATTCATGGGATGATCCTCATTAAAATAAACAGTGACCTGAAGTATCGGTGCATCCGAATCAGCTGCTTCCTTCATCTCCAAGAGCTCGTACTCAGATATCCCCTGCTCATCACTTGCAGGTTCTTGGGCTGTTGCAGGGAAAGCTTTCTTCGCAGGTGCGGCCTGTTTCTGCTTAGAAGCTACATCTTTTTGTTTTGCCCCAGGGAGAAGATTATTCAAGGAATCCTGCACTTGAGTTATATCCCCGGAATAGACTTCTCCATTCATCCTTGCCTGAAGCATGGCTTTGGTTACATCTATACCTTCTAAAAGGGTATCCACTAAAGCAGTATCAGTCTTTACTTTCCCGCTTCTAATCTCGTCGAGAACATCTTCAAGCAGGTGTGTAAATTCAGCAAGCTCCATCATCTGGACAGTTGCAGCAGCCCCTTTTAGTGTATGTGCAGCCCTGAATATTTCATCCACTGCGTCGCCATTGCCCGGATCATTCTCTAAAACGAGAATATTCTGCTCCAGAGCGTCAATCTGCAGCTGGGCTTCCATAAAAAAATCTTTTAATAGTTCTTCGTTATTAGGGTCTAGATAATCACTCATTTCAAATTTAATCATATATATAACCAGACTTAAGTCAAGTATAAATTGCTTTGTATACCGAATTTCCATTATCTCTAAAGCATTGATTTCAGTAATTCCTGCACTTCTAGTTTTAAGAGGTATAATTCAGCAGAAACCAGTCTGGTTAGAACAATATTCTTCAGGTAAATTCCACCCAGCCTCTTATCCTATAGATAAGAGAAAGAGGATTTGAAGAATCACCGGGTATGCAATAAAGTGCTATTTTTTTATGGGAAAAGCTATTATACTACTAACCTGAGAATATATGGAAAGGAGCAGTACCAATGAAATGTGCTATCCTCGGCAGCATGGACCAGTTTCTTTCCGAGCTGTCTATCTTATTACTTGAAAACGGTATTGAACCGTATTTTTTTGAAAATACTCCGGAAAATTTGAACAATTATCAGGTTGTTTTTATTGATGAAGTCTTCGCCGATGAGGTTAAGAATTCAGAAATAGAGGGAAGCTCAATAATAATTACAGAAAAGGCTCAAACAGAAACCGGAGAAAGAAAAACACTAAAAAAGGCATCCTCCCATGAAGCTGTAACTGGATTCATCAAAAAACTTGCAGAAAAGCTGCCTAAAACCAATGATATGAGAAAACATGTCCGTGTAAAACCGGACAGAAACGAACTTATGCGTGTACACTATGATGATAAGAAGCAGAAGAAAAAGATTATCGGAAAGGTTATTGATATAAGTTTAGGAGGCTTTGCAGCGGAATTGCTGAATGTTTCAGACCTTTCGGTAATTGACACAGGTACTCGAATAAATCCGATAACCATTACTATGGCAACAGGTCAAATCGAACCTTCCGGTTACATTGTAAATAAAAGAAAACGCTTTGTTGCAGTCAATTTCACAAGCTTTGTGAATAAAGATAGACATAGTTTAGCACGATATATAATACAGAGGCTCAATGCCAAACCAGAGGTTTTATAAAAATACCGGAATACTGTTCACGTTTTTATAGCTTCGTAATTGATATTTTTATAAAAGGTAGTAGAATCATTATTAAGGGAGTCCAAGTCATGGTAAGAAATAAATTTCTATTTATTGTTATATTATTAATCACACTTTCTGTTTTTCCGGTCTATTCCGCCAATTTAAGTATTCCGGATCTAGAAATAAATACACGCGGACAAATAGAAAACGGTTCCTTGGTGCTTTCTACCCTAGGAAACATCAATTTTTTGATAGAGGGCGGTTATAAATTCGGCGGCAGAATAGGTCTGGATTTTTCAGGAAGCTCCTTAGATAATATTGATACAGATAATTTTCTCCGTTTCCGTTCTTTAAGTATTATTATCCGGGAAATCTTTTCCCTGCCCATCAATTTTTCCTATTTTGTTGGACAAATGGATCCATATCTGTCAGGGAGCCTATTCCCTGAACTGTTCGGCACTGAGCCAATAACCAGCCGGTTTAGGGGATTAATGTATTTTGGTGATGGTATCCAATACGATGGTATACACAGCATTGCAGGCTCAGGCATTGAGCTTTCTACCACAACACTTGCAAACCATTTTTATGGAAGCTTGTCACTATACCAGGACGGATATCTGAACCCCGGTGAGTTTTCCGCTGACTTGCGTGCAGCAATTAATTTCCCTGTTTTCAAACTTGAGGCATTTGCCGGCGCTTCTTACCCACAGGGTAACTGGGGTGTGTACAGAGGCGGTCTTCTACTGTATTACTCTACCGGAATCGGCGGTGAGTTTTTTACTCAAATAGGCATACCTCGATGGGATCCATATACAGATCCTTTTAATATGGATTTGTTCTATTTTATGTTTGAACCACGGGTAAGGATTAATATCCTATCTATAATTTTGACAGTATTTGTTCATCCATCCTACTATCTGCAGGAAGCAACGAATGAAGAAGGGTCAATTGATGTGAATGTAAATTTCTTGTTCGGTGCAGGCCCTGAATCTACAGCTGAGGGCGGTATTGAAGCTGGGTTAAGCTATTTGACAGATGAAACAGAAATGCTGAATATTCGGGTGTCTCCCTACTTCTCCTTTGTCGGTGCAGGAGTATTTTGGGATTTTAAGATAAACAGCCAACTATACCCCTTCTCAATCGGCAGTCTATTTGAATTTTTTGTCGGCATCCGGTCAGGATTCTAATTATGAATAGAAGACTAGCAGTATTATTTCTAATATTTATTTCAATCAATACCTTTTCCATAGAGTTAAGCGGGGACTTTTCTGTCGGTAACCTGAAGTTTAACAACAATAGAGCAGCAGATGCTTTAGATTTTGCTGGAAACGAATTTCTTTGGGGTCTCTCAGGATCAATGAACCAAGAGCTTTCTGAAGAGCTTAGTGTAGAAACTTCCTTTGCCCATGACTCAATCCACAGACGGATTAGTTATACTCGGCTTTTTTATAACCAGGACTTTTTCGAAATAGGGGTCGGTCCATTTTTCGGGTTCTTCAATTCCGCGAACCAAATCTTAAATTCCGGAATATCTACAGAAGTCAGGATAGAGCTTCCAGCGGTTGTATACGCCAGTTTTCGCGCAGACAGCACAATTGGAGGCAGACTTGTGCAGACAGGCGACTATATCCAGGAACAAAGCGATGTGAGCTTTGGTTTTTATGTTCCTAATGCAATCTGTTCAGCAAATATTCATTCCCGCCGCTTTACTCAAAAAACCGATGCAGGAGAAGTAGTAGATAGTCTTACCTATTATTCTTTTGACACCGATATTTACCAGAAAAACATCCCCTACCGCATACTGCTTAGCTTCGGCTATGAACAGCTTGACCGGACTTTTGTCAGCTCGAGTATTTCACACACACTCGGTTCAGTAATGCTTGGCACAACAATTACTGTTGAACCCATGCCTGTTTTTTCGATAGAGCTTGATCTCAATTCTAGTGTTTACACCTTCGGGATGAACAATCTAATAGATGCAAACCCGATTGAGGCACTCTATATGTTCAGGTCAAGCATTGGTTTCTCCCTTAATATCGACGCATTATTAGAAACTATAGAAGATTCAAATTCACAAGAAAATGAAAGTGCTGAATCCGGTGATGACGACGAGGAATCAGGTGAAGATGAGATTGTTTTTGCTGACTAAATTTCAGCTTGTTTTTTTAAAGCAAATTGGGCTGCTGCGGAAGCATGCAGCTCAGTTGTATTAATTACTGGCAACCCGGTATCTTCCTGAGAGATGAGAAAAGGTAGCTCAGTACAACCTAAGACAATGGCCTGGGCCCCTTTAGACTGTAATCCATTTATCACATCAATTAGCTTCATTTTTGAGTCAGGGTTCTTAATACCTTTACAGAGCTCATCAAATATAATCGAATTCACCGTTTTTCTTTGCATCTCCTCTGGTATAACAGTCTCTATGTTATAGGTGTTTTTAAGTTTAGATTTGTAAAATTCTTCCTCCATGGTAAACCGCGTACCCAACAGACCGACTTTTGATACATCCAGTTTTTGGGCAGCAGCTCCCACAGTATCTGCTATGTGAAAAACAGGTATTTCAGCGGAAAGCTCGATATCCTCTGCAAGCGTATGCATTGTATTTGTACAGATTACAATAAATTCAGCACCGCTTTGCTTGCAGTTTTTAGCAGCATTCACAAGCTTCTGTTTCAATACGCCCCAGTCTTCTTTGCTTTGCGCTTCTGCTATTTTCTGAAAATTAAAGGAATACAGTACAATTTCTGCAGAAGCTGCGCCGCCTAACTCCTGCTGTATTGTTTTATTGATTATCCTGTAGTATTCAAGGCTTGACTCCCAAGTCATCCCGCCAAGAAGGCCTATTGTTTTCATACGCATATACCTGCCTATTTTTTGGTTTCCAGAATTGTTAAAAAGCCTTCAGGTTCCCATGGGGTCCTGTTAAAATCCTGATAAAATGAATAATCGGAGAATCCTGCAGCTTTCACCCCTTCCTCTAACTCAGCTTTTATAATTGGAAGAAGAGATACAGAGCTTTCAAATATCATTCCGCTTGCTTGATCCTGCAAACCAGTTATAAATTTGATAGTTTCCTCATTATACTCATACTTGCGGGTAAACATCATATCTCCGGTTTTTATATCAGGCATTGTTTCAGGTTTTTCTCTGACAATCCTGTCGTAATTCAGTATCTGTATCTGAAGGACACCCTTTTCACTCAGAAGGTTATAACAAGTTTCCAGAAAGTTATTTACTGCACCATAATCTTCAAGGTGAACAAATGTGTTTCCCATGCAGGTAATCTGATTAAACGGTCCTTCCTTAGATAGACCATCAACCTCCTGCATACTCATTTTCCTAAAATCGAGCTTTTCACCATTATTGCTCCGCTGATTAGCTACACGCACCATTTCCGGATCATTATCAATCCCAATTATGAACGAAAAATATATTTCCAATTTTCTGCAAAGCTGGCCGGTAGCACAACCTACATCCAGCAAGAGGTTAGAGCCGCTTTGCGCTTCTGCAATAAACCTAACTAGTGTATCGGACACAGGAAATATAGACTCGTATAATTCAGCGATCTTTGAATACTGTTTCATATGTTTATCCTAACAAGAGCTATTGCTAAAGACTGTATGCATCTGTCTCCCATTCCATACCTTCATACAAATGCTCCAATAACCCAGGATCAGTTACTTCTATTAGCAGGACTGACTGAGGCAAGTTGCCCTGTTGCGCCCACCAGGCACGAACTTGGTTTTCATCCTGCTCTTTCTCAGGAACGCTTGCAGGATAATCCATAAAATCCCTAATTTTAACATCTGATATGAATTTGTCATAGTTTTTCAGAATATAGTCCGGTTTAAGCATATCCGCAGCAGTTAGTGACTTTCCAATTTCCATATGCGGAGTATAATTCGGTTGGTTGGGGTCCCATAGCAGTTTCATAGCGAAGGTTTCATCACTAAAAAACAGCTCCTGGTTGTTATCAATTATCTTCATTTGTATTTCAACTTTATTATCATAAATTCGGTTTACTCTTACACGAAATATCGAGACTGACATAGGTACCTCCTTGTTTCTAATATACTAATTCAAGCTGCCTTTTATAGTGACATTTTTCCTGGACTTCCTATGCAGACTGTTCTTTTACTTTCGGTTTCTTCCGGACACGCAGGATTATCGTAGCACCTGAAGCAATAACAATACATAATGAACCAATTATATTCACAATTGTCACACTTTCGTTAAAGAACAAATACCCCCAAAGCATAAACTCAAAAACAGAAGCAAGGGTAATAATCGAGATTACACCGGAAGCAAGGTATTTTGCAGCCCTGGTGAGAAACAGCTGTGTTACCATGTCTAAAGTACCGGCACCTACAACAAGAAACATCACCGGCGGGGGAAACATTATGCCTTGAGACAGAACAACTGGAACAGAAATAACCAATCCTGCTATGAGCATTGAGAATACGATGATAATCGTATGAAACCCAAGCAAACTGCACTTACGCATAAATACGAAATCAAGACTGATAAAAATAGCAGCAAAAAACACGAGAAGATGCCCAAGGGACAACCCGGTGATAAAGGGATTCCGCACAAGAAATACCCCTGTTATTGCAAGAATTACTGCAAAAATGATTTTCCAATTTACCTGTTCCCTAATGAGAAGCCACCCGAAAAAAACTGCGAATATGGGATTGATATTAACTAGACTTCCAACTTCGCTCATATCCGCGACACTCACTGCTGTAAAGAGAAATATTGCTGAAACAGCACTCACAATTCCTCTGCCGATAATCCAGAGTATTTTGCTTTTCGTCATTTTCGGCAAAAGTGTTTTTTTTGTATTTCCAGAACGTAAAAGAAAAAAACTAAATACAATAAAGCCTGATATAGAGCGCCAGAAAATTACATGATATGCATTAGCAGTTGGAGCAGATAGTTTTATAAATACCTGCCCCATGGTACCACAGAGTGTTGCACACATAACAAAGAGAAATCCGAATATCTTTTCCTTCTGTGCTTTCAATGCTTTTCCTTAAGGTTGTTTATTCTGTGCTGTTCAGTCTTAATGCGGTTAAGAAGAGAAACAAACCACTCAGGGACTCTGCATTTCAAGTGCGGACTCCAGTGCCTCTTCATATCCTATTCTTTTGAGTTGTTAATGAGAAATATGATTCCGGCGCCTCAAGTAAAAGAGGCACCGGCTGATTTTATTACGGTCCTTCAGTTTTGTTCAGCATATATGCCCAGGGCACAGCCAGAAAATCGCCTGCAATAAAGGTGAGGTAGATTACTGCAAATATTATTGAATACATATTGGTGCTGCCTGACAGCATAAGCGGAAGGAACACAGCAATCAACCATAAGACTTTATAGATTATCTGGACGAACAGAATAGGCGCAAATTTGAGCGGCTTTTTTAATGCAAGAGCTGAAACAAAAGCTGTAGCCACAAAAAAACTGCCTGTTGTTCCAAAGGTAACCGGATCGATACTTTCTATATTCATGATCGCCACGAACTGATCAGGGATGATGAGCATTAGAAGACCTGCAATGCCTCCGACTATTAATGTATACAAATACATTATCCGCATCCACATAGGGTTATAATTAAGACTTTTCTGCATCTATACCTCCTTATGAGTATAATGAATTATGAATGCTTAATTGTATCTGTACTTGCGCAAGATTACAATGAATAAAATGTATTTATTCGCTTTTAACAAACCCGGATAAAATCAATGCTGTTTCTCAATTTTGTTTTTGTCAGTATTATATTATTTATTGTAATGTAAATCCATTTTTAAGATTTATACTCTAATATGTAACTATGTCAAATTAATGAATCCTATTTTCTTCCAAACAGGTTTATTAACCAAGACAACATTGGTAAACCTTTCACTAACTTTTTGCTATGGAAGAAACTCAGAAAACCGGTTGTATATGATAAAATAACTCTATTTTATATAGCTGAGTCCTTTTTTTTACTAAGGTCCATAAGTCCAAGCTTGCCGAACAATAACGGTACGAGAAAAGTAATAGCAATACCGAATAAAAAGCTTGCACCAAGAAGAGAAAGTGAATACAGATAATAATTGGGAATTCTTTCTAACAGCCCGGAAAGCAGATCGTATGCAAGGAGTACAGCTAAAGCTGCAGCAGTCTTTATTGCCTGCTTCCACCAAATTGTACGTACTTTAACAATATATTTCTTTGTTAGAAGAAGGTATCCAATGAGAAACCCTGCAGCAGCACCAAGGGTGAGGGTTACCTCAGTACCATGTGCGTATTGAGGTGCTAAAATATCGTAGTCCGTAATTGCTGTCAGAGCTTCCGCTCCTGTAAAATCTCCATAGACCAGCATAGTAACCACAGAAACAATAGCAAGCACAGGAAGGAGAATGATTGAAAAAATGGTAATTGATTTTTCTCCGTCAAACTTTTTTTCTATAGCTAAAAATGAGAAAAGCAGCAGCACCCCAATTGCCCAACCAAGAATTACCTGGGCGAATGAATGGACTCCAAGCACTATCCTTGAAAGGCCTATTACAAATGCGAGGAACACAAATACTATTCTTGCGGTGTTACTCTTTATTCTTTGAAAACTAAGCCCCCAGAACATTGCAGCATTTTGGGCATGTCCAGAAGGCATTCCAAAGCCGCTGTAGGTTTTATATGCAATTATTTCTTCACTTATATGATAGGGTCTTGGA
Source organism: uncultured Spirochaetales bacterium (assembly GCA_964428555.1). Taxonomy (GTDB): domain Bacteria; phylum Spirochaetota; class Spirochaetia; order CAYRYS01; family CAYRYS01; genus CAYRYS01. The sequence continues at coordinate 34,881 of CAYRYS010000001.1, read as the reverse complement.
AGCCTTACAATGTTTTTTAAGGAACTATTGAGCCCCCCTGCTATAGAGGTAAGGATACCAAGGTAAATACCTGCTTTATAATGCACACACCAGGTAATAAGGGTAATGAGCAAAATATAGACAGACAAGCCGCCGAGAGCGGAAAAGAGGCGCATAACAGGTACGGTAAAGGCTGTAAACTGCTGTATGATAAGAGAGATTGCCAGATCAATTTCAATAAAATTTAACATTTACGGCTCCACTAGTTATGCTAGGATATGCTCCAACTATAATATGTAATAATCATGGTGAAAACTCATTTTTTCCGGATTAATCCTTTAGGGAATCAGCTATTTCCCTAACCTGCCCTTCTAAAGATAAAAAGGCTTTTACCAGCTCAGGATCAAAATGCTTGCCTGAAAGAGAGACAATCTCATTTACCGCGTCTTCGTGGTTCCAAGGCTGCTTATACGGCCTTTTAGACCGCAGCGCATCATATACATCTGCTATGGCGGTAATTCTGGCGCTCAAAGGTATTTCCTTTCCTTGTAATCCCTTGGGATACCCCGAACCATCGAACTTTTCATGATGCAAACCAGCAATATCAGCAGCCATAGACATGACCTTTTTTTCCTTTAATAGATCATACCCGAGTTCAGTATGGGTTTGCATAATCTTCCATTCATCCGGGGACAGCTTCCGTTGAGCTAGGAGTATTCCGTCGCTAATCCCCACTTTTCCTACATCGTGAAGAGGAGCAAACCGCTGAATATCATCACACACCTTCTGGGGAAGCCCTATCTTCTCAGCTATTTTCCTTGCATAAAGTCCAACCCGGACAATATGGTTTCCTGTTTCATTGTCACGCATTTCAGCCAAATCCGTAATTGTCTTGAAAATCTCAAGCCTTGTATTTAATTCCTGTTCCCTTCGCTTTGAAATATCATGGGGGATACCTATGAAATTTGTAATTTCACCTTGGTCATCAAAAATGGCATTTACCATAAGCTCGACCCATACCAATGAACCATCTTTTTTTCTATTTGGTATCTCCCCTGTCCATGTTGCTTTATAAGGATCCATTATTGCTTTCCAAAGCCCTGCAAAGAGGCGGTTATAATCATCTTCACTATACCCTAGATTAAAATACACATGTTTACCAGGATTCAGAACATTTGGACGCTTTCCAACTACTTCTTCAGAAAAATACCCGTAAAGCTCTTCGAACCGCGGATTTACATGCAATATTATTCCGTTTTTATCAGTTATCACCATAGGATCAATTGCGTTCCGGATAGCCTTAAAAAAGAGCTCCCGCTCCTCAGAGATTTTTGTAAAGTCAGTGACATCTGTTACTGTTATCATGCATCTCTTCATCTCAGCCAGTGGAGATACGGTAAAGTTATATACTCTATTGCTATGGGAGACTGTATATCTTGTTGGAAACCGCTGCATACAGTATGCACAGGTTTTTTCCTGAAAATTGCCTGGTAACAGTTCTTTTATGCCATCTAAGGAAGAATACCCATGCCTGGACAGCCATTTCCAGCCGGCAGGATTCAGATAAGATATTTGATAGCTGCACTCTAAAATCAACACAATATTAGGGTTTGTTTGAGGCAAAAGTTTCAGCAGAGAATTTTCATCTTCCAAAGCAGCTGCTTGTGAAATATCATTCGCTGCAACAAGAACATTCTGGAAGCTGCTCTCGTTTCCTGGAAGAACTGAAAACTTTAAAATAATAGGAAACTCGCTTCCCGAAAGAGTGCGGTTGACTGTCTTCTGTGAAAATTCCCTTTTCCCATTATCTAACGCTCTAAGCGCGTTATATAAGGTCTGAAATGCTTTTTCAGGGATTATGTTCTCCAGATTTTGCTGAAGCTGATTAGTATCTTCAGCTTCATACAGTTTTAAGGCTGCTTTGTTCGCCTTCACAAGGCTTCCGTTTTTAATAAGCGTAGCAGGATCAATATATTTCTCAGGATCATCCTGAGTGTCTTTTCTGTTTCTCAGGATATTACCGATCTTCGAGAAGTCAAAAAGCAGAAGCGGATTCGGACTGTATTGAAACACTTCATTTTCTTCGGTTCCAGCTGATGCTTTCTCATATGCCATTGTATTTTCCTTTATCGTCCTATTAATGAAGTATATGAAAGTGGATATGTTTTTCAATGAGGATGTAATAATTTCTTTATTATTTATATAAAGTTTACGGATGTCCAGCCATTCAAGTGGTCAGTTTCTGAACCTGATGTCTGCTAAAAATAACTCATTTTCTTGGATTATTTGGTGTTTTCATATTATACTCCTATCCTGGGGCAGTAAGCTTCTCAAGTTCAGCAAGGTATTTTAGAGCGTGCTCCCTTGTTTCTCCACACATTTCAGGTTCAGGGACCAGGTTTCTGCATACCTCAGGATATTCAGGGGTGTTGTGTATAGTGCAGGTATTGTCATCACCTAAATTCACACACCGTACACCAGCTGGTTTTCCTTCAGGCATTCCGAGAATTGGAGAAGATATTGATAAGGCAATACAGCAGGCTCCGCACCCGATTCTACATTTCAATCGTTCCTCCTAAGCAGCCTGATAGTGTTCATTTGAGAGATCCACTTCTCATATGAATCTATAATTTTATTCGATACTACTGTATTATAGGCAAAGGCGCCGTATAATGTATGCAAAATGTAGTCCCCATTGGCCGGATTGTTATCTGCAATACTGTCTGTAATTACTGTTGTAAGAAAGCCTCGCTGCATAGCAGATAAGGCAGTCAGGTTCACGCAAATGCTTGTTACAAGGCCTGCTATAAGTACATGGCTTACGTCTTTCCTTTTAAGCATTTCTTCAAGTTTTGTATGGATAAACCCGTCAAAAGTCTTTTTTATTATTATTTCTTCAGTTCCTGCTGCCTGGGCCCAGTGCGGCACAGAACCACCTTCTGTATTTATAACACATGGACTGAAATTCCTTAGCCCGGCAAAGGGCATCCAATCGGACTTATCCGGCAAAAACTCCGAGCGAAGATGCATAATTTCAATTCCTGCCTCCCTTGCCAGAGAAAGCAGGTTCTCAATATTTTGTCTGAACTGTTTTTTTTCCGGTATATCATCAACAAAGTCGGTTTGAATATCTATAACTAATAAACAATGGTGTTTCCAGTCGCGCATTTTAGGCTCCTTTTACGGCAGTCCTTTTCCCCTTGCTGTTATCCACAAGTCATACCAGTCTTCTCTTGAAAGCTCTATATCCAAAGCCACCTTACATTTAGATATTCTGTCAGGATCGGTTGTACCGATTACCGGAGAAAGGGGATACGGCAGCCGAAGGATCCAAGCAAGCACGATAGCCTCTTTTGGACACTGATACTTTTCTGCAAGCTTTGCCACAAGTTCAGCAGTGTGCTTTTCAGCTTCACTCATTTCCGGTATATCTCTGCCTGTGAACTTCCCAGAGTCCATTGCTCCCCAGCACTGGATCTCCATATTGCGCATTGCGGCATGTTCTAACAGACCCTCTGTGCCCGGAAAAAAACTAGATCTTCGTGTATTTACATCTGGCCCAAAGTCCAGAAGCAGGCGGTGGCCAAGACTGAACTGCAGCTGATTCACTTGTATGGGAAGGAACCGGGACTTTTCTATGTATTCTATCTGGGAGACTGACATATTGCTCACCCCAAAGGCGCGTACCAGGTCTCTGCTTTTCAGGTCAGCAAAGGCTTTTGCTATGTGTTCCGGGTTCATGAGAGGGTCAGGCCTGTGGAGCAAGAGAACATCCAGGTATTCTATTCCAATTCTCTTAAGGATTGCCTCTGTTCGAGATATAATATAGTCCTTTGAAAGATTGTATGTATTTGACCCGCCTGCCCCTGCGCCGAGACAGATCCCTGTTTTTGATTGGATAATAATGTTCTCACGCAGTCCCGGGTTCCGCTTTAGCACTTCCCCGAAGGCCAGCTCCGCAGTACCTCCTGCATAGATGTCAGCAAGGTCGAATACTGTAATCCCATTTGCATACGCTGCTAATATTGCTTTTTCAGCGTGGACTGCCTCACCCTTTGAAACAGTTCCCGTGTCGCTGTTGGTTCCAAGGCCCATACAGCCGTAGATCAGGCGCTTTCCAGGCATAGCGTTTCTCCTTAGATTAACTTCACATTAACAACCGCTTCGTTCATGCACATTACTATAAAACTCTTATGTATATTTCTCAAGGTTTTTTCGAAATACCTGATTATCAAAAACAGTTCCATGACCCGGATGATACCAGGAACAGTGAATATTTGCTTAGATGTGCTTTTTCATAAAAATAAGTGTGATTTTTTCGCTTTCCTTTCTAGATTCATAGGTCTTATACCCTAGGGATTCATAGAGGTGGATTGTCTTAGGGTCTTTTGATCCAGTAAAAAGCTTGAATGTTGTAGTCTGTGCCTGGTTCTCAATATGCAGCATAAGCGACTTACCAATACCCGAGTTTTGATATTCAGGATGAACAGCTAAACGTTCAATCCAGAAGCCGTCCTGTTTCATCTTGCCTCGTACAGTGCCGATAATTCTGTCATCTGCTAGTGCTTTCAGAATTATATGATCCTGAAATTGGCTATCCAGGTCTTGTAGCGTTTCACAGAGAGGGGGAAGGTCCTGTTCTCTCACTTTATAGAATTTTGCAACATCTTTAAAAGCAGAATGCTGAATAGAAAGTATTTTTTTTAGATCTGACTTTGTTGCATTTTTGATAGATATTTCCATATACATTCCCCCTTAAGCAAACATTAACAAACTGAAAGCCATGACAACCATTCCGGAGATAAGCCCGTATATCGCAATATGGTGTTCTCCATGCTCTTCAGCAGTAGGAAGCAGTTCATCTAAGGAAATATACACCATAATTCCCGCAACTGCGGCAAAGATTATGCCGAAAACCAGATCATTAAAGAAGTTAAGCAATATAAAGTATCCAAGTATCGCGCCAACTGGTTCTGATAATCCGGAGAGGAAAGAAAGACCGAATGCTTTCTTCTTATTCCCTGTTGCAAAATAGATAGGCACTGATACAGCAATTCCCTCTGGAATGTTATGGATCGCGATTGCCACGGCAATACTCACACCAAGAGCAGGGTCTTCAATTGCTCCCATAAAGGTCGCAAGTCCCTCCGGGAAGTTATGAATAGCGATTGCCAATGCTGAGAAAACCCCCATTCTCATGAGTTTTCCTTCCTTCATGTCTGATTTTTCCATTTCCGATATATCCCGGATTTCATGGGGATTCTCAAAAGAGGGAACAAATTTATCAATAATACCGATTATCAGTATCCCGGCAAAAAATGCGGCTGTTGTAACCCAGTATCCCCCTGTATCCCCTATTACAGCTGATAGAGAATCCTTTGCCTTGGCGAATATTTCTATAAACGAGACATAGATCATAACACCAGCGGAAAAGCCGAGGGCAGCTGATAGGAATTTCGGGTTAAAGTCTTTAGAGAAAAAAGCAAGGGCGCTCCCAATTCCTGTGGAAAGACCTGCAAAGAGTGTTAAACCAAGCGCGAAAAGTACATTTGATAGTTCCATTTATCCTCTCCTTATAGCAACCCAGATGAAAGCAGAAAAATTGCCCCTCCGTGTGTAAGCGTAGCCGGAATAATACCATATTTTGAGCCCACAATTCCAGCAATAATTCCTTCGTACAAAGCGAAAGCGAGTAACGGATATCCAATATCTGTTACAGTAACAGCAAGGAGTATATGGCAAAAAGCAAACACAATACCGGAGGAAATACCTGCAATTATCGGCTTTTGTCTTTCCGCAAGAAGACCGTATACGTATCCCCGGAACAAACCTTCTTCAAGAAAATTGCCCAACAGCGCAAATACGAGGATTGGGAGGACTAAGGAAAAAGGCACACTCCCACCCCTGGATGCAATATCAACAAAGCGGTACACAATACCAAGAGGCAGCACAACAACAGCAGCACCTGCTATTCCGGTAAGAATACCGACAAGCTTACTGTTTCTGAATAAAACGATATATTTTTTATTCTCTCTATCTAAATAGATGATAGAACCCATGAGAACTGCGGAGAACACACCAAAGAGCACAAGAAATACAGGATTACTGTGAAGGCGTATCCAAAAGAACCCTTGGCTTCCGAATGACCAAAGCCCAAGAGGGGTCAAGGCGTCCCGGAAAAGAATGAAAAGGAAGATATATGTACCAACACGTGCAATTTTTCCCGGCTTCACTATTAGAAAAACCATTGCTGCCAGTATCAGACCCGGGGAAATTCGAATTAGATATTCTACAATTGTTAAAGCTGCTTCTGTAATCATAATGAGACTGTATCAAAAAAATAAGGATCAGTTCAATTGCTTCTGAAGTTTTTCAATAGTAAGAGGAGCAGACCCCTCGTAATGATTATTAATATTTACAAATACATCTTTTTGTTCGTGTATTTTTTTGATTAGTTCCGCTATATCCGAAAGGGAGTCTTTGGGTTGCACAATTTTATTCCACCTATTCTCTGTCTGCTCTTCAATCTCTGTTCTGTCACCCCCCATAAGCCTGAAGACCAGCTTGTCTCCCATATACTGTTCAAACCTCTTATAAATTTCAGGTAAAGGAGGCATATACTGCTTTTCAGAGAGAACCGGAATAATATTTTTATTCTTCAGAAAGCGGAAATACTCAGACCGTAAGTAATTACTATTGCGTATTTCAATACCAAGAGGTACTGAATCTGGTATTTTATCTACAAATCCTTCAAGCAGCTCAACAAACCTGGATACTGAGGACATTTTGTTCTTGTTTAAGTATTCAAACTCAAGCATTACCACTGATATTTGAGGAAGCAGCGGTTCTACAGCATTTAGAAAGGCATCCATTTTTTTGGATGATAAGAAATCTCGGTTCACTGACTTTTCATTGTTACGCAGCAAGGGCATTGTTATATCCCTCGGCGCTTTACATGTAAACTCAAAATTCTCGGGCACATTCTCCTTATACTCAAGAACCTCTTGCTCAGTTGGTATCTTATAAAACCAGGAATCAATCTCGGTAGTATTATACTTCTTCGCATATTGAGGCAGATAGTCAGCAGAACGATTCTCAGTCTGATCGTAAACAAGCCCGACCCAGGAGGAATAATTCCAGGAACAAGTCCCGATTTTTACAGACATAGAATACTCCAGTTACGATTGTTCCGTCCAGAATACAATTTTCACCGATAATAGTCAAACACATACAACAGCCAGCAGCAATTCGAAATATGAAGTTCATCGTTTCAACATTTGCAAACTTTGACCCATGACATGAGTTCTGTAATAGTTATTGCTACTCCTCAAGGCTCAAAGTTTGAATTGCTGAGCAGCCAGGCAGGATATGCAAAGGATTTTTCTCCTGTAAAAACTCCGGTATTTATATCTTCATTCAGTACTTTTTTTATTGTACATTCAAGGATTTCCAGAAGGTTTTTAGTAGGACTATAGGCTTCAAACCCAAGAGTCCACCAGGCATTTCCTTGAGTATGTAGTTCTGTCATCTCAAAATGGCATCCAGATTCAGGTATATTCTCGGTATCTCCGGTTACTTCTTCTATGCCTGTATCTCCGAACCTAAAAACTCTAAGGCGTCGGTATTTTTCAATTTGATGCCACCCTGTTGTTTCGAGAATGCTTTTCGGAGGTCCGGAAGCATTGGTAAATTCTGCTGTCCATTTTTCCCATTCCTCAACCCTGCCTTCACATTTACCAAGCGACAGAATCCCAAAATCTGTTCTCCTCATCTTTGTATCAAAACTTTGGCCCCCCCCATCTTTAGAGCCACGAATTTTCGTTCCGCATTTATCAGTATTAACAGGGAGGTACCAGTCTATTCTTCTATTTACCGGAACAGAAGATGAGAAAAACTCCGGATATTCAAAGGGTTTGTACTGAAAAAACCAGCGTACCTCCAGAGTCAGCATTATTTGACCAGCTCCTTATCTCGAAAACGAAGGGCTGACCAATCTTCGTTCAAAGAGATCTGGCGTACCGCCTTAAAGCCATGGGGGTCAAAATATTCATGGGTATTGTCCCTGTTTATTTCGCAGGAATATTTCCTGGAAGACTTTTTAGGATAACAGAACCAAAACAATCCGTCTTGTTTTAGAGTGGGAATAGAATCATCCACTCTCTGCTTTGCTGTGTCCGGGTCTTTTGCAAACACGATAATACAGTCACTCTCCCCATTAGGCTCAGTTTTCACTGTGCCTGGAAGGGCATCTGTTAAGCCTGCAAGCTCTTCAGGCAGCCCAAGCACAAGATAGCGTCCATGGTCTTTAATCTGCATTTTCTTCACAACATCCTGCAATATTTTCATCTTTGCTCCTAAATAGCGGATCTGCATTCATTTATTATAATAAAAGTATACATTACTTTATAGGAAAAACAAGGAAGCTTTTTTAGTCAGCACTCTCAACTACAGAATTATAGGTTTCCTCTTCTGCAGCTAGAACGCGTTTCCAGTTAAGGCGCTTCTCAAGTTCAATAATCATCATACCTGCTATGTCCTTCCCTGTGGCATTCTCAATTCCTTCTAAGCCGGGACTGGAGTTTACCTCAAGGAGCATGGGCCCGTCATCTGAACGGATAATATCAACACCAGCTACGTCCAAGCCCAGTACCTTAGTAGCCTTTACTGCAAGCTTCCGCTCCTCAGCGGTAATTTTAATATACTTTGCCTTTCCGCCTTGGTGAATGTTTGCCCTGTATTCCCCTGGAGCAGCCTGGCGCATAATAGCTGCAATCACTTTTCCGCCAATTACAAAACACCGGATATCACTTCCCCCAGCCTCTTTTATGAAATCCTGAACAAGCAGGTTCGCGTTCAGGCTTTTAAATGCATTTATTACGCTCTGTGATGCCTTTTTTGTTTCAGCAAGAACTACGCCTTTACCTTGTGTGCCTTCAAGCAGCTTAATTATAAGCGGTGCACCGCCGACTACATCTATGAGGTCATTTGTGTCCTGTGGAGAATGTGCAAAACCGGTTAACGGCATTGGCAGTCCCTCTTTTACAAACATCTGAGAAGCATAGAGCTTGTCCCTGGACTGAGTAATTGCAGAAGCCCGATTTAAAGTTGCAACTCCCATTGACTCAAACTGACGGACAACCGCGCATCCGTAAAAAGTCATGCTCGGACGAATTCTGGGGATTACAGCGTCAAGCTCGGATAGAACATTACCGCCCCTATAATGTACTTCAGGTTTTTTGGGATCCAGCTTCATATAGCACTGGCGTATATTAAAGAATGTGACCTTGTGTCCCCGTTCCTCTCCTGCTTCTATCAGCCGTTTATTGCTGTAAAGGTCCGGGTCGCTTGCTAATAGCCCTATTTGAAGACCGTTTTCATTCTCCTGATACCGTTCATACATGTGGTGTATCTGCGTAGGATTATACCCTGTAAGGTTCATTTTGCCTGAAGGATCAATAAGGACCTTTTCAATCATGGCTTCCCTGCCAAGGAGCATTCTAAAGCCCATTGCGTCTCTATTCGCCAGGGTAAGTTCTATTTCCCAGGAGTCCTCACCGAGCTTCATTAATTCCCGGATCACGTACCGCTTTTCCGGAATTCCGCTTGTGTTTTTTACCTCACGTACGTCAATGACTTTGGCTTCATGGCGGATCACTGTCTTTCTGTTATTTTGCAATGGATGTACCTCAAAGCTTACCCATTCCGCTCCATTTCGCTCAAAGGCTTGTATATTTACCGCGTGGATTGATGATGTCTTAGCTCCTGAGTCAATCCGTGCCTTTATAGCAGGAATACCCATTTCAGGCAGGGAACACCATTCCTCTGTCCCGACTACAATTTTATTTACCACTATGCTGTCCTTTACATGTTTACAGTGTTTAGATAAAAGCCTGTCTTATAGACTGGGCAATAAACTCAACTGAGTCTTTTATATTGATAATACTCTTACCAACACTCTTTTCATCTTCCAGAATATGCCCTGCTCCGGGCACAATAAAAGTCCGGCAGTGCTGATGAGAATCCATTTCTCTGTATACTTCATTATTATAATATTGGTCTCTGTCTCCGGCTATTAGAATCGATGGAATACTTGTTTCTTTTATTATGGAACTGACATCTTCCAAAGCATTGGCAGGAGTCATCCAAATGTATGAAAGTTTATCCGTATTTTCCATAAGAAACGTATTTTGATGCCAGATTGTCATTGCTGTTGTGCCAAGAGATTTTCCTATAACAAGCAGTTTTTTAAAAGAAAGCTCTTCTTTCAGCTGGTCACAAAAATAGTTCTGCTCTTGAGCGAAAAATTTATCCTTTTCAACGTTATCCAGTTCCATAAAATCTTCCCGCTCATTGTAGCGGTATTCAACCGTATAGACAGTGTAGCCTTCTCTTGCAAGACCGTATTTTGTGTAAAACAATATGGGAGCATCTCCTGAGTAGGAATAACCTGGCAGGACAATAGCAGTTTTTCCGGTTTCTTCATCTGGCTGGAGCCGGGTAAAGGTAATCCTTCGGTTATTTAAGCCTTTTATTTTCATGTTTTTTATTCTCATATTTTCACTCCTAATATATCTTACTTCGATTGATCTGGTTTTTTAGCTACTTTTGCATAAACTAATTCAGCAAAAGCATGGTAGGAAAAATCTTTTCTCCTCTCCAAGGTATCTGTAAGCTCCAGAAAAAAGCAGGAGGGAACCTCCCGGTGTACCAGGTTTTTCTGTATACAGGGGAAACATCCTTTTTCATGATTCACAGGATGGGCAGGACAAGTAGTATCCTGGCATGTACAATGTTCACGGGCTTCTTTCATTTTTACTCTCTATTCTTACAATGCAGCTAATGTACGGAGCTTTCCATCACAAGCTCACGCAGTGCTTCAGGATCTTCTGCTTCCATCCAATTATCCATAAATCCGCTTTTTTTCACAAGACAAGCAATTGAAGCAATTGCCTTCAGATATTTCTGCCTGTCCTCTATACTCCCGATAAAGAGGAAAACGATCTTTACATTCTTTCGTTCTTCTGAAAAATGTATACCATTTCTGGAACGTACTAAAACTAAGAGCATTTCCTTTTCTCCATCCTGTAATATGATATGGGGTATTGCAAAGGAATTGGAAACTGCAGTGGAACATTCACGCTCTGTTTCCATGAGTTTGTCCTTAATTTCATCTGCTGATAATGTTACTTTATTTTCAATCTGTTTTGACACAAGCGAAAAGAACTCATCCAGGTCAAGAGGACCGTCTATATCCATAACCTCTGCTTCCTGGACTAATATATCAAGGACCTGTTTTTTTGCATCATCCCGCTTGTGAACAATTACTTTAAGCTCAGACTCCAGGTCTCCGGTTGTCAGATCTGCTTCTGTTATCCGCTCAACAAGATGAAGAAGTGCGTATTCTTTATCCTCGTTTTTTCTGCCGTAAAAGAAATATACTCCAAGAGCAAAAAACAGTAGTCCCAGACTAATTTCGATTGATTCAAGTCCAAGCGCGATAATGAAGAAAGAAAATAGAAGTATGGAAAAAATCTGCAGAAATGGATAGAAAGGTGCAGAAAAGCTTGGTTTATAGTTACTAACTCTGCCTTCCCTAAAAATAATAACTGCGGCATTTGTAAAAACAAAAGAGGTTAAGACCACAGTTGACCCAGCTTTCACCAGTGTTTCAATAGGTAATAAAAGCGATATAAAGATCAAGATGCCTGTCAAAACAACCGAACGTACCGGTATATTTGTGTTCTTGCTTATTTTGGCTAAGAACTGAGGTAAAAGGGAGTCTCTTCCAAGAGCTACCGGGTATCTTGATGCAGCGAGTATTCCCGCGTTTGCTGTAGTAACGAAGGCCAGAAGGGACGCGATTGTTACTATCCAATAGCCTGCTGCTCCCAAGAAAAACTCAGAAGAATCGATGACCGGAGTTGAAGCACCGGAAAAGTGCTCAGAAGGAAGAACACCGGTAATAACAAAAACTATCAACACATAAAATACGGTTATTACTAAAACCGAAAGTCCCATTGCAGCTGGAAGTGTTTTTTTTAAGTCCTTGACCTCTTCACTAATGCTCGCAACTTGTAACAGCCCCCCAAAAGAGATAAAAATAAAACCGGCAGTTATAAAAACTGATTCTATACTTTCAGCAAAAAAAGGGGTATACCGCTGTAGCTGGACATTAGGCAGTCCTGTTGCGATAAACACACCAAGCAAAAAAAGAAGTGCTGCTACCAGAATACTTTGAAAAATATTTTCAAACTCAACTCCGATACAATTCATGATAACAAATACAATGCAGCAGATTATGATTGTTAGGTACGGTTCAATGGAAAACACCAGCTCAAGGGTCTCAGCAATTCCGTATATTGCAAAAGCGCTTTTTAATGACAAGGCAATCCATCCGACTAATCCGGACACGGTACCGATCATTGGCCCAAGGCTTCTGTGAATAAAAAAGTAGTCACCGCCTGCCTTCGGCATTGCTGTGGCAAGTTCAATAACACTAAGTATTCCTACTAAAGCGAACCCTCCTGCCATCGCATAAGAGAGAATAACAGCCGGTCCTGTCCTGGAAAAGGCAACACCAGGTAAAATGAATATACCAGAACTGATCATAGCACCCGCGGAAATACTAAACACACCAATGAATGTAAGGTTTTTCTTCATTTTCATAACATAACCTTAAATTTATTTTACACAATCTTAATTTTTTTTTACTGCACTGTCAAAGTGAAAAGTAGATAAGTTAATAATGGGTATAGATATGCTAGTTTTCTGAGTCTTTATAAATAAAGTAATTTGTAATGAAAAAAACTCCGGCACCTGACTGAATAGATTGACAGCCATGGAATTTACCGTAAAATGATTAGTAGATCCGGATAGGAGTGTCTTTATGTCTAAAAAATATCTTATTGCTTTGGTTTTAATTAGTATCTTTCTCTCACTTTTTAGCTGCGGAGAACAACAGGTTTTAGTACCTTATAGTGACGATGGTGTTTTCGGATACAAAGACAGTGACGGCTATGTGGTAATCCAGCCGCAGTTTGAGAATGCCCGTGCATTTTCTCAAGACAGAGCTGCGGTTTTGCAAGACAGCCAATGGGGTTTTATCAACCCGCAGGCAGAAATGGTCATAGCTCCAGCCTATGATGATGCGGGATTCTTCTCTGAGGATCTTTGTCCAGTCAAGGTCGGCAGCCAATGGGGTTTTATCAATAAATCAGGTGAAATGGTAATAGAGCCTGAGTTTCAAAATGCCCAGTATTTCTCAGAAGGCTATGCTGCAGTACAGATGAATGACCTATGGGGATTTATTGATAATGAAGGAGCACTCGTTTTTGACACTCAGTTCCAGGAGGCACGGCCTTTTGTTAACGGAGAAGCCTTTATTCAGTCCCAGGATCGGTGGTTTACCATAAATACCTCCGGCGAAGTCATTGCCAGAAACCCTTCTACCCGGGAAGAGGAAATAGAGACCGTAGAGTAAACCCTAATAGTATGTTTTTACTCAGCAGAGCTGCCTTTGGAGGCAGTGCCTTCGATACTTCGGCACTTCGGCTACGCTCAGTACACCGCTCTGCTCAGGCACCACCCTTCGATGCTTCGACTCCGCTCAGCAACCATACTTCGACTCCGCTCAGTACAACGCTCCGCTCACTGCGGCGCTCCGCTCAGAGAGCGTGTTGCGCCAATTTGCTCATCGAGTAATTTTCCATCTGGAAAAGAAGCCCGCCCGGTCATCGAGTGTTTTTGCGTCCAGCAAAAATGTCTGCCCTGAGCGGAGCCGAAGGGTATCGAGATACAAGTGAAAATGGTAGCACCTGGAGTAATCTTACGCACAAGGAGTTGTCAGCCTCTTGCGCATAATGCGATTGCTGTTTTTGCTGCAAGAAGGATGTTGTTCTCGTAAAGCTTAATGTTCACTGAAAGGGACTTTCCTTCTGTGAGCTCTACAATCCGCGCAAGAAGGTAGGGAGTTACTTCTTTGCCGTGAATCCCTTTTTCTTCCATTTCACGAATTGCCTGGTCAATGTAACGGTCAACCTCTTCTCTGGGGAATTCATCTTTTTTTGGAATCGGGTTTGCAAGCACCATTCCCTGGGAAAAACCGAACTCCCTTTGCTGAGCAAACATTGCTGCAGCTTCTTCCGGTGAGTCTACACGGAAAGGAACTTCCACCCCGCTGAACCGTGAATAAAAAGCAGGCAGATCATCTGTCTGAAAGCCTGCCACGGGCACTCCCTGGGTTTCCAGGTATTCCATGGTAGCAGGAAGGTCTAGAATTGCCTTCGCACCCGCGGTAACCACCATAACCGGTGTTCTTGAGAATTCTATCAGATCGGCTGAAATATCCATTGTTTTTTCAGCACCCCTGTGAACACCGCCGATACCCCCTGTCGCGAAAACAGAGATTCCTGCCGCATGTGCCGCGATCATTGTTCCAGCCACAGTTGTTGCTCCGTCCAAGCGGTTTGCTGCAGCATAAGGAAAGTCCCTGCGGGAGAGCTTTACAACCCCCTCGGTTTTTCCGAGATACTCTATCTGGTCTGCTGTCAGTCCCACGGAGACCCTGCCGGATAGCATTGCGATTGTTGCAGGAACTGCCCCCTGTTCGCGGATTAATGCTTCAGCATTCAAAGCTGTTTTCACGTTATCCGGGTACGGCATTCCATGAGAAATTATAGTACTTTCAAGTGCAACAACAGGCTTATTATTAGCAAGTGCCTCTTTCACCTCACTGAGTATATCAACCTTCATCCCCATTCCTCTCTTGAATATATTGGGCTGTATCTTTTTGTGCCATTTGTATTGATAGTCTTACATCTTTATTTTTTGCGATATTGGTTATTAGTCTGCCCATGAGTCTGTCCCCTGCTCCATTTGTGTCCTGTACTGAAAGGACCTTTTCAGGCTTCATGTGCACCATCTTCCCTTTATGATACCAGGTCACACCTTCTGGACCTTGGGTGCAGATAATATGCTGGATCTTATTCCTCTGCATATACTGAAAAATGCTTGCCGCAGGCGGAGGTCCTGCCATAGACTCAGGTGTTACACCTCCTGCAATAAAGCCCCAGAGCTCTTCAGTGCTGGGCGTTGCAAGGAACACTCCTGATACCCCCTCCCTATGTCGTACAGCCTTTTCAACAGAGATCGGCTCAAAGGCAATTTTCACTTTATCAGAAAATGCATTTGTGACCTCTTTTAAAACCTCAGAGGACAGGTTTCCGTCTAGAACAAGAAAATCCAGCTTTCCAATTCTGTTCAAAGCGTCGATTATCGCTGCCCCGGAGAGAGTACTCTCAAAGTCAGAGAAATCTGAAGCACCAATGTGAAGAAGTCCTTTCTCCATCAATGCCACGTACACAGGAGGTCTGACACTCTTGCCAGGCAAAAACTCAATGTCCTCTGTGTTTACATCATCCCCAAAAAAAGAGAGCAGCTGCTCAGGTTCTATCCTGTTGGTAATAAAACGCTTCTCCCCTTGTATACCCTGAAAAATATTATACCCTACCCCTCCGAGTCCAAAAGTAATAGAAGAAGGATTCGAGGTACCAGGAGTAAAATAATCCTTTTTCGCGATAATATCCATGCATAAAGCACCTACTACTGCTATCATAAAAAACAATGTAGCACATTCACGAAATCTATGAAAGATAAAGAACTTCACCTGTTTTAATATGGATGATGATCATCCTCTGGTTCCAATGGATCACCGGCCTGCCTTGACCATTATTCTCTGGTATGTATTAATTAGATAAAACCAGGCAAAATTGTAATATTTTTCTCATATAACGAGGCTTTTTGCCAAAAATACTAAGAAAATAAAGGAAGATAATCTATGATTACACTTAATTCTAATTACGATAAGCTTTCAGCGTCTTATCTTTTCAGCACTATTGCAGAGAAGCTGAAAACTTTTCAAAGAGAAAACCCGGATGCAGAGATCATCAAATTAGGTATCGGGGATGTCACCAGAGCACTTCCCCAGGCTTGTGTAAAAGCTTTGCACGAAGGGGTTGAAGAAATGGCAAGTGACCAGAGCTTTCACGGTTACGGTCCTGAGCAGGGATACGCCTTTCTTCGAGAGGTAATTGCCTCAGGGGACTTCGGCTCTAGAGGAGTTGAAATTGATCCAGATGAAATCTTTGTGTCAGACGGCGCTAAATGCGATACAGCGAACTTCCAGGAACTTTTGAGCACTGACATTACAGTTGCTGTTCCGGACCCTGTATACCCTGTATATGTTGACACAAACGTCATGGCCGGACGCACCGGGCAGTGGAACGGCTCCCGGTATGATAAGCTGGTTTACCTTGAATCAACCGAGGAGAATAATTTTGTTCCCTATCCGCCGGAACAGCCTGCAGACCTCATCTACCTCTGTTTTCCCAATAACCCGACAGGCGCTGTTGCAACCAAAGAACAGCTGAAAAAGTGGGTGGATTACGCGAAAAAACACAAGGCACTCATCCTCTTTGACGCAGCATACGTAGCATTTATCCGGGATGAATCCATCCCGCAGAGCATATATGAAATAGACGGTGCAAAAGAAGTTGCAGTAGAATTCCGGAGTTACTCAAAAACAGCAGGGTTTACTGGAACCCGATGCGCGTACACTGTTGTGCCAGAGGAATGTACAGTGTACACCAAAGACGGGAAACCGAGAAAACTGAAAGACCTATGGCTCAGACGCCAGTCCACAAAATTCAACGGGGTTTCCTACCCTGTTCAGAAAGCTGCTGCAGCAGTATACACTCCTGAAGGAATGCAGCAGGTCAGGGAGCTCACAGATTATTACCTTGAAAACGCAAAGATCATCCGTTCAGGTATGGAAGCAATGGGTTTCACCTGCTGCGGCGGGATTGACAGTCCGTACATCTGGGTAAAAACAGGGGGCAATTCCTGGGACTTTTTTGATACACTCCTAGAGCAAGCACAAGTGGTTACCACACCAGGAAGCGGTTTTGGTTCATGCGGCGAAGGGTATATCCGAATCTCAGCCTTTAATCATAAAGAGGTTGTTGAAGAAGCAATGTCCAGAATAGTTAAGGTCTTTTCATAATTCTGTTTATCTGATGTCAATTCGAAGCTGCCGTTTTCCGGCAGCTTTTTTTTGCTATTTCGGACAGTTTACAGAGGAAATTAAAACTTGACCACAGATAAAGAGTGTTCTACTGTGGTACTATAACTAAGTTCTGCGGAGAAAATATGAGTAAACCTAAAAAGTTCGTTCCCCTTACCCGTAAAATATCCAGGCTCATTATTGTCAGCATGGTCCTTGGTATAGGAGTTATTACAACATTCTTTTCCGGATACCTGTTTTTCACATTCGAGAACTCCAATGAGCGAAACCTTCTTCAGCAGTCCAGAATGATGTACACAGCAATTGAAAACTTCATGCTTCCGGGTGAAGCGCCCTTGGCGGTAAATTTCTTTGATGACATGGAGGAACTTCAGGAGGATTTCGAGGTCTTCCTCTACCGCACGGACGGCACAGAGGCGTTTACTGATACAGACACTATTCAGGAAGTAAACAACAATATCCGTCAGGCACAAGACAATAACTCGAACATACTTCTTCAATACAGAACACGAAACATAGAAACATTCGAGCTTCCCTCAAGGCAGGACATTATGAGTGTCATGATCGGAACTGAGGAAGATGAAACCGATGAAGCAGAACAGCGCTTTCAACAAGCAATCAGCATGCCCCCGGATGACCAGATTTTTCAGGATACAATAAACGGAATAACCTATTTACGGATTTTTAAACCTCTTATAAATAAGCCTGTATGTGCCCAGTGCCACGGATCAGACCATACAATCCGCGGTGTTATTGATATTCACTCAGATATTTCATCTGTTATACGAAACCAGCGCTTTGCTATCGCGGTTTCAGGAAGCCTGTTTCTTTTTATGGTAATTCTGCTCAGCCTTGCACTTACAAGACTGCTCCAGGGCAATGTTGTTCGCCCGGTCCAAAGAATCGGCGCTGTCTGTACAGCAGTAACTTCAGGTGACTTTGAACAGAGGGTGAATGTGAATAATAATGATGAAATTGGAGAACTGGGAAAAACGGTTAATACTATGGTGGAAGGCCTCTATGAGCGGTTTGAGCTGTCAAAGTTCGTTTCATCGGGTACACTCAAATCTCTTTCCGGAGACAAGCAGGGTAAACGGGTTCCATTGACCATGCTTTTCTCAGACATTAGAGGCTTTACCTCGTATTCGGAAAATCGTACCTCTGAAGAGGTTGTTTCAAACCTGAACAAACTCTTGAATTTTCAGTCTCAGATTATTCACGAAGTCGGGGGAGATATTGACAAGTTTGTAGGAGACGAGATTGTCGCAATTTTCACAGGCGAAGAATCTGCTGTACAGGCAAGCACTGCTGCAGTGAGAATTCAAAAAACCCTGAACCAAGCAAATAAGAATGAGTATGACGGACTGCAGGTTGGAATCGGAATAAAATACGGGGAAGTTATTCTTGGAATGATCGGATCTGAGGACAGGGCGGACTACACAGTAATTGGAGACACGGTAAATACTGCGTCAAGATTCTGCTCAGCTGCAAAGGCAGGACAGATTATTATTTCAGATGATCTCTGGTCTTTAGTAAAAGATGATTTTTCAGCAGACGGTCCGTATCGGCTGAAAGTAAAAGGGAAAAGCGATTACCAGCGAGTCTATCTCCTTCAATCTGACAAGGAGCACTCATGAAAAGAGATCTTTTTTTTGCAATTATAGTAATAGTATCAGTATTATCCAGCTGTGAAGGAACAGAAGAACCCGAGCTGATTAAAATTGAATACCAGGATTGGGAACAGACTACAGATGAAGAGCTGAATTATATGATTCCAGGCCACATGGATAGGTACCGGATAATCTATATCAACAATATTGGAACCCAAGTTCAGCCCGAAGAACAGGGAGGAAGAACAGTCTGGGACTATCCTGAGGGAACCATTATTATGAAGGAAGTATACAGCGAATCTACAATTGAAGAGGGTGAAGAACCTGTTGCCTTAACAGCAATGATAAAAGACTCTGACGACCCGCGTGCACGCGGAGGCTGGGTCTGGGTAATGTGTAATATAGAAGCTGGTACAGAAAGAGTATTTGAAGAGGAGTTTTGTGTTACCTGCCATGCAAATGCAAACACACAGCATCCCTATGGAGAAGGAAACCCTGAAGCAGAATTCCGGGACTATGTGTTTTTTCCGTATTTCCAAGGCAGCGAATAGAGGTAAAGTGTAAAAGGGTCTGATTCCAGGTGAATTTTCTCCTTGACTGGTAAAGACAGGTTTTTTACTATTTCCACAAATAATACGGGGGAAACTTATGAAACATTTTCAGATACTTTTACTAGCGCTTATACCAGCGCTGTTTTTTACAGCGTGTGAAGGCAATGAAGAAGAGGAAACAAAAGGCCCTATTGTCGTAGCATCTAAGATAGATACTGAAGGCGCCTTATTGGGAAACATGCTAGTGCAAGTCCTTGAGAACGACGGGTTTGAGGTGAGAAACAGAACAGAATTCGGCCAAACTGACATTATACGCAGCGCGATTATTAATGGTGAGATTGACATTTATCCTGAATATACAGGAAACGGCGCATTTTTCTATGACCAAACAGGTGATGATGTTTGGAAAGACCCGGAACAGGCGTGGCAGCGCATCCGTGAATTAGACATAGAAGAGCACAATATTGTCTGGCTTCAGCCTGCATCTGCAAACAACACGTGGGCAATTGCAGCGCAGGAGAATGTCGGCAGTGGACTTGAAACAATGGAAGACTTCGCAGAATATGTGAATTCAGGGGGAGAAGTACTCCTTGCATGTTCAGAGGAATTTGTCTCACGCCCTGATGTACTGCCTGCTTTTGAAGAAGCATATGGTTTTTCATTAAGTGAAGACCAGTTGTTAATTCTTTCAGGGGGTAATACAGCAACAACAGAACAGGCAGCTGCAAGAGGTACAGACGGTGTTAACTTTGCAATGGCATACGGTACTGACGGTCAGCTTGCTGCACTCGGGCTGGTCGTACTTGAAGACACAAGAAATGTTCAGCCTGTGTATCAGCCTGCTCCAATAATCAGAAAAGAGGTTCTGGATGAATACCCGGAGATACAGGAACTTCTAGAACCTGTATTTGAATCGCTCGACCTTGAAACTCTCCAGGAGCTTAACTCTCAAATTGCAGTAGAGGGCAGACCTGCACCAGATGTAGCAGAGGAATACCTGAAGAATAACAACTTTATAGAATAACGATGCAGCCACAGAAATCCGGCATAAACATACCATTAATAAGGACTGGTATAATCATTGCATTATCAGCAATGTTTTTGCCGGTATCCTTTATCCGGGAAAGCCGGGTCGCTTTAGGAGGAAATTTACATATATGGGAAATTTCCATTCCTTTTGCCGGGGTATTATTCATTATATTATCCGCATTGCTGCTCTTAAGTTTTATAAAATTCAGCAAGAATAATCCGCTTATTTGGCAAATAACCGGCGCTGTTTTGTTCCTTCTGCCATGGATTTTCATACCTTTGACTGGACAGCAAATTGATATTGAAGCAGCACCATATGCAAGGGCAGCTCCAAACACAGGTGCGTGGCTTCTTTTCCTTGCCTGCTTTATGGTATTTGACGGGAAAAAAGAAGCAGAATATAACCGTGTTATAGACACATTAATTTTTCCATTCCTACCCCTTGCAATTATTACTATCCTTGCCTTTATCGGTAGTTTTTCCAGACTATCGGTTTATCTTGAATTTTTGAATCGGTCTGACAGGGTTATCCGTGAGTTCTTTGTACACCTGGGGCTCGCACTTACCGCAGTTGGAACAGCCGCACTTGTGGGTATACCAGCCGGGTTTGCAGCATTCCGCAACCGTACTGCTGCGCAGCCGATTTTTGCATTTGTAAACGGAGTACAAACCATACCCAGCCTTGCGCTTTTCGGACTTTTAATAGCACCCCTTGCCTTTCTTTCCCAAAATATCCCAGTAGTTAGCGCTCTTGGGATTCAAGGCATAGGTACAGCCCCTGCTTTTATTGCGCTCACTTTGTATGCACTGCTTCTAATTGTTCGAAATACCTATGCAGGACTGGACACTGTTCCATCTTCTGCACGGGATGCAGGCTTTGGTATGGGAATGAGCAAGAGACAACTGCTGTTTTCTGTCGAGTTTCCAATTGCTGTTCCTGTTATTTTAACCGGTATGAGGACATCCCTTGTACAGACAGTGGGAAATACTGCAATTGCTGCTTTAATAGGAGCAGGGGGATTCGGTACATTCATATTTCAGGGCCTTGGCCAGGGCTCGGATGATCTCATTCTTCTAGGTGCACTTCCTGTGGTTATTCTTGCGGTGATTGTAGATAGAGTAGCTGCCTGGCTGATCAATTTTCTTACTCCGGAGGACTTAAAATGATTAAACTGCAAAATGTTTGGAAACAATACGATAATATTACAGCTGTTGAAGATGTATCTTTCGAAGTTCCGGAGGGAAAGCTCTGTGTGATTATCGGCCCTTCAGGATGCGGGAAATCCACAACCCTTCGCTTAGTGAACCGTATGATAGAGCCTGATAAGGGTAAAATATTTGTAAACAGCACTAATATACTCAATCAGGATCCGGTCCAGCTTCGACGTACAATCGGTTATGTTATCCAGAATATAGGCCTGTTTCCCCACCTGAATGTTGAGGAGAATATCTCAGTAGTACCAAAGCTTTTGGGGTGGCCGAAGGAGAAACGCCTTGCAAGAGCAGAGGAGCTTCTGGACTTCATCGGCCTGGATTCAAAAATATATGCAAAAAAACGTGTTTCGCAACTTTCCGGAGGTGAAGCGCAGAGGATTGGTGTTGCCCGCGGTCTTGCAGCTGACCCTCCAATCCTTTTAATGGATGAACCATTCGGAGCAGTGGATCCATTAAACCGAGAAGTGCTTCAGGACGACTTTCTAAGTATTCAAAAGGAACTCAAAAAGACGGTTCTCTTTGTTACCCACGATTTAGACGAGGCTATCCGCCTTGCTGACATAATTATACTCATGAAGGATGGAAAACTTATTCAAGCAGCTTCACCTGACAAGCTCCTTTCCAGCCCTGGAAACCGCTTTGTCCGTGATTTCGTAGGCTCAGACAGGGCATTAAAACGGCTGGTCCGGATAACAGCTGCAGAAGTAATGGAAAAACCTGATTACTGTGTACTTAAAAACGGTGCCTTTACTTGCGAAGAAAAAACACGTGCACGGTATCTATGGGTAACTGATGAGAATAAAAAGGTATTAGGATGGATAGATCAGAAATACATTGACAACTCTATTCCCCTTGAAGAGCAATACACCCAGGCAGAACCGGATACAATATCTGTGCGCAATGACGGTTCTTTACGGGAAGTATTATCTAGGATGATGGGTCAAGGGGTCCGTTCAGTTCCAATTGTAAATAAAGATAGAGAGCTTATTGGACAAATTGGACTTGAAGGCCTTGAAGATTACCTGAATGCAGGAGAGACAGAATGAAAAGCTCGGATGTCTTACAAACTCTTTTCATGGGCATAGTTATCTTAGCCTTTCTCATATTCGTTCTGTTCCCAGGAATACAGGTATACCTGTTATCTCAAGTCTTTCCGAACCTTTCCCAGCATATTTATCCAAGAACTTCTCTTGTTACCCTCCTGCTTCAGCATTTGGGGCTTACCATAGCTTCCAGCACAGCTGCAGCATTTTGCGGTATTACAATCGGAATTATTGTTACACGGACCTGGGGTATGCCCTTTCTCACATTAGCCTTTGACCTTACCTCCCTTGCACAGACATTCCCTCCTGTTGCTGTAATTGCCTTATTTGTCCCAGTGCTTGGTTTTGGCTTTGAGCCTGCAATTGTGGCCCTTTTTCTATATAGCCTGCTGCCTATAGTACATAACTCAATTGCAGGAATTAGATCTGTACAGCCTGCAGTAAAGGAATCTGCAAAAGGAATGGGAATGGCTGATTGGGAAATTCTTTTTGGAGTTGAGCTGCCAATTGCAGCACGTGTCATTATGGCAGGCTTAAGGACCTCTATCATCATAAATATAGGAACAGCAACAATAGGAGCTATTGCAGGGGCCGGGGGCTTAGGAAGCCCGATTGTATCAGGGCTTGCACGGAATAACCAATCCTTTGTTCTCCAGGGAGCAATAACAGCAGCACTGCTTGCTTTTATTGCAGATTGGATTATGGGCAGGATAAACTCCCTTCTTTATTCTGAATCCGGTTCATCAGCATAAGAAGGAGATTGCCCAGAATGGAGAAGATTACTATTAGCTATGCTCAAAGCATTGACGGAAGGATTGCAACGAGCACAGGAGAATCTAAATATATATCCAGCAATGCAACGCTGAATCTAGCACATACAATGAGGCAAGACCATGAGGGTATATGTGTCGGCATTGGAACAGTCTTGCAGGATAATCCACAGCTCTCATGCAGACTGGATGGCAATCCGAGACAGCCTGTACGGGTTATACTTGATACAAACCTTCGCACCCCTCTGTCCAGCAATGTTGTTCAAACAGCATCTGCTCAGCCCAGCCTCATTATAGCCTCAACCTCTGCAGATCCGAAACGAAAAGCAGAGCTGGAATCTGCTGGTGTCCAGGTTAAGTGCATCCCGGAAAGCGCAAACAAACTCTTACCCCCTGCGTCTATTATCTCCGAATTGGAACTTCTTGGATTAGGCAGCCTGTTTATAGAAGGAGGCGCAGGAGTTATTACAAGTTTTCTGAAAGCAGAACTTGCAACGGATATGGTCATTGTTACTGCTCCGGTTATTATCGGCGCAGGAACCGAGGCCATTGGTGACCTGGGTATTCGCGACCTTGATCATCTGCTCAGACCCGAAGAATTTACCTGGAAGCAATATGGATCGGACATGGTTTGTTTTATAAAATTGAAATAGTTTATGGTAGAGGTGCCCCCATTTCATTCTTATGCTATATTAAAGAAAATGTATATATTTTATAAAGAAAATAGATAAATCCATGGTTACAGAAAACACCTTTTTACTCAGCAAATTGTATCTAATAATTTCTAGGACTATCCTACTAGTAGTAATTATATTTGCTTGTTTCAAACCACAGAGTATAGTAAATTTCATTACATATCTAATAGGTAATATTTTTCTTATAGCTAAAACACAAACATAAAAGGGTGAATCATGAAACCAGTTGAAGTACAAGCTTTACATAATAAATTGCTCCAATCTGTTGAAACTGTATTTGTCGGGAAAGAAAATGAAATAGAACTCTTATTTATCGGTTTCCTTTCCGGACTCCATGTTCTCTTAGAAGACATTCCCGGAGTCGGCAAAACTACCCTTTCCAGAACAATTGCGATTTCTGCAGGAATGGATTTTGGAAGGATACAGTTTACACCTGACCTCCTGCCAGGAGATATTACAGGAATGACTGTCTGGAGCCAGAAAAAGCGTGACTTTGTTTTTAAAACCGGAGCTATTATGCATCAATTCATTTTAGCTGATGAAATAAACCGGGCATCTGCACGTACCCAGGCAAGCATGCTTGAGGGTATGCAGGAACATGCGGTTACTGTAGATGGAGTCACCTATAAGCTGCCCTCACCTTTTTTTGTTATTGCAACACAAAACCCTTCCAGTTTTGCCGGCACCTTTCTTCTTCCTGAAGCACAGGTAGACAGATTCGGTGTTTCAATTTCACTGGGATATCCCAATCCTCAGGAAGAAGACCGTATTCTTCACCGTTTTCAGGAAAGCAATCCGATTCATGATTTAACTCCGGTTTCTAATACACAGGAGATAACAGAAGCACAGAAAGCTATACATTCTGTTTTTGTTTCTCCCCAGGTGCGGAAGTTTGTTATTGATATTGCACAGAGGACCCGTTCCAACGAATATGTACGGCTTGGAATGAGTCCCCGCGCAAGCCGACACCTTCTATTGGCAGCACAGAGCAAAGCAGCCATTACTGGCCGGGACTTTGTCATACCGGAGGATGTCGTAGCAGTGACTCCTTCGGTACTCTCCCATAGGCTGATTCTTACTCCTGAGGCACGTCTGAACAATAGGACCGCAAAACAGATTATTGATTCAATCTTAGATAAAACACCAATACCGTCAGGAACATGATGCCAATAAGTATTAAGGTACCACAGACACTCCTCTATTGTTTCTGCTTGTTCATACTGTATTTAATGAGCAGCTATTTTGGAGGTGCAGCAACGTTTCTATTCAGCTTCCTTTTGTTTTTACCTTTTGTTTCAGTGGGGCAGCTATTATATATTGTGCTCACCCTGAAACACACTCAGGATTTTTCCAAGGACCATCCGGTTAAAGGCAGCTCTGTTGATTATACCATGATTATAACGAATGAAGCTTCCCTAAGTGCCTTATCTATTGAATGCCTTTTTAAAATTGAAGGGCCGCTGAAAAAGGAAAGCATACCGCCCCAAAAATTTGCACTTGGACCGGGGGAAAGCAAAAAGATAGAGTATTCCCTTCATTGCCCATACCGCGGTATTTATACAATGGGACTGGACAAAATTGTTGTTACAGATTTTATGGGATGGTTTTCATATTACCCGGAAGTCTGGCAAAAGACCTTTTATGTATATCCTAAGATAATTGAAATTGATCCATGGTATAGGGGAATGAAAAACGAAGACAGCCAAAGCCTCTCTGCTGTAGGGGGCAAGCTGGAAGACCAGGCATCATTCCGTACATTAACCGAGTATAGAGACGGCATGCCGATACGGAACATTTCATGGAAGAAGTTCGCTTCCTTAGGTGAACCCTATATAAAGACCTTTGATAAACCCCATGTTCCGGGTGTAAGCATATTTCCTGATTTTCGTAAGTCCACAGAAGAAACAGGGGCTGCACTTTTGGAAGCAGAAGACTCCACAGTTGAGGCAATTGTAGCATTCCTTAAACACTATCTGGATAACAGAGTACCAGTTAGTATTTCTGCCTCAGGTTCTCATTACATCAATTTCTACGGTGACTCACCGAACAGCTTTCCTGCAATTTATAAAGAGATGGCAAAAACCCGTTTCGACTCTGACGTTTCTCCGCTCCAGGTATATATGAAATCGGATTTTGGAGAATATGCAAACTGTCAATCCCTTCTTTTTATTACCCATTTATATGATCCGGATTTTTTTGCCGCATTTACCAGAATTAACAATGCAAACCCTGCGTCTGCTATGATAATAAATACACGCGCAATGTCCCATGAAGAGATGATATTCTGCATGTCCTATGGAGATGTTATGGGACAATCCGTTCGGATCCTGAAATCCTCCCAAACTATTCAGGAGGATTTAACATGATCAGGAAAATCTTAATCTGGATACTCAGGTCTTTATCATTTTTGCTATACTCTGCATTACTTCCAATTCTTGCGTATTTTGTTCTTCAGCCTTCAGGCCCTTACTACCTCGTTTTTGCCTTTCTGATCTGTGTTCTTCCTTTATGGTACATTAGCGGTCAGGATAATCCAAAGGCAGCGAAAACAGCAAGAACTTTACTTCTCTGGCTCTATACAATATTAGCATTCACTGTATTGACCAACATACTCATGACACCCTATTCAGCCTTCAAATACTGGACTGAGCTATTTTCACAATGGGAACAAAGCGGCGCTGTTTCTTTCACCTTTTTCATGATAACAGTCTTTATAACAAGCATTTCCGCAGGAATAGTACTGCAAAAAGAAGTCTTTCGTCCTTTCCTGATTCTCTCTCTATTTGCAATTGCTCTTGCTAGTATTATCATGTCCGCAATATGGCTTTATCTTATCTCGGGGATAGTCATCTTTATAGCTGTGCTGTATCAAATATATAGAAAAAGCTATTCAAAAAAAAGCCTTCAGCCCGCTTGTATGAGTATACCGTTTCTACTTATTATTCTTTCAATTTCCCTTATTTGGGGATTCGGTTCTGCACCTGAAGGCAGCTTAATAGTTGACAGCCTTATTCACCCAATTTCCAGGCAGTTCATTCTCAAGCTTTTTCCCGAGTTTCCTCTTCTATACAATATTCCCGGGTATGGACACGGTTTTGATCATGGAAGGCTCGGCGGACAGCCTGCATTATCTGATCAGGAAGTGCTTAGATTATACGGAGACAGGGGGAAATACTATTTACGAAACAATGTATACACGGTTTATACAGGTTCAAGCTGGAACCTGGCAGAGAGAAGCGGAGGAATAAAATATCCTGAAACATCGGGAAATCCCGGACCGTCAATCGAGATACTCCTTGACTACATGGTCGGGATTCCCCATACACTTGAGTTCTCAGATTTTTCTTTTCATAACAGTGAACGTGCAAGCGGTTATTATGGTGACAGATCCACAGGGTATGGGTTAGAACGTGCCTTACTCTTTGAAGAAAGCTATACATTATACCAGAATCCGGATTTTCCGGAGGAACCGGACAATGCCCCATACCTGCAAGTTCCAACAGGGATCCCAAGAGAACTTGAGCTGCTCGCAGGACAGCTTTCAGGCAGTTCTGCCCTGGATACCGCAAGAAACATATTCAATTATTTTGAAGATAACTGTATTTATACATTATCAACATCTCCTCCCAGCAGGTCAGTTGATTTTGTAAGCAACTTCCTCTTTGAACAGCAACAGGGCTATTGTGTGCACTTTGCCTCTGCAATGGCTGTCCTTCTGCGGTTAAATGGATATCAAGCACGCTATGTTACCGGCTTTGTAGCCAAGGTTCCCGGAAACCAAAGCAGTACAACAATTACCGGACACTCAGCCCACGCCTGGGTCGAGGTATGGACCAGGGACAATGGATGGGCAACCATAGAGGCAACTCCTTTAATAAACGCAATAGGTAATGATGAAAACATCAATCTATCCCAATATGCATTAATGCAGGATTTAGGTACAGCCAGACAGGTAGAAGCGATTTTTGGACACACTGTTTTACAGCAAAGTGATGAAAGTTCCTTTTTTCAGTATCTTCGGGTTTTGATATATGCTGCATCTGCCCTTGTTTTAGTAATTATATTAGCATTGCTTCTTCGTGCTTTGTATAAGATATCTACTATGAGTATGCATGATAGATTCATTAAAGAACTAAACAAGCTGAGACCAAAAAACGAACGTATATTCCGCGGTTGGCTCGTTAGATTAGAAGAGATATCTATTTGGAATCCCCATATTAGACATGCCTATTTTCGACGTCTTAGATCAGTAATTCTCACTAGAGTTTATGGAAATCAAAGCATAACCAAAAAGGACATTAAGTACCTCCGCTGCTTTAGAAAAAATCTATTTATTTACAAGAAGTAAATAAATAGATTGACATTTCCGTATTCTCAGGTAAAAATATAATAATATATTAGAGCTATTTAGCTTATTATACATTCAAAAGCGAGGCAAAAATCCATGAAGAAAACACTGGTACTAGTTTCTATCTTATTATTATTATCATCTTTTCTTTTTGCTCAATCTGAGGAAAGTAATATCATTATATCCCCTGCTGTACGCTTATTCGGTGCTGACATCGATCTGGGATACAGCGGTATTTCATTTCTCGAAGGAGTAGACACAATTCTATGGCTTGAGCTTGGCGGAGGATGGGAAGGAAAGACCTATTTCCGTCACCCTTCACCATCAACGTACACCCCGGGAGACCCCTATATCGGAACTGAAGAAACCTTTGACTCCGCAGCTCCTCCATTTCAGCATACCCGCGTAAACTTTGATTGGGCGCTCGGTTTAGCTCAAGGTATCCTATGGAACGAAGTAACAGACAGCAACCTGCTGGAAGGCTTTCTCTATTACAGGGGCAGATACGATTCTTATCAAAATAATCCGGATGTACAGCAGCTCATTCATAATTCCAATTTACCGGATGCAGATGGTATAGTTCAGAACAGTCTGTATACAGGTATCACCTATGACACGGTCGTAGAAAATAGTGATCATAAAACTAAGACTGGTTTTGAAGCTGAAGTTACTTTTGAATGGGGACCGTCTTTTCTTGCTAATAATATTATCGGTTACGCCAATTTCTCCAGATTTAACCTGACTACAAAAGGTTTCTTCACAGTATTCGACGCTGCGCCGGAACAGGATAATAATCTATTTTCTATTTACCTTGCGGATTTCTTTTCCGTTGACTACGCCTTTGGTGAATATGTACCTATCAATGTGCTCCAGACTTTTGGAGGCAGATATCCAAGGACCGGTTTAGGAGGCGCAATAAGAGGAGTAAATGATGCTGCTTACGATTCGCCTTTCAAAGTTGTTAATAATTTGGAAGCACGTTTTCTTCTGCCTGCAATTTACCTACAAAACATTGTCCCAGGCTTTGTAACATATTTTGATGCCAGCTATTACGGACCGCGCACATCCAATACAGAGGACGGAGTTCTGCTTTCAACAGGCGCAGGATTCTTTATTAATATTCTAGACCTTGCTTATCTTGGAGTATACTCTGATTATTTTATCAATGGAGTAAATGCAAAAGGCGAGCACTGGACACCAATACGTGCTCTTTTCGGCCTGCACTTTTAAACCAGTACAAGTCCAAAGCAATATTATAAAAGTCCGCTTTTTAGCGGGCTTTTTTTATCAATACAACTCGTTGACATTCATGGAAAGCATAATTATGCTTATTTCAGGATTTCATATAAAAGAGAGGTTTTTATGCTCCATAGTTCCACAGGCTTAGAGCTTACAGATTTGTCATCTCCAATATTTTCTGCTGATTTTTCTTATTCATATTATAGGGTGAAGAATGCATTTGAGGAATATATATTGTCAGCTTCAGGTTGGAGAAAAATATTTACAAAATCTAAAGATGAAGAGAGCTTTAGCGCATCTATCACAGATGAAGATAAAATACTCTTATGGGGTATTTCTAAAACAGTACTCGATTTTTTCCGAGAGAAAACTGGGAAACAGCAGCCGAATATTTTAATTGGGTGTGACTCCAGACCAACAGGACCTGCAATAGCAGAAATATTCTTGAGATATTTCATTACCAGGAAAACCTTTCCTAAATATCTTTTTATTACTGCAGCTCCTGAGCTTATGGCTTCAGCTAAACTGGATGAGCAAATTGACGGGTTTATATATGTCAGCGCAAGTCATAATCCGATTGGTCATAACGGCCTTAAATTCGGGCTTGGAAACGGCGGTGTATTAGGCGGTAGTCAGTCTCAAGTACTCATTGACAGGTTTTCTCAATTCGTTGAATCTGAATCTGAGGTCAAGAAAGCATACATGGATTTACAAGCAGCTGAAGAAACAGTCCCAAAAATTCAGGAGATTTACCAGGCTATTGATGATAATAAAAACAAAAGCCTTGAACATTACCATCAATTCACAGATATGGTTTTTACAGGCACTGACAATACTCAGTTGCTCCAGAAAAGAAAGCAGGAGTATACAGCCCAGATTAATAAAATAAGACCAGGTGTAATCGCGGAACTAAACGGAAGCGCCAGGACCCTTACAATCGATAATACCTATTTGACAGAACTCGGGTGTAAGGTAACTCCTGTAAACGGTGTGCCCAGACAGATTACACACCGGATAGTACCGGAAGGCGCCTCTCTGGATTTGTGTAAAGAAGAGCTCATCAAATTTCATGATGAATATCCTCAGTATGTGCTGGGTTATGTACCTGACTGTGACGGAGACAGAGGGAACCTCGTCTATTATGATACAGAAACCAATACATGCAAAATTATTGAAGCTCAGCAAGTCTTTGCATTAACGGTGCTTGCAGAACTCTCCTTTTTAGCATATTTAAGTGATGATAACACCGAAAAACTTGCGGTTGTTGTAAACGGCCCTACCTCCAACCGTATAAATGAGATTGCAGAGGCATTCGGGTGCAGTGTTTTCCGGTCTGAAGTAGGTGAAGCAAATGCTGTTACAAAAGCCAGGGAATTGCGGGAGCAGGGTTACATTGTACGTATTCTTGGAGAAGGATCCAATGGCGGCAATATCACCCACCCAGCAGCAGTACGGGATCCTCTAAATACCGTGCTATCCATCATTAAACTTCTATCAATACGGACTACCAAAGATAAGCAAGGTTTGTTTCACATTTGGCTTACCAGAGCAGGCATGGGAAGCTCCTATGATCCGCAATACACCTTAACAGATATACTAAGAACAATACCCCAATATACCACAACAAGCGCGTATGAAGATCGGGCCATTATGAAGGTACCTGAAATTACTCATAAGCAATTAAAGGCTTCATATGAAAACCTTTTTCCCTCTGAGTGGGAGAAAAATAAATCCGAGCTTTCAAAGCTTCTTGAAGCAGCCTCCTGGAAAGAAATAAATTATGAAGGAACACAGGAAAAAGAAGGGTCAGGCCCCGGGGTTAGAACCGGAAAGGAAAAGGGAGGACTGAAAATTATTTTCTTAACACAAAAGGGAGAACACGCTGCATATATTTGGATGCGCGGCTCAGGTACTGAACCTGTATTCAGGGTGCTTGCGGATGTAAAGGGAGACAACAAAGAAGCAGAGGAGTTTCTCCTTGATTGGCAGAAGCGCATGATACGAAAAGCCATTGCTAATGTAACAGGGTGACTCCTATTTCGGTAAAGAAAAATATCCTTCAGGATTTTCTGCAACCATCATCTCTTTTTTTAGGTTTTCAAGATTATAGATTATCCGTCTTTCCTCTATATCCACTGCACCGGCAATATCTGCAGCATTACCTTGGGAATGCTGGCTTAAATAGCGCAAGATAGCACCCCGTATTTGTCTATCAGAGCCTTCAAAGCGTTTCTGCTTTGTATAATGCGCGCTTTTTCGATTGGGGTTCGTAACTGTGCTTTTGAGAAACGCGCCATAATCCATGAGTGCGTAATACCAGTTTTTCGGGTCTTTGTAATCCTTGGTTTGTTCTATTAGAGGGAGAATCTCTTTATCATGGACCTGAACATCTTCAGGATAGAAATGATGAATAAACACCCTGCGGATATTTGTTTCAATAACTAGTTCCGGTTTTTGAAAACAGAAAACACGCAATGCATTAGCAGTATACTCTCCAATACCGGGCAGAGATAATAAGTCGTCTTTCATTTCCGGAAGCCTGCCGTCAAACTCCTGAACCACCTTTTTTGCAGCCTGTTGCAAAAACTTTGCACGCCTGTTATAGCCAAGCCCTTGCCACAGTTTTATTACATCCGATAAGCCCGAATTAGCTAATGCAATAAAACTTGGGAATGATTCTAGGAACTCAGGGTACTTCTTGGCAACTCTCTGAGTCTGTGTCTGCTGAAGCATAAGCTCCGAAACAAGGATTTCGTACTTGCTGCAAGTCTTTCTCCAGGGGAAGTCACGGCCATATTTGAGGTAGAATCCATAAATAAACTCACGAAACTCATATATCTCATTATTCTGTAATCCGGTTCTTTTATACTGTTTTTTCATTATCTGCTGTACTAAGCTATCCGTTGTTTTCCATCATATCATCCAATGCAGCAACAATACTTCTGCTCTCAAGAGATATTTCCCGTATATGTTCGATAAGTGAAAGAAGTTCCTGATTTTCACTTTGAATGTTTTTCACACTATTCTTTAATGCCCCTGAGGCTTTTACAAGGCTTGCCATATTTTGATGGATCTTAGTACTGCCAGCTCGCTGTTTATCTGCCTCTTCACGCATATTTTCGCTAGAATTATAGAGATTTGTAAGTGTGGTTTGTATTTGCTCACTCGCTGTTTTCTGTTCAGTAATTGCATAATAGACAGATTGTACCTGCTCAACTGCTGAATTTGTGTTTTTATTTATATCCACAAGTATGCTCTTGACACTTTCATTCGTTTTTGCAGTACTTTCTATATTTTCCATGATTGTATCTACCTGACTGATAACCTCTTGAAAGCGGGTACTGCTGTCTTCAGCTAGGCGCTTAATTTCATCTGCAACTACAGCAAAACCTTTCCCTGCCTCTCCTGCATGTGCTGCTTCTATTGCTGCATTCATTGCAAGAAGGTTGGTCTGCTCTGCAAGTTCGCTTACTGTATCAACTATCTCATAGATGTTTTGCGATACCTTTTTCATGTTCTCCATTGATTCTGTTGAAGAGAGTACTGCTTCCTCTCCTTCCTTTGTACGCTTTTCCAAATCTTGGGTAAATTGGGTGGTATACCGGAGGTTTTCTGTTATCTCTGTAATATTTTGAAGCATCTGTTCAATTGTTGCAGAAGTTTCTTCAACATTCACTGCCTGATGATCCAATTGAGAGAATGTTGTATTTAGTGAATCAAGAAGGCTTTGGGTTGCAGTATTTGTCGAATTAACTGCATCTGCCTGATTATCCACCCCGCCGGTAATTGTACTAGTATTAGCTGAAAGACTTTCCATATTCTCTTTTGCTTTCTTAATACTTCC
Organism: uncultured Spirochaetales bacterium; assembly: GCA_964428555.1. Classification (GTDB taxonomy): domain Bacteria; phylum Spirochaetota; class Spirochaetia; order CAYRYS01; family CAYRYS01; genus CAYRYS01. The sequence continues at coordinate 1,478 of CAYRYS010000001.1, read as the reverse complement.
ATCCAGTTCATTAGTTACCTTCATTACAGATTCAGATGCTTCTCTTAAGTTCATTACATAGTTTTCAAGCTGCTCAGTCTTTTCTGCGCTTTCTTGGGTGGTTATCTCCAAAGTATTATATGCTTGAACACTTCGAATTGCAAGAGTAATAAACATACTAACATTCAACGCAAAGATACCTATTCCCTGAAGCCATGCAAAAGGACGTAAACCTAAAAGCTGGTATACAATATCGTGGACTCCGCATAATACCCCGAAAATGACCCCGCCTAAAATTATCCAGGCATTCGCGTGTTTTCGTTTTACCGCACGGAGGGAGATCCAGAACAAAAATCCTATACCTAGTAATACAGGAATAAGAGAAATATTGAACATTTCGACAATAGCATCTGTAGAGGTTGCATTTATGAGAAATGCAGTAAAAACCCCAAAAATAACTAAGCCAATAAGGACTTTAACCCACAATTTGTTGAGGTAATCGAAATACGTAAAAAAGAACAGTACAAGAAAACAAATTGCTGTACTTAAAGAGGCTTTAACAACAGCATAGTATAAAAGAAAGTGAAAAAACTTGAATCCAAATCCCATTTCAAAAAAGTACACTGCAAAAAACAAGTTTGCTAAAGCAAAATACAAATTAGAGGTTTCTGATTTTCGAAATGAAAACTGGATTACAAAATAGACAAATATGAATAGATTGATCATTGCAAACATGAGAAAAATATCGGAGGTCAGAAAACTCGAGAGAAACTTGTCAAAAAGATACTCACTCCGGCCGCCTGCATATGGGGCAGGTGATATTACAAATGCACCTGACTCTTTGAATATTCGAATATATAATTGGTGTTCTCCGGTCTCAATATTGCTCGGCACCAGATATCTGCGGTGCCTGCCGGAGTCATACTGAAAATTCGGGGGAAATTGTCCATGCACTCCGATCATAGCTGTATCTATGAACACTTCATATGCACCGGTAAATGCAGTAAAAATATAAAGACCATTCGCTGTTGGCTCACTGATATCGATTGTTGTTCGCATCCAGATAATAGTTTCACCATTCGTTTCTTCTGCTGAAATAGATCCGGGTACTGATATTTCCTGCCAATCTGCATTTTCAAGAGGAGGAGTCTGCAATGATGAAACAGTGTACTCCCAATTATCATCAATTACATATCTACTGCCGGATGCAACTATATTTTGCGAAAACAGACACAACGGCAAGAAAAATAAGAGCAATGCAACATTGGATTTATTCATGGTAACCCCTTCTTTATATACCTCGCTACACTGTAACATAGAATAAAGTGGGAGCACCAGCTTTTCTTTAAAATATGTAATTGTCTTATACTTTCACTAGTATTACAAAGTACAGTTTATAATTATCAATTGCAGGTTTTGGGAATATCAATACTGCAATTGCCATTTAATCCAAAGTTAGTGCCACGAACCTTTTGGGTGAAAGCAAAACTATTAAAACC